>JBKDXR010000044.1:0-9161 GCA_046306055.1 Flavobacteriales bacterium
CAGGCACCCCCGGCTTCCATGGCTTGACGGGCGGTGTGTACAAGGCCCGGGAACGTATTCACCGCATCATGGCTGATATGCGATTACTAGCGATTCCAGCTTCACGGAGTCGGGTTGCAGACTCCGATCCGAACTGAGACGAGTTTTTAAGATCCGCACCTGGTCACCCAGTAGCTTCCCTCTGTACTCGCCATTGTAGCACGTGTGTAGCCCAGGACGTAAGGGCCGTGATGACTTGACGTCGTCCCCACCTTCCTCACCGTTTACACGGGCAGTTTCTCTAGAGTCCCCGGCATTACCCGCTGGCAACTAGAAATGGGGGTTGCGCTCGTTATGGGACTTAACCCGACACCTCACGGCACGAGCTGACGACAGCCATGCAGCACCTCGCACGCAGTCCGAAGAAGATGACGTTTCCGCCACTGTCCACGTGCGTTCGAGCCCTGGTAAGGTTCCTCGCGTATCATCGAATTAAACCACATGCTCCACCGCTTGTGCGGGCCCCCGTCAATTCCTTTGAGTTTCAATCTTGCGATCGTACTCCCCAGGTGGATCACTTAACGCTTTCGCTAGGTCACTGACCGTATATCGCCAATGACGAGTGATCATCGTTTACGGCGTGGACTACCAGGGTATCTAATCCTGTTCGATCCCCACGCTTTCGTGCCTCAGCGTCAGTATCGCCTTAGTAAGCTGCCTTCGCAATCGGTGTTCTGTGTCATATCTAAGCATTTCACCGCTACACGACACATTCCGCCTACTTCAAGCGCACTCAAGAGCGCCAGTATCAATGGCAAGTCTACAGTTAAGCTGCAGGATTTCACCACTGACTTAACGCTCCGCCTACGCACCCTTTAAACCCAATGAATCCGGATAACGCTTGCACCCTTCGTATTACCGCGGCTGCTGGCACGAAGTTAGCCGGTGCTTATTCCTCCGGTACCGTCAACCCAGGACACGTCCTGGGGTTTCTTCCCGGTTAAAAGCAGTTTACAACGCGTAGCGCCTTCTTCCTGCACGCGGCATGGCTGCGTCAGAGTTGCCTCCATTGCGCAATATTCCTCACTGCTGCCTCCCGTAGGAGTCTGGTCCGTGTCTCAGTACCAGTGTGGGGGATAACCCTCTCAGGCCCCCTAACGATCGTAGCCTTGGTGAGCCGTTACCTCACCAACTAGCTAATCGTGCGCATGGTCATCCTTTACCGCCGGAGCTTTCAAATCAAGGTGATGCCACCTCGATTGTTATGGGGTATTAATCCGGATTTCTCCGGGCTATCCCCCAGTAAAGGGCAGATTCCATACGTGTTACGCACCCGTGCGCCGGTCGCCGGCGATGTATTGCTACACCCCGCTGCCCCTCGACTTGCATGTGTTAAGCCTGCCGCTAGCGTTCATCCTGAGCCAGGATCAAACTCTCCATTGTAAATGTTTGTTTGATCTGGTTCGTTGACGAGGTCTCTCATGTTGATCTGTCGATCACAAGGACACCTGCTGTTCTCAGATTGGACAATAAGTCAAAGAACTGTATCGGGTCGAGGCTTGCACCTCTATTCCGGTCTCGTTCAGTCTTTCAAGCTCCTCACTTCGGGGTCACCCCCGTCGTTTGGGACGGCAAAAGTAGTGGTCATTTCGATATCTGCAAGTGGTTGTTGAAAAACTTTTTCAGAACCCCTTTGCTTCACCCTCTCTACACCCCCTTACCGCGTCGCTTCAAAGAACGTTTTTCTGAAAGCGGCTGCAAATGTAGGGAGCCTTTCCACATCTGCAAACACTGGGGTAAGAATTTTTTCATGCAGCCCCCTCAAGGGGTGCCCACTGCCACTGGCAATACCTTGCCGTTGAAGAGCTTATGTCCGTTCAGAACGAATCCGGCCACGTAAGCACCCATCGCCTCAGCACTGACCGGGGCTTGGAAACCAGGGAACGCAGCACGTAGCATATCGGTATCCACGGCACCCAGGGCGAGGCAATTGCTGCGTATCCCCTGGTCCTTGAACTCCTCGGCCAGGCATTGCGCCATGCAGGCCAGCGCGGCCTTGCTCGCACTGTAGGCCACCAGGCCCGGGAACTTGGCACTGTCCTGAAAGCCGCCCATGCTCCCGATATGGACAATATGTCCGGGCGGGTCGCCCGCGAGCTCCGGTACCAGGGCTTGCGATAGTTCCAGCGGTGCCAGCACGTTCACGGCATAAAGCTGTTCCAGGTCCGCACGCTTGTGCTGCCCCATGGGCCGGTTGTGGAGCAGCCCGGCATTGTGTATCAAGCCCCTGACCCTTCGGCCGGCCACCTTGCGTTTCACCTGTTCAGCCGCACCGGGAGCAGCGATGTCCAAGGCAAGGCCCTCGACACGGCCCTCCCCTTCTTCCATTAACCGATCGAGCGCATCCTCGTCCCGGGCGATGGCCATCACCGGCACCTGGTGCGCTCGGCAAAGCGCCAACACCGTTTCACGGCCCACCCCGCGGCTAGCTCCCGTTACGATCACCATCCCGTCTTCCATGCTCTTCATCTCCATGCCCATTCCACGTGATCCTACCTTTGGCCTCAGCTTGACCAGCAGGGACACCATGCTCGATCCGTGGTCATGCCAAATGTACCGGCATGAGTGGAACGATCCTTCATACGTTGATCTGGAACAACAGCATTGAACAGTGGATGCTCGCCTTGGCGTGGGCCGGCGGGGCCTGGGTAGTGGGCAAATTGCTTTACTGGGCCTCTTCCACCGTGCTTCGCAGACTGGCGGCCCGCACGGAAACCCGCCTGGACGATATCCTGATCACGGCGTTGCGAGGTCCTATCGTGGTGCTGGTCACTGTGATCGGCCTCTACCTGGCCTACCACCAGCTGGACATTCCGGAGCGACTGGACCGCTGGGCCGACCGTGTGTTCAAAGTGGCTTCTGTGCTTACCCTGACCTGGGTGGTGGCCCGTATGCTGGAAGCCCTGGTGGAGGAATACCTGGTCCCGAAGGCCAGGCGCGAAGAGACCACTGTGATCAAGAGCCAGTTGGTGCCCGTGGTGCGCAGTGCCACGAAGGCACTGGTCTGGGCCATGGGCATCGTGCTTGCCTTGAACAACGCCGGTTACAATGTTGGTGCGTTGCTTGCGGGTATTGGCATCGGTGGTCTGGCGATGGCCATGGCGGCGAAGGATACGGTGGCCAATATCTTCGGTGGGATCACGGTGTTCGCTGACAAGCCGTTCCAGACCGGCGACCGGGTACGAGTGGCCGGCTACGATGGCGTGGTGCAGGAGGTGGGCATCCGCAGTACACGGATACGCACATTGGACGGCCCCATCGTGGTGGTGCCCAACTTCAAGTTCACGGACAGTGTGCTGGAGAACGTGACCAATGAACCGGCACGCCGGATACGCCACGAACTAGGACTGGTCTATGAAACACCGCCTGAAAAGATCGAGGAGGCCCTGGCCCTTTTGAACAAGTTGGTGGACGACCACCAGGATGTTCTGGAACAGGAACGAGTGGTCTCCTTCCACGCGTTCAAGGACTATTCACTAAGCATCCTGTTCGCCTACCACATCCGTAAAAGTGCGGACATCATGCACACCCAATCCCTTGTTCACTTGGAACTGCTGCGCCGGTTCCATACCGCAGGACTGGAGTTCGCCTACCCCACTGCGGTGGAAATACCTGGCGAATTCAAACGGTGAATCCGTTCACCTTGCCTTCTTCCGGCGACGTGCCTCACGTTCCGCTTTGCGCCTTTCCTCCTTTTCGATCTTCTCCTCGCGCTTACGTCTGACCTCGGGATCGAGCACATCGCCAATGTTGGCCATCTGGCGCACCACCCATTGCTGGCGGCTGCGGATGTAGCCTGAAGGACTGGTGCAGCTGAACCGCCGTGGGGCCGGCAACGTGGCCGTGATAAGTCCCGCTTGCGATGCCGTGAGCTTGGAGGCCGACCGATCGAAGCAATGGCGGGCTGCCGCCTCCACGCCGAAGACCCCCTTGCCCATTTCCGCCACGTTCAGGTACACTTCCAAGATCCGCTCCTTGGTCCAGAGCAGCTCGATGAGCACGGTGAACCAGGCCTCGAGCCCCTTACGCACATAGGTGCGGCCCGGCCAGAGGAACACGTTCTTGGCGGTCTGCTGGCTGATGGTGCTGCCGCCGCGTATGCGTTTCCCTTTCTTGTTCCGTTCCATGGCCTTGCGCATGGCCTCCCAGGAGAAGCCACTGTGGAACATGAACCGTTGATCCTCCGAGGCCATTACCGCCAAAGGCATGTTCCTGGAGATCGCCGTCCAATCGACCATGGAGCGTTCGATCGCCCCTTGCTCGTGCTTCTGCTGCAGCATGACCCACGTTACGGGCGGTTCCACGATGCCCAGCAGACCGGCCCAGAGCACGGAGACCAGCAGGAACCAAAAGAGCCCGGCACCGATCCATCGGAACACATGGGTAATGATGCGGCGCATTAGGTATGCCTGTTGGCGTGCTAATTGGCCGCGAAAGTAGGCGCCGCCCCAATGCCACGGAACAACAAGGGCCGGTCCCTATGGACCAGCCCCTGTTCACGACCGCCTCCGAAATTCAACCCTGTTGCTTGCGACCGAAGAAGGTGTAGAAGAGCACCAAGGCCAGCCCGCCGAAGATGGCCATGCCCACGAAGAAAGGCATCGGGTTGTCATCGCCAACGGGCATGGTGGCGCGCTGGAAGAGGTGACCGGCCACACAACCCAGGCCCACGCCAATGAGCAACATCCCGTTCTTCAAGGTGCGCAAGTGATCGGCCATCGGGCGGTGAAGGCCTGGCGCGAGACCCTTGTCGATCATGTTCATCCGTTCGCGATGGCGCGTGGTGAAGTAGATGTAGGTCAATCCGAAGACGGTGGAGAAGACCATGACGATAGCGATGGTGGCTGTGATGTCCATGATGCGTGTTGGGTTCGTGGTGCACTTGATGGCCCGTTGCCTCGGTCCTTGTCCATCTGACGCAACCGATCGCACACCGGTTACGATCCGTTCATCCGCATCCATGGCAGGTCCGCAAGTCGTTCACGCGCCGGTCGTACCAGTTGGCTTGGCCGCGGCGATCAGGGCAGTTCACTTTGTAACCGAGCACCACCCTACCAGCGTCCAATCCGCTACACGCCCGTGGACCACAGCAGCATCATCCAACGCATCCTGGCCGGCGACAGCAGGGCCTACGCGGAGCTGGTGCGCCACTACCAGCGGATGGTGTACACCGTTTGCTACCGCATACTGAGGAACACCGAGGAGGCCGAGGAGGCCACGCAGGACAGTTTTGTGAAAGCCTATCAGCACCTTGCCGGTTTCGGGGGCAACGCCAAGTTCAGCACCTGGTTGTACAGCATTGCCTACCGAACGGCCATCAGCCAAGGACGGAAACGGCGGACCGAGGACACCTCGTTGGATGAACTGCCGCACCATCCGGCCAGCGCCCCGGATACCACCGGCCACCGCAACGAGCTGAGGCAGCTCCTGGACCATGCCTTGGCGCGACTGGACCCGGAGGACGCGTCCATCCTGAGCTTCTACCATTTGGAGGAACTGAGCGTGGAAGAGATCGTAACCATCACCGGACTGGGCGCGTCGAATGTGAAAGTGCGCCTGCACCGTGCCCGCAAGAAATTGCTGGACGTGATCCAGGCCACCCACGGCCCCGAAGCGCAACGTCTAATTTTGGAACATGCCTGACCCCAAGGACGAACTCCACCACCTGTTCCAAGCGGCAGGGCGTACCGGGCCGGACAGGGACCTCACGGACCGCATCATGGCCCGGGTGGCCGTTACGCCGCTGTTGCGACCCACGCCGGTGAAGCCCATCCTGGGGCGCGGTGCGTGGATCGGCATCATCATCATGACGGTCGTTGTGCTGGTGTGGGGCCTGCTCGGGTCGGGCCACGCGGAGGCCACCGACGGACCAGTGAGCGAGGCCTTACGCACGATCAGCGCAACGCTACCCGCCACCGGCAACTGGGCACTTTGGCTGGCCGGCCTTTCCGCAAGCCTGCTGGTGCTCGCAGCCGTGGACCGTGCATTGGCGCGCCGCCATCGCTCGGCCTGAACCGATCCACTTCAACGCGAACGCCCGCCCTGGAGAACCAGCGCGGGCGTTCCTCGTTCTGTTCCGGATCAGAGCAGACCCTTGGCCGCGTTCAGGGCCGCATCGTAGTCGGGTTCGCTACCCAGTTCGGGGGTCAGCTCGTGGTAGCGGATCACGCCTTCCTTGTCGATGACCCACACGGCGCGGCAGGTAATGGCCTGCATAGGGCCTTCGGCAATGGCCGCGCCCCACTTCTCGCTCAGGTCGCGATAGCGGAAATCGCTGCCGGTGTGCACGTTGGTAATGCCCTCGGTATCGCAGAACCGCTTCATGGCGAACGGCAGGTCCATGCTTACCACCAGCACATGGGCGCCAAGCCCTGCGGCCTTCTGGTTGAAGGTGCGCGTCTCGTTAGCGCACACGCCGGTATCGAGGCTGGGCACGGATAGCAGCACGACCACATGCCCCTTCAACGAGGCGAGGTCGGCATCGGTACGGTCCTGTTTGACAAAACGCAGCTGCGGTGCGGTGGTGCCCACGCCGGGGAGGGTGCCAAGGGTACGGGGTTGAGGCATTTCTGTATTGTGAAAGTTCGGTTCGGGAAAGGAACAGATGGAACGGCCTACTGTTCGTTCATGATGGTGGGAATGGCCTCTTCGTAGACCTTGCGGGCCTCGTCGATGGTGCCGAAACGCTCATCGTCCACCACGAGCTTGCCCTGGGTCACGTGGCCGAGCAGCATGCTGGGTACGCGGCTCTGGGCCATCAGGTCCAGGAACTCATCCTCGTTGTCCTGGTCCACAGTGACGATGGCGCGGCCCTGTGCTTCGCCGAAGAGGAAGGCATCCTCGCGCACCTCGCTGTCGGTGACCACATCGAAGCCGAGGCCACGCGGCAGGGCCATTTCCACCAGGGTGGTCCAGATGCCCCCATCGCTCACGTCGTGCGCGGCATTGATGAGCCCCTGCCGGATAAGCATGAGCAACATGGTGTGCAGGCGCTTCTCCTCATCGAGGTCGAAGTACGGCGCCGGGGAGCGCTCGATACCGTGGATACGCGTGAGGTACTCGCTGCTGGCGATGTCGTCCACCACCTTGCCGATCAAGAAAATGAGGTCGCCCTTCTGCTTGAAGTCGAGGCTCATGCGCTTGCTCACATCGGGCACAATGCCCACCATGCCGATCGTGGGCGTGGGGAACACCGGGATGTTGCGCTGTTCGGTAACGGTGTGGTTGTAGAAGCTCACGTTGCCACCGGTCACTGGCGTTTCCAAAGAGCGGCAGGCATCGCCCATGCCCTTGATCACCTGCGCGAACTGCCAGTAGACCTCGGGATCGTAGGGGTTGCCGAAGTTGAGGCAATTGGTGACGCCGCAGGGCTCACCGCCGGTGCAGGCGATGTTGCGCGCGGCCTCGCTCACCGCGATCATGGCGCCGGTGTAAGGATCGGCGTGCACGTAGCGGCCGTTGCAATCCACGGACACGGCCAGGCCTTTGCCCGTTTCGCGCACCAGCACCAGGCCCGCATCGCTGGGGGCGTTGGTGCTCATGTTATTGGTGCGCACCATGGTGTCGTACTGCTCGCTCACCCAGCGCTTGCTGGCGATGTTGGGGCTGGCCAGCAGGTCGTAGGCCACCGCCTTCAGGTCAGCGGGCTCGTCCACATCATCCAGCTTGAACTTCTTGTTCTCGGCGATGTAGGCCGGCTCTTTCTGCTCGCGGGTGTACACCGGGGCGCCACCGCCCAGCACCAGGCTCTCGGCGGGCACTTCGGCCACCAGTTCGCCGTGCATGTAGTAGCGGATCTGCCCGCCATCCGTCACGGTACCGATCTCCACGCAGTTCAGGTCCCACTTGTCGAAGATGGCCTTCACCTCGGCCTCGCGGCCCTTCTTCACCACCACCAGCATGCGCTCCTGGCTCTCACTGAGGAGGATCTCCCAGGCACGCATGCCCTCCTGACGGGTGGGCACGCGGTCCAGGTGGATGTCCATGCCCGCTTCGCCCTTGGCGCTCATCTCGCTGGTGCTGCACGTGATGCCCGCAGCGCCCATGTCCTGCATGCCGATGATGGCATCGGTCTGCGCCAGTTCCAAGGACGCTTCGAGCAACAGTTTCTCCATGAAGGGATCGCCCACCTGCACGGCCGGCAGGTCGTCCATGCTGGTCTCGGTGATGTCCTTGCTGGCGAAGCTGGCGCCGTGGATGCCGTCCTTGCCGGTGCTGCTGCCCACGATGAACACGGGGTTGCCCTTGCCGTGGCTGGTGGCGCTGATCACGCGATCGGTGCGCACGATGCCCACGCTCATGGCGTTCACCAGCGGGTTGGTGGTGTAGCAGGGATCGAAGTAGACCTCGCCGCCGAGCACGGGCACGCCGAACGCGTTGCCGTAGTCGCCGATGCCTTTCACCACGCCACGCATGTGCCAGCGGCTGCGGCTCTCCTTGCTGATGTCGCCGAAACGCAGGCTGTTGAGCTGTGCGATGGGGCGCGCGCCCATGGTGAAGATGTCGCGGTTGATGCCGCCCACACCCGTGGCCGCACCCTGATAGGGCTCAATGGCGCTGGGGTGGTTGTGGCTCTCGATCTTGAAGGCGCAGGCCCATCCGTCGCCGATGTCCACCAGGCCGGCATTCTCCTGCCCGGCCTCGGCCAGCAGTTTCGGACCGCTGCGGGGCAGGGTCTTCAGCTGCTTGATGGAGTTCTTGTACGAGCAATGCTCGCTCCACATGGCGCTGAAGATGCTCAGTTCGGTGAAGTTCGGGGTACGGCCCAGGATCTCCTTGATCTTGTCGAATTCCTCGGGCAGCAGACCGAGCTTCTTGGCAGTGTCCACGCCAGCGGGCGCGGTATCGGGGTTGATGGTGGTGGTGGCCATGATGAGGGCGCAAAGGTAACCGGGGCGGGAAAGTGATGGGCCCGGCAGGTGGCCGGGCCCATCCTCTCTACGATCGGTTGATCAGCGGGCCACTTTGACGGCCTTCTTCACCAAGGGCTGCCCCTCGAAGAGGAGCGTTACGTAGTAAACACCTGGCGACAGGTCTACGGTGGACCACTCGTAGCGATGCTCCCCGGCGGTGCGCTGGCCCTCGAAGAGCGAGCGCAGGTGCTTGCCATCGGCGCTGTTCAC
>JBKDXR010000045.1:0-75480 GCA_046306055.1 Flavobacteriales bacterium
ATAAAGTTCGTTTGTAATGAATTGATTCCAGTATTTGCTAGACTTAACTCAAACAACTGGAAATTTGTTGGACAAGTTGCGATTACATCAAACGCAAGCGAATCTATGTTTCCAGCTGAAAGGCCAGCTGATATCAATTCAGTTGCCGTGTAAAGGTATTGTTGGCGAGCACCTTCGTACCAGTTGCTGTAAGCCGAAGGATAGTCGTAGTAGCCATTCTGTAAGGTGCCCGTGCCTACATTGGTTGAGTTAAAGCGAATATTTGGGCGCTGCTGGGCATTGCTTCCACCGCTGAATCCGCATGCGGAACCTGGGTAATTCAATGCAATAGTAGCCGAATTATATATTGTGGAACTTTGGGAATGAATGGAATTGCATTGGTAAAACGAGTTGTAGGTGCAAAGATTCAAAACAATATTTGATACGCCGTCCCAATAGAACGGAGTCGTAAAATGATGGGTGTTCCAACCTGTTTGTGGTGTAAATGTGCTATCTGTTAAAACATTTGTAAATTGAGATGATGCGAATCTGTCTTTTCCGCTACAAAAAACTATTATGTACTCATTGGCCTGAATAATTTGATGCGGAAATGACCATTCACCTGGGTTTGAATTGTCGCTGAGACTGTAGTTGTAAAGATCTATCGGAGTTGGCCCTGCATTGTAAATTTCAATCCAATCTTCATAATCGCCATCTTCATCCAAAATGGTGGGGTAATTTTTATTGCTTCCTTCATTTATTACTAGTTGAGCATTAGTTTGCACAAAAAGTAAATTAAAAAACACCACTAAGAGTATTTGTTTAAGGTGCATTTTTCTCTATTTTAAAATATTCTTAATTTTGTTTTCTCTTTTGTTAAGGTGTAGCACTACCTGCCTTGTTTGCATTGTGTATAACTAGGGGGTTGTGCCAGATCTTGGGTTTATTTCACCTATGTGGTTGGTGCTATTCCACTATTGCGGCACGTAAAGCCTAGATCAAGCTCAGAGGTCAAGGTCATCGAGGGGACTTCGGATCTTGCCAAGAGCCTTGGTGCTGACATGGGTGTATGCTTCGACAAGCTCAGCATGAAGATCTCCGTCGTTTTACTGCTCGAATGACCTAACAGGGTCTGAATATAGCGCAGATCGGTGCCCTTCTCCAAAAGATGGGTTGCGAACGAATGGCTCAGCGTATGCACGGTGGCTGGTTTGGCGATACCGGCTTTCTCTTTCGCAGCGTGGAACACAGCTTGGACACTGGCTTCGCTGTACCGCCCTCCGGTGTGGACCAGGTGAGCGTGGCGAACCTGCTCCACGCGCAAGCAGGCAAGCCCACCTTTTTCACCAGCAAGCTGGCCATCCCGGCGTAACGCATGCGGCCCAAGCCGATCGCCCTACGCGACTACCTGGAGTACTTGAAGAAGAAGGGGCTTGTGGGCTAGGGCCGCAAGTCTGGCTCACACGAACGTTTCGACTTTCCGGAACCCCACCGCAAACTGATGCGACCTGTAACAGTGGACCACCACTTCGATGAGGTGCCAAGCTTGCATATCGTCACCGGCCTCATGACCTTGGGCATCACCTACGAGCAGTTCCTTGATGAGCTTGTGGAGTTCGGTATCGTGAAAAGGAAAGGAAGCAAGGGGAAGAAATGATCCGGTACGAGCGCATGCTGAGCAGCGCGCAGTTCCGCCGTAGCGACCGTGGCACGAGGCCTACGGACGCTAGAGCGGGATCCGAGGTGCTGATGGAGGCGACGAAGTATTGCTCGCTGGGGCAGCTGACGGGGGCGAGTCCTGAGCGGAGCCGAAGGACGAGGTGTGGGGGCAGTATCGGAGGAATATGCAGGTACGTGACACACCGAGCGTAGTCGAGGTGTGGGCGTACCGGCTCGCCCTTCGTCTCCGCGATGCTCCGCTCAGGGTCTCGCCGTCGGGCTTTCCGCCCCCATTGTTCCAACCGGTGGCCTGTGCGGAGCCGAGGGCCGGGCACCCCAACACGGCAAGCGCGGCATGGATTTACATCAGGACGGGAAAGGGGCGAAAAGAGCGTGTCGTGTTCTTCATGGGAAATGCGTGTGAAGTCCCGAAATGGATGCACGGAGACACCAAGGCACCATGTGTTCCGTCGTTCGGCATCGTGCCCTATATTCGAAGCGGCGATCTCCCATACAGGCGCCAAGTGAGCCCCATGAAGACATTCACCTCCCTGCGTTCGGTCTTCCTTATCGCTTCCCTTTCCATACTGGCCCGTCCCGCGGCACATGCCCAGGGCCAGCCCAACGGCCAGCTCGATGACCTGTTCGAGCTCACCACTCCGATGCCGCTGGATTTCATCATGCCGGACAGCACCCGGCTGCGGTCCGACGTGTACCTGCCCATCACGCGCGACAGCCTGGTGGTTCCGGTGAGCATCGGTGTGCCGGGCTTCCTGCAAGGCGTGTTCAATGCATCGACCATCGATTACCAGTTCGAGCTGATCGGTCGCAACGTGCAGTTCCTCATCTACGACAGCATCTTCGATTGCAATGCCGGGCAGATGGTGCCCAACCCCAATCCGTACCAGATGCCGATGGTGCTCTCCCGCACGCCCTACTTCAAGGGCAACGGCACCAGCGTGGAGGGCGCCGTGTTCTCGCTGCTCGGGTATGCCTTCGCCAACCAGGACATGCGGGGTCGCTACACGTCCGATGGGGTCTATTTCCCGCTGATCACGGATTCGTGGAACAAAAATGCCATCCACCCCGGCTTCACCCACGCGCTCGATGAGCTGGACCCGTCGGATCCGCGGAGCAGCAACCGGAACGAGGACGGCTACAACAGTGTGGAGTACATCCGCAACCACCTGAAGCGGTGGTACGACCTGGACGGCGATGGCATCCCTGAGACGGAAGGCCTCATCTACAACGGACGCATCGCCATGTTCGGTGCTTCGGCCTTGGGCTACAACCAATATCAGGCGGCTGCCGCACACCGTATCAATAGCAACGAACCGGGCCTGAAGGCGCTCTTTGCGATCGTGGCGCCCATGGAGTTCTACAAGAGCACAGCCTTCCAGAACGGGGTGATGCGGCACGGCCTTGTGACGGGCTGGTTGCGCGGCCAGATCTACAGCGGAACCGACGATGACCTCAATGGTACGGATGATGGTCCCGACAACAACCTCCACAGTTCCAGCGACTGGGACCTGCCCAAGACCGTCGACATCAACGGGGTGCCACGGACCTACCAGGAGAACATGTTCGATGCGGCCGAACTGGCCGTGGACCACTTCACGGCCCTGCGCTATCCCGATGGGCAGGGAGGCCTCACCCTTGCAGGCCTCTATCCGCGTTCGCTCGGACGACTGGAGATGGATGCATCCCGCGCCATGGTCGATGCGAACGGTGAATCGGTGACGAAGGGCAGGACCGTGAACGGCGTGGTGATCGATGTGCCCGATAGCGACCCGGAGGGCATCCTGGGCTTCGGCAGCACTCCGCGACCGGGCCTTGTGCAAAGCCGTTACACCAACATGGAGGTGGGGGCCTACCACCTCTCGGGCTGGTACGACATTTTCACCGATGGGCAGCTGGAGACCTGGGCCTACATGCGGAAGCACCTCAGTAGCGACCTTCCCAGCCGCGGCCTGCAGAAGATGGTGATCGGCCCGTGGGCGCACCAGACCATCGGACAGCTCACCACCGGTGACCGCACCTACCCGGAGAACGTATCCGATGTGCTCGGCATCGATTTCGAATCCTTCAACAGCGGCAGTCTCGACATCGGTGCGGCAGCACGGTCCGAGGTGCTCGCCTGGTACCGATACAACCTCAACTATCGCTGCGACGGCAATGGTTTTGAGTACCGCGAGCCCGTGTTCATCCTGCCACCTTCGAACAACCCCACCGTGATCGCCTCGGCGGAGATCCCCTTCGCCGGCACGGCCTTCCTGCGGCTCCGTGTGCCGGCGGATACCGTCCGGCTGCCCTTCGAAGACCTGTTGCGCGTGCTGGCGGGCCAGCAGTCCGTGACCGGGATCTCCGCAGAGCTGAGCTGGGAGGTGCCGCTGCTGGGCAATGGATCCACCGGCATCACCCTGCCGCCCATTCCGCTGCCTGCCCTGATCCCGGGTTTGGGCGGGGGGGCGATCAATGGTATTCCGGTCCGCGACTTCTCCGACCCCGCAGACGTCCCGAACGTGCGCTTCTATGTGATCGGCCCCAATGATGATCCCCATGCGAGCAACGCCCTGTTGGGCAGTTATTGGCTTGCCACCGACAGCTTCCCACTGGCCGAGGGCGGCCCCAACGACCCGGTGCATCGCCGCCTGCTCTACCTGCACCAGGATAGCGTGCTCAGCTACCTGCCGCCCACCACGGATGAAGGCGCCGTGAGCTATGTGCACGATCCCGATGATCCCGTGCGCACCATCGGAGGCTCCAACATGCTGGAACGCACACCGGACGGGGTGCGCGACAGCCAGGGGCAGTTCGACCTGGCCAACCCGCTGTATGCGTCCACCACCATGGACCGAGAAGGGGTGATCCAGTTCATGACGGAACCCATCACGGAGGATTCCCTCAGCATCGTGGGCTTCCCGCGGGCGCGCCTGTGGGCCAGCAGCAGCATCCCCGGCGTACCCGATGGACCCACGGATACCGACTTCTTCGTCCGTATCGTGGACGTGTACCCCGACGGTCGTGAGTACTTCGTGCAGGAGGGTGCGGTGAACGCCCGGGCACGCGACTACGCGAAAGCCCTGGTCCATGATATCGCGGGCGACATGGAGTACCCGCACCCGGTGGACGACATCCCGTTCACCAACATCGCCATCGGCGATGTGGTGGAATACGAGTTCAACCTGCTGCCCATCGCCTACACCTTCGGGGTGGACCACCGGATCAAGGTGTTGATCTCCAGCAGCAACTACGAGCGTTACCAGGTGAATCCGAACCTGCCCATCAACCCGGGCGAGTTCTTCCGTCGTGAACCGGACGATGGGCAGAGCTACCTGTTCAACGGCACGGCCATGTCCCCGCGCGTGGCGGTGAACGCCATCCAGATCTCGCCGGACCATCCCAGCCACATCAGCCTGCCCGTGCTGGGTCCCGAGGTGGAGTTTCCCACCTCCGCTGCAGGCACACCCGCCGTGGAGTCGGGCATGCTGTTGTTCCCCAATCCAACCAATGGCGGGTTGAGCGTGTATGTGAACGGCCCGGAGGTTTACGGCCTGGCGCTGCTGGATGTGAGCGGTGCACAGGTGGCCATCGGAGCGGCGTTCCGCGAGCGCACCACCTTGGACCTCACCGATCTTGCGCCGGGCGTCTACTTCGTGGAACTGCGTGGGCAGGAAAGCGGCCAGCGACTGGTGCAGCGGATGGTGCGCTGGTGAGCGGTCGGCAGGTGCCTGCCCAATGCAGGTGGGCAACCGGGCCGGCAGGGTCTCCTCGTGCCTGGGGAGACCCTGCAACGGCCTCGGACAAGGTCATTATTTATCGGGAAGGGAGAACCCCAGCACCCTTACCAGCGCCTCGTTGTAGCTGCAGCGCTCCAGCTGCGACACCTGCACCACGCGCTCCAGCGCCTGCTGAAGCTCCTGTGCGCTAGGCTGCCGTGCACGCTTCACGTTCGACATCCAGTCGATCACATCCCGCGTGGTGGGGTCGATGTCGAAGGTGAGGAGCGACATGTGAAGGTCCTTGAAGGGGATGAAGAACCAGTTGCCGTAGTAGGGTGGCCGTTTCTTCTCCTCCGGGCCCGTGGGCAGCTTCAGGCCCTTCCACATGTAGATGGTCCATCCGTCAAGGTCCGGCTCGGCGTCCATCAAGGCGGCCTGCTCCCCGATGGCGGCCATGCGGTTGATGCCCCACTCCCCGCAGAACACGGGACGATCGTGCTGCCTGGCGCTCTTCATGAAGCGCGGCAGGTGCTTGGTCATCTTCAGCCCGAACCAGGTGTAGAAGTGGAAGGAATAGGCCCCGTTCGCATCCAGCAGGTTGTCGTACCGTGCCAGCACGTCCAGGTCGTTGGCGTGGTTGTTCCCCTCATACACGATCATGTGGTGCTTGTCCACCGCACGGATGGCCGCAGTGATGTCCCCGTAGACGTCCAGGAGCTCCAGCTCGCGCTTCTTCGCGAGGGACGGCTCGTTGAGCAGGTCGTAGCCAAGGATCATCTCCTCGTCCTTGTAATGTGCCGCGATGCGGGCCCAGATCTCGATGGTCCTGCGCTGAGCGGCGGGGGAGTCCCACAGCATGGTATCGCCCTTCACGTAGCCGGTGCACCACAGCTTGTCCGGAGCCTTCGGCGGCACCATCATGACGGGCAGCACGGCGATGCCGGTCTCCTTGAACACGGGCATCAGGCGGTCCAGACTGTTGAAGAACCATTGCTCGGTGCGCTCCGAATTGAACAGCACCGCATCGAACCCGATCCGCACGCAGTTGATGCCCATGCGCTTCATGAGCCGCACGTCCTCGGCCACCAGGAAGGAGTCCGTCATGGTCTTCAGGTGCTGCTGGTAAGCCTCGGCGCCGATCACGGACGAGACCCTGGCGGCGGTCGTCTTCTGGGCCGTCTGCGCCCCGCCCAGCACGTAGTTCTCCTGGTAGAGCCAGCAACTCACGTTCACACCCTTGATCCGGAAGGGCTGTCCGTCCGGGTCCATGATGACGCCGCCGGCGCGGTGGAAGAAGCGGGTGCCGGGCACGGAAAGGGCGACCAGCGCATGCAGGGCGAGGGGAAGGAGCAGGAGGGTGCGCATCATGTTCGGGTCAGCGTATCAGAGCATCGGCGCCGCTGTCTGCTGCCCGGCGTCATGCCCACGTCGATCAGGGGCTTCATCCGCATGGTCCGGCATGAACTCGGTGTCATCCCCGTCCGCCTCGATGCACAGGTTCACCGTGCGACCGATGGCCGTGGTCCGGTGGATGGTGCCCGCAGGAACCCTGCACGCGGAGAATGGCCGTAGGTCGACGCTGCCGCCATCGGCGAACTCGATGCGCAGGCAGCCCTCCAGGACGATGAAGACCTCGTCGGTGCGCACATGCCGGTGCCAGGGGTACGTGCTGTCCGCGTTGACGGCGATACGCAGGCAGTGGTCGTTCACCTGGAACACCTGTTCATTGAAGCTTCCGCCGCGAAGGGCGGCGAGGGCCAATAGGTCGATGAGGCCTTCCGGAGCGCTTGGGTGCTGCATGCAGCGGCTAAGATACCCGAACGTGCGGGGCATCGGTGCATCGGCTCGCTGCGCCAGCCCTTTCACACGAAAGGGCCCCGGTGTTCACCGCTGTCAACGAAGCAGTGTCACATGCCCGGTGGCCCGGCGCAGGCTCGATGCTCCGGTGAAGCCATCGATGATCTGCCTGCTCAGCGACCGTACACCTCTTTGTCGTGCCGCTCCATCCACCGCGTCGGGTCCGCGAGGTCGGTCCAGCCGTGCCGCCGGTACAGGCCGTGGGCATCGCCGGTGAGCAGGATCCATCGCCGCAACCCCTGCAGTTCCGGGTCGTTCATGATGGTCCCGACCAGCCACTTGGAAAGTCTCCGGCCGCGGTGCGCCTCCTCGATGTAGACATCGCCCAGGTAGGCGATGGTGGCCATGTCGCTGATCACGCGCGCGAAGCCGACCTGCTCGGTGCCCTTGTACACGCCGTAGCAGCGCGAATGCGCGATGGAGCGCAGGACCCGCTCCCTGGGGATGTTCAGGCACCAGTAGGCCTTGGTGGAGAGGAAGGCATGGATGGCGTCGAGGTCCAGGAGCGCCTTGTCGGTGGAGATGTGGTAACCCTCGATCATGGTCGCGGTGGTGATGATCAGTTCCTGCGCTTGCCGCAGGCCGCCTTTCGTGATCTGGTTCCTGGACGAAGTGTTCATCGCTAAACGGAAGTTGTCAATGGGACGAGGGCGGTTTGCGGCAAGCGTTTTCGGGCTTGGCGCAGTGGGGGATTTCGGAGCACAAAACTGTCATTATACCACAAAAGTTGATGCGAGGTAGAATGTTCAATTAACCACTGCACCCTCCATTGAGCCAAACGCCTGTTATGCCCAGTTTTGTTTTATTTCACACATTATTAAACTTTCCCCAGTCAAAAGTACTCGTCCGTCTTCAATTAATTCACACTCTATTTTTCCTGTCCTCGCTGAAGCTTGAAAGCCTATTAATTTTTTCTTCTTTAGCTTGTCTGTCCAATATGGAGCCAAATAACAATGTGCTGATCCTGTAACTGGATCTTCATTTATTCCAACCGCTGGACCAAAACATCGAGAAACAAAATCAAACTCTGGATTATCAGATTTAGCTGTAATTATAAAAACCTTTTGCGTATGAGTTTTTAATAATTCAAAATTAGGAGTTATTGATTTTACTGCTTTTTCATTCTCTAGCTCCACCAAGCACCAATTTTCATCAATCCCAACAAAGACTGGGTTTGCTTGGGTAAATTTAATGATGATTTCGTCTGCATTACTCTGATTTACTTGTCTTGATGGGAAGTTCATTATTATTTTTTCTCCTGAAATATTAGTTACCAAAACACCGCTTCTTGTTTCAAAATCTATAGAAAGATTTTTATTTACTAATCCAATTTCGTAAAGTACTCTAGAAGTTGCTAATGTTGCGTGTCCACATAAATCTACTTCTTGTTTTGGGGTAAACCATCTCAAATTAAATTTATTAAAATTTTCTTTAAGCGGTAAAGCAAATGCTGTCTCTGAATAATTTAGTTCTTTAGCAATTTGTAACATTAAACTATCATCTATCTCTTTATCAAGAATACAAACCCCAGCTTGGTTTCCTGTAAAAGGTTTATCTGTAAAAGTATCTACTGTAAATATTTTCATGGTTCTATTTTTCTAAAAATTGGGCATAACGTTTTCGGGCTTTGCGTTCGGACGGGTTTCAGAGCGCAAAGTTTCAATTTGTTACTAAAGCTCATTAGAAGCACAAAGTTTCAAGTTTGAACGTCATCCCGCCTGACGCAAAACCCGTGTTAGGCACAGTGAATCCTTATCTCATTCGTAGTTCTATAACCTTGTCTGGTTCTCGGTAGTTACCCATTTTAATAAATTTTTCACAAGAACCATAAGCTCCTCTTGTGTCAGCAATAGTCACTGTGTAGTTTAGTTTCTCTACCAATTTGCCTTCGTAAAAAAACAAAGCCAAGAACTCGTCTGAACTCATACCTGTCTTACAATAATGCCACTCCTCAACGTTTTGCTTGAAATCGCTTTTCACAGGCGGACCCATTATTGTTTCAACTTCGGATTTTGTCATTCCAGGACTTAGTCTATAGGAAACGCTCAACTTTTGCTGTACCCCACATGCAGTCAAAAATGAAATTAATAGTGCAGTTGTCAAATATTTCATAATCATATTTAATTTGTTTGTTTACATTGTGCCTAACGGTTTGTAGCTACCCGAAGGGCGGGACTTTTACCACAAAACTTGATTTGAAAAACTGATGTTGAATTTACCACAAAACTGTCTTTGGCACACGAAACCCCGCCTTTTGGGTAGCTGCTGTTATAGGGCGTTAAATTTTTATACATTCTTACCATTCCACTTAAAATTGATTTTTTAGTGGTATACATGCCGGTGAATTTTTTACAAGAATGACGTATTGAAAATAGTCATGGTTCTGAAGACCTTTTTTTCTATTACCAACTAAATCTATTTTTTTGGGAATGCTGTCTACATGGAGAGGATATTTCAGTTCTCTTTTTTTTCTTTTCTTCAAGAAATGTAAACCAGTTACTTTTGACCATATTTTATCATTGTTTAAAGCTTTTGTTCTTATATATTTCTTATCTCCAAAGATCCATCTTGCAAAATTAGGAATGAAAAAGGTTGGTAAATTAAATGATGATTTCGTATACAGCATCCTATAACCTGTTTGCTTTATTTCAGGTTGTTGCTTTGCAATATGCCCTGCAATAAAAGTAGTTCCCTCTTTTGTTGGCGCTTGGTAGATGTGGTCTGTACCCCAAAGACCGAACGCAACTTTTTGAGCGAAGCGTAAACTTTGGTCATGCCATTTGAAATTTTCGTAAATCAAACTATCACGGGTTTTGTTCCATAAATTAGCTGGTAATGATTGGCAGTAAGAAATATTATAAATGTTTTTAACAAGGTATTTGACTACATCAAATCTTTCTCCAAGTATTAATCTATAACCGTTTTCATTTTTCAAAATATCATCATATAGTTGTGAGTAGTATTTAAAATAATCAATGCTGTATCTCAAGGGCTGCCTAATTCGACTAATTACCTTATTAGTGTCAGAGATAGTCGAAGGAAGAAGCGAATCAATCAAAAACTTATGGGAATGCCAGTACGAGTGCTCAATGTCTATGCCTACAAACTGAATGCGACTTTCCTTTGCTTTCTTTAGTTCGTGGGCATAAATTCTTTCATAGTATGATTTGTGTTCTTTTGTCCATCCGAAAGTGCCTACTGAAATACTAAATGCTAGATCTAAAATGAGGCTGTCACCTGATTTCATGTATTTATTCAGATAGTGTGTTTGCAAATAATTTGACTCTAGAAGTATATAGTCAACTTCAACAGCCGAGTCTATCTTACAGTATAAATCGAATGCAATATCGTAGTTCGAAGCCGTAGCATGTCCCTCACCGAGCCAATATATGTTCGACTTAGAAATTGGAATTTGAGCTAAAATATTTGTTTTACTTGTCTGTCCAAATAAAAAAGGGGTCGATTGCCAGCAAAGGATGGACAATATGATAATTTCTTTTAACAATTTAATGTCTCTCATTAGGTTTTTAATGCCCTATAACTAGGGGGTTGTGCCAGATCTTGGGTTTATTTCACCTATGTGGTTGGTGCTATTCCACTATTGCGGCAAGTAAACCCTAGATCGAGGTCATAGGTCGAGGTCATCCAATGGGCTACGGATCTTTCCAAGGGCTTTGGTGCTTACGTGGGTATAGATCTCTGTGGTTTTGCTGCTGGAGTGCCCCAACAGGGTTTGAATATAGCGAAGGTCGGTTCCCTTCTCCAAGAGGTGGGTGGCAAAACTGTGCCGAAGGGTGTGTACAGAAGCTGGTTTGGTAACACCGGCTTTGTCCTTGGCCGCATGGAATACCGCCTGCACGCTCGCCTCGGAGTAGCGCCAGCCGGTCTGGCCTTCGAAAAGGTGGCGCTTGGGGCGGTACTCCTCCAGGTATAGGTCGAGTGATGTCAGGAGTTTCGGGCTTAGGAGCGAAACGCGATCCTTTTCTCCTTTACCGCCACGGATCAGCACCTGACCACGGTCACGGTCGATGTCCGTAAGGTCAAGTCCAAGAAGCTCGCCCAGGCGCAGACCTGCTGAGTAGATCAACATGAGCATGCATCGATGCTTGAGGTTTCCGGGGGCGGTCAGAATGGCCGCGACCTCCTCTTCGCTCAACACGGACGGCAGTTTGCGTTCCTTCCTTGGTCGTTCGATGAATTTCACGCGGGTGGCATCCCCCAGCACATCCTTGTAGTAGTAGCGCACCGCGTTCACCAGCTGGTTCAGGTAGCTGTTGCTCTTGCCGCTCCTGGCCAGCTCATGCTGGAAGGTCTCGATGTCCTCCGTGCGGATGTCGTTGGGGTGCTTCTCCGCGAAGCGCAGGAAGACCTGCTTGGTGGCGTTCAGGTAGGTATCGATCGTGTTCGGGCTGTACCGGGCGATCTCCAGCTTGCGGCGCATGGCGGCCAGTGCGCTCTCCTGCACTTCAGTAAGTATGGCCTTATGTTCCTTCGCACGCACGGGTTCCGGTGATGCCGGATCGTTCTTCGTGCGGCTGGCGGTCCATGTGCTGGTGCGCTGCTTGGTCGTTCGCGGGGCGGCGGCGGTCCCATCCTCCTTTTTCCGAAGGCCGTTCATGTCCACCCAGGCCTTGCCCTTGAACGCGGCGAAGATGGCCTGCAGGTGTTCCGGGCCGTTGGGTGTCCACCAGCACCGGTGCGTACCGCTCCATTTAGCCCCGGCCTGCTTGGCCGCTTGTACCAACGTCGCGTCATACGGGAAGTGCAAGGCAATGCAGCGCTCGGCCTTGTGTACCAAGTGCTCCAGTTTCACAGCCTGTTCCCGTTCGACGACTTTCTTGTCCATGTGGTCCCGCCCAATTTAGCCATCGGTGCGGTGTGTTGCGCACTACCCACTTCTTCCCGATCGGGCCTGTATTCGCTCTGGGCCGTTCCGTAATGGATCGAACGACGGGGCGCTTTTCCGGAGCGCAGGTCACCCTTTGCCCAACACCCGCAGCACCGCCACCAATTCCTCCGGCCGTTGCGTGCCGATCAACAGGCTGCGTCGGTCGCCGAGGTCCAGTTCCAAGGCCTGGTCGCCGCGGGTGGTGTAGCCTTCCAGACGGCCGTTCAGCGAGCGGCGCCATCCCCATCCACCGAGGTCCACGAGGGGGCGGTAGCGGCGCACGCGGCAGCCCTGCACCTGCTCCCACGGGATGTGCCGCCCACGCTGTTGCCAGGGGGCGAAGCGCGCCTGCACGCCGCTGGCATCCACGCGGGTGTGCAGCCGGGTGCGGAAGAAGAGGAGGGTGAGCAAGGCCACCACGGCCCACAGCACCAGCACGGCGGTGGGGGGCAGGTCGTTCGGGGCGCTACTGTTCCCCCCGAAGCGTTGCCAGGTGCCGAAGGCGAACAGGCCATGGATGCCCACGAAGAGCCCCCGCAGCCACCATTGGTCGAAGCGCTGGGTCTCGGTGAACATGCGGTGCTCGCGTTCGTGTTGAGCGGTCTACGCTTACGGGCTTACCAGGTGGATGCCCACCTGTGCGTATGGCGCGCCGCCCAGGCTGTTCAGCATGGCAAAGGGCTGGTCGCCGAAGAGGCCGCGGAAGAACTCGTCGCCCCCGGGCAGTTCGTCGGCGTTGAAGCTCCAGTCGTGCCGGTAGCCGGCCTGCACGCTCATCCAGATGAAGCCTTTCAGCTGCCGCTGGTATTCGGCCCGCAGCCGCAGTTCGCCCCGGCGCACCTCGAAGCTGTACGCGTCGGTGCTGAGGCCCTGGATGCGGTAGCTCTGGCCTTCCAGCTCGTAGCCGGTGAGCAGCAGGCTCCGCGCGCTGAAGGTGCGGCGGTAGTGGGCCCGCGCGGGAAAGAGGATCTCCGTGCCCCACTTACGGTTCGCCGCGGTGAAGTTGTACATCACCACCGGGATGTAGTTGATGGCCCCGGCGCGGTAGGTGCGGCTGAGGCCCACGCCCCATTGCAGGCGGTCGTGCGGACGCTTGCCCCACACCACGGCCGCATTGTAACGCAGGTATTCCAGGGGCTGCGGGTCGTCCAGGTAGTAGTCGCCGCTGAGGTCGGCGCTGGCCTGCAGGATCAGGAAGGCGGTCTCGCTCAGCGGTTTGAAGACCGTTGTGCCCAATCCGGTGGTGCGCAGGCCGCGGTCGCCCAGGATGCGGTGCAGTCCTGCGGAGGAGGCGGTGATGAAAGTGGGCGACAGGTCGTAGCGCACGTCCCAGTAGTTGGCCTGCATCTGCCACACAATGCTGTTGCGCGACACCACCGGGATGTTGGCCTGCACGCGGAGGCCTCCGGTGTAATTGGCGCGGGATCCCTCGGCCACCGGGGCATCGGCCTCCTCGGGCCACGAGCCCAGGGGCGAGCTCTGCATGGTGTAGGCCCCCTGCGCATCCCAGAGCACCGAGATGAAGCGCTGCGGGCTCAGGTCGAGCACCTTGGGATGGGCGTAGCGCTTGGCCTTGTCGTCCGCGAAGCCGAGGTCGTCGTACTGGCTGTAGTCCTCCTCGTCAGCAGCAGGAATGGTGTCCGGCTGGGCCTTCAAGCAGACCGGTGCCAGCAGGGCGAGGAAGAGGAGCGTGCGTGCCGCCATGGATCACTTGGCCTGGAGGCGCTTCCACACATCGGTGCGGCCCAGGGCCTTCACGCCGATGAAGCCACGGATGTCGAGGGTGTTGTCGTCCTTCAGGATGATCACACAGCTGTAGGTGCTGCCGTTCTCCGGGTCGTAGATGGTGCCCTCGGCCCACTCGTTGTTGCCCGAATAGATGAAGTCCTTCAGCAGCCGGTAACCGCGCAAGGGCACGGTGCGCAGCGACTCATCGGGGTTGTTCTTGTCCACCTTGGGCGTTCCGGTGGCGGGGTCGTTGGGCTCGCGCAGCCACACGATCTTGCCATAGTACTTGCCGCCGATCTTCTCGATCTTCACGCGGGCCTTGCCGTGGCTGGGCTCCCATACGCCGATCAGGCGGTCGCCGGGTTCGGGCGGCGCCTGGGCGTGCGCACGGGTCAGGGGAAGCAGGAGCAGGGCGATGAACAGGAGGGTGGTTCTCATGGTGCTACGGTGAGTTCGAGGGTGAAGCTGCCGATCACGTGCCGATCTGCGTCACTGTCGGCGTCGAGGTCCAGGTCGGCCACCACGGTAACTGTGCCGGTGCGCAGCAGGTCGGCCAGTTTGGGCTGGTCGGCGGCCACGGTAAGGGCCACGGCATTGGAGTCCGGGGGCAGCGGGTTGCGTACGGCCACCTGCTGCATGCCTGCGTCGCCGCCCACCCATTGGATGCTCGCGTTGCGGATGCCGCTGAGCCCGGTGCTGTCGGCGCCGGACAGGATGGCCATGGTGAGGCGGGCCTCACGCAGCTGGGTCAGGTCGTGGCCCTGCGCTTTCAGGAAGGCTTCCAGGCCGGTGGTCCATTCCCCTTGTGCCGTGTTGGTGCCTTCGAACAGCGGTCCTGCCGCCACCAGAGGAATGGGATCGCTCTGGTACACGAGCCGTTCGGGTTCGGTGCAGGCGCTGAGGGTCGCCAGCAGGAGGGCTGGCAGGGTGATCCGCATCATGGGGAAGTGGTCGGGGGATAAAAATAAAGGACGCTTGATGCCGCCCAATGGTTCGCGAGGTTCACTCCGCACCAAGGCGCTCCTCCAGCACGGCCACGAGGTCGTTCAGCAGGGCACCTTTGTAGGCATCGGTCTCGGCGGCGGCGGCCTTGCGGGCCTTGGCCGATGCCAGACGGGCGGCCTTCTCGGGCCAGATCTCCTGGTTCTCGATCACGGTGAGGCACTCGAAGCATTCTTCGGCATCGCCTTCCACGGCCAGGTCCACGAAACGGTCC
This sequence comes from Flavobacteriales bacterium, assembly GCA_046306055.1. Lineage (GTDB taxonomy): Bacteria > Bacteroidota > Bacteroidia > Flavobacteriales_F > PHOS-HE28 > PHOS-HE28. Next base: position 15,050 of record JBKDXR010000045.1, read on the forward strand.
AAGTGGTCGCGCACATCGAGGCCCGCGTTCCAGAAGGTGGCCAGTATGGTGCGGCGCACGTCCAGCAGGGTGGGCTCGTTCAGCGCGGCCATCAGCTCGGGCACGGCGTCCTTCACCTTGATCTGGTAGAGCATGCCCGTGATGCGCTGTTGCACCTTGGCATCGCGGCTCCTGGCCAGAGCGGTGAGCAAGGGGCGGATGGCGCGCGCATCGCCCTGGTCCTCCACACGGGCCAGCGCGGTCAGCACTTGCGCATCATCGTCGCTCAACAGGGCGGCAAAGGCCAGGTCCAACTTGCTCTTTTTCGGGGCTGCGTCGCTCATGGCGCAAAGGTCGCACCGGCGGGCCAAAGCACGAAGCGGTACCACAGGTCCGTGGAGGGCTCGGACCGCGGTCAGATCCGCAGGCTCATGGTGCTGCGCCGTCCGGGGCGCCGCCTGAACTTGTAGCTCACCTCGAAGCTGAGGTAGCTGAAGTTGTCCAGCAGTCCGGGATTGCCCCTGCGGCTGGTGATGCGGCTCACGGTGCCATCGGTGCCCCAGCCGGTGGGGTCGCTGATGTAGCGCGCCAGCTCCTGCCGGGTGGGGTCGTTGGCGTAGTAGGTGTCGATCTCGGCATAGGTGGCGTAGCGCTCGCTCACGTTGTCCAGCATGTCGTCGAAGAACATCATGTAGCTGAACTCCATGCCAATGCTCAACTTTTTGGTCAGCATGTACCGCAGTCCGAAACCCATGGGCATGGCCACGTGCCAGGGCGACGGCCGGCTCAGGTTGTTCACGTCGCTCACCGTGCCCGATCCCTCGGTGACCCAGGAGTACAGGTCGGTCTCGTACTGGCCATCGCGCTGGATCACCTGCGCGTTGGGGTCATCGCGCGGGCCATTGCGCACGGTGCCATCTTCCCAGAAGTGGTAACGGTTGGCAATGTCGATGTCGCCAGTGAACAGGTCGGCCTTGGGGCGCCCGTAGTACACGCCCAGGCCCACTTGGAAGAACATGAAAAAGCGCTGCTGGAAGAGCGGCTGGTAGGGCTCGCGGTAGGCGTTGAGCACCAGGTGGCCCGATGCGCCGTAGAGGTCGGTGCGGAAACCGAGGCCGCGCTTGTAGTTGCGCAGTTCGCTCACGTCCATCCCCTTGATCATGTCGGTCTCCTCATACCCCACGCGGTACCAGCCTGCCCGTACCTCGGTGGTGAGCGATCGGGTCACGTAGCGCTTCGGGTTGTTCAGGAAGTCGCGGAACGAGACCTGCACGCCCGGCCGGAAGGCGTTCCATTGCACGGCGCCGGCGTAGTTGCCCAGGTCGCCCTGGTAGTTGGTGGCACCCACCGCAACGCCCACTTCCAAATTGCGCTGGGCGGCGAGCGGAAGGGCGATCAGGAGCGAGGAGGAGAGGAGCAGTGTAGAGAAACGCATGGGCGATCGGTCCGGGCTTCCGAAAGATATATGAATAGACGTCTTTTTCGATCAGGGTTGCCTGCCGTTCGCCGTCGATCACTGGGGATCCTTCACGCGCTACGCTCACCGAAAATGGCCGTGCCAATGCGGACCATGGAGCTGCCTTCTTGCACGGCCATGTCGGCATCGCCGCTCATGCCCATGCTCAGTTCGCTGAACTCCGCAGCAGGGAACACCCCCGTGCCGCGCACCTCGCTCCAAAGCGCATACAGCGTCCGGAATTCCGTTCGGACCTGTTCGCGGTCGCCGGTCAACGTGGCCATGCCCATGAGGCCGCGCACCCGCACGTGGGGCCAATTGCCCCAAGGCCACGTGTGCACCGCGTTCCGAAGTTCGTCCGGCGAAAGGCCGTGCTTCGTTTCTTCCTGTGCAATGTGCACTTGGAGCAACACATCGATCACGCGGCCCGCTCCCAGGGCCCGCTTCTCGATCTCGTCGAGCAGGCGTTCGTCCTCCACCCCGTGGATCAGGTGGACGTAGGGTGCGATGTACTTCACGTTGCTGCGCTGCAGGTGGCCGATGAAGTGCCAGCGGATGTCGGCGGGCAGCGCGGGTTGTTTCTCCCGCAGCTCCTGCGGATAGTTCTCCCCGAGGTCGCGGTGGCCGAGGTCGTAAAGCGCCTGGACCTCGCTCGCGGACCGGGTCTTGCTCACGGCCACCAGCGTTACGCCCGCAGGCAGGCCGGCCTTGATGGCCGCATAACGTTCGGCAAGGGTCTGTGCGGTGGACATGGTTTCAGCGCATTGCGGGGCGCTCACACATCCTCCAGCGAATACACCGTGAATCCGCTGCGCAGCTTGGGTTCGATGTAGGTGCTTTTCGGGGGCATGATGCCGCCACTGTCCGCCACGGACTGCAGCTCGGCGAACTGCACAGGATGCAGGTGGAAGGCCACATCGCCCACGCCGTTGTCCACCTGCCGCTGTAGTTCGTGGATACCGTTGGTGCCGGGCACGAAGTGCACACGCGGATCGGTGCGCAGGTCGTGGATGCCGAGCACAGGGGCCAGCACGGCCGTGTTCAGGCGTGCGGCATCCAAACGGTCGGCGGCTTCGCCTTGGGCGGCAGGCAGTGCCAGGGTGTGCCATTGGCCGCCGAGGTACACGGCCACGGTGCCCGGGCTGGACCAGGGTGCCGCCACAGGTCGCAGTTCGCCCACTTGGGCCAGCGCATCCCGGAAGGAGGCAGCGGTATGGCCGTTGAGGCCACGCACCACCCGGTCGAAGTTGTAGATGTAGAGCTGCTGGCGTGGCACGATGTAGGCCAGGCACCAGGCCTTGGGGTCCACGTCGCTGGCCTGTTCGCGCGCGGCGAGACCGGCGCTGGAGGCCATGCGGTGGTGCCCGTCGGCGATGTACAGCGCGGGGATCTCGGCAAAGCGGCGTTGCAGGTCCTCGCGGAGCTTCACGTCCGTGCAGGCCCATAACCGGTGCCGCACCCGGTCGGTGGTGCTGAAGTCGTGGTCGGGCCGTCTGTTGGTGATGGGGTCCAGCAGGGCCTCCCAAGCGGTTCCATCGGGAGTGGCCAGCAGTACCGGCTCGGCGTTCACGCCCGTGTGTTGCAGGTAGTCCACGAAGAGCTGCTCGCGTGCCGTCAGGGTCTGCTCGTGCACCTTGATCCGCCCATCGCGGTAGGCCTCCACGCTCACACCGGTGATGATGCCCCGCGTGGTGTTGCCGCGTCCGGTCTGTTCGTACACGTAGATGCAGGGCTCGGCATCGCGCACCAGGATGCCCTCGTCGCAGAACGCCTTGAAGGCCTGGCGGGTGCGCAGGAAGCGATCACGGCGGTCCGTGGGTTCGGGTGTGCCGCCCTGCGTGTCCGGGTGCACCACGTGCAGGAAGGTGTACGGGTTGCCGGCCAGCTTTTCGCTGAGCTGTTCGGGGGTGTAGGACACATAGCTGCGCGATCCCACCAGGTGGGCCTTGTCCGGCGCTGCACGCCAGGCACGGAACGGGCGCAGCTCGATCATCAGCTCACCGTGACGGTGGAACGCCAGTTGAGGATGCGGTCCACCAGTTCATCGCCCACGCGGCCCTGGGCCTCTGCCGTGGCGGCCCCGATGTGGGGGCTCAGGCTCAGGTTGTCCTGGGCCAGCAGGTCGGCGCGGGGTTCGGGCTCGCCCACGAACACATCGAGCGCGGCGCCTTTCACACGGCCGTCCTTCAAGGCCTCCAACAGGGCGTCCTCGTCCACGCTGCCGCCACGGGCCGTGTTCACGATCACCACGCCGGGCTTCACGTGCTGCAGTTCCGACTTCCCGAGAATGGGACGGCCATCCTTCTGTGCCGGCACGTGCAGGCTGATGGCATCGGCCTGGGCCAGCATTTCGTCCATCGTCACCATTTTCACAGGCACGCGCACCGGTTGCCCACCGATCTCCAGTTCAATGGCCTCGGCGGTGGCATGGTTGTCCACGTAGATCACCTTCATGCCACAACCCAGCGCGTAGCGGGCGGTCCACTGGCCAATGCGGCCGAAGCCCACCACGCCGAGGGTCTTGCCACGTACCTCGGTGCCTTTCTCGTATTCCTTCTTCAGGTCCTTGAACTTGGCAAGACCTTCGCCGGGCATGCGGCGGTTGGCCTTGTGCAGGTTGCGCATCAGGCCGAAGAGGTGCGCCATCACCAGTTCAGCCACCGAAATGGAGGAGGAGGCCGGCGTGTTGATCACAGGGATGCCCTTGGCCTCGGCATGTTTCACGTCGATGTTGTCCAGGCCTACACCACCACGCCCGATGAGCTTCAGCCCGGGGCAGGCGTCGATCAGATCCTTGCGGACCTTGGTGGCACTGCGTACCAGCAGCACGTCCACCTTTTCGGTGTTGAGGTAGTCCGCCAGCTTTTCCTGTGGAATGCTGTCGGTGGTCACCTTGAATCCTTCCTCCTGCAGGGCGGCCTTGGCCGTGGCCGCTATACCGTCGTTGGCGTGTACGCGCATGGTCGTTCCTATCCGTGGGTTGTTGCGAAATGTTCCATCACGTCCACCAGGGCCTGTACGCTCTCGATGGGCAGGGCATTGTACATGCTGGCACGGTAGCCGCCCACGCTCCGGTGGCCGCGGATGCCACTGATGCTGGCCTCTTTCCAGAGGGCGTCGAATGCGGGCTCCAGCGCCGCATCGTTCAGCACGAAGGTGGCGTTCATCACGCTGCGGTCCTCCACGGCCGTGGTTCCCTTGAACAAGGGGAGACGGTCGATGGCGTCGTACAGCAACTTGGCCTTCGCGGCGTTGCGCTGTTCCATGGCGGCCACCCCGCCCATGCGCTTCATCCACTCCATGGTCAGCATGCTCACGTACACGGCATACACCGGCGGCGTGTTGTACATGCTCTCCTTGTCGGCGTGGTTCTTCAGGTCCATCATGGGGCTCAACTTGCGACCGGTCCTACCGAGCTTCTCGGGGTCCATCAGGTACACCGTGGCACCGGCGGGTCCCATGTTCTTCTGCGCACCGGCATAGATGAGGGCGAAGGCGGCCGCGTTCACCGGGCGGCTGAAGATGTCGCTGCTCATGTCGCAGATCAATGGCACGGCCCCGGAGCTCGGGAACTGTTTGTACTGCGTACCGAAGATGGTGTTGTTGCTGGTGAAGTGGAAGTAGTCGGCATCCGCGGGGATGGCGAACCCTTTGGGGATGTAGCTGAAGTTCTTGTCCTCGCTGCTGGCCACCACGACCGTGTCGCCGAACAGCTTCGATTCCTTGATGGCACGTGTTGCCCATTCGCCGGTGTTGGCGTAGGCCGCCTTGCCGCCGGGCTTCATGTAGTTCTGCGGGATCATGTGGAAGCCCATGCTGGCCCCACCGCCCAGGAACACCACTTGGTAATGGTCCGGAGCGCCGAGCAGTTCCTTCACCAAGGACTGCGCCTTCGCCATCACGGCCTCGAAGGGCTTGCTGCGGTGGCTGATCTCCAGGATGCTGAGCCCGCTGCCCTCGAAGTCCAGCACGGCCTGCGCGGCCTGCTCGAACACTTCACGGGGCAGGATGCAGGGGCCTGCACTGTAGTTGTGGACCTTTTTCATGGTGGCGACCGTCTTGTTGGTGTTTCTGGGCGGCAAAGGTATTGGGATGCACCCGTGCGCGCCGGACGTATCTCAGCAGAATATCAACGCACTGTCGCGATCACGGTCATCAAGGCGTTGGCGCCTTGGGCGGGGCCTTGAAGGGCTTGCCATTGCGCTGGTCATCGCGCGCATCGATGTCGCGGACGTACTGCCACTGGCCTTTGTCCCACACGTAGGCATCGTAGCTCATGTCGGGCCCATAGAACGCCCATTGTCCCTCCTGGTCGGCACGCGCCGGCACCAGATGGTCCAGCACGATGCGCTCTTGCGCGGCCTCGTACCGCAGCGCCATGCTGGCTTGGAACGAGTAGCCGAACACGAGGCGTTGCTTCTTCAATTTCCCTGCACCGAAGAAGGGTGCCCCGAAGCGCGGTCTGCCGCCTTTGAAGCTCAATACCTCCACCACCTTGCGGGTCTCCACCTTGCTGTAGCCCTTCCAGCCAAGCAGGGTGTAGTAGGTCTTTCCGCCTTTCTTCACCGGCACCACCTGGTAGTACAGTGCGCCGTACCAGCGTTCGGGGCCCAGCTCGGGGACCTCCGGGGTGGTGAGTTCACTGGTGCGGTCACGTAGTTCGTGCAGGGCCCGCTTTTTACCCTGTTGCACCATCAACAGCCCCTCGTAACGGTGGCCGCCCATGCCGTTGGGCAGGTTCCAGGTGAACAGGCGGAAGGTGCCGTCCGGGGCATCCACCCGGCTCAGGGGAATGTCCTTCAGGTCGGCGGTGAACAGGTCGGGGGTCTCGAACAAACGTTTCAACCCGGCCTTGATGCGAAGGTCCAGGGAATCACGTTCGGCATCGGTCCGTGCCGCAGGCAATCCCTTGGCACTGGCGATCAGGTCCATGCGCCAGTTGTCCTGCGACCGTGCCTGGAGAACGAACAGGAAGGCGGAGAAGAGGAGTGCGATCCGCATGATGGACGAACGCTTCCGGGAACGACAAAGTGCGTGCCCTTCGCGGGCCATGGACAGGGAGCTTCTCAGAGGTGCATGAACTCCTTCTTGGCGAGGAGCTGCTCCTTCGTTTCGCGGTGGTCGGGGTCGTCCACGCAGCAATCCACCGGGCAAACGGCGGCGCACTGGGGCTCATCGTGGAAACCGGTGCATTCGGTGCACTTGTCCGTCACGATGTAATACACGTCCATGGCCCCGGGCTTCTGCACACCGTCCGCGTCGTAGCTGTTCCCCATGGGCGTGGTCTGCGCGCCATGCAGCGAGGTGCCGTCCGACAGCCGCCATTCCACGCCGCCCTCATAAATGGCGTTGTTCGGACATTCGGGTTCACATGCACCACAGTTGATGCATTCGTCGGTGATCATGATCGCCATGGCGGTAGGGTCTACTTTTGTGCGCTTCACACCAAGGGCGTGAAAGGCGCGGCAAAGATATGAGCACGAACACCACAGGACCGGAGATGGTTCGATCGGCATTCCCTTCGTTGGAGCAGCGTACAGCGGCCCTGGCCCAATTGGGCAGGGTGATGGCCGCAGTTGGTGCCTCACAAGAGTGGCCGGGACACGCCATCGGTCTGGACCGCACCGAATACGACCGGTTGGACCAGCTGGTGCGAGCAGCGGTGGTGCGCAATGGCTGGGCCACGGAGGAGAACGTACGCCATGCCTTTGCCGCTTGGGGATCCTCATTGGCACCAGCCTCCATCGAGGGCTGGATCGCGGACTACCCGGAGCTGGGAACGTCGCGTGCGAACCAGCGTGTGGTGGGCCTGGTACTGGCCGGTAATGTGCCCTTGGTGGGCCTTCACGATGTGCTGTGCGTATGGCTCAGCGGGCACCGCGCCCGGGTGAAGACCTCCTCCCAGGACCCCGAACTGATCCCGGCGCTGGTCCAAGTGCTGGAACACTTTGCGCCGGGCACCGCGCAGCAGATCTACTTCAGCACGGATATACTGGGCGAAGTGGATGCCGTGATCGCTACCGGAAGCACCAATACGGCCCGCTATTTCGAACACTATTTCGGCCACCTGCCCCGCATTGTGCGCAAGAGCCGGGTAAGCGTGGCGGTGCTTGATGGTACCGAGTCCGAAGCGGAGCTGGAAGCGCTCGGCGAGGATGTGTTCCGCTATTTCGGGCTGGGCTGCCGTAACGTGGCCAAGCTCTTCGTGCCGCAGGACTTCGACCTGGACCGTGTGTTCAAGGGCCTGTACCCGTGGAGCCCCATCGTGAACCACAACAAGTACGGCAACAACTACGACTACACCCGCGCCTTGTGGCTGTTGGACCGCGTCGACTTCCTGGAGAACGGCTTTGTGCTGCTGAAGGAGGATGCCGCACTGGCCAGTCCGGTATCAGCGGTGTTCTACGAGCGGTACAACGACATCGCGGCCCTCGAAGCCCGGCTCGCTGAACAGGCGGAGCAGGTCCAATGCCGGGTGGGCCACGGCCATGTCCCGTTCGGGCAGGCCCAACAACCACAGCTGAACGACTACGCCGACGGGGTGGATACCCTGAGGTTCCTGCTGGACCTCGTTTGACCTACGGGCAATACTCGAAGCAGCCCAGGTCGAAACCTCCGCCGTCGCAATTGCGCAAGTTGCCATCCAGGTCGTTCACTGCTGCTGAAGTGAACCCCAGGTTCCGTGCGAAGGCGTTGGCGGTCAGGTGGAAGTCGCGTTCCACGCTGTTCACGAACCCCGGGCTCTGGTTGCGATAGATCGTGTTCGGGTCGAAGAACGATCCGCTGGTGTTCTGGTCGGTCCTCAGGAGCATGTTCCGGAAGGTCAGCGTCGGTGTCGACAGGTCGTTGAAGTCCAGTTGGAACTCGTTGGGCAGGGTGCCGTGGATGATGCTGTTCTGGAAGGTGCTCGCCGTGATCTCGCGCACTTGCAGGATGCCGTTGATGTCGGCGTAGGTATTGTTCATATAGAACGCCGGCGTTTGCCGCACGCTGAAGGCCCACAGGTTGGCGATGGTACTGTGGTTGAAGAAGTAATCGCCCCCGCCGGTGAGCGCGATACTGTATTGCCCGCAATCGCCCACCAACAGGTTGTTGCTCTCGATGCTGAAGTTGCGGCTGAGGATGCCCGCCGCACTGCAGTTCAGGATCCGCACATTGTTCAGCACCACCTTGGCTGCGCTGGTTGCCGCATCAGGCACCAGGGGCCAGGTCTCGCACTGGATGCCCACCAGGGCGTTCTTCACCACCACGTTCTCGAACACGTTGTCGTTCCCGGCCGGACCATCATTGATCCAGATGCGGTCCCATTGGCCCGGCAGGTTGGCGTAGGCCGGCTCGAGGCGGTCGCTCTGGAAGGTGATGGGCTCGTTCAATTCCCCGTTGGCCTCAATGCGGCCCCAGCGATACACCCACAGGCCACCACCTCCGTGCACGTAAACCCGGACACCAGGGTCGATCCTCAACGTGCTGCACGAGTCCACCACCGCGTAGCCGTAGATCACGTAGGGCTTGTCGTTGGGCCAGGTCACGGTCTCGCAGGTGGTCTGGCCATTGTCGTCGAGCCCGGCAATGATGCTGAAGGCGGGCAGCCCGGGGATGTTCCGGTCCGGGTAGAAGAAGTGGGCGTCCTGTCCCCAGGCCACCAGCTTCACGGGTTGCTCGTTGCCGTTGGTGTTGAAGAGGATCCGGTCCTCGATGATGAAGGGAGAACTGGATCCACCGGGCCCCAGGTTGGCCTCCACGAACACGTAGATGCTGTCGCCTCCCAGGATCTCCACATCGTTGAAGGTGGTTCCCGAAGCCCCGTCCACATTGATGCGGAAGGGGGAGGGGGAGCCGCCCTCGAGGCGGATGTCCACCTTCACGGCATTGTCCGATGGGTTCCGGGCCACGAAGCGCTTGGTGACGGAGCCCACCGTGGTGAAGATGGTGTCGAAGAGCACCTCCTGCTGGCTGAAGTTCAACTGGGCCGAGGGGTCGTCGGTGAACAGTTCGTCCTTGCGGCAACCGGGCAGGGCCAGCAGCACGGCCAGGAAGGGGACGAGGGCGAGGAGGCGTTTCAAGGTGTGCAAAGATGGCCGATGGGCGCTAATGGTACGCGTTCCGGGCCGGATCATTGCGTGGCCGACGCCAAGGTGCACGCGCCGGCCACCTTCGGCCTCCGTGGAACAGGCAAGATGGGGGCATTTGGAACTCCCGACTTTCCCCTTACATTTGCACCCCCAACGGAAGTTCTGTCATGAAAAAGGATATCCATCCCTCCAACTATCGCTCGGTGGTGTTCAAGGACATGTCCAACGAGTACATGTTCCTCGGTAAGAGCTGTGCGAACACCAAGGACACGGTCAAGTGGGAGGACGGCAATGAATACCCGCTGATCAAGCTGGATATCAGCCACACCTCGCACCCGTTCTACACCGGCAAGATGATGCTCATCGACACCGCCGGTCGTGTGGACAAGTTCAAGAAGCGCTACGCACGCCACGAGAAGTAAGCGAGCGGACAACGTTCCAACGAAAAGCCCCCGGCATCACCGGGGGCTTTTTCATGGGCAATGGTCCGGGGTCACACGCGGTGCTTGTCCTCCTTGCCCTGTCCTTCGCGGATCATCTCCAAGGCCTGGGCCACGCGGCGCTTGCGCGTCTCATCCTGCTTGGCATCGGTGATCCACTCCACGTATTCCTTTTTGTGGCTATAGGAGAATCCTTCCCAGTTCGCCCAGGCCTGCTCGTCCTTTTTCAGGCAGTTCTCCAGCTCGGACGGAAGTACCAGTGCTTTACGGGCCGGCTTGGCATCGCCCAGCTTGGCGCCGGCCAGGTTCAGCTTCACGGCCTGTTTCACCAGGTCCGCGACGGCTTTTTCGTTGATCGTCTCGCCCTCACTGATCTTGTATTTGCGGATGCCGCGCTCCTCGTCCTTTTCGGTGAGCTTGAACAACCCGTGGGTGTCCTTCAACAAGGCGCCCTTGTGGAACCACACGCTTACGCAGGTCTTGAACCCGTGCAGGCCGATCATGATGCCGTCCCGATCGAAATGGGGACTGTTCCAACGCCAGGTTTCCTCGACCTGGTCATCCGCTGCGTGGATGAGCTGCCGTAGGCGCACGAGCAGGCGACGCTGCCACTCGGGCTGTTCGGCGATGTAGAGGTTGATCTGTTCCTGGGGTGCCATGGGCTTCGCTGAAATGGGGGACCAAACTAATACCGGCAGCGCCTGATCGTTACGGTGCTGTTAAGTGCGGCTTAACAACGCTCGATGATGGTGGCGTAGCCCTGGCCCACACCAATGCACATGGTGCACAGGGCGTAGCGCTTTCCAGTGGCCTTCAGTTCCAGGGCGGCTGTTTGAAGCAGGCGCGCACCGCTCATGCCCAAGGGATGGCCCAGGGCAATGGCTCCGCCGTTCGGATTGATGCGGGGGTCGTTGTCGGACAGGCCAAGGCTGCGGGTGCAGCTGAGCACCTGCGCGGCAAAGGCCTCGTTCAGTTCCAGGATGTCCATGTCGGCCAGGGTGAGGCCAGCGCGTTCCAACGCCCGTTTGGTCGCGTTCACGGGGCCGATGCCCATGATCCGCGGTTCCACGCCCACCACGGCACTGCTCACGATGCGGGCCAAGGGCTTCAATCCATGGACCTTCAGGCCGTTCTCACTGGCCACCAGCACGGCAGCGGCACCATCGTTCAGGCCGCTCGCATTCCCGGCCGTTACACTGCCGTTCTTCCGGAAGGCCGGCTTCAGGCCGGCGAGCCCTTCCAGCGTGGTCTTCGGCTTCACGAACTCGTCCTGCGCGAATAGGACAGGGTCGCCTTTGCGCTGTGGAATGGCCACCGGTGCGATCTCCTGCGCCAGTCGGCCACTGTTCTGTGCGGCCGTGGCCTTCTCCTGGCTCCACAAGGCGAAGCGGTCCTGGTCGTCCCTGGTGATCGCTTGTTCCCGGGGCATGTCCAACAGGTTCTCGGCCGTTTCGCCCATGGCGTCCACGCCGTACGTCTCCTTCATGGCCGGGTTCACGAAGCGCCATCCGAAGCTGCTGTCAAAGAGCTGCGCGTCGCGGCCATAGGGCGTGCTGGTCTTGCTCATCACCCAAGGGCCGCGCGTCATGTGCTCCACGCCGCCGGCAATGAAGAGGTCGCCGTTGTTGGCCGCGATGGCTCGCGCTGCACCCACCACGGCGCTCATGCCGCTGGCACAGAGGCGGTTCACGGTCTCACCGGGCACGGTCACCGGCATACCCGCCAGCAGCAGGGCCATGCGGGCCACGTTGCGGTTGTCCTCGCCGGCCTGGTTGGCGCAGCCCATGATCACATCGTCGATCGCGGCCTGGTCCAGCCCTGGATGGCGGTCCATTAAAGACTTGATCACGTGGGCGGCAAGGTCATCGGCCCTGACGGGGGCCAGGCTCCCGGTGAAACTGCCAATGGGGGTGCGTACAGCGTCAACGATATAGGCTGCGTTCATGTCAGGTGTTCGGTTGATCTTCCGGGAACCACGGCTTTCCGGTCCGGTAAACGGTGCCCTTGAAGTGCGCGACGGCCTCGTTGCGCTGGTTGGTCACGGTGATGTAGTACATGCCGGTGCCGCGCGTCAGGCTCTTTTCCTCGCTGGTGGCGGTGAGCACGTCGCCGTCTTTCACCGGCTTGGTGTGACTGATGGAGGTCTCCACGCTCACCGCCTGTATCCCATGGCTGTTGGAGGCGAAGGCCAGGCAGCTATCGGCCAGGCTGTAGGTGACGCCGCCATGCGCAATGGCGAACCCGTTGAGCATTTCGTGCCGCACCGTCATGCGCAACGTGCACTTGCCAGGCGTCACTTCCACCCGTTCGATCCCCAGCCAGATGCTGAAGGGGTCGTTGTCGTACATGCGGGCCACGACCGCAAGGGCCAACTGCTGGGCATCCATCGGGCCAAAGGTATCGGTCAGTGGCCGTCGAACAGGTCGTTGGTCCGTGCACCTTCATGCTTCAACAGCCACTGCTTGCGCCAAAGCTCGCCCACGTAGCCCGTGAGCGATCCGTTGCTGCCCACCACCCGGTGGCAGGGCACCAGGATCGGCAACGGGTTGGCGCCGCAGGCGTTGCCTACCGTGCGTGCGATGGTCCGTCCACCCATGCGCCCGGCGAGCTGCTGGTAGCTGAGCACCCGGCCTGGTGGAAGGGTGTTGAGCAGCCCCCAAACCTCTTGCTGGAAGGGCGTGCCTTCGAGGCGTATCGGCAGGTCGAAGCGCGTTTGTCCGTTCCGCATGTAGGCCTCCAATTGCCTCAAGGCCTCGGTCAGCACACCGGGGATCGTGGTGCAGCGCGCGGTCAACGGGGCGAAACTGACCTGTGTGATGCGGTCCCCATCGCTGGCCACCCACACCCGGCCGAGCGGGCCTTCCAGCGAGGCGTTGTAGGCTGCGGGGCTCAGTGCTTCAGGCATGTGGGGTTAGGATGAAGGGCGGCGCCGATATCTTCGGACAAATTAATGGCCATGGCCTGGTTCACGCCCGACTTCAACCGCTTCTTCATCGATCTGGCACCCAACAATAACAAGGAGTGGTTCGATGCGAACCGCAAGCGCTACGAGCAGAGCGTGAAGGAACCGTTCGAGGTGTTCGTGGCCGAGGCCATCAAGCGCGTGTCCAAGCTGGACCCCACCATCCGCATCACCCCGCGTGAGGCCATCTTCCGCATCAACCGGGACGTGCGTTTCAGCAAGGACAAGGCACCGTACAAGTCGCGTATGTCCGCCGTGATCGCCGCCGGGGGGCGAAAGGACCACAGCACCGGGGGTATTTACTTCGAGGTGGGGCCGGAGAACGTGGCGTTCTATGGAGGCCAGTACATGCCGGACAAGGATCAGTTGCAGCGTATCCGCGAGCACATCGCAGGGAACCTGGCCCAGTTCAAGAAGCTGCGCACGGCCAAGGCGTTCGTGGAGCGGTTCGGCGAGATCCAGGGCGAACGGAACAAGGTGGTGCCCAAGGAATTCAAGGAGGCACTGGCCCAAGAGCCGTTGATCGCCAACAAGCAGTTCTATTTCATGGCGGAACTGCCTCCCCGCCTGGTCACGGACCCCAAGCTGGCCGATGTGCTAGTGGACCATTACAAGGCCATGCGCCCCATGAACGAGTTCCTCGCGGCCGCGCTTCAGCGGTAGCCCCATAAAGCGGAAGGGCGCCCACCGAAGTGGACGCCCCTCCTTTCACCAAAACGGTCGCTTACTGAGCCGCTTTGCCGTTCAGGCTGATCTCCAGGTCGATGTTGTCGGCGAGGATGGCATCCTTCAGGAAGTGCTTCCAGGCTACACCGTATTTCTGACGGTCGAAGGTCAGTTTGCCGGTGGCGGTCACGGTGCCGTCAGCGTTCTCGGTGATCACGATGTCCGTCACCTGCTCCTTGTTGGTGGTGCCACGAATGGTGAGGTCACCCATGGCCGTGTTACCCGATACTTCGGTGATCACCAGCTTGGCGGTGGGGTGGTTGGCGCTGTCGAAGAAGTCGGCCGTACCCAAGTGACCGATGAGCTGCGACTTGGTGCCCTGCTTGGAACCCTCAGGCTGGTAAGCTTCGTCCGTGGGGTTGATCGAGGTCATGTTAACCTCGAACGTACCCGTCTTCAGCAGACCACCCTGCACGCTGAACGCACCGCTGTTCAGGGCGATGGTGCCTTTGTGGCCGTAAGGAGCAGGACCGGTAACATTGCCGGCCCAGGTGATGGTGCTGGCAGCAGCATCAACGGTGTAGGCACGCTCGGCAGCGGCGGCGGCAGCGATGCTGTCGGCTACGGCCTTTTCACGGGCAGCTTGTTGTTCGGCTTCGCTCGGGCCACAGGCTACGAGGAAGGAGGCTGCCAGGGCAGCAATGGTGAGGGCTTGGAACTTCATGGTCGTGTTGAGTGGTTGTTTCGGGGCGCGAAATTAGGTAAAATGTTCCATGGAAAACAAATCCCTAGAAAATTCCTTGGGGAACTTCTGCGATCGATCCTCCGAACGGTCGCTCAGGCAAGGGCCATTCGGCGGAGCTGTGGTGATGGCCGGTAGCGGTCCTCGCCATACGCGGCCTGCAAACGCTCCAGTACACCCAGCCAATGCGCGGCCCCTTTCTCATCGGACCAAGCCAGCAAGCCCTTCGGGTAGTTCACTCCCTTGGTCATGGCCAGGTCGATGTCCGTGGCGCTGGCCACTTGCCAGAACAGCGCATCGGCAGCTTCGTTGATGAGCATGGCCAGGATGCGTTCCACGATGGGTGCGGACACCGCCCCGTCAACAGCGGGGAATGCGGGCATCGCGCCGTCGGCATAGCTGTAATAACCCCGTCCGCTCTTCCTCCCCAGACGCCCGCTCTCCACCTGGCGTTGCTGCGTAAAGCTCGGCTTGTAGCGCGGATCGTAGAAGAAGGCCTCCCATACGGTCTTGGTCACCGTGAAGTTGATGTCGTTGCCGATCAGGTCCATCAGTTCGAAAGGCCCCATCTTGAAACCGACGCTCTTCATGGCCACATCGATGGTGGGCATGTCGGCGATGCCTTCCTCGTAAATACGGATGGCCTCGCCGTAGAATGGCCGCGCCACGCGGTTCACGATGAAGCCGGGGGTGTCCTTGCAGACCACGGGCACCTTGCCCCAGGCGGTCATCAGTGCCATGCAGCGGCTGGCGAGGGTCTCGTCGCTGGCCAGCCCAGGCACCACCTCCACCAGCGGCAGCAGGGGAGCCGGGTTGAAGAAGTGCAGGCCCACCATACGTTCCGGGTGTTTCAGACCACCAGCGATGGCGGTGACGGATAGGGAAGATGTGTTGGTGGCAAGAATGGCATCCGGAGCCACGATGCCCTCCAACTCAGAGAAAAGCTTCTGCTTGATGCCGAGGTCCTCGATGATGGCCTCGATCACCAGCCCGCTGCCCGCGAGATCCTTCAGGTCGCTGGCGGGGGCGATGCGGCCGTGGATGCCATCAGCCTGTTCGGCGGTGAACTTGCCTTTCTCCACCAGCTTGTCCAGGGTCTTGCGCAATCCGGCGAGCGCCTTGTCCACGGCTTCGCGACGGGTATCGTACAGCACCACGTTGTGCCCAGCCTGCGCGGCCACCTGCGCTATGCCACTGCCCATCGTCCCTGCGCCGATCACGGCGACCTTCATTGAACTGTCCATGTCTTATCCGCCGAAGCTAATGCGAAGGCGTGGGCGCGAAGATCGGGGTGGTGGCGGGAACCTTGTATGATACGCACCTCGGTCGACCCAGTGGGCCCGAGGCCTAGGGCGACGCTACAGGTGCGATCGATCGGCCTATTCGCCGCGGTAAACGGGTTTCCGTTTCTCCAGGAACGCCTTCACCCCCTCATTGTAATCGTGGCTGCGACCGGCGATGCTCTGCAGTTCGTTCTCGTGGTCCAACTGGGTGTCGAGGCTGGTGTTCTGGGAGCGGTTCAGCGCCTCCTTGGTGAGGGCGATGGCCTTGGTGGGCATGGTGGCCAGCTTCTTCGCGAGTGCCGTGGCCTCGTTATTGAGCTCCGCATCGGGCACGGCCTTCCAGATCATGCCTTGGGCCTCGGCCTCCTTGGCGCTCACCTTGGGGGCCAGGATCATCTGACCGAAGGCGCGCTGCATGCCCACCAAGCGGGGCAGGGTGAACGTGCCGCCGCTATCGGGGATGAGTCCGATGTTGATGAAGCTCTGGATGAAGTTGGCGCTCTCGGCTGCCAGTGTGAGGTCGCAGGCGTAGGCGATGTTGGCTCCCGCACCAGCCGCCACGCCGTTCACCGCGCACACCACCGGCTTGGGGAGGTTGCGGATGCGCCGCACGATCGGATTGTATTGCACCGTGATGATCTCCTCGATCAGGGTGCCCGGAGCAATGGCCTCGGCCAGGTCCTGACCTGCACAGAAGGCCCGCCCTTCGCCAGTCAGCAGAATGGCCCGCACACTGTCGTCTTCCTTGGCTTTGTCCAGCGCATCGATGGTCTCCAGCGCCATCTCGCGGTCGAAGCTGTTGAGCTTGTCCGGACGGTTCAGGGAAAGGGTGGCCACGCCGTCGGCGACGGTGTAGAGGATCTTGGTGTAGGACATAGTGCGAAGATCAGACGATCAGATGATCCAAATGCAGCTCAGCGGTTGAAGGTTCATGGTGCCTCGAATCGGCGCATCTCCAAATACCAAAGCAGGCTCCGAAGGTGGCACCGCCAATGGTGGTCATAGCCGAAACCGAAGTCCCAGCATGCTTTTATCGGTCGATCTTGTTCGATCAACCAGTGCACATCGGACAGTTCGTCCGTGATGTCCAGGATATCGTCGATCGCATCGCCCAAATGCAGACCGGTCTTTAAGAAGTCCGTGGTCACCGCTTCGGGGATGTGGTAGAAACCGAGCATCGGGAACCGCTTCGAAAGGCGGGCACGCAGATCACTCGGGTCTGCGCGTGGTGGATCAACGGTACCGTCCTCGAACTCGAGCCCGTGGATCGGCCCCAATTCGTGCCGCAGCACGCTCAGCTTGTCGAGGATGGCTTCAAGCCGAAGGAGGTCTTCCTCGCTGACCGGATCCGGCTCGTGAACGAAGGTCAGCCATGCTCGCGCCAAGGCCACCATTTCCGGTACTAGCCGCATGATCTGACCATCTGATCGCCCGATCATCTGATCTGTCAAAGGCACTTGAACTGATCGAACGGCTCCAAACAATCCTGGCACTTCCAAAGCGCCTTACAGGCCGTGCTGCCGAAGAGGGAGAGCATCACCGTGTTGGTCGAGCCGCACTGCGGGCAGGCCACCACGGGTTGTTCGCCTTTCAGCGCGCGGATGTCGGCGCTCTTCTCCGGCGGGGCGATGCCGTATGCCTTCAACTTGCGTTTGCCCTCGTCGGTTATCCAGTCGGTGGTCCAGGCGGGGGAGAGGGTCATTTTCACCTCCACTTCGGGCACGCCGGCCTCCTGCAGCTCCTTCTTGATGTCGGCCGCCATCACGTCCATGGCCGGGCAGCCGGTGTAGGTGGGGGTGATGGTGATGATGGCCTTGCCGCTCTCATCCACCTCCACGCTGCGCACCACGCCCAGCTCCAGCACGTTGATCGCCGGGATCTCCGGGTCCTTCACGTAATCGAGGAGCTCGAGGATGCGGTGTTTGGATATGGGTTCCTGGGCGTTCATTTAAGTATGTCGACCCAAGGGGTCGACGGTACAGGTGCATGGATCAAGATCCGCGGAACCCGAAGGCATCCGCTACCATTCAACGCCGGGATACGCCCGCGTCACATGCTGCATCTCCGCCAGGATGAAACCCATGTGCTCGCTGTGCAAGCCCTTGCGGCCGCCGGTCATCATGAATTCGTCAGCGGGGCGCTTCAGCGTGGCTTCGGCCAGCACCTGGTCCACGGTCTTGCTCCACGTCTCCTTTATGGCGGCAATGTCGGGTGCGATGCCCGCCTTTGTCATCTCCTCCAATACGTCATCGTTCTCGAAGAGCTCACCGGTGTAGGTCCAAAGGTCGTCGAGGGCGATTTGGGCGCGTTGATGGCTCTCCTCGGTGCCGTCACCGAAGCGGATGACCCAATCGCTGCTGGCGCGCAGGTGGTAGGTGGCCTCCTTTACGGCCTTGCCCGCGATGGCGGCGAGCTGTTCATCCTTGCTCTTCAGCAGGGCCTGCATCAGCGGCAGGTGGTAGGCATCGAAGAGGAAGCTGCGCACCATGGTGTGGGCGTAGTCGCCGTTAGGCTGCTCCACCAGCTTCACGTTGGTGTACTGGCGCTCCATGCGCAGGTAGGCGAGGTCGTCCTCGGTTCTGCCTTTACCTTCCACCTGTCCGGCGTAGGTCAAGAGGTTGCGCGCTTCGCCGAGGTGGTCCAGCGCGCGGTTGGTAAGGGCGATATCCTCCTCCAGGATGGGCCCGTGGCCGCACCATTCACCGAGGCGTTGGCTCAGGAGGAGGAGGTCGTCCGCGAGGCGGAGGGTGTAGGTGAAGAGTGCTTGGCTCATGGGTGAATGGGACTTGGCGAATGGCGAATGGTGGACGGCGCGCGGGGCCCATTCACCAACTCCCATTCGCCATTCACTAAATGTATTTCGCGCCTTCGGGCATCGTGTAGAAGGTCGGGTGCCGGTACACCTTGTCATCCGCCGGGTCGTAGAAGCTCTCGGCATCCTCGGGTCGCGAGGCATGCACGTGCTCCGCCAGCACCACCCAGATGCTGTTGCCTTCCTGGCGGCGGGTGTACACATCACGGGCGTTCTCGATGGCCATTTGCGGGTCGGCCGCATGCAGGCTGCCCACATGCTTGTGTTCCAGGCCGCGCTTGCTCTGGATGAAGATCTCCCAGAGGGGCCAGTTGTTGGGGTTGTTGCTCATTGGTGTCCGGTGAGTGGCGAGTGGCGAGTGATGAGTAGCGAGTGGTGCTGCCCGGGCAGACGCACCACTCGCCACTCGCTACTCGCCACTCCGTATCATGCTGCTTTCTTTTTGGCTTTCTTGGCGGCGTAGGCCACGGCGGCTTCTCGCACCCAGGCGCCATCGTTGTGGGCCTTGTTGCGTGCTGCCAGGCGTTCCTTGTTGCAGGGACCATTGCCGGCCACCACGTTGTTGAATTCGGTCCAGTCGATGGCGCCCCAGTCGTAGTGCTGGGTCTGTTCGTTCCACTTCAGGTCCGGGTCGGGGATGCTGAGGCCGATCACTTCAGCCTGTTGCACGGTGCGGTCGATGAAGGTCTGCCGCAATTCGTCGTTGCTCTGGCGCTTGATCTTCCACTTCATGCTTTGTGCGCTGTGCGGGCTGTTGGCGTCGGTGGGACCGAACATCATCAGGCTTGGCCACCACCATCGGTTCAGGGCGTCCTGCGCCATTTCCTTCTGTTCCGGCGAGCCTTTGGCCAACACGGCCATGATCTCATAACCCTGGCGTTGGTGGAAACTTTCCTCCTTACAGATGCGCACCATGGCACGGGCGTAAGGGCCGTAGCTGGTGCGGCAGAGCATCACCTGGTTCATGATGGCGGCTCCGTCCACCAACCAACCGACTGCGCCAATGTCAGCCCAGGTGAGGGTGGGGTAGTTGAAGATGCTGCTGTACTTGGCCTTGCCGCTCAGCAGGTCATCGATGGTCTGCTCGCGGCTGGTGCCCATGGTCTCCACGGCGCTGTACAGGTAGAGGCCGTGACCGGCTTCATCCTGCACCTTGGCAAGGAGGATGGCCTTGCGCTTCAGGCTCGGTGCCCGGGTTATCCAGTTGCCTTCGGGCAGCATGCCCACCACCTCGCTGTGCGCGTGCTGACTGATCTGGCGGATCAGGTTCTTGCGGTAGGCATCAGGCATCCAATCCTTCGGCTCGATCTTCTGCTCGGCGTCGATCTTGGCTTGGAAGATGTCTTCAAGGTTCTTTACGTCCGTCATGGCGTTCTCTTGGGTGGCTAAGATAGAGGGGGGCAGTGGAGTGCGACTGATCCCGGTCAGGAATGAACGATCCGGGTGGCTTCGTGGTTCACGTCAGGTCCGGCTCCGGTACAGACCCCTATTTTCGCCGCCCCAATGACAACCCAACGCATGGCCCGGTTCCATTCCCTTGAAGTTGAAAGTGTTCGCCAGGAGACCTCTGACGCGATCGTGGTCGGTTTCCGGGTACCTGCTGAGCTACGGGGTGATTTCCAGTTCTCCCATGGTCAGTATGTCACCTTGAAGCTTACCGTGAACGGGGAGGAATTACGTCGTTCATACAGCATCTGTAGCTCACCGCTGGACGAAGGTGGGTTCCGGATCGCCGTGAAGAAGGTGCCCGGTGGAAGGGCGAGCACCCAGCTCGTGGAGAAGCTCAAGCCTGGGATGCGGATCGAGTTGATGACCCCGATGGGCAGTTTCACCACGCCGCTCGAAGCATCGCGTGCCCGCCATTTCGTGTCCTTCGCCGCAGGTAGCGGCATCACGCCCATCCTCAGCATCCTCAAGACCGTCCTGCGCGCTGAGCCGAACAGTCGGTTCACGTTGTTCTACGGGAACACCGATACCGATCGGATCATCTTTCGCGCCAGGTTGCAGGAACTGAAGACGCAGTGCGGCGATCGACTGGCCGTGCATCACATCCTCTCCAAGGGCAAGGATGAGGATGCCCTGTTCAATGGCCGCATTACCACCGAGAAAGCCCGTCAGTTGCTGGCCCGTTTCGTTACCGATGGGCTGGACAAGGAGTTCTTCATCTGTGGGCCCGAGCAGATGATGGTGAATGTGAGCGAGGCCTTGGAGGCTTCCGGTGTGGATAAGAAGCACGTTCACATTGAGCTGTTCACTACACCGGTCTCCACGGAGGCGAAAAAGGGAGCGGATCATGCCCACGGTCCTTCCACGGATTTCTCGGGCATGGCCAACGTGAAGGTGATCATTGATGGACGCGACCACGAACTGCAGATCCCGGCCAAGGGCGATGCCGTCCTGGACGTGGCCCTGGACGCTGGTCTGGACGTGCCTTATGCCTGCAAAGGCGCCGTTTGTTGTACCTGCAAGGCCCGGGTGGTGGAAGGGCAGGTGGAAATGGCCATGAACTATGCGTTGACCGATGAGGAGGTGGCCGATGGCTATGTGCTGACCTGCCAGACCCATCCCCGCAGTGCCCGCGTTGTGATCGACTACGACCAGCATTGAGGCAGCTGACAAACACAAATGGACAAGGCGGGCTTACGGGCCCGCCTTGTTGCTCTTCCTGCCTTGGTTCGTGTGTTTTGTAAGGCGGGAGAGGAGATGTTCCTTCGTTAGAAGGTCGCGGTGGCATAACCTGCCAACCGGGTCTGGATGTGTGAGAGGTAGTGTTCGCTGTGGTAGAATCCGCCCATTTCGGGGTTCCAGCGCACGATGGCTCCAGGGAAGTCCGTGTAGAATGGATCGATGTTTCGGGCGTTCACCGGGAGCAGGCTGAGGGAACACTCGTAGTCCGGGTAGGTGACCAGGTCCTTGGGCAGGCTGGCGTCTATATAGATCACCTTCATTTCATACCCGGGCTTGGTCACGATCAGGGTGTACATCTGGTCAATGTCAAGGCTTAGCTCGAACCTGCCCTTCTTGCCTGGCTTTACGGGGCCGATCAGCTGGTTGTCCTTGTACAACATGAGTTCATAGCCTTCGGCGTTCTTACCATCGATCATCACATGGCCGTGTACGGGCAGGTACCAGCCTTGTGCCTGGTCACGCTGGTCCACCAGTTTGCCCTGTGCGAACAGCATGGCGGCCAGGCTGATCGAACCCATCAACAGGAGCCCGCGAAGCAGCCATTCTTGGGCATGAGCGGGTACCATCAGGGTGTAGGAGCGTGTGCGGTTCTTCATCTGAGCAGTTATTTCAACGGTTCTTACGCGGGTATTCGCAAAAGGGTTACGACAGGGTTCACGCCACCTTGATGAACGGGGCGAACACCTTTGCGGTATCCTGGCGTGGCAGCGCGATGCTGATGGTGGCACCGGCCCCTACGGCACTTTCGGCCCATGCTTCGCCGCCATGTTTCGAGACGATCCGGTGCACAATGGCCAGGCCTACGCCTGTGCCCTCGAACTGGTCGCTTCCATGCAACCGCTTGAACACGCCGAACGCCTTGTCCTTGTGGCGGGCATCAAACCCGACCCCGTTGTCGCGGACGAACAGGATGTCCCGCTCTCCCTCGCGCCGGTGGCCGATGGTTATACTGGGGTGTTCCTGGGTACGGGTGAACTTGAGCGAGTTGGACAGCAGGTTGTGCAGCACCACCTTCAACATGGGGGCATCCGCCAGGATCCGGGCATCCGGGTCAATGTCCAACGTGATCTGTTGCTTCCGGTCCTCCGAGACCTGGTCGTGCACAACGCTTTCGACCAGGCCGTGCAGGTCCAGTTCGCGCTTTTCGAGCTCGCGGGTGTTGGTCTGCGAGAAGCGGAGCAGGTCGTCCACCAGTTCGAGCAAGCGTTCCGAGCTACGATGGATGCGTTCAGCGAACTCAGCGAATTCCTCGTCACCGCTGGTGTCCTGCAACTGTGTCCGCAGCATTTCGCTCATGGCAGCAATGTTCTTCAGCGGCGAACGCAGGTCATGTGCGACCGTGTAGGAGAACGAACCGATGTCCTCCAGTGCCTCCAATAGTTGACCGGTCCGGGCGTTCACACGCAGGTCCAATTGGGCGTTCAGCTGGCGGAGGCGCTTTTCCTCCTGTTTGCGGTCCGTCACATCCTTGATCACGGCCTGGAACAATTGACGGCCTTCGCGCTGTCGACCCAGATAGGTCGCGGTCATCAGGCAGTCGATCACGTTGCCGGCAGGTGTGCGCAGGGTTAGGTCCACGTTGATGAAGGCGGTGCCTTCCCGCTTGGACCGCAGCGATCGGACCAGGGCCTTGGGGTCTTCCAGGTATTCCGTAAAAGAGGTTCCGCGGAGATTTCCGAGATCGCTGCCCAGGAGCTTGGCGCAAGCCGGGTTGGCGTCGATCAATTGGCCGCCGTGGTCCACGATCACAATGGGATCGCCGGATACCTCGAACACCTGCCGGTACTGGTTCAACAGGTGTTCCTTGGATTCACGCAATTGCTGGATCTCGAACGCCTGCTGGATGCGCAAGCGCAGGTCATTCTCATCCCAGGGTTTGGTCGCGTAAGCATAGATGCCTCCCTGGTTCACCGCGGAGACCACGGCCTCCAGGTCGGCGTAGCCCGTAAGGAGCATGCGCATGGCCTTGGGATGGCGTTCCCGGGCGATGGAGAGAAAGGTATCGCCGGTCATTCCGGGCATACGCTGATCGGAGATGATCACATGCACTGGCTCGCGTTCCAGGATATTGAGGGCCTCCTGTCCGGATGTGGCCAGAACCACGTCCATGTCACGACGGAACGTGGTCTTGAACGCCTTCAGGTTGCCCTCCTCGTCGTCCACGAACAGTACGCGGATACGGTTATCGATGTTCATGCTCATGCGCGCAGTTCTTGTAGACGGTGTTGACGGATGGGAAGTGTAATGCGGAACGTGGTGCCGACACCGGGTTCACTTTCCACGGCTATCTGGCCGTGATGGTCCTCGATGATGCCGAACACGATCGCCAGGCCAAGGCCGGTCCCTTCGCCAACAGCTTTGGTCGTGAAGAAGGGATCGAAAATGCGTTGCTGCACCTCCGGCGTCATCCCCACTCCGGTATCATGGATGATGATCTCCACGGATTCCTCGTTTTGTCGGGTGGTCACCTTGACCTCACGGGAACGACCCTCCATGCGTTCCAAGGTGGCCTGCGCCGCATTGGTCAGTACGTTCATGAACACCTGGTTCACCTTGCCTGGGAAGCATTCAACTTTGGGCAGGTTGCCAAGTTCAAGGTTGAATTCGACCTTGTCCTTGAACTGGGGCTGCAACACTGACAGGGTGCTGCGGAGGCCTTCATTGAGGTCGGCGTCCTTCAGGTCTGATTCATCGAGACGGGAGAAGTTGCGCAGCCCTCGTACGATCTCGGCCGTACGTGAGGAACCTTCGGCAATGCTGTTGATGATGTCGCTCAGTTCCTCAATGGATTCCTGGATGCCCATGCGTTGCTCGTGCGCCTTCAATTCGGCCAGCTGTTCGCCGGCCTTTTCCGGAGTGATCCGGCGGTAGCCGTCCATCACTTCCACGATCTCGCCGATGTTACGGCGAAGGGGCGCGATGTTGCTGGTAATGAAGTTGATGGGGTTGTTGATCTCGTGTGCGATGCCTGCGGTCAGTTGACCGAGCGATGCCATCTTTTCGGCACTCACCAGCTGTGCCTGGGTGCGCTTCAGGTCCTCGTTGCTGGCCTGCAGGGCCGCAGTGCGCTGTTTCACCTTGTCCTCCAGCAACGCATTCTGTTCACGCACCAACCGACCGTTCTCCTGGAGCGCGGTCAGTGCTTCAGCCTGCGAACGTTCCTTATCGCGGCGCAGGATGTTGATGCGATCGGCCAGACCGAAGGAGAGGAGCACGCCTTCGATGGCGGAGCCCAGCGGGATGGAATAGGTCGTGAGGTCATTCCATGGGAGTATCCCCAGGTCCCTGAGTATATAGACCACTACACCGGCCAGGAAGAATCCCCAGGCTCCCAGGAAGAAGCGTGCAGCACGGGATCCCGCACGTTGCGCCATGGCGGCGATGGCGATCAGTAGCAACGAATAGGACCCCGACAGCCCTTGCGCCATCTTGTAGCCGAGGCCTCGCCAGCCCAACAGGTAGATAACCAGCGTGATCCCGATGAGGGCCATCGCCGCAACAAGTATGCGGTCCATGCGAGGAAGCGTGGACCGCAACTCGAGAAAACGGCGGGTGAAGGACCCGGCGAAGATCATCGATGACAGCGTGAACAGCACGGATGCGGTCGTGGCCAGCCATGGCATGTCGGGCCAGAGGTGCGTCTGGCCCACTCCATGCAGGGTGAGCTGGGCAAGACAGAGCGTCAGGATGTAGAGCACATAGTGCAGGTACCCCCGGTCGCGCATGCTCAGGAACAGGAAGAAATTGTACAGCACAAGGAATACCATAAGCCCCATGTAGGCTCCGCTCAGGAGGTTCCTTCCGCCACGTTCGGTGAGTAGTTTCTCGCGCGTGGTGAAGCGCAAAGGCAACTGCACCTGCTTGACGCTGTAGACCCGCATTAGCACGGTCGTGCTGCCGATGTTGGGGAGTTCAAGGTCGAAGGCCAGCTCAGGGTATTGGCCTATCCGTTCTCCTTCGCTTACGGACTGTCCGATATGCGCGACCTGTTCCAATGCGTCCCCGTTCCAGATGTAGGCATCCAGTTCGTCGATCTCCCAATACGGGATGGAAACGACCACTCTGTCGTAACCGGTATCATTACTAATACGCATCCGGAGCCAATGGTCCGAACCGCTGATGTGCAGGTTGGGTACATCCTGTGTGATGCCTGCATACCCGTTGGCGGCAAGCGCCTCGGCGGGGGTGAGGGTCCCGTGTGGAACCGACAAGAGCTCCATGGAGCGGCCCAAGGAGCGGTCCATGTCGTTCCGGACGAGCACATGCACCCTGTTCCCATGCAACAGGCCGGGGAACAGAAGGAGCGTGCCGTACAAGCAGATGCGGGCCAACATACGCGGCCTTCTACGCGCGCATGGCCTTCAAGGTTGCCTAAGCTCTTGCAGCGGCCTTTTCCAGGGCGATATGCTGGTATAGGGGCTTGTAGTGTGCCCCCACCGTGGTCGAGAGTCGGTAACGCACAGCATAAGGGATCCCCGTAGGGGCCTCTATACGATCCTGAAATGGACGGCATCTCAGGCTCAGGATCCGGGTTCTCCAGTTGCCCGGTGCTGTGCTCAGCAATACCGTGTCGGGTATCACCATGGCAAATGACTTTATCCGGGGGATGGGGTAATTAAAGGCACCACCATCGCCCAAGGAATCCAGAAGCTGGAAGCCCACCTTGAGCGCGTGCCGGAGGGTGTAGTGGGCCACGAAGCACACGAGATGGCGCATACCCAGGTGATGCACCATGGATACGGCTGCTTCGCTCAGCAGCAGGGGTACGCCTCGCCCTGCAAAGCGCGATGTATTCCACAGTCCACATATCTCACCGCAGCCATCTTCCGTCAGGTCGCCGATAACTTCGTCGATGCACGGCTCAAGGCTTACCAATGCCTGCTGGATCGGGAGCCGATGCCGGGAACTGGCCCGTTCGATCCGGAGGCCGCCCACCATGCCAAGCGCGTTATGTTCAGCCACCAGTATGACGGTTCCTTCCGGAGGTTCCTGCAGCCCTCCGGGCTTCACAACGGAGAGCACGCCCATTTCGGTGAGAACCGACCGATGGCCTTCAACGTAGGCGTTGTAGGACTCGGGGTCCTCCTCGGGCCGGAAAGCACGGATGGTGATGAGGTCGTTCATGCTGGTCGGGTTATGGGGGACGGAATGATCAGGTCCTGCACCGGTCTGCGCAGGCTGCGCACCTCGGGGCCGGTCGCACGGCCCAAGCGAAGCAGGAAGAACGGCTCATGGCCGCTGGTATCCACGAGTTCCTTCAGCTCACCGAGTATGGAGGCGGCTTCCTGGTGTTCCCTTTCAGATAGCATGCCTTCCCGGTCGAAACGGCCGTGCAGACCCATGAAAATGGCCGCGCCCACCGGGTGTGCCAGGATATCCAAGAACGAGGCGTTCAGCCAGAAGCGCTCCATGGCCCTGCCGGCATCAAAGGTGTTCCGCTCGTCCAGGTCCTTCACGGAAATGACGGCCAGCGCACCGGAGGCTTTCACCGAACGCGAGGTGATCTTCTCGATGGCCATTCCACCACCCCAGCCTCGCAGCAGGCCCATGGCGCGGATATCCGAGGCCACGCGAAGACCTACCCGGTCGGCAAGCGGAAGTTCAAGGGTCTCCAGGTCAATACCGTCCCGCGTTCGTTGCACATCGTGTCTGTCCCATCTCATTTCCTTCACGAACATGTCGTGATGACAGGTGTGGTTCAGGAACCGGATACGTTCCGCACGGCCGGTCAACGTTGCAATGGCGTCGATGGTCCTGCGGTCCCTGACAAGTTGTATCGTGGTGTTGGCGGGCACGTCCAACCCGAACACCAGTTGTCCAGCCTCTTCGTCGCCCAGTTCCATCACCGCCGATGCCTTCCGGTTGGTGCAGCGAGCTTCCAGTTGTCCGGCCAGACCCTCCCAGTGATGCGGTAGCAGCCCGGCCACGTCCCGTTCCTGCAGTTCGATGACGGCCACCAGGTCGTTGTGTGTTGACAGCGGACGATGTTGAAGTCCGGTCCTGAGACCGTTGCGTGCGGCCTCGAGCATCATGTTCTCCACACAGGCGCCCATGGCAAGCTGGGCGTAGCGCAGCCCGGGGTCCAGGGCGGACCGTGCACGATCCTTGTCCAGGAAGACCAGCACCTGACCTTGGTGAAGCATGAATCGCCAGGGCTGTGCATTGCCTCCGCTCGGGGCCAGCGACGCGGCCAGCACCAACTGATGGAATTCTGCGTTGGTGAACCGCTCCCTGGTTCCGTTGGTCACTTGAAGTTGTTCCGGGGCATCCACGGTTACAACCCTGGACCCAGGGTGTGGGGCACCCTCCTCGGTGGGCATGAGGCTTACCTCGCCGATCGCAGGGGCTTTGGCCAGCATGTCATCGGGGTCCAGCCACCAGCGACCGCTGTGGATGTCACCCATCAGGAGGATCTGGCGTACCACATGTGCGCAGGTGCCACCACCCGATGTGACCGACGAGGCAAGTTGAGGCCAGGTGGTGATGGTGCTCTCTATCTCCAGCATGCTCGCCTTCATGCGCGGGCTCAGGTTCTCCAAGCCGAGCATGGGAAGCACGAAGGGCAGCTTTTCCTCGCTGGTACGCGCTTGGGCCGCTGCATCAAGGTCGAGGTGCTCCACCAGTCCGTGCATGATCGGTCTGTCCGGTTCCAGGTCGAACCGCTCGATATCGATGAGCCCGCGGTCGCTGGTCTCCATCACCACAGGAATGCCCAGGGTGCGAGCCTGTCTGCGCGCAAGGATCTTCACGTCCACGCTGTCGCATTCCTCCACCAGCACGTCCAGCTTGCCGCCCGCGGTCAGGAACTGGTCGATATTGGCGCGGGTGATGCCCTCATGGAAACAGGTCACCTTCAGGAAGGGGTCGATCTCGGCGATCTCGCGCGCCACGTTCACCACCTTGCTCACGCCGAGGTTGTGCACTCCGCTCCGGATCCGGTTCAGGTTGCTCAGTTCCAAGGTGTCGAAGTCGGCCAGCCTGATCTCTCCGAAGCTGCGCTCCAAGGCCATGGTGAGGCTCACGCTCTGGCCTACACTGAGGCCGATGACCCCGACCTTCTTACTTGCGAGGAGGGCTTGCTCCTCTCTGGTGATCTTATTGCGGTTGCGGTCGGTACGCACAACGGCGAACTCCTGTTCGTCCAGGAGGTGCACCAGCCGTTGTGACCAAGGGTAGTAGACCCATACGCCGTATTCCGCGGCGGGTTTGCCCTTCAAGTGGGTGATGGCCGCGGCATCCAGGTCCGCCGCGGTGTAGCGCACGGAGGGGTTGAGCGAGCGTATCAGCTCGGTCAATTGCCCGTGCAGGTGGTCGAACACCTGCACCCGGGGTTCGCGCTTCAGCAGTTCCACCAGTCCCTCCCGGTCGGCAGGCAGGCGGTGGAACACCGGCCGGTACGAGGTCCGGTCGGCCGCTGAAGCGCCCTTGAGCGCTTCATTCAATGGGTCCATCAGGTCGGTCGCAGAGTCACGGTCCAAGTAGCTCTGCGGAGGCGAAAGTAGTCAACCTTGACTTATTAACAAGTTTTCAACAATCTTTTTTGAAACCCTGATCGACCGGGCCCGTATGAACGGACGGACCATTCCCCCGTCGCGATGAACACAGCCCAGATCCTTCCCATCGAAGCCGCGCTTCCGTGTGTGGTTTTCGTGGACGACGATGCCGGCAACCGCCAGGCCTTTAAGGCCGCGTTCCGCCATGCCATGGAGGTGCATACTGCAGCGAACATCGCGGAGGTATGGGCGCTTCTGGCCGCTAACACCGTGCATGTGGTGATCGCCGACCAGCGCATGCCGGGTACCAGGGGCAGCGAACTGCTCTCCTTGGTGCGCGATCGTTATCCCCAGGTCCGTCGGATGCTCGTCACCGCGTATGCCGATCTGGAAGCCATCATCGAGGCCGTCAACAATGGCGGTGTCACCAAGTATTTCGCCAAGCCTTGGGTGAACGAGCAGCTCGTTAAAGCGGTCGATCAGGCTCATACCGAGATCAAGGCCGAAGAGGACCGCGCTGCATACACCCAGCGATTGGAGGATGCGAACCGGCAGTTGGAGTTCGCGTTGCGGCAACGACTGTTGTCCTGAACACACCTTTCACGGATCGGAACGGCCGGCTACCACGGCCCGCCGTTTCTTTGTTGCATGTATTCCATCCTCCGTTATCGTGCACTGGCGCTCGCGTCCGTTCTTCCACTGTTCACCATTGCCCAATGCGATCGATGGCAGCAGCGAGTGAAGTACACCATGGCCGTTGACCTGGACCACAACACCCACCGGTTCACAGGTGCTGCATTGCTCCAATACACCAACAACAGCCCCGATACCCTGCGCGAGCTGTTCTTTCACCTGTACCTCAACGCGTTCAAGCCGAACAGTGAGATGGATGTGCGTTCGCGTTCCATCGAGGACCCTGATCCCCGTGTTGGCGAACGCATCGCAGCACTGACGGAGGAACAGGTCGGCGACCAACAGGTGATCGGCCTCAAGCAGGAGGGGAAGCCTGCCACCTTGGTGCCCATGGGTACCGTGCTGAAGGTGATCTTGCCCAAGCCACTACTGCCGGGCCGTTCAACGGTACTTGCGTACGACTTCAAAGGCCAGGTGCCTGTGCAGGTCCGCCGCACCGGACGCGACAATGCCGAAGGGGTGGCGTACAGCATGACCCAATGGTATCCCAAGTTGGCGGAGTATGACCATCGTGGGTGGCATGCGTACCCCTATGTGGGGCGCGAGTTCCATGGGGTGTGGGGGGACTTTGATGTGACCCTCACCGTGGATAGTGCCTTCACTGTCGCGGCCACTGGTGTGCTTCAGAACCCCGAACAGGTGGGTCATGGCTACCCGTCCCGCAAGCCGGTCAAGCTACCGTCAGGGAACCGCCTGACGTGGCGTTTCGTAGCCAAGGACGTGCACGACTTCGCTTGGGCGGCGGATAGGGACTTCAAGCATGTCGTGCTGCCCATGACCGATGGCCCGGAACTCCACTTCTTCTATAAGGACCAACCCGAACTGGAGACCGTATGGAAGGAATTGCCGGCTTACATGGAGCGCAGTTTCCGCTATATGAACGACCATTTCGGGACGTATCCCTGGCCGCAGTACAGCTTCGTGCAGGGCGGCGACGGGGGAATGGAGTACCCGATGCTTACCCTCATCACCGGCAAGCGCCGTTTGGGCAGCCTGGTGGGCGTTAGCGTGCATGAGAGCGTGCACAGCTGGTATTATGGCGTGCTCGCCTCCAATGAAGGTCGATTCGCGTGGATGGACGAGGGTATGACCGAATATGCGGGCAGCAAGGTGATGGAACATCTGTTTACCCGTGGTGCGGACCCGCACGCTGGTTCCATTGAAGGGTATCAGGACCTGCTTGAAAGCGGGAAGCACGAAGCACCCATCATTCACGCCGATCATTTCCATACCAACCGCGCTTACGGTGCAACGGCCTACAGTTTTGGTGAAATGTTCGTGCACCAGCTCGGTGCCGTGGTGGGCGAGAAGATCCTGGCACAAGGCCTGCTGCGCTATTTCGAGGTCTGCAAGTTCAAGCATCCCGAACCGATAGACCTGGAGCGCGTGATGGAGAAAGAGAGCGGCGTGGAGCTCGATTGGTATTTCGACGAGTGGATCAACACCACCCGCACCCTGGACCTTGGCATACGTGAAGTGCTGCAGGTGGGCGATTCGCTGAGGATCACGTTGTCGCGCAAGGGTGAACAGCTCATGCCTGTTGACGTGGCCCTTGCTTTCCGCGATGGCGGCACGGCCCACTATCACGTGCCGCTGAGCCTCATGCGTGGCGAAAAGCCGACCGCAGGTGATCGATACCTGTTCACCACACTGCCGGCCTGGCAATGGACCAACGCGCACTACACCTTCACCGTGCCCGGCACCTTGGCCAGGCTCGTCTCCGTGACCCTTGATCCATTGCAGCGCACGGCCGATACCGATCGCACCAACGATCGTGTGGAGCTTCCGGAAGGAGCCGGGGGCATGGTGAGGCCATGAGCCTCGTTCTTCCTTTCCGTGATGTCCGTAGGTGATACGGTCTAAGCGACCTGTTCCTCCTCGTTGTATCCGCTCACCAGCTTGTGCTGTAGTTCGCTCGGTACGGCTTGGTAGGCGTGGAATTTTTCACTGTACGTACCTCGTCCTTGAGTGAGGCTGCGCAACGTGGTGCTATACCGGTCCAACTCGGCCAACGGGGTCAGTGACCTGATGATCTGATAGCGACCGGAACTGTCAACCCCCAGCACGATGCTGCGGCGCCCTTGCAGGTCGGTCATCACATCGCCCATGAGATCGGCTGGAACGCGCACCTCCAGTTCCTGGATGGGTTCCATCAGTTGTGGGTCGGCCAGGGTAAAGGCTTCCCGGAAGGCCTGCAGACCGGCGATCTTGAAGCTGATGTCGTTGCTGTCCACGGGGTGCATCTTGCCCTCATGCACGATCACCCGGATGTCCCTTGCCGGTGATCCGGTCAGTGGACCGCGCTCCATCTTCTCCATGATGCCCTTGAGGATGCTCGGCATGAACTTGTTGTCGATCACTCCCCCCACGACACAATTGTAGAATACCAGTTTGCCACCGGTGGGCAGGTCGATCTCCTCTTTGCCCCGAATGCTGTGTCCATGGGGCTCAGGCATTCCCTCGGTCAAGGGTTCGATCTTCAGGTGTACCTCGCCGAACTGGCCGCTGCCGCCGGTCTGCTTTTTGTGACGGTGGCTGGCCTCGGCGCTTTTGCGGATGGTCTCCCGGTACGGAATGCGCGGGCTGCTGAACACACAATCCACCTTGTAGTGGTGGTTCAGTTTCCATTTCAACAGGCTGAGATGGAGCTCGCCCTGTGCGCCCACCAATTGTTCGCCGGTCTCACGGCTGTAGGTCAGCACGATGGTCGGGTCCTCTTTGTTGATCTCCAGGAGCGCAGCATGGAGCTTTTCCTCCTGTTTCTGGTCCGCGGCCTTGATGACCTGACGCAACCGGGGCTCGGGAAAGGCGATGGGGCGTAACTTGAAGGACCTGCCCGGCGTGTGCAGTGTGTGGGCGCTGGCCGTGTCCTTCAGCTTGATCGTACCGCCGATGTCCCCGGCCACCAGCTTTTCCACGGATCTGCGCTCCTTGCCCTCCATGATGAAGAGCTGGTTCACGCGTTCCGTAGTGCCGGAATTGTCGTTCACCAGTTCCATGCCTTCCCTCAGTTCGCCGCTCATCACCTTGAACAGGCTGATGTGCCCTGCCCGCGGTTCGATCACGGTCTTGAACACGAAGAGCACGGTAGGGCCGTCGGTTGAACAAGGCAGGGTTCCCCCGTCAGCAAGCGGTTTGGGGGGCATTTCAATGGCACAGGGGGCGACATTGTCAATGAAGCTCATCAGGCGGCCGCTTCCCATATCCCGCAACGCGCTCAGGCAGAACACGGGGTAGCAGGTCCGCTTCATCATGCCCTGCTTCAGACCGATGCGCATCTCGTCCTCATCGAGCTCACCTTTTTCGAAGTAATGCTCCATGAGGGTCTCGTCGTTCTCGGCGGCCTTTTCCACCAGATCCTTGTGCAGGGCCTCTGCGCGTGCCTTCTCACTTTCCGGAATGGGCTGCTTTTCAGGCTTGCCACCACCGTCCTTGAAGACGTACATGGTCATCTTCAACAGGTCAATGATGCGGTGGAAGCCGTCGCCCTGTTCCACGGGGTATTGCATGATGGTAACGGCATTGCCGAAATGTTCCTTGGCCTGTGCTACCGTGGCCTCGAAGTCGGCGTTCGGATGGTCCAACTGGTTCACCGCGATCAGCACCGGTCGGTCGTATTGAGCGACATGCTCCCACACCAGGTCCGTTCCCACTTCCACGCCATGGTGGGCGTTGAGCAACAGTACACAGGTGTCCGCCACGCGCAGGGCAGGTATCGTTTCACCCACCAGGTCGTCGAGCCCGGGGGTGTCAATGATGTTGATCTTGTGGTCCCGCCATTCGGTGTGCAGCACGGTGCTGTACACACTGCTGCCGCGCTCGTGCTCCAGCTCGTGGAAGTCGCTCACGGTGTTCTTGTCCTCCACACGGCCGCGGCGTTTGATGAGACCCGCCTCGAAGAGCATGGTTTCGGCCAGCGTGGTCTTGCCGCATCCGTGGGAGCCCAGCAGTACGATGTTCTTGATGTGTTTGGCATCGAAGGTGTTCATGGGACGACATCTTTGACATGCCATGCCGACCTCGCACAGCACGTACAGTGTAACATGTGGTTCATGCCACCGTGGAGGTCTCGTCCGAACGCCGTCGGATCTTCCACATACCGTCGTTCAGGACGGGACGCGCGGGGGATGGTCCGAAATTAGGGTCGGGACCAGGCCTTGAAAAAGACTTTTGTCAGTTCACCTCAAAACAAAAAGCCCCACCGAAGTGGGGCTTGGGGTCTGGTGCGTAGGGCTCAGTTCAATACTTCCAAGGCCCGATCTCCTTGCAGTCGGTTGAAACGCTTCACCACCTCGTCATAACTGCCTGGCAGGTTCAGGTCCTTCGTGGGGTCGAACCCCAGCTTCTCCGGGCAATAGGCGCCGAACGCGGGCTCGTTCACCCCGGTCTTTTCTTCTGGACCCGTGGCCGTGGCCTCGGGCTTCGGATCTGGTAGCTGTTCCATGGTGCGGTACTGCTCGTGGTGGGCAGCTACGTAAGGAACAGTT
Organism: Flavobacteriales bacterium; assembly: GCA_046306055.1. Taxonomy (GTDB): domain Bacteria; phylum Bacteroidota; class Bacteroidia; order Flavobacteriales_F; family PHOS-HE28; genus PHOS-HE28. The sequence goes on from JBKDXR010000045.1 coordinate 48,823, forward strand.
CCCAAGGCAGCTTGTTCACGCGAGGGGACGAATATAGGATCATCCGCTGCGGTTGTAAAGGACAGGTGTTGGTCAGCCTGATGATCCATGTTGGGTTCCTGATCACCGCGGGCCTCTGCTATCTTGCAACCAAGCAATTTCAGTTTGATGCGTTTACCAGTGCTCTTCCTTCCCACCGTTTTCTTGCCGCTCATGGCGCCGTTCCTGGCTTCCGCCCAGATGAACGAGAAGGGTACTGTTCACCTTGCTCTTGGCATTCACGCGGCCGGTCACGCAACGGAGTATGAACAGCGGATACTGGTCCTGGGGGAATGGTTGACCGATACGAGGGACGATGGTGCTGCTTCCGTGACCTTTCCCATTGAATTGGGATTTGGTCTTTCGAAAGGGTTCGTTCTGGGACTTTACGTTGAACCCGGTTCCTACCTCGATTCCAGTGCCACCGAATCCAATGGCATCCTGCTGGCGGGTCTGCAGCCTCGGTTCTACTTGGTGAACAAGGACCGTTTTGCTTGGATGGCCTCCGTGCTTTTGGGGGTTTCCGCCTTGCACATCGAACGGACCGAACCGAGTCTCGCCACGGATGCCCGTTACTTGGGAGGCAACTTCGGGCTGAGCACAGGTGTTGGATTCGGCCTCGGGGACTTGCTGGCCTTGCAGTTCCATTTGCGCTACATGACCACGAACATGCCGCTGAGGGCTTACGAGATCAACGGGAGCAGCGTGGACCTTGATGGTTACGAGGCCACGCTGCGTACCCGTGGACTGGGCGCGCACCTGTCCCTTGCGTTCCGGTTCTGATCGAGGGCCTACATTCGCTGCGCGTAGTGGTCTCGTACCATGCAAAGGGTCTCCAACCCCGATCATGCTACGGACGAGCCGATGAGAATGGGGCCTGACGAGCGATCGTGGGTGCCGTTTTCAACGGCGAAGAGGGAATCCCGTGCGAACCGGGAGCTGTTCCCGCAGCTGTAAGCCGCTGACGCCTGTTGCCGAATGCCACTGATGCCCCTTGGGGCCTTGGGAAGGCGCAACAGGTAGGGCGACGAGCCAGAAGACCTGCCACTGCGCGGCCCCGGTCGATACCAGGGTCTGTTGAATTCGGCCCCGGGAAAGGGTCGGGGGCTTGCGGTACAGGCCACCCTCACTTCCTTGGGTTTCACTTCTTTAACGTCGTGCGGTGAACGCGGCAACCAAATCCTTTTTTCCATGTACCGTTCAGTTCTCTCTGCCGGCCTAATGGCCATCGCGCTGCTGGTCGGCGCACAGTCCACCGTGCACCAAGTGGTGGTGCTCAACGAAGGGTATTACGACTATTTCAACGGTCAGGGCCAGTTGGTGCCTGTGACCCTTGGTAGTTACGATCCCTCCACCGGTGTGTACCAGACCGTGGCCACCATTACAGGACCTCGCTTCGGCAGCGATGTGCTGGTGGATGGCAGCGACATTTATGTGGCCGCCGATGATCGCGTGGTGCGTTTCGATGCGGACACGTACCAGCAGACCGGCGAGGTCTTCATTCAAGGTGTGCGCAAGCTGGCCATTTGGAACGATCAGTTGCTGATCACCCGCGGTGAGCTCGGTGGGTTGCCTCACTATTTCGAGGTCCGAGACAGGAATTCCCTCGACCTCATCTATGCGATCACGCCGGCCGATGGTCTTGAGCATGCCGCCGAGGATGTGCTGGTGGTGGGCGACAAGGCCTACCTGGCCGTGGGTAATGCCTTCGAGTGGGGCAACTTCGTGGGCCGTGTGGGCGTGGTCGACCTTCAGGCCGGCACCTATGGCAACGAGGTCGATCTTGGCCCGGATGGTACCAACCCGGAGAAGCTCATGCTTCACGAGGGGGACATCATCACCTTCAACAACACCGACTTCTCGCATAGCAGCATCAGTCGCGTGAACGTTGCTGCGGGAACGATCGCATATACCACCAACGTGTCCGCGAACTCCAGTTGTGCCGCATCGGCCAAGGTGGGCGCCAATGGGCGCGTGTATTACATGGAATATGCGCAGAACGAACTGGCGCGCTTCGATCTGAGCAGCGGTGCGGTTGCCGATACCCTGGCCGGTAGCCCTGCGGTATATGGCCTCATCGAAGATCCCGTGAACGGTGTGCTCTATGCCACTACCACCGACTTTTTCTCCACCGGTGATCTGCATGTCATGGACCTCGAAGGCAACGTGCTTTCCACGGTGGCCGTTGGGGTGTCGCCCGGCAATCTGGCCTTGGACATCCGGTTGAGCACCTCGGTCAACATGGTGGAACGGCCGGTGCTTGGCCTGTTCCCCAACCCGGCCAATGAAACGGTCGCCCTTTCGGGCGTTCCTCAGGGCGCCCAAGTGCATGTGTTCGACAGCATGGGCCGAACGGTCCTTGAACGATCCAGCGTGAACGTTGAAGGCGTTGTTCGTTTGGACATCACCACCCTGCGGAACGGTGTCTACACCGTTGAAGTGCAAGGCATGGGCACGCTGCGCTTTACCAAGGGCTGATCTTCTTGCACGGGAATGCCCCGTGCTACATACATTTGCCGCCCGCTGTCCTCGTGGCAGTGGGCGGTACAGGCCTCCTTAGCTCAGCGGTAGAGCAGCTCATTCGTAATGAGCAGGTCTTCGGTTCAAATCCGAAAGGAGGCTCAGGAAAGGGATCATCGAGAGGTGGTCCCTTTTTCGTTCCGGGTCGGCGAGGTTCATTCCTGCACCATCCCTGCCGCCTTGCGCGCCACCCGTATCCCAATGGCCACGCCCATGCCGCCCAGCCGGACGGCGGCCACCACCCGTTCGGATGTGCGTTCCACGATAGGGCCCTTGCTCGGTCCCATGCCCATGATCCCGCTCCAGCGCCGGGCAATGGTATAACTGGTCCCGGGCAGGATCATTTCATCCAACAGCCTTACCAGGGCATCCTGTACCAACGGGGTGGTCCCCTCCAGCGCAGTGGTCTCTCCGGGTATGTCCAGGTTGCGGCCTCCCCCCAGGAGCACACCGCCCGCGTGGTCCCTGAAGTAATAGAAGCCTTCGTCGTGGTGGTAGGTGCCCCGTAAACGCAAGCCGGGCACGGGTTTCGTCAGCAGTACTTGACCCCTGGCCGGCACCACATCGAGCTGGGGCAGCAGTTCCTGTGTCCACGCATTCGTGGCCACCGCTACGCGTGCCGCATGGATCTCCTCGCCATCGGCCAGGCGGATCAACACCGCCTCGGAGCCCTCCTCGAAACCGACCACCTCGGCATGGGGCCTGAAGAGCACCCCTTCGGAGATGGCCTTGCGCAACAGGGTGCTCATCAGTGCTCCGCTGTCCACTGGACCTTCAAGACCGGTCCGGGCGAGGTGTTGTAGCCCCGCCATGCCTGTTCGTTCCAATGCCTGTTCGTCCCACTGGAACACGGTCCTGCCAAAAAGGGGGCGGAGCAGGTCATTCAACGCATCGAACCGCTCGGCCACCCGGGTGTACAGCGGGTCATGCGCACGGTACACTTCATGGCCACCCGTGGGTTCAAAACCAATGTTCCCGTCACCCAGTTCTTTGCGCAATTCGAGCAGGCCGAGCCACCGTTCATTCACGCGGTCCAGCATGGTGTCGGCCCCTTCGGAGTCCATGTCAGCCAGCAGTTCGCTCGGACTACCGAAACAGGCGAAACCGGCGTTCTTCACACTGGCACCACTCGGGAACGGACCGCGTTCGAGCACAAGCACATGATGATGGGGATGCGCACGTTTATGGAACAGGGCGGTGAACAGCCCCACGATACCACCTCCGATCACCGCCAAGTGGGGCGAACGGTGGAAATGTCCCGATTCCCAAATGCTTCGCATGCAGCCCAAGCCCCCGTGGATGAGGAGGCCATCGTCCAAAGATTGCGTATTTTGCGGCGTTCAGCCCATGACCTGCGGGCCTGTAAAATGAGCGCGGTGATCAGTTCCCTGCCCAACAAGGCCTTCAAGGCCTGTGTACTTGCTGTCGTCCTCTTGCTGTCGGTGCTGCCATCCGTGGCCCAGCTCGATGTGGTGACCGTTTTCGGTACGGTGAAGGACAACTTGAGCGCCAAGAAGCTGGAAGGTGTCACGATCACGGTCTACAAGAACGGGGCGAAGCTTCTGGAGGTTCAGACCAACGCCAGTGGCAAGTACGAGGTGAACCTGGATTATGGGTCGGACTACAAGGTGATGTGCGCCAAGACCGGATTCGTGGGCAAGAACATCACCATCGATACGCGGAATGTACCCGAAGAGGATCGGGCGGGTGGCCACGGGATGAACATCGACTTCACGATGATGGTGGAGATCAAGGGTGTGGACTACTCCATTCTCAACGAACCGTTCGGCAAGGCCAAGTTCGTGGGTGCCGCAGGGAACTTTGAGTGGGACATGGAATACACGGCCCGCATGCGCGATGCGCAAGCTCGCCTCATGAAGGAGTACGAGGAGCGCAAGAAGCGGGAGGCCAACGCCGAGGCTGAATATGCCAAGGCCATTCAGGCCGGCAATACGGCCATGACCGTGAGCGACTACAATAAGGCCGTGGAACAATTCACGGTCGCCCTGGAGTTCAAGGCCAACGACCCTGTTGCCACCGCCAAACTGAGCGATGCGAAGATGCGCATGGAGGGTGCGGATGCCGATAAGAAGGCCAATGAGCAATATGCTGCGTTGGTGAAGGAGGCCGACGCATTGTTCGCCAAGAAGGATTATGCCGGGGCGAAGACCAAATACGATGCGGCCCTGGACGTGAAGGACAAGGAGCCCTACCCGAAGCAGAAGCTCAATGAGATCGAAGGCCTGTTGGCAGAAGCGGCCAAGAAGGCCGAGGAGGAGCGCAAGGCAAAGGAGCTGAACGAGAAGTACCAAGCGGCCATCACTGCTGCTGATGCCGCGTTCAAGGCCGGCAACCTGGACCAGGCCACCACCAAGTACACCGAGGCGGGCACGCTGAAGCCAGAGGAAAAATACCCCAAGGACCAGTTGGCGGCCATCGCCCTGAAGCGTGATGAACTGGCGAAGAAGGCCGAGGAGGAGCGTAAGGCGAAGGAACTGAACGAGAAGTACCAAGCCGCCGTTACGGCTGGTGATGTGGCCTTCAAGGCCGCCAATTGGGACCTGGCCACCACCAAGTTCACCGAGGCCAGCACACTGAAGCCGGAGGAAAAATACCCCAAGGACCAGTTGGCGGCCATCGCCCTGAAGAAGGATGAGGCTGCGAAGAAGGCCGATGAGGAGCGGAAAGCGAAAGAGCTGAACGAGAAATACCTGGCGGCCATCGCCATTGCGGATCAGGCCTTCAACGGTGCCCGATACGAGGAGGCCACGGCGAAGTATACCGAGGCCTCGACGCTGAAGACCGAGGAGAAGTACCCGAAGGACCGTCTGGCCCTTATTCAGGTCAAACTGGCCGAACTGGCCAAGAAGGCGGATGAGGAACAGCAGGCCAAGGACCTTGAGGAGCGCTACAAGGGCCTGCTTTCCGAGGCCATGGAGGCTTCAAGCGGCGAGCGGTTGGATGACGCCATTGCAAAGTATACCGAGGCCTCTGCCTTGAAGCCGAAGGAACAATATCCCAAGGACCAGATCGCAGCATTGAACAAGCGCAAGGCCGACCTGGCCAAGAAGGCCGAGGAGGAACAAAAGGCCAAGGAACTGAACGACAAGTACCTGGCTGTCGTTGCGGCTGCCGATGAGGCCTTCGGAAAGGAGGACTGGGAGTTGGCAACGGCCAAGTACACGGAGGCTGGCGGCCTTAAACCCGCCGAGAAATACCCCAAGGACCAACTGACCGCCATTGCGCAGCGCAAGGCTGACGCAGAGGCTCGTCGCAAACAGGAGGAGCTGGACGGCAAGTACCAGGCCGCCATCAGTGCTGCGGATGCTGCGTTCGATAAGCAGGAGTTCCCCACTGCCAAAGCGAAATACCAGGAGGCGCTTGCACTGAAGGCCCAGGAAAAGTACCCGAAGGACCGGATAGCGGAAGTGGATGCCCGTGTTGCGGAAGCAGCGCGCAAGGCCGAAGAGGAGCGGAAGGCCAAGGAATTGGATGATCGGTACAAGGCGCTCGTGGCCAAGGCTGATGCTGCTTTTGCAGGCCAGAAGCTGTCCGAAGCCCTTAACGACTACAAGGATGCCTCCGGTTTGAAGCCTCAGGAAACGCATCCCAAGGAGCGTATAGCGATAATTGAGTCGCAGCTGGATGCGGCAGCAAAGGCCAAGGCCGAAGAGGAGCGCTTGGCGAGGGAGGCTCAAGACCGGGACAAGCGCTATGGCGATCTGATCGCGTCGGCTGACAAGGCCTTCGGTGCCAAGCAATACGACAAGGCCCGCGATGATTACAGTGCGGCGCTCGCGGTGAAACCAGCAGAGCAGCATCCGAAGGACCGGCTGGATGAGATCGAGAACCTGCTGGCCGAGCAGGCACGCAAGGCTGCGGCCGACAAGGAGGCGGCCGAGCGCGATGCGGCGGAGAAGGCCCGCAAGGCCGAAGCGGACCGGTTGGCCGCTGAACTGGCCGCCGCTGAAAAGGCCCGTCTCGCCGAGGAGGAACGTATGCGCAATGCCGCGGCGGCCGAAGTGGATGCCCGTTACCGCGAACTGATCGCCGCAGGTGATATCGCCTTCACCTCAGGCGAATGGGAGACCGCACGCGAGAAGTACAATGCCGCCTTGGGTGTGAAGCCAGAGGAGAAGTACCCCAAGGACAAACTGGCCTCCATCGATGGGGAGATCGCCCGCCGGAAGAAGGCCGAAGAGGACGCTGCCCGAATGTCCGAGGAACAGCGGCGTCTTGAGGAGGAGCGCAGGCTCAAGGCTGCCCAGGATGCGGAAGCCGCACGGTTGGCCGCAGAGGCCGATCGTCAGCGCTTGGAAGAGGAACGCCTTCGACGCGAAAGGGAGGCTGAATTGGCCAAGCAGTCCTCAGAGGAGCGTGAGCGCGCCGAACGTGAGCGCATCAAGGCCTTGGAGGAAAGCTATAGGAGCGCCATCCTCGGTGCTGATGAAGCCCTGGCCGCAGGACAACATCAGCAGGCCCGCGGTCTCTATGCCCAGGCCAGCGACCTGAAACCCCAGGAGGTCTACCCGATCTCCAAGATCGAACAGATCGACAAGTACCTGGTCGAACAGGAGCGACAGCGGGCCGAGGCCGAGCTGGCCGCCCGTCAGCGTCAGGAGCAGACCGATACGCCACAGCGCACCAACTCGACCATTGACCTCCGCAAGGAAGAAGAGGCGGAACGGTTCATGCGAGAGGCCCGTGAGCGCGAAGAGGCCGAGAAGTATGAGCGTATCCGGAAGTTCCGCTCGGACCTGGAGGCCAAGGAGACGGCCAGCGCCGAAGCTGCCGGACAGCGCCGCATGGAAGGGGTGGAGCGCAAGCAACAGGTGCAGGAGCAGGCGGCCGGCCTTTACCAAGGTAATGAGGGACGTCGCCAGCAGAACGCGGAGGCGTTGGAGGCGCAGCGCGAGGCTCTGGCCAGGGCGGAGGCCGAACGGCAACAGCGTGCTGCGCAGACCCGAGGGTTGACCTATGAAGGACAGCAGGCCATGCAGGCCCAACGCGATGAGCGTGCGCGTTCCATGGATGAACAGCATGCCGGACGCGCGCAGGAGGTGGCACAGACCACGGAAGCGGTGCGCTCCACACAAGCCCGGCAGTCTGAAGCAGGGCGCACACGCACTGAACAGGCCCGGGCTGAAGTGGAAGCACAGGCCGCTGCAACGGCTGAACAGCAGCAACGTGGGGCTACACTTCAGGAGTCAGGGCGCCAGGCCGTGGAGGATGAGAAACGCGCTCAGCAGGCCCGGGAGGCCCGCTATGCACAGGCCAGCGCAGAGAACCGTGCATTGGTAAAGGCCCAGTTGGAAAGTACTCCGAAAGACCAGCCACGCGCATTCGCAGATTATAACCGGTCCAAGCTTGCTCAGGATTATCCTCCAGGTGTAACTGAGGAGAGCTATACGGAAGGCAACAAGGTCATCATCCGCCGTGTGGTGGTCAATGGCAATAAGGCCGATGAGTATAGCAAGGTGATCGCCAAGTGGGGCACGTTCTATTTCAAGAACGGACAAAGCATCACCGAAGCCATTTGGGCGAAGGAGACCGAAGGGTAGTGTACCTTTTCAGGCCACTTCGTGATCCAGCTGCATCCCTATTTGGTGGCCGGATGATCGCCAACATGAACCAGCATTGGAAAGGGCCGCTCGTGTTCGATGTACTCCTAGGAGGCCCGGATCCAGATGGCCGTGTTGGAAAGTATCCCGAACATGACCGCAAATTGCGTTCATGATCGGGATCCGTAGCAGAGGACATGGCCCCTGGCCGACATTACTTGACCGGCGGCTGGAACGACGTCAGGCCTGAGCGCAGATGCACTTCGCCTGGGTGGCAGCATTAGTATCCTTTGGCACGAAGCGGCCCATTGATCCCATAGTACTTGGAATGCGGGGCAGCTGGAAAGAGACTACTTCCTGGCCTTCCGTTCGCGGAGCTTGGTCACCAGGTCCTCGATCTGGTCCGCGCTCAGTGATTTGCCCACGAACTTGCGCTCGCCGTCCACGAGGAAGACCTTGGGCGTGCTGTACACATCGTAGGTGTCCGCGTAGTTGAGGCTTTCCAATGTGGTGTAGCGGGGGATGTATTTGCGGGCATCCTTTTTGGCTTCCTCATAAACGGTCTTCGTCAGCGCCACGTTCACCCATTTCAGGTCATTCTCGCTGATGAACTCCTTCCAGTCCTTCAAGAGTGATTCGTCCACGGCCTTGGCAACCGCATAGACCTCAATGCCCATGGGCTTGAGCCGTTCCAGATACACTTTGTGGATATCGGGCAGTTCCTTCTTGCAATGACCGCAATGCGGGTCCCAGAAGATGATAACTACATATTCGGCCGGCAGGTCGTACATGCCGATCCATCGTTGCTCGGTCGAATCGGTCAAGATGATATTGGGCGCTTTGCGGCCGAGCACCAGGGGAGCCATTTTGCGCGCTCGTTCACACAGCTTGTCCAGCTTTTCCTGTTCCATCCAGGTCACCCGGCCGGGCTTTCCATCGCGTGGACAGTAGTACGATAGGGCCATGTGTACGAACACAGCGTCCATGCCCATGATGTCACTGTTCTCGTACTTGTACGTGATGTTGTGCACCACATACTTGAACACTTCCTCGGCATTTCCAATACGTGCGATGAGCTCGTCAGCAAGCCGGTTGATGGTATCGGGCACTTGGGGTACGATCTTGGAGAAGTACTCATCGAACTTGTTGGCGAACACGGGTATGCGCACTATCCGGTCATCCGTGAGGTCCACGTTGTCCCAGAAATGGGAACGGTACTGGTAATAGCTCGCCGCACTGTCCAATGAGCCATCGGCCTTGCGCGGTTCGGGCAGGTCCACGGTCATGCCCATGCGCACCAGGCCGGAGGCCAGCGTGCCCGGGTTGTTTGCGATGAGGTCCCGCTGATATTGCTTCACGGACCTGTCCAGCTCGTCCATCTTGGCTTTGACGGAACTGCGGGCAATGGGGTCCTTGTTCACATCCAGCTGAGCGCGCAGGGCATCACCCTCCAGCTTTTTCTCGTTGAGGAAGCGGATGTAGCCAATGAAGAGATCGTTCTCCTTGGATCGTTCCACTTGGAGCCTTCCCAACAGGTCGGCCTTATCGGTGGCGAGCTTCACCACCGGTTCGTTCAGGATCACCTCGAAGTACTTGGGACCGGGTACCACCACGGCATACACCCCGGCGGCGTATCCTTTGGGGCTATTGAAAACGGCCGTTCCCTTGGCATCGGCCACCGCGGTATCGGCGTAATAGAGCTTGTTGCCGTAATAGTTGGCCAGGTATATCGTGTCCTTGGCGGTCCCGGTGATCCGCACCTCCAACGTTCGTTCGGGGGCGTCCTGGGCATTGAGCGCGAAGGTGGTGAGGCTTGTCGCGAGCAGGGTAATCAGTACGCGGTGGATCATGGTGGCAAAAGTAGAAGCCGTACGCGGCTGGCGTGAACAGGCAAATGCCGTTCCGAACCTGTAGACGATGCGGTGGTATGGCGCGTCCGCCTGCTACCTGTTAATGCTTGTGAACGGTTTCACGCTTCGGCCACCGCGGTCTTGAACTCGCTGGTGGTGTGGAAGGTGATGGCCGGATTGTTCCGCTTTTCCAGGTCGAGCATATAAGCGCTGGGTGCCATGAACACCGCGTTCCCGTCCTTGTCCTGAACGATCTGTTGGGCCTTCATGCGGATGAACTGGTCCAGCTGCGCTTGATCGGTGCTGGTCATCCAGCAGGCCTTGTGGGCCGGGATCGCTTGGAAGGCGCATTTGGCGCCGTATTCGTGCTCCAAGCGATACGCGATCACCTCGAACTGGAGTTCGCCAACACAGCCCACGACCTTCTTGTTGCCGGGCTGTTGGGTGAAGAGCTGTGCCACACCCTCGTCGGTGAGCTGGCGGATCCCCTTGTCCAGTTGTTTGGTCTTCATAGGGTCCATGTTCACCAGTTCGCGGAACATCTCCGGTGAGAAGGCCGGAATACCACGGAACTGGAACCTGGCGCCTTCGGTCAAGGTATCGCCGATCTTGAAGTTGCCGGTATCGAAAAGGCCGATCACATCCCCCGGCCAGGCCTCGTCCACGATGGTCTTGGCGGCGGCCAGGAAGTTGGTGGGAGTGGCGAAGCGGAGTTGTTTTTCCAGCCGCACGTGGTGGTAGTACGTGTTACGCTGGAAGCGACCTGAACAGACCCGTAGGAAGGCAATGCGGTCCCGGTGGTTGGGGTCCAGGTTCGCGTGGATCTTGAACACGAAGCCACTGAACTTGGGGTCGTCCGGGGCTACTTCGCCCTGGTCCGTGGGGCGGGGGCCGGGGGGAGGGGCTATGCCCGTGAAGGCATCCAGCACTTCCTTCACCCCGAAGTTGTTGAATGCGCTCCCGAAGAATACCGGTGCGATGCGTCCGGCCTGGTAATCGGCGACGTTCAGCGGGTCATACACCCCTTCAATGAGGTCGATGTCCTCGCGAAGTTGTGCGGCGGCATCATCACCGATCTGCTCGTCGAGCTGCGGGTCCTGGATACTGTCGATCTGGATGCTGCTCTGCTCCACTTTCGTCTTACCGGGATCGAACAGGCGCAGGCCTTTGCTGTACAGGTCATAAACGCCTTGGAAGGTGGCCCCGATGCCAATGGGCCAGCTCATGGGCCGCACCTTGATGGAGAGCTTTTCCTCCAGTTCGTCCAGCAGGTCAAAGGCATCGCGTCCCTCAAGGTCCAATTTGTTGATGAACACGATGACCGGGGTACTGCGCATGCGGCAAACCTCCATGAGGCGTTCGGTCTGGGCCTCCACGCCTTTTACACAGTCGATCACCAGCACCACACTGTCCACGGCAGTGAGGGTCCGGTAGGTGTCCTCGGCAAAGTCGCGGTGGCCGGGGGTGTCCAGCAGGTTGATGAGCTTGCCGCCGTACTCGAAGGTCATTACCGAGGTGCTCACCGAAATACCACGCTGGCGTTCGATCTCCATGAAATCGCTGGTGGCACCGCGGCGGATCTTGTTGCTCTTGACCGCTCCGGCGGTCTGGATGGCACCACCATACAACAGGAATTTCTCCGTGAGGGTGGTCTTGCCCGCGTCGGGGTGGCTGATGATGGCGAACGTGCGTCGCTTGGCGATCTCCTCGTGAAGCCCCATGGTCGTTCGGGTCCCTCTAATGGGGGCGCGAAAATAGGCCTTCGCCGAATGAACAGTGTCTTTGGGCCTTCCGTTCATAGGTTTGTGAACAACCTGCTCGGAACATGAAGAAGACCCTTACCCTGTTTGCTGCCCTGGCATTGACCGGGGCCAGTGCCCAAAGCCCGCTCACCCTGTCCTTGGAACAGGTGGCCACGGGACTGACCCGGATCACCGACATCGCCCATTGCGATGATGAACGCTTGTTCGTTACCCTGCAAGCGGGGCGCATCCGGATCATTCAGCCCAACGGCACCCTGTTGACCACCCCGTTCCTGGACATTTCCGCACAGGTGAATGACAACGGCAATGAGCAGGGGCTCCTTGGCCTGGCTTTCGACCCTGCCTATCCCGTGAATGGCAGGTTCTACGTGTACTATACCGCCGGCAGTGGCAATGGGACCAGCCGGGTCTCCCGGTTCACCGTGAGCAGCAGCGATCCCAATGTGGCCGATCCCACCAGCGAGGAGATCCTGTACACCTATCCGCAACCTTTCTCCAACCACAACGGTGGCGACCTTGAATTCGGTTTGGACGGTCTGTTGTACGTGGCCTTTGGCGATGGCGGCAGCGCTGGCGATCCCCAGAACAACGCCCAGGACCTGACCGATCCCTTGGGGGACATCATCCGCATCGATGTGGGTGGAGAGACCGGTTGGGAGGTCCCTGCGGACAATCCATGGGCGGGGCTGGGCAATGACACCCTGCCAGAGATCTGGGCCAGTGGCCTGCGCAATCCCTACCGCATGGGTTTCGACCGGCTCACGGGTGACCTCTTCATCGGCGATGTGGGACAGAACGCTTTTGAGGAAATGGACTTCGTGGCTGCCGGGGACAACAGTGGCCCCAACTTCGGCTGGCGCTGCTTTGAGGCCAACACGGTCTACAATGCATCCGGTTGTGCTGCCCAGTCCACCTACGAGGCACCGATCACGGTGCACCAGCAAAGCCAGCAGGGGTGGTGCTCCATCATCGGTGGTCGGGTGTATCGCGGTTCGCAATATCCCCGCATGGAGGGTCTGCATATCTACACGGATTACTGCGGCGGTCAGCTCTACACCCTGCGCCAGAACGACCTGGGGGCCTGGGTGCGCACGCAGGTGTTGGCCACGGGCCAGGTCGGATTTGCGGTGATCGCCGAGGATGCGGCCGGTGAACTGTATGTGGGCAATAACAGTTCGGGGATCCTCTATCGGATCAAGGATGCCTGCCCCATGCCCATGCCTACGGTATCATTCGATGGTACCATGCTGACCAGCAGCCCTGCCTTGGGCTATGCCTGGTACTTGGACGGCAACCTGATACCCGGGGCCAACGAACAGACCTATGAGGCCACGGAATCAGGCGTTTACTACGTGATCGCCAACCAAGGCACCAACTGCCTGCTCCAGTCCAACAGCGTGGGAGTGGTGGTTACTGGAGTTCAGGACCAGCACATGGCTTCCATACGTACGTATCCCGTGCCTGCCGATGATCTTCTGCGGTTCGAGGGTATGCCCATGGGCGCAACCGCTGTTGAACTACGCGACCTTACCGGCCGCTTGGTGATGGTGGTGCCTGTGGCTGCCAATGCAGGAACGACCACGGCCGAAGTAGGAGCCCTTCCGAGCGGTACCTATGTGTACGTTGTTCGCGGCCCTGGACTTGCTGCCGATCTGCGTGGTAGCGTCACCGTGGTGCACTGATCGGTCCAACGGAACCAAGGAAAGGGCGGCCCCAGGGTCGCCCTTTCTTATTTGCCGTCGCCTTTCAGGATGATGAGCACCGTGTAGGCCAGGATCTTCAGGTCCACGGCCATGCTCATGTTCTCGATGTAGAGGATGTCGTACTTCAGGCGGCGCACCATCTGCTCCACGTTCTCGGCATAGCCGAACTTCACCTGGCCCCAACTGGTAATGCCCGGACGAACCTTATGAAGGTGGCGGTAGTGCGGAGCCACCTTCGTGATCTCGTCGATGAAGTGTTGACGTTCGGGGCGGGGACCCACCAGGCTCATATCGCCCACCAGCACGTTCCAGAACTGCGGCAGTTCATCCATGCGTGTCTTGCGCATCCAGCGGCCGAACGGGGTGATGCGGGGGTCGCTTGTACTGCTCAGTTGCGGACCGTTGCGCTCGGCATCGCAGTACATGCTGCGGAACTTCACGATCGTGAACGGCCTTCCGAACTTGCCGATGCGCTCCTGACGGAAGAACACCGGGCCGGGGCTGGAGAATTTCACCAGGAGCGCGAACACGACGAATACCGGAAGAAGCAGCAACAGGGCAATGAAACTGGCCGAAATGTCCACGATGCGCTTGAGGGAGAACTGCCAGGCCGGCATGATCTCGGGGTTCACCTCGATCAGTGGGGTGCCGAAGATGCTGGTCATCTTCACCGAGCCCGATAGGATGTCATACATATCCGGGATCACTTTGATCCGTACGCCGGTGCCTTCCAGCTCGTTCATGATGCGGCTCATGTGCTCATGCTCGCTCGAATCGACCGCTATGATGACCTCCTCCACGCCCTGTTGCTCGATCACCTGGCGCAGTTCGTGCCATTTGCCAAGGCGGGGCAGCCCGACGCTGGTGAGCAGTTGGTCGCCGCCGTTCACCTGCAGGAATCCGATGAACCGGTTGCCCGGGGATTTGGGCATGGCCTCGATCTCCTGAAAAATGGCCAACGCCCGTTCGTTCCCACCCACCAGCACGGTATTGAACCCGATACGCCGATCGTGCACCCGACGCACTGTACCACTGGTCAGCAGGAAGCGGGGGATGAACGTGAGGGTGAAGTGAAGTCCGAAAAGGGCCAGGAATGAGCGGTAGTAATATCGGTATCCCGCCACCTGGTCGTCCAATAGCAGAACAAAGAAGATCAGCACCACGCCGATCAGCGAGATCAATAGGGTCTGCCCCAGTTCCTTGATGCGGAACCGGCGGAAGATGTCCCGATATCCGCCAATGATCGTGTACAGCCCGAACCAGAACAAAGGAATGAGCACCAGACCCTTGTAGAAGTTCGCATCCAGTTCGATAGGCACGGACTGTCCGAACTTGATGGGCTCGAGATAGGCCTTGCGATACAGGTAGAACAGGGTCCAGGCGGCAGCGGATCCCAACAGGTCCGCTGCAACGTATTTGGCCACCTGTTCCCTCCGTCCCATCATGATCCGAAGCGAACGATCTTCAGGTTATCGAGATACACGGTTCCACTGGTCGCTCCGTCCGGCAGACGAGCCTCCAGGTAGATGTCGCGCTGTGAGACCCCCGGGGAATTGAAGAAGCCGGTAAGGTCGACATAGATCTTGTTCCAAGGCATGAAGCCGTTGGAGCGAACGGTGGGGGCCACAAAGACCACGGGGTCGAACGAGGAAATGTTGCTGCTGGTATACAACACACCCACCGTGAAGAAGATGTCGCAACGGTAGTCCAGTTCCAGGAATACCGCGCCACTGGCGAGCGCGAAGTCCTCGTCCGTGTACAGCCCGAAGTAGCGGTGGGTGGCATCCAGCGTGAACCCACCGCATGGTGAATCGTCGATGTAGAGCAGTTCGGGGTTCGAAGCGGGAGTGAAGCGTTCCAGCGTGGTATCGCTGGCGGGCAACACGCTCAACCGGGCAAAGTCAGGGTCGTCGAACCCCTCGATCCAAAATACCGTGTTGCTTTTGTAGGTGGTGGTTGGTGCCACAACGGTCGTTCCTTCCCGCACCAGGTCCACCGGGCCGGTAAAGGTGTTCAGGAAGGGGTACCTCACCCGGTCATCGAACATGCCGTTCCGCTTCACGGCCGGAACCACACTGATGGTCTTTCGTCCTTCACCGAGCACAGGAATGCGGGCAGGCAGTTCCCAAACGCCGATCAATCGCTCGTCCACCGATACCCACGCATCAGTGATCTTGTGGGTGGCCGCGCCTTGGGCCGTTGTGGTGGTCAGTGTGAAGGGGGCCACCTCGACGTAGGCCGGTACACGATCCCCCTTGGTGCAGCCCACCAGGACAAGCGAGGCCAGGAACAGGGTCCTTAGGATTCCGATCATTGTGCGGAACCGTTGAACGCGGCTTCGTATGCGATCAGTATGTATGCTCACGCCTTTTGTAGTTGCATGCCGGCCAGCACCTTGTGGGCGGTCTCCATGGCAGCGGCGCCATCGGTAATGGGCACCACCACCGGGGTGCCGTTCAGCAGGCTCATGGCGAAGGCGCGCAGTTCCTCGCGTATGGCGTTGATCGTGGGCACTTCGGGTTTCTCGAAGCTGATCTCGCGTGAGCCCTTTCCGTTACCCAGGTCGATCGTTACAGCGAAAGGGTCGGGTTCGCCTTCCACGGCCCGCATGCGCACGATCTCCGTGGATTTCGTGAGCATGTCCACAGCGATGTATGCATCGCGCTGGAAGAAACGGCTCTTGCGCATGTTCTTCAGGCTGATGCGGCTTGCCGTGAGGTTGGCCACACAGCCGTTCTCGAAGGCGATCCGCGCGTTGGCGATGTCGGGCGTGTCGCTCACCACCGCCACCCCGCTGGCATGTACCTCCTTCACCGGGCTGTTCACTACGCTGAGCACGATGTCGATGTCGTGGATCATCAGGTCCAGTACAACGCTTACATCGGTGCCGCGCGGGTTGAACTGGGCCAGGCGATGCGTTTCGATGAACATGGGATTGGCCAGGTAGGGCCGTGCCGCCTGGAACGCCGGATTGAACCGCTCCACGTGGCCCACCTGCACCCGCTTGCCCGTGCGTTCGGCCAATGCCACCAAGGCGCGAGCCTCGTCCATGGTATTCGCCAGGGGCTTTTCGATGAAGACATCCAGGCCGCGCTCCAGGGCCTTGGTGGCCAGGTCGTGGTGGAAGAGGGTGGGGGTCACGATGTCCACCGCATCCACCATGGCGAGCAGGGCCTCGGGGCCGCCGCTCACCGGAGCCACACCGAACTCCTGTTCGATCACCGCACAGCGGGCCGGGTCCGGGTCGTGGAAGCCCACCACCTGATACTCAGGTATCTCCAGTAACTGCTGCAAGTGGATACGGCCGAGGTGGCCGGCACCGAGCACTCCAATGCGGATGGGACGTTCGTTCGCCATGTGGACCGCTCATGTTCAGCGGGCGGGGCGCGAAAATAACAGGTACCGCATGGGGCAGGGGGCGAGCCTCTACTTTTGCGGCCCATTATGCACTTGCTTAAGGACGAATTCCGCCACCAAGGCCTGCGCCGCAAGTTGGTGGAAGAGCTCCGGACCAAGGGGATCCGCAACGAACAGGTGTTGCAGGCCATCGGCCGTGTGCCCAGGCACCAGTTCATCGACGATTCAGCGTTCCTGGAGCTGGCCTATGCTGATAAAGCCTTCCCAATAGGGTGCGAACAGACCATTTCGCAGCCCTATACCGTGGCCTTCCAGACCGAGCTGCTCGGGATAAGCAAGGGCATGAAGGTGCTGGAGATCGGGACAGGCAGCGGCTTCCAAACGGCCGTATTGCTCGAGCTCGGGGTGAAGGTGCATTCCATCGAACGGCAACGACCCTTGTACCTGCGCACGAAGGAGCGCCTATCGTTGATGGGTTACCGGCCGAACCTCACCTTTGGCGATGGCTATAAGGGTCTGCCGTTGGAGGCGCCGTTCGACCGGGTGCTGGTCACTTGTGGGGCGCCCTTTGTACCACCGGACCTGCTGGGTCAGTTGAAACCGGGCGGCCGCATGGTGATCCCGGTGGGCGAGGGTGATGTGCAACGGATGCTGTGCATCGATCGCAACGCCGATGGCACCTTCGAACAGCGGGACCTGGGCGCTTTCCGTTTCGTGCCCATGCTGGGCGACAAGGCGAAGTGAGGCCCGCATGATCTTGGACAGCTGATCGGGCGCGAGGCTCGGTACCTTCGGGCACCATGTTGCCCATCCTCAATGCCGCGCAGATGCGTGCGGCCGATGCGTACACCATCGCCCACGGACCCATCTCTTCGCTTGACCTGATGGAACGGGCAGCCACCCGTTGCACGGTGCATATGCTGAGGCACGTGGCCCGTTGGCCCAAGGACCCATTGTTCCGGACACCCTTCCTGGTGGTGGTGGGCATGGGCAACAACGGAGGGGATGGCCTGGTCATGGCCCGCCTGCTCCATCAGCGCGGACAACCGGTGCGGGTGGTGCGCGTAAGGCACCGCGAGCACGCATCGCCCGATCATGCTACCAACCTGAAGCGCTGTTCGGAGGTCGGCGTACCTGTGCAGGATGTGGGTGAGGTCGGCGGGTTTCCTGCCATTGGTTCCCAGGAGGTCATTGTTGATGCGGTCTTCGGTACAGGCCTTTCCAAAGCACTGAACGGGATCGCTGTCGAAGCCGTTCGGTGGATCAATAACAGCGGCAGGCCGGTGTTCGCCATTGATCTTCCTTCCGGCCTTTTCGCCGATGGGAATGCGACCGGAACGGCCGCCAGCATGGTCAGGGCCACGATCACCCTCACGTTCGGAACGCCCAAGCCAGCGCTTCTGCTTCCCGATCAAGCTGCGTACGTGGGCCATTGGGAGGTGGTGCCCATCGGGCTCCATACCGGGTTCATTGCAGGACTGGCCGTGCGGCAGAACATTGTCGAGCGCCAGGATGTGGTGGCCTTGTTACCGCCGCGCCCTTGGACAGGACATAAGGGCCTCTTTGGGCACGCCCTGCTCGTGGCAGGGGGAAGTGGGCACATGGGTGCGGCCGTACTGGCAACACGTGCGGCCTTGCGCAGTGGTTGCGGACTGGTCACCACCCGGGTGCCGGGGCGGGGTGAACAGGTGCTTCAGACCGCTGTCCCCGAGGCCATGTGCGACATCGACCCGGGCATGGACCACATTACCGGGCTTCCCCAACTGGACCGGTACCAGGCCATCGGGGTCGGACCGGGACTTGGATCGCATGCGGATACGGCACTGGTGATCAAGCAATTGATCCAGCAGACGCAAGTGCCCGTTGTGTTCGACGCCGATGCGTTGAACCTGCTGTCGGCCAACCCGACGTGGCTTTCGTTCCTGCCTGCCGGGTCGGTGCTCACACCCCATCCAAAGGAGTTCGATCGGTTGGTTGGAAGCCCCTCAAGCTCAAGTGCCGAACGGTCGCAACGTGCGATCGAACTGGCCCGCCGCACACAGTGCGTGGTGGTGCTCAAAGGGGCGCCAACGGCCGTGTATTCGCCTGACGGCAGCATCCATTTCAACTCCACGGGTAACCCGGGAATGGCCAAGGGTGGCAGCGGCGATGTTCTCACCGGTCTGCTCACCGGATTGCTGGCGCAGGGCATGTCCAGTTGGTCGGCGGCCGTGGTGGGCGTTCATCTGCATGGACTTGCCGGGGACATTGCGGCAGCGAAGCATGGCATGGACGCGATGACCAGCGGCGACCTGGCGGACCACCTGGCCAATGCCTGGCAGGACCTGCGCGCCTGATCAGATCAGACCATCCACAGGGCCTTTGCCCTCGCGTAGGATCACAGGTTCGCCCTGGCTCAGGTCGATCACCGTGGAGCCTTCCAGGCCACCGATCCCACCGTCGATCACCAGGTCCACCTGATAGCCCAAGTGCTCGTCAATTCGCTCCGGGTCGGTGGTGTAATCCACCACCTTGTCCGGGTCGTGCACACTGGCCACCACCAAGGCATGTCCCAGTTCGGCCACAATGGCTTGCGGTATGGGATGGTTAGGCACACGAATTCCCACGGTGCGCTTGTTGTTCTTGAACAGCTTGGGGATCTCGCTGCTGGCCGGCAGAATGAACGTGTACGGGCCCGGCAGCGCGCGCTTCATGATCCGGAACGCCGCAGTATCCACGGCCCGGGCATAGGTGCTGAGCTGGCTCAGGTCGTTGCAGATCAACGAAAGGTCGGCCTTGTTGGGCTTGGCCCCCTTCAGCTTGGCCACCTGTTCAATGGCGCGTGGCTGATGGGCGCTGCACACGAAGGCATACACCGTATCAGTCGGGCAGATGAGCACGCCCCCCGCATTGAGCTTGTCCACCGCTATCCGGATCTTCCGGGGCTCGGGGTCCTTGGGATGGATGCTCAGCAGCATGCCGGTATCAGGCCTTCACCGCGGCAGCGGCCTTCTTGTGGTCGGCCAGGAACTTCTCCAAGCCGATAGTGGTAAGCGGATGGTCGAACAGGGCCGTGATGGCGCTGAGCGGGCAGGTGGCCACATCGGCACCGACCTCGGCGCATTGAATGATGTGCATGGGGTGGCGGATGCTCGCGGCCAGGATCTCGGTACCGTAGCCGTAGTTGTCGTAGATCACCCGGATCTGCTCGATCAGCTGTACGCCGTCGGTGCTCACATCGTCCAAGCGGCCCACGAACGGCGATACGTAGGTGGCGCCTGCCTTGGCGGCCAGAAGGGCCTGCCCTGCACTGAAAACCAGTGTGCAGTTGGTCTTGATCCCTTTGCCTGTGAAGTACTTGATGGCTTTCACGCCGTCGCGGGTCATGGGCACTTTCACCACGATGTTCGGGTGCAAGGCAGCGAGGTCCTCGCCCTCCTTGATCATTCCGGCATATTCCGTGGCGATCACCTCGGCGCTCACATCGCCGTCCACGATGTTACAGATGTCCACGTAGTGCTTCATCACCCGGTCGTGGCCACTGATGCCTTCCTTGGCCATGAGCGATGGGTTCGTGGTTACGCCGTCCAGGACGCCGAGGTCCTGCGCTTCCTTGATCTGGGCCAGGCTGGCCGTGTCGATGAAGAATTTCATGGGGTTGCTGCTGGCGGCAAAGGTAACCCGCCCTGTGCACCCGGCATTGGGCATGGCCCTTGCAGGTGTGGCGTACTTTTGCACATCCATGCTGCAGCGCATCCTTCCAACCCTCTTCGCGGTGGTTTTCTCCGCGATCTCATGGGCACAACCGCCCGCGGCCACCAATCGCACAGATGCGCAGGGGCGCAAACAGGGAGCGTGGTCCAGGTCGTGGCCCAATGGCAAGGTGCGCTATGAGGGGCAGTTCACCGACGACAAGCCGGTGGGCACCTTCAAGCACTGGGACGAGAACGGAAAGCTGACCTCCATTCAACGTCACGCAGGTGATGGCAAGGTGAGCCGGGCGGAGCATTTTCATCCGAGCGGATCGTTGATGGCCACCGGTAAATACGTGGGACAGGCCAAGGACAGCACGTGGAACTATTATGCCGCGGATGGCAAATTGCGCAAGGTGGAGCGCTTCCAAGCGGGAACCCTGCACGGCGAGCAGCTGACCTATTACCCCAATGGTCAACTGGCTGAACGTGAGCATCGTGTGGATGGTGAATTGCACGGCGAAATGAAGAGCTGGTTCGACAATGGCACCCTGAAGAGCGAGGCCAATTACGTGAAAGGGCAGCCCGAGGGACGCATGACCTTCTACTTCCCCAGTGGCAAGAAGGAGATCGATGGCCAGGTGGTGAACGGGGACCGCGATGGGGTGTGGTACTACTTCAACGCCGATGGCACGATCCAACTGCAAGTGCTCTATGCACGTGGTGTCATGGTGAAGGAACGGAAGGAGAACGGCACCTTCAAGGAGTACTATGACGACGAACAGCTGAAGAGCGAGATCACCTATGTGAAGGGCAAGCGCGAAGGAAAGTTCACCGAGTACTACGACAATGGCCAGTGGTTGATGAAGCCTGTTCCGGCAGATCCCAATTTAGGGACACCTGCCGATGTGCAACGGGTACTTGAAGGTCAGACCAAGAAGCGGGAAGGCACGTATGTGAACGACCTGCTGGAAGGGGAGGTGAAGGAGTATGACGAGAAGGGGAAGCTGGTAAAGGTGACCAGGTATGTGGGAGGGGTGGAACAGTAGGTCGTTGTCGGTTCGCGGTTGTCGGCAGGATGATGAGTTCAGCCTGACAACGGGCAACGAACATCGGAACATGGATGTCGGACGTTCAGAACAATGAGCAAACACGGGAGGATATTGGTGGCCATGAGCGGCGGGGTGGACAGCTCCGTGACCGCCTTGATGTTGCACGAGCAGGGGTACGAGGTGATCGGCGTGACCATGAAGACATGGGACTATGCCGATGCCAGCGGTGGTAAACGGGTTACCGGCTGCTGCGACCTGGACAGCATCAACGATGCCCGTAACATGGCCGTGAGCCGTGGATTCCACCACATGATCATCGACATCCGCGAGGAGTTCGGCGATGCCATCATTGGCAATTTCACCAGCGAATACCTGGCCGGTCGCACGCCGAACCCCTGCGTGCTGTGCAACACCTTCATCAAGTGGGAGGCGCTGTTGAAGCGGGCCGACATGATGGACTGTGAGCTGATCGCCACCGGGCACTATGCACAGGTGCGTCAGTTGGAGGACAACGGTCGTTGGGTGGTGAGCCGTGGGCTCGATCCCGGCAAGGACCAGAGCTACGTGCTTTGGGGGCTGGAGCAGAAGAACCTGGCCCGGACGCGCTTCCCCATTGGCCATTTCCGCAAGAGCGAGATCCGGCAGATGGCCATGGATAGCGGTTTCCCTGAACTGGCCACCAAGAGCGACAGCTACGAGATCTGCTTCATACCGGACAACGACTACCGGGGCTTCCTCAAGCGCAAGGAGCCGGAGGCCACGGCACAGTTGGCCCATGGAAAGCTGGTGGGCACCGATGGCCAGTTGCTGGGTGAGCATGATGGCTACCCGTTCTTCACCATCGGACAGCGCAAGGGACTGGGCATTGCCACCGGGGAGCCGCTCTACGTGACCGATATCCGACCCGAGACCAATACGGTGGTGCTTGGCCGCAAGGACGACCTGAACAAGGTGTCCATGTGGGTGCGTAAGCCGAACTTCCAGAAGATCCGCGCGTTGAATGGGGAGATGGAGGCCATTATCAAGGTCCGGTACAAGGACAAAGGCACGCCGGGCACCCTGCGCATGGAGGGTGATAGGGTACATGTTGAGTTCCATGCACCCGTGGCAGGCATCGCTCCAGGGCAGAGCGCCGTCTTCTATGATGGGGACGATGTGATCGGAGGAGGATTCATCGACCGCGAACGCAACTGACCATGAAACATCTGTTCAACATCGGTCTGGTCGCAGCCCTGTTGCTTGCAGGCTGTGCCAAGGAGGAGCAACCCGCACCTGTGGACCTGGGCTATGACTATTTTCCGGCCAAAGTGGGCGCTTGGGTGGTGTTCCAAGTGGACTCGCTCTGGCAGGACGATGTGGCCGGTGTGCTGGACAGCGTAAGCTACCTCCTGCGCGAGCAGGTGGTTGAACAATACACGGACGTGGAAGGCCGCACTGCTTATCGACTGGTACGTTCCGTGCAGGATGGCGAAGGCAATTGGGTGCCCCGGGATGTGTGGACGTTCACAGTGAACAGCACTGCTGCGGAACTCACCGAGGAGAACAAGCGCAGGCTGAAGCTCTCTTTCCCGGTGCGCGAGACCCGCAGTTGGGACCTGAACGCGCTCAATACGGACGATGAGCTGTTGGTGGCATTCCGGAACGTTGGCCAGCCATGGTCAAGCGGTGGCAACACCTATGGTGAAACGGTTTTGGTGCGCAATACCCTGCCGCCCAACCTGGTCGTCATCCGCAACTTCGAGGAGCGCTACGCCAAAGGAGTGGGCCTCGTGAGCAAGTACTGGGAGGAAATGAACCGCCAGACGACCTATCCGCCCAATCAACCGCCTGTGGTGCGGGTGGTCGGTTTCCGATTGAACATGTTGGCCCTGGACCACGGCACCGAATGACCTTCACTTCCGACATGCCTCGCGCTAAGCTGCTCCTGGCCCTGATGGCCTTCACCTGTTCATTGCTGTCGAACGCGCAAACAGCCCCGGATACGTACTGGGTGCAGTTCACCGACAAGTCGAACACCCCCTATTCCCTTGATGCGCCGGAGCAATTCCTTGCGGCCCGTGCCATTGCACGGCGCCAGGCACAGGGCATTGCCCTCGATGAACTCGACCTTCCTGTGGACCCGGCCTACATCGCAGGCGTGCTGGCCACGGGCGATGTGCAGTTGGTGAACCGAAGCAAATGGTTCAATGCCATCACCATCCGCACTACGGACACGGATGCGTTGCTGACCATCGTGCAGTTGCCCTTTGTGCAGCAGGTCCGATCCACACAACGGTTGCAGGGCGCCCCGGTCTCCCCGGACAAATTCGCACTGCCCATGGCACCTGCCGAGCGTGGTGGTGGCAGCGGGGATTACGGTGCCTCCTTTACCCAGATCGCCATGCTCAACGGCCACCTGTTGCATGCCATGAACGCGCAAGGTCAGGGTATGCTCATCGGGGTGCTCGATTCGGGGTTCGACCAGGCCAACACGATCGCCGCCTTCGACGACCTGCGCAATCGTGAAGGCATTGTGTTCACCCGCGACATGGTCAACCATGATGGCGACGTCTATGCAGATCACTGGCATGGCCGCAGTGTGCTCTCCTGTATGGCCGCCGTGATGCCTGGTTATTTGATCGGAACGGCTCCCGCAGCGGATTATGTGCTGGTGCGCACGGAAGAGGCGGCCACGGAATACATCGTGGAAGAGGACAATTGGGTGGCCGGGGCCGAGCTCTGCGACAGCCTGGGTTGCGATGTGCTCAACACCTCGTTAGGCTATACCCGCTTCGACGATCCTGCGCAGGACCACGCATATGCTGACATGAACGGCCTTACTGCCCGCATCAGCATTGCAGCAGGCATTGCGGCCATGAAAGGCATGGTTCCGGTGAACAGTGCCGGCAACTCCGGACAAAGCGAATGGTATTACATCAGCGCCCCGGCCGACGCCGTCAACATACTGGCCGTTGGGGCGGTGGGGGATCAGGAGCAGGTGGCCCCGTTCAGTTCGCGCGGTCCCAGTGCCGATGGTCGTGTGAAGCCCGATGTAATGGCGATGGGCTGGGGGGCCATTGGGCTCGATGCCGCCGGGGAGTTCGTGGTGCCCATCAGCGGCACGTCCTTCTCGTCACCGATCCTCGCCGGACTGGTGGCGTGCCTCTGGCAGTTGCATCCGGGACGTACCTCCACGGAGATCATGGATGCCGTTCGTCGCAGCGCATCGCTCTGGACAGCCCCCAATGACTCCATGGGCTATGGCATCCCCGACTTCATGCAGGCCCACCTGTTCCTCGACGCTACGACCGTGATCGCCGATGATGCCGCAAGTGCGCGGTTGAGGGTTCATCCGGTCCCCTTCGGCGATCGGTTGGAGGTATTGTTGCCTGCAGCCCTGAACGGCACCTGGTCTGCCGATGTGATCGATGCTGCGGGCCGCGTGCAATGGCGTACCTCAGGTCGTGGTGCGGGTTCCGAGCGGCTTGTCATCACCGGGCTGCAAGGCATGTCCCCGGGTGTCTACATGCTCCGGATCAGTGCAGGCAGCACCGTGCATACCGTCCGCGTGGTGAAGGAATGAGCACTGATCGTCCGGTCCCGACCATACCGGTTCAACAGCTGGTGAACGCCTACTGTAAGGGGCGGTTCCCCATGGCCCATGAAGGCAAGCTCTACAGCCATGATCCCGATCCACGGGCCGTGTTCGACCTGGCCACCATAACACCGGACGCACGAACGGCGAGGGTAATGCGCTCGGGCCGCTACCACACAACGGTGAACCACGATTTTGAGGCCGTGATCAGGGCTTGTGCCGATAGGGAGGAGACCTGGCTCGATGACGTGATCGTGCGGTCCTACATCGCGATGTACGAAGCAGGCTACGCCTTTAGTCTGGAATGCTGGGAAGGCGACCGTCTCGTGGGTGGTATTTATGGTGTGGCCATCGGGCGCGCTTTTTTCGGTGAGAGCATGTTCGGTATGAACAATGCCGGCAAGGTGGCGTTCCATGCCTTGGTCGCGCTCCTGCGGCAGAGGGGCTTCATCCTGTTCGATACCCAATACATCAACCCATTTACCAAGGGCCTGGGCGCCAAGGAAATACCACGCAGTCTTTTTCGAGAGCAACTTGCGCACGCCATTCGACCGATCGATCACAATTGACCACTTATGCGGAACCTGATACTGCTCGTTGCTCTGTTCCTGGCGACCACGCTCAAGGCCCAACAGCAGCTCATTATTGAGGTGGAGCTGAACAAGCCCACGGCCGGGGGCACACTGAACCTGGTACTATGCCCAACGGCAGAGTCCTACGCGAGCGAGAAGGGTTGTCGTTTGGTGCAGGTCAAAGCGGAGGGCGGGGTGGTGCGCATCGTTCTCAAGGATGTGGCCCCTGGAAGCTATGCCATCAAGGCATTCCACGATGTGGACCGCAATGGGAAGCTCGACACCAACTTCATGGGGATCCCGAAGGAACCATACGGCTTCAGCAATGATGCCATGGGCACCTTCGGCCCGCCTTCGTTCGAGCAGGCCTCCTTCAAGGTGGGTGCAGGCAGCACCACCGTGAGGTTCAAGATGAAAGGCTGATCACCGCGTGTTCCGCACGATCTCCGGGACTACGGCCTGCCGTTCAGCGAGGTAGCGCTGGTAGGTCTCCGAGTAACTGGCGCGGTGCGCGATGACGTCACGGCCTACACCAAGCAGGGCCATTACTACATCCGTGGCCTCGCGCAGGCCGTTGTTGCCACCGCTGTTCGCCGTTATGAGGTCCACCTCGCCGCGTGCGATGACCTGTTCCACCAGCCAGGCCGTGACCGGGCTGCCGATCATGACCCGCAGACCACAGCGCGCCGCCACGGGCAGGTCCAGCACATCGTCGAAGAAGAAGGCCACCTCTTCGGCCTGCAGTCCATGCTTCGCGAGGAAGGCGTCGAAAGCCTCAGGCTTGTTGGTGAAGCCCATGTACACGCCGTGAAGCCGCTCGCGCTGGGCGAAGCGCTCCGCATACGGGTTATGCTGTCCGGTGATCACCGCGGCCTTGGGCAACGACCCGTTCCGCAGCCACAGGGCAAAGCGCAGCAGGTTCACGCCCATGCTGCCCACCTCGCTGAACGGACTGCCGCCCTCGGCATCCTTGAAGCCGTCGTTGAACACGCCGTCCCAGTCGAAGAGCACGGCCTT
>JBKDXR010000046.1:0-26514 GCA_046306055.1 Flavobacteriales bacterium
CACATCGTCCACCGCCGGGATGAAGTTGCCGACCGCAGCGAAGTCCCGCGGCTCGCTGGTGTCCCTGCCCATGGAATAGACCAGGCCCGCCGTGAACTTCGCGCGGGAGCTGTGCCAGTCCACGCCACAGCTCAGGTGGTACAGGTCCCAATAACTGAAGGTGCCCGTGATGTCCGTGGACGGGTCGAGCTCCGAAAGGTCCAGGTGGTTCATGTCCGTCCGCAACCCCGCCAGCAGGTCCGCGCTCTCGGAAAGACGGAACTGCCCGCCCACCCCCACGTTCACAACGGGCACGCTCGCGCTCCGCACGCGCCGGTAAGAAAGGTCCGCAGGGGCCAGCGCACCCTGCGCGAAGTCATCCGATGCACGCAGGATCACACGGTCGTATGCATCCACCGCTCCGGCCAGGCCAACACGCAAGGCCCACACTGTGCTGCCGGTCCGGGTCTCCAATCCGAGATCCGCCATCCACGGGGTACGAAAGCTCGTGGGCAGGTCCTTCCCGTACAGCACGGTCTTCTCGGCGCTGCCATCCACCTTCACCGTGGTGCTGCTTCTGTAGTACGATCCATCGTTCGCGATCAGGTCCATCCGCGGCAGCGAGAGGGTCACCCCCCACTTCGTGCGATCGTTCACATGGAAGTAGCCCAACTTCGCCAGCAGACCGATGTTGAAGAGGTCCACCTGTTCGTTCAAGATGCTTGATGCCAGGGAGACCACCGTATCGTTCAGGCTCGGATCGCCGAACTGGCCCAGGTCACGGATGTTCTGGTAGTCTTGACTGAAGAGGCTGGCGAAAAGGTTCACGCCGATGGAACCGTGTTCTCCCAGCGCATAGCTGGCCCCGCCCCCGACCAGGTCCTCGCGCGAGGTGGTGTTGATGTTCACGAAGCCGGTGGCCAGCTCCGTGCCCGGTCGATCCGGGTCTGTCTCCACCTGCAGTGCCGCGCTCTGCTTCACCTCGAATCGGCCGTAGAGGTTGTTCACAAAACCAAAACTGAAGCGCAGCCGCGTGCTTCCCTTCGGATCGAAGGAGCCCACCAATAGCTTCGGCGCGTTGTTGCTCGCGCTCTCCCTCGCATCCAGTCCAAGGCCGTTCAGGTCCTGCACCCGCAGCCATTGCATGTACATGAAGTTGGCGCTGGCGGTGATGCCCGTGCCTTTCACACGCCGCGCGGCCGCCGGGTTGTAGAAGAGCACCGCCTGGTCATCGGTACTGGCGCTCCCAGCTCCGCCCATCAGCGTGGCGCGCGCACCATTCTGCTGGGTCCAGTACTGGTTGTCCTGGGCAAGGCTTGCCATGCCCCAGATCAGTGTGACCATCAGGAGGATAGTTCTATGCGGCCCTAGGAGGCTCTTCATCTGCAGGAAAGATCAGTGGAGCAGTGATACCGGGTGTGGCGAATTCACTACAAATGGTTCCACGAATCTTGCACCTTTATCCAAGGCATGTTCCTTTCCTGACCCATGCCTTCTCATCAGACCAAAGCGTTGCCGCCAAATAGGGGCATGGGCTAGCTGGTGGTTCCGACGTTCGTCAAGCGATCTCGGGACGCCTGTCCTTAACGGCACGCACCATGTGTTGCTCTTCATCAGCACCGCGAGTACTGCGATGGTCCAGGACGATGGCGGTAAAGGCGAAGCGGCTGCCAATGCCACCAATCCCTTGGCCTTCGTTACCAAGTTGCAGTTCCAACCGAACTACACCTGGAAGGACGGCGGCGGTGATCAGTTATCGCTCGTGAGCCGGATCATCCAACCCACCAGGACGATCGGCCTGCCTTTCATCAAGAGCAAAGATCCGAGCAAGGTGTACACGATCTACCGACTGGAATTCCCTGTGGTGAGTCAGACCTATGCGCCGGAAAGTCCTGAGAACGCCACCGGCACGGGCGACATGATCCTGCTCGATGCCATCGCCTTCAAACAAGCATGGGGTCTACTGGGAGTGGGGCCCGCACTGATGATCCCGACAGGGAGCCCTGATGTATTGACGAACGGGAAATGGAGCGCGGGCTTGGCCGTGGTCGGCCTGTATACCAAGATCAAGGGCTGGCAGCTCGGTGCGCTAGGCCAGCAGTTCTTCTCCGTCGCGGGCGATGCGGATAGACCGGACCAGAACTTCTTGTTGTTACAACCCATCATCAACAAGATCATGAGCGGCGGCTAATTCCACCAGTTGAGCCCGATCATGAAATTCGATTGAGAGAACGAACAGAGCAATATTCCGCTAACGCTCGGTCCTGGAAGGGCGTTCGCCAAGAACCTGTCGATGACCGTTGCTCCGCAATATGTCGCGAGCGGTCCAGGTAACGGCGACTTCACGCTCCAGGTGAACATCAACACCATGCTCGCAGCAACCAAATGAGCAAGCGTTCGCAGATCCATCGTTCATTCATCGTGGTGGCGTTCGCGTTTCTGCTAGGCCGTTGCGCACAAGCGCAAGGAAATGGCCCGCGCACCATGTTGATGGCCCCGACCGGTCTCAATGTGATCACGCCCGCCTACCTCGCGCTGGGCACCAACTTCAACTTCCAACAGGACATCCTGATCAAAGGTGCCGACATCAGCACGAACGCGGTGCCGGTCACCTACATCCGCTTCTTCGACATCAAGGGCCATTTCGCTCAGGTGTGGGTCACACCGATATGGGGTACGATCAGTGGCAAGGTGAAGGCCGGTGAGTCGACCATCGAACTTCCGGACCTCAACGGCTTCGCGGACCCCTATTTCGCCATGCGCGTCGGCCTCATCGGTACTCCAGCGCTGGGCTTGGAGGACTTCAAGAAGCACGCACAGACCTTCCAGTTGAGTGCGTTGATCGGTGCGAACATGCCTCTGGGCGATTACGATCAGGAGCGACCCGTGAACCTGGGCACCAACCGTTGGGCCATCCGCATCGGGGCGCCAATGGTATTGCCATTCGGCAAGAACCCGGCCCAGCTCTACTTCCTGGAAATGACACCGAGCCTGATGCTCTACACCAAGAACACGGCAGCCTTTGGCGGCTCTGAACGGACCCAGGACCCCATGTTCGTTCTGGAGAATCACCTCACAAACAATTTCACCAAGAAGTTCTGGGCCAGCGCCGTCCTGCGTTTGTAAGAAGGTGGCGAGACCCGCACCGAAGGTGTGAGGGACGACAACCGCATCAGCCAGCTCGGCGGCGGCGGTACCTTGGGCTGCACGATCCTTCCACCGCTCGGTGTGCAGATCAGCTACGGAACCATCCTCACCAGTAATGGTGGCGAAGGAGTTATGACCCGCGCACGCATCACCATGATGTTCTGAACGACCCCTCTCCACACCATGGATCTCCAGCCATGAGAACAGGGTCCATCCTCACGATACTCAGCTTCCTTCCATTCCTGCTCCTGACCCAGTGTCAACCAGCGACGGAGAAAACCGCTCAAGTCGAAGCCACCAGCAGCCCCAGCGACGCATCGGCCCTGCCCTTCCCCCCCGCACCATCAGGTTCCGTAGCGGGGCTGACAATGGAGACCTCCACCTACAAGAAGCGCGTGGAGCCGAAGCACCTCGCCGAGGGCGCACCGAACATCCTGATCATCCTGATGGACGACGTGGGACCGGGTACGCCATCTACATAAGGCGGGGAGATCAACACACCGACGCGTATATGCCCTCCCACATGCGCTTCATGATGAAGAGCGCAACAGTGAGCAGCAGCAATAGCAGCAGGCCGGAGACCAGGTCGGCACGGAAGCTCTTCATGATGTATCGCATGGTGAACGGGTTATCCGGTCCATCCGGACCAATGGGTGAACTACATGCCACTTACACCGCCGGCTGTCCGACTCCTTCATCACGACCGACCCCGCTCCCTCGCACCTTCTTCACCACTTCCAAGGCTCGTGCACGAACTTCCTGGTGCAGAGCCTGTCCACACCGACCGTCACCACGTCGAATCCATCGAAGCCGTTCGCTGTGATGCTGTCCTACAGACGCCCCTCGGCATCCAGATAGGCGTGTGTGCCCGGATGGTACTCCATGCCCAGGACCAGGTACTGCAGGTTGAAGTCCTCGGCGAGCCCCTCGTTGTTCTCGAAGGTGGGCAGGTAGTAGTCGAAGCCTCCGCTGAACGCCCACGCCTTGTGCTTTTATCGGATATAGGCTTCGGCGCCTGTACCATCGTACACCACACTTTGAAATGCCAGGCCCGACGTGTCCAATACGATCGAGAGATCGCCGTTGGTCTGCCCGCTGATGGTGGCGGCAAGGTCCCAGTGGGCATTGCCGTACGTGGCACCGGCCACCCATATCGCCGGATCCCCGTCCATGCCCGCCGTGTTCTCCACGATGAAGTCCGCCAGCGCCGTCTGCATGTAGCCGGCTCCGATCTTCAGGCCCTTCATCAGTTGCAACTGCACGGAGCCGCCCAGGTTGGCCACCGCTTCGTCGTTGGCCACCGACCGGAACTGCAATTGACCCGCGATGGACAAGGGCCCGAACTTGTTGCGATAGACCACTGCCTGATCCGCGCGGCCGGTCCCTGTCAGCCCACCATCCGTACCACCATTGTAGGTGTTGCTGGCCAGCCCGCCGAACACATTGAACCGATCGGCATACCCGCTCACATCGTAATACGCCCCCCATTGCTTGCCGATCGTGAGCTGGCCGCCTTTGCCGAAGTCGGCCCCGATGTAGCCTGAGCGTGTGGCGAAGACCTGGTTCGCCTGCCCCTGGTCCAGCGTCAGGAACCCTCCGTCCGTGCTGGCCTCTGCACGGAAAGAGACATCGTTGCGGAACATGTTGATACCCAGTTCGGAAGTGGCGAAATAGGTCACCTTCTTCACCTTGAACCGGAGGTCGAAACCCACCCGTGAACCGTTCTGCTGAAGCTCCAAGGCCTCATCGTAGTAAGCCATGTGCCCCCTGAAACTTCCATAGGGCCGTATGCTGAGCTCGTCGGTGTCCGGCACAGCGGTCGGTTGCTGTGCAAGGGTGGGCAAGGCGACCATGCACGTGATCAAAGGCAACGTGTAGCGCAAGTGGAAGTAGGGGTCGGGTCGCATGGCATGAAGGGATTCGTTTGGACCTTGAACAGCTTACGTCCCTTTCACGCCCACCTTTTGGCCATAAGCTGTTCACAAACCAGTGCAACAGTAATTGCCGGATCGCTTTCTGTGCGCCATAACACGTCGAAAGCGCTATGCAAAAAAGTGATCGGCTCTTCGACGGCAGTGCTCGGTCGACATGATGCTTGGTCAGGTGAACGCCTGACCGTCGATGCCGCGCGGGAGAATGCCGCGACAGGGTGGTGAGTAACACCCGACAAGGGGGCCTCGAGCACCCCACGGTCACCCTTCTCAACTGCAACAACTACCTGTGCCGCGACACGTATTGCTGGTGCTACCGCCCCAGTGTCTGCCAATGCAGCACGTCCGATAATGGCATGCGACACGTGGGATTCCGGTGTTTGATGGATGCGGTTCAAGCGAAATGACCTGATCACGGATAAATTAGAGCACAACATGGACCTCGTTCACGATGAAGTATCGTTTCCCCATAGCCCTTCTTGCTCTGATGTGTTGCCTGGTACAGAAGGTGTCCGCACATGAGTCGCCGCGATCCCGCTTCGGTTTGAGCGTGGCGCCTATTTCGGCTTCGTTGCGTGTGGTAAGCGATCCATGGTCGGGCAACGGTGACCGCATCAGTTGGTCCTTCGGCGTGCTCGGCGACATGGGTCTGGGGCCGTCGGGCCACTGGGCCCGCGGGACCGGGGTGCGCTATACCGACATCGGTGGGTCGCTCAAGGTCGATGCCAACGTGGACCGTGGCACCGGCCCCACCACGGTCACGGGCGAAGTGGACCTGCGCATGCGCTACCTGGAGTTCCCTGTCACGCTCACCTGGCGCACCACCACCGCCGGGCCATGGGACGTTTATGCACTGGGCGGTGCCAGCGGCGCCTTCCACCTGCGCACGCGTACCGATGGTTTCAGGAGCATCACCGAGGAGAACGGCATCGCCAGCACCACCACCTACGACAACACATCGCTGAACGTGGACGTGGTCCTGTTCAAGGCCTCGGCGGTGCTGGGCGCGGGTGTGGAATACGAACTCGCTTCGGGGGCGGCGCTCTTTACCGGGCTCAGGTACAGTGCAGCGCTCAACAATGCGCTCAGCAAGAACGCTTCCCTATACGTTACGGACAGCGACAAGTCCAAGCTGTATCCGGACCATGTGGAGATCACGGTGGGGGTGTACCTATGAAGGGGGAGACCGGCATGCGCGGAGCTTGAAAGGCGTCTCGTGGTCGGAACCGCTCACGATCCCGCAAGTTCCATGACCTTTGCCCGCGCGAAGTCGACGCACGGCCCATGCACTTGTTGAAGCAACTGTCCGGATATGCCGGTTTTGGCACCGTGGGGAGCATCTTGTTCCTCGCGGGGAGCGTGGCCGCGCAAAGCCAGGAGACCCAGGTGTGGACGGACTTCACCGTGGGGCGCAATTTCGCTTCGTACTACATGGCCGAATTGGAAGTGGGCTACCAGGCGCTGGTGGAAGGCGATCCCCAGTGGCGCACCTTCAGCATCTCCCCCACACTGGAGGCCTCGTTCACGCCGCACTTCGACGTGATCTCCGGTTTCCCGTGGATGACCACCCAGCAGACGGATAATGTATTGACGCGCGAGTTCCGTACTCAGCTCGGTGCGCGCTACCATGTGCTGCCCTTCAAGCGTGTGCAACCCCGGATCACCGGGCGCTACGAGGCGCGTTTCTTCAACACGCTGGAACCCGAGGCTGAAGCGGGCCGCTCGACCAGCAACCGCTTGCGCCTGAACGTGGGCATATGGATCGCGCTGGACAAACCACTGATGAGCTACGATACGCTCTGGTACGTGTTCACGGACTACGAGGTGTACGGCGTGCTGGATGAACAGCTGGATGAGCGCTACGCCAACCAGTCCGCATGGCGGGTGGCGGTGGGCCGCAAGTTCAACTACAACTGGCGCTTGGAACTCGTGTACAGCCTGCTGCAATACCGGAAAGAGCTGGGACTGGAGCGGGACCAATACGACATCGACAACGTGTTCCGGGCCAGTTTCAAATACTACTTCACGCCACCGGGGCGCAAGCCGACCTAGGTCGGCACCTGACGAACGTCAGGTGTCCGTTCGGCGAAAGTGATTCCCTTCGTTTGCTGCTGTTGTGCGGGGCCGGGGTTCGTATGCCCGCTCTTCCGAGTACGCAGGACCACCATCACCATGAGCACCCGCCATACACTTCCCTTTCTTCTCCTACTGCTGCCGCCTGTGGCATTCGGGCAATCCCCGACGACCACTACGGGGCCCAAGCGGCCGAACATCGTCATCATCCTCGCCGATGACATGGGCTACTCCGACATGGGAGCCTTCGGCGGCGAGATCCGCACGCCGAACATGGATGCGCTGGCCATGAGCGGTACGCGCTTCACCAACTTCTACACCCACGCCACCTGCTCGCCGTCGCGTTCCATGCTGCTCACCGGCGTGGACACGCACCTCAATGGCCTGGGCAACATGGACGAGTGGGCCGCACCCAACCAAGTGGGCAAGCCCGGTTACGAGGGGCACCTGAACGACCGCGTGGCCACCATGCCGCAGCTGCTCAAGGATGCCGGCTACCACACCTACATGGTGGGCAAATGGCACTTGGGGAAATCTCCGGACAAGATCCCCGCCGCCCGCGGGTTCGAGCGCGACTTCACCCTGCTCGACGGTGCGGGCAGTTATTGGGACATGACCAGCTTCACCGCGCTCTCGCCCCACTCGTTGTACACCGAGGACGGCAAGTACCTGACGAAGCTTCCGAAGAAGTTCTACGCCACGAAGACCTACACCGACAAGCTGATCGACTTCATCGATGCCAACAAGGGCGATGGCAAACCCTTCTTCGCCTATGTGGCCCACCAGGCCCCGCACGACCCCTACCACCTGCCGCGCGACTGGCGCGACCGGCACGTGGCCGCGTATGACATGGGCTGGGACCACCAGCGTGCACAGCGACTGAAGAAGCAGCAGGAACTGGGCATCACCCCGGCCAATACCGAACTGGCCGAGCGCATGTGGTACATTCCGGAATACGCGCTGCTGGCCCCCGGGCCCCGTGCCGTGCTGGGCCGCAAGATGGAGCTCTACGCCGGGCTGGTGTAGAACCTGGACCACCACATCGGCCGCCTGGTCCAGCACCTGAAGGACATCGGCGAGTACGAGAACACCATCTTCATCGTCTTCGGCGACAACGGGGCCGAGGGCACCGACCTGGCGGCCATGATCGCCGGCACACCCGGCTCGCGCGACAACCTCTACTTCGCTGCCAATTGGTCGCAGACGGACCCCAAGGCCTGGGGCGACCCCGGCTCCTACGTAGGCTACGGACCGGGCTGGGCGCAGGTGTCCATGACCCCCTTCAGCCAGTACAAGGGATGGATGGGCGAGGGTGGCATCCGCAACGCCTTGGTGGTGAGCGGACCCGTCAACAAGCTGCCCAAGGGAAGCATCAACCACGGGCTCATGTTCATCGCGGACATCATGCCCACCCTGCTCGAGGTGGCCGGAACCGAGTATCCCAAGCGCTTGAACAACGTGGAACTGCCGCCCCTTATCGGCAAGTCGTGGATCCCTGTGCTGGACGGCAAGGTCCCTTCGGCCCGAAATGAGAACGACTATCTGGCCTGGGAGATCTTCGGCAACCGGGCCCTCCGCCAGGGCGATTGGAAGATCCGCTGGGAGTTCGCTCCCGTGGGTCGTGGCGATTGGGAACTGTTCAACCTGGCCGAGGATCCGGCGGAACGCCACGACCTGGCAGCCACCCACCCCGAGAAGCTGCAGGCGATGCTCGCGCTGTGGGAGGACTATGCCCGAAAGAACAACGTGATCCTGCCCAGCCGGTCGGTCTTTGAGAGCCTTGACGATGTGCTCCCCACGCGCTTCCCGGTGGAAGCAGGGTACCCACCGGTCTCGAACAAACGCCAGTTCGTACCCCCACAGGACATGATGGCCGATCCCAAGAAATAAGCGACGACCCACCATGAACCAGACCAACATCACCATGGGCAGCGGACGTCCTTCGGCCATGCGCTCCCTCATCGTTGTAACCGCCCTGCTCCATGCCGGGCTCTCTTTCGCACAGGGCGACGGCCCCCGTTTTTATTGGAAGACCCTGATGGGCACCAATGCCGTGCCCTTGATCCACTCGTCCATGGGCGGCAATGCCAACCCCTTGGACCCCTCTCACGCGGTGGTGCCTGGCGCTGAGTTCTCCTCCACCACCAACATGTTGGGCTATGCCAAGATGCTGCCCCTCTTCAAGCGCTCGGCCATGATCTCCGTCATGGCCCCGATGGGCCGCATGAACGGCACCGTGAACCTGAACGGACTGGACTACTCCCGTACCACCCGGGGCTATGGCGACCCGATGTTGCAGATGACCGTGAACCTTCTCGGTCCCAAGGCCATCATGAACATCCCGGACATGCTCCGCTACGAGCCGGGCTTTTCGCTGGACATCATCGGATCGGTGTGTTTCCCCATCGGCGAGTACGACAACACCACCCCGCTGAACATCGGGCAGAACCGCTGGTATGGCCGCATCGGTGCGCCCGTGGTGTGGCAGCTCGGGGCCTGGGTGCCCGGCAAACGCACCACCTTCGAACTACTCCCGGCCGTTTGGCTCTTCGGTGACAATACCGACTTCGTAGGCAAGACCATGAGCACCGATCCGATGGTCCAGGTGGAGGGCCACCTGACGCGTGACCTCATGGAAAAACTGTGGGTCTCGCTGGACGCCGTGTCCTATACCGGAGGCAAGGCCACCATCGATGGCGTGGCGGGCGAGGAATTGGACAACGTGGGCTTCGGCGGCACGGTGGGCTACTCCTTGAACGTGAACATGCAGCTCAACCTGTCGTACATCTCCACGGTGAACGATGGCGCCCCCGAGGACCTGAAGATGGACAGCTTCCGCTTCACCCTGATCTTCGGCTGGCACAAGTTGGTTGAAGGCATGCAGCGGCTGGGCGCCCAAGGCCACCATTGAGCTGCGACACAGCCGTTGGTGAGAACCCATGCCTCGTGCGAACGCGCATCCGTAACTTCAACCCACGAACCCTATCGCAGACCCCATGCTTCTCCGAACCACACTAAGCATCATTGGCATCGCCCTTGGACTGCTTGCCAGCGCTCAAGAGATCGACAAGACCAAGCTTGCACTGGATGTCTCCGCCGCCAATGAGGCCAACAACGTCAAGCTGAAGCAATACATCTGGAAGCTGAAGCTCGACGGCTATGTGAACAAGGAACTGAAGGTGACCACGCTCACCGAAATGAAGTTCGGTGCCGACGGCAAGCTGGTGGCCACGCCCATCGACGCCAAGACCACGGTGCAGGCCAAACCCGGTGTGCGCGGACGTATGCAACAGAACGCAGCGGAGGAGAGCCTGGACTACATCGAGAAGGCCGCACAGGTGATGGCGCAGTACGCTTACATGAGCAAGGGGCAGTTGGTGGACTTCTTCGATAAGGCCACCGTGACCACGGATGGCAAGGTGATCACCGCCACAGCGAAGAACGTGATGCAGGCCGGCGATGAAATGACCATCCTGATCGACCCCGCCACGAACCTCTTCCTCCGCAAGACCTTCAAGGCCAAGAGCGGCGCCGACCCCATCGAGGGCACCATCGACTACGCGGCCTTCGCCACCACGGGTATCAACCATGTGAGCAAGAGCTGGCTGATGATGCCCGCCAAGGCCATGCAGGTGAACACGGAGAACATCGACTACACACTGCGGGTGCAATAAGTGCCGACCGCACTGGACCCGTAATTGCAGCGGTTAGAACAACCAGAAGCGCGGCGCGAAAGTGCCGCGCTTCTGCTTTGAAGCCTCTTTTCGGGCCAGTTGTCCATTTATACTCGGGGGAGCGATACTTTCGTCGCCACAACCAAGACCCATGTCCAAACAACAACGTGTCCGTTACGCAGCATACCTGTTGGGTATGCTGTTGCTTGCTGCCTGCGGCGCCCCTCAGGAAAACACCGTTGAAAAAACGGCCGAAGCCACCGTCACCGATGGCTACGACCGCACCGTGCTGCCCATCCGTGAGCCGGGTACCACGGCCATCACCGAACTGGACGCGCGCAACGCCACCGCGCCGCCCCGCTTCCAGGTGAACGCGCCGAAGGGTGCCCCCAACGTATTGGTGGTACTGATCGACGACATCGGCTTCGGGCACAGCAGCGCCTTCGGCGGCCCCATCCACATGCCAACGCTCGAGAAGCTGGCGGCGAACGGATTGAAGTACAACCGCTTCCACACCACCGCGCTGTGCTCGCCCACACGCACGGCCATTCTCACCGGCTACAACCACCACAGCAACAATGCCGGCGCCATCATGGAGGTGGCCACGGCCTTTCCCGGTAACACCGGCATTCGTCCGCAGAGCATCACCCCCATGGCCGAAGTGCTGCGCCTCAACGGTTACAGCACCGGTGCGTTCGGCAAGTACCACGAGACACCGCCCTGGGAGGGTTCCGTTTCCGGACCCTTCGACCGCTGGCCCACCGGCAGTGGCTTCGACAAGTTCTATGGCTTCATCGGCGGGGAGACCAACCAGTGGCATCCCATGGTATATGATGGCGTGACCCGTGTGTACCCCGATGTTGAGTCCCCGGGCTACCACTTCACCAACGACATGACGGATCAGGCCCTGGCGTGGATGAACACCCAGCAGAGCCTCACGCCGGACAAGCCTTTCATGATGTACTTCGCCACCGGTGCCACGCACGCGCCGCATCACGCTCCCAAGGAGTACAGCGACAAGTACAAGGGGAAATTCGCACAAGGCTGGGACAAGGTGCGCGAGGAGACCCTGGCCCGGCAGAAGGCCTTGGGCGTTGTTCCCGCCAACACCGTGCTCGCCCCCAAGCCCGCCGATATCAAGGATTGGGACAAGCTCAGCGCCGATGAGAAGCGCCTCTTCGAGCGGCAGATGGAGGTGTTCGCCGGCTTCGCCGAACACACCGATGCACAGGTGGGCCGCTTGATCGATGCGCTGGAAGCGCGCGGCGAACTGGACAACACGCTCATTTTCTACATCGTGGGCGACAATGGTTCCAGCGCGGAAGGGGGTATGATCGGTATGTACAACGAGAACACCTACTTCAACGGCGTGCAGGAAACGCTGGACATGCAGTTGAGCCGGATCGACCAACTGGGCACCGAGCACACCTACAACCACTTCGCGGCGGGTTGGGCCGTGGCCGGAAATACGCCCTTCACCTGGACCAAACAGGTGGCCAGCAACTTCGGCGGTACCCGCAACGGCATGGTGATGCACTGGCCCGCCGGCATCACCGCCAAGGGAGAGGTGAGGTCGCAGTTCCACCATGTGGTGGACGTGGCACCCACGGTGTTCGCAGCAGCGGGCGTGCCCGCGCCGCGCATGGTGAACGGCATCGAGCAACGCCCCATCGAGGGCGTGCCCATGAACTATACGTTCGCCGATGCTAAAGCCCCCGACACCCGCAAGACCCAGTACTTCGAGATGATCGGCAACCGTGCCATCTACCACGACGGCTGGTTCGCCGGCACCATCCACAAGGCCCCCTGGGAGGCCGCACCACGCCGCCCGCTCGCCGAGGACGTGTGGGAGCTCTACAATGTGAACGAGGACTTCAGCCAGGCCAACGACCTTGCCGCCAAGGAGCCCGCCAAGCTGGAGGAGCTGAAGAAGAAATTCATGGAGGAGGCCGTGAAGTACAACGTGCTGCCCATCGACGACCGTTCCATCGAGCGCTTCGACCCGGTGATCGCCGGACGACCCGACCTGATGAACGGTCGCACCAAGCTCGTGCTCTATACCGGTGCCAAGGGCATGCCGGAGAACGCCTTCATCAACGTGAAGAACACCTCGTTGAAGTTCACCGCCGAGGTGGAGGTACCCGCCAAGGCCAGCGGCGTGATCCTCGCGCAAGGCGGTGACTTCGGGGGATGGAGCTTCTATATGCTCGATGGCGACCTCTACTACACCTACAACTGGGTGGGCCTGGAGTTCTACACGGTGAAGAGCACCGCCAAAGTGACGCCGGGCAAGCACACGCTGGTCCTGGACTTCGCCTACGAGGGCGGCCGCGGGGGCGGTGGCATGGCCACCTTGCTCATGGATGGCCAGAAGATCGGCGAGGGCAAGATCGCGAAGACCAACAGCAACACCTTCGGCATCGACGAAAGCGCCGATGTGGGCACCGACGAGAATACCCCGGTGACCCTCTCCTACAAGAAGCGCGAGGTGTTCACCGGCCGCATCGGCAGCGTGACCGTGGAGACCTTCCCGGCAACGGCGAAGAAGTAACACGTAGGATCGTCGATCACAGCGCCTGCTACCATCCGGTGGCAGGCGCTGTGCGTTCCGGGAGTCACATGCTCCCCTATCGGCCCATGCCGAACCGGACCGCCACAACACGACATGCGCATTCCGCAACACTCCCGTTCGTCGTACCTTGTGCATATGGAACACCTGCTGCTCTTACGGTTGATAAGGTCCTTGTTCCCTGTGGTCCTGGCGTTCGTTGGTACCACTACGGCCCGGGCCCAGCCCGACACCACCCACCTCACCAGCGTACAGTTGCAGGACTGCCTGTTGCTCACCGGCCCCAGCACCTGGGAGGCGTTGCAGCTGAGCCCCGACCAATTGCGCCGGATCCAATTCGTTCAGGACGCCTGCAAGGAGGAATGCGACGTGAAAAGCGCCCAGAAACAGCCCAACCCCATCTCCAACGCCGATGGCACCACCGTGATGGCCGAGGTGAAGAACATCCTTACCACGGACCAATACCGGGCGTGGATGGCGCACTGCGCGGAAGGCCGCAGTGGCGGGCAAGCTCCAAAGTGACCAGACCAACGGCGCCTTCACTTCGCACCGAAAGAACCGAATGCCTGACGGTGGTCAATATTCCATACCTGCCGGGTGGGTTACTTCGATGCCTCCAATGAAACGCCCATGTTCCGCACCCTGATCACGATCGGTGGAATGGCCTTGGCCACGACCATCGTTGCGCAATCCACCTCGAAGACCTCCTATTTCAGTGGAGGCTCCGAGATCGCTTTCACCTCGCCATTGCTTGACGTGAACGGCAGCGACAAGGGTGCCGTGATCCGCTTCGCTCCCGTGGTGAACGTACAGCAATACGTGAACCGTGACCTCAGCGACAAGTTCGGCCTCTTCATCGGGCTGAGCGTGGGCAACGTTGGGTTCATCTACGACGACCCCAACAGCGACTAACGCTTCAAGTTCCGCTCGTACAACCTCGGCCTGCCCGTGGGCATCAAACTGGGCACCATGAACGGTGGGCTGTTCTTCGCCGGTTACAGTTTCGAGTGGCCGTTCAATTACAAGGAGAAGGAATTCCTCAACGAGACCAAGGAGGATAAATTCGTGGTCTGGGTGAGCGACCGTACCCAACCGTTCCACCAAGCGGTGATGGCCGGCTTTCAGTTGGGCAACGGAACCACGCTGAAGGTGAAGTACTACTTCACCAATTTCCACAACGAGGACTTCACCGAGACCCGGGAGGTGAACGGCGTTACCATCACGGACTTCAAACCATACGAAGGGTTCAAGGCCAACATCCTGCAGCTCTCGTTGGGCTTTGCCTTGTTCCAGGACGAGTCCGATGCCTACAAGTTCTGACCGGGCATAGCTCCCGATCGGAACCCGGATACTACCTTTCGCCCTATACATCCGCATACATGTCCATTGGAACACGAACCCTTCTTGGCGCAGTGGCGCTCACCTGCCTGGCTGGCAGCCTCAGCGCCCAGAACATCCGCCTGAACCTCTTCGGCGGCTACACTTACCAGGACAAATTCCCGGTGGGCGGCACCTATTACGGCTACTCCTACACTGAAGGTCGTGTGGCCGAAGGGCAGCACTTCGGCGGAAGCATCGAGTTCGATGTGCGCCCCAACAAGGCCATCGAGCTCTCGTTCCAGCAACAAAAGACGCAGGGATACCTCGGCAGTGGTCGTTCGGAAATTGGTCCCTTCGACATCAACCTCCACTACATCATGATCGGTGGATTGGGACGTCTTCCGTTCAGCCCGGCGGTGAGCGGATATGGCGGCATCAACATCGGCTGCGGCTGGATGACCGGCGATGACGAGGTCACCAAGTTCGCCTGGGGCGGCAAGCTGGGCCTGCAGATCAACCTTACGGAGACCGTGGGACTGAAGGCCGGTGCCCAATTGCTCTCGCCAGTACAGGGCTTCGGCGGTGGTTTCTACTTCGGCACTGGTGGCGCCAGCGCAGGTGTCAGCACCTACAGTTCCATCTACCAGTTCGGCTGGACGGGAGGACTGGTGTTCACCTTCCCCCGCGGCGGATCTTCCGCTCCCCCATCACGGTCGTCGAGCGCACCCGCTCCACGCGCACCCGGCGCAGGTGCACCTCCGCCCCCACCCCCTCCTCCTCCTCCGCGCGACTAAGCGCCATGTAATTCCCATGAAAAATGCCCGGTATGTTCCGGGCCTTTTTCATGGGACCCTTTCCTGAACAACAGTACCCCATA
Organism: Flavobacteriales bacterium; assembly: GCA_046306055.1. Taxonomy (GTDB): domain Bacteria; phylum Bacteroidota; class Bacteroidia; order Flavobacteriales_F; family PHOS-HE28; genus PHOS-HE28. Next base: position 15,571 of record JBKDXR010000046.1, read on the forward strand.
CTGCCCGCTGCCATGCGGTGGAACGACCCGGTTGGTAAAGCTTCGGTTGCGCAGCCATGGCTGCGCAACCGAAGCTTGGGGGTCGGCCGAACACACAACGTTCAATACCAGGGGATCTTGCGCCCAGCACGTTGCTTTGGTCGCTCGATAAAGGTCACCTGCATGGGTCAAGGCCTGGCTGAACCCTCCAAGAGAACAGCGATCGCTCCAAGCACCTGAGGTGGTGATCCGATAATGCGAGCAGGCGAAAAGTGCTCCACTGGCGAACGGACAAGGGGTCCATGGGCGGCGGGTCGACCATTAAGATCCGCCCAGATACACACGAAAAAAACGAAGGGCCTCCTCCCGAGGAGACGGCCCTTCTGAACGTATGGTTCCGACCTAGTCGGAGAAGGCATAGGCGATGCCTATACCGAGGAAGCTCTGCGCCTCCAGCTCCTTGGTCTTGAAGCCCAGGTAATAGTTCGCCGAGAGGATGACCGCATTGCCATTCCGCATGTACAAGGAAACGCCTGCTTCCGGCTGAAGCATGAACTGCCAGGGATCACGCTCTAGGCGGTACAGGCCCATGTCAAGGGTGCGTCGCATGTAGGAAGTACCCGCACCGATGCCGATGAACGGGCGCAGGTCCTTGCCTTCGGAGAACACTTGATCGATCTGCACGCTGGCCGTAAATGCATTGGTGTAGCGGTACTGAATGCCCGTAATGGACGACGTGCCCTCGGTGTAGGTGGCCAGGTCCTTCAGCTCGTAGAAGGTCTGCCAGCCCATGTCAAGACCGATGGCACGGTTCTCGTCCAACATATAACGGTAACCGAAGTTGAACCCGCGGAACGAAGGCTCGTTGATGTAGTCGTTCAGGTCGCCCACAGGGAAACCCATGGAATACTCCAACATGTAAATGTTCTGCTGGGCCTTGCTGACAAAGGGTGCGCCGAGCAACAGGGAAAAGGGAAGAACGTAGCGAAGCATGGCGCGTTATTGTTGGAGGTATTCGGATTGCTTGAAGGCCTGATCGATATTCGTTGTCATGCGGGTGATGATGCTCGCATCACTGCCTTCCAAAAGGCCGTTCAGAACACCTACCCAGAGCACGGGCTGGTTCTCCGTCGGGCTCAGGTCATCAGGCGCGATCATCGTTAGGATGAGGGAACCCGTGGTGTAGCTGGTATAGGTGGGGTAATAACCCGGGTAATACCACCCGTAACCGTAATAGGGATAGTACCACCCCCAATATCCGCCGCCGTAGTAGTAGGCATCCACGTTGAGCGTCTTCACTGCTGAAGGGAGCACCAACACATCGGGGTTCTCGGTGGGAGCCACCTCGGTCCATCCAAGGCGGTCCATGTTCTGGCGGATGCGCCCAACGATCTGGTCACCAAATTCCGGCGACACCTTGGCGGGCTGCTCACCTTCGGCCAGATCACCGGTGATGATGACCACGCTATCAGGCACCGCAAAGGTGTTGAAGGCCTTGAAGTCGTAGGTCGGCGAGTAGTTCGTGTAAACAATATCGTACTCGTCGATATTGTCCGGCTGATCGGGATAGCAACTACTGAACAGTGCAACACCCGTCATCAATAACAGGACGTTCCTCAAGGATCGGTTCATGGTGTCAAAATTTCGACCGTCAAGGTAACAATCCTAGGCCTCATGCCCGACCAGATGCCATCAGGTCCGGCAGGGATCCACACTATGGGGACCCTTTGAACGGCAACTCATAACGACGAGAGCAGCCCCTTGGGACCGCTCTCGATGGAGGTCACCATGGTTCCGCTCGGATCAGAGGGGCTTACGGAACAGGTAACGGGTGATGAAGATGCCGTTACCTGATCCGCCATCGGGGCCACCTGCCGGGCTTTGGACACCGGTGGTCACCGTATGCAGTTCCCAGCCTTCGGTGATGTAGTTATTGATGGTCTCTACGATCAATCGGTCGTTGTTGGCGATGTTCTTGAAGTTGATGCCCACCATGCTGTAGAAGTTGAGCAGGTCCTTTTCAATGGCCTGGGCATCGGCATCGCTCATGATGATCCGCGAACGGCCAAGTCCGCCGGGCACAATGCTCTCGATGGTGGAGAACTGGCGGTAGGTATACCGCTCAGAGCTGGGTTCTGGGCGGAAGCTGTAACCGAGGAACAGGGTGCCCACCAGGGCGGCACCAACAAGCAGGGAACGAAGGTCGAAGGTCATCGTTGTGGGGTTTTTCATGGTAGTGGACGTTCAGGCACACAAATTGTTACGCCAAATTCGCAAAACAAATGCCAAGGACCATGATCCGTGCTCTCTTCTTCGGCCTTCTGGCCATCATCGCCACGTTCACCCAGGCCCAGACCTTGGTGAAGGTCACCAACATTACCATAACAGAGAACGACCAAGTGCTCGAAGGTGCGAGCGTTACGGCTGAGATGCCCAAGGGCGAGGGTTCGGACCGCATTATCCTGTATGCCGATCAGAACATCGCGGCTGACACCTGGATCAAGGTGAACACCCACAATGTGCGGCGAAGCAGCTTGAAGGATGGGGCGGTGAACATGATGTTCGAGATCGACCTCGTGGTGAACGGCAAGAAGGATAACCGCCGGGTGGAACGCATCTTCTACGCCGGACAGGAGCGCAAAACACGCATCAGCGAGAAGTTCACCATCAAGAAAGGCCTCGATATGCGCGTGATCACGGTCTCCTACGACGCTGAGATCCTTTGAGCGGTCGCTGACCGCTAAGTCGTGCGGCCCATTCCGCACGGATGGGCTTCGCTGCTATCTTGGGGCCATGGAGCCAACACGCCTGCACGACATCCCCGAATACCAGCTGGCCAAGTACCCCAAGGACACCGCCATCGCCACCAAGGAAGGCGGCACTTGGAAGGGCTACAGCACACGCGAGCTTATTGATACGGCTGACCGCATCGCGCTTGGCCTGATGGCATTGGGCGTTTCACCTGGTGACAAGGTGGCGATCGCCAGCGGCAACCGCAGTGAATGGTGCGTGGTGGACCAGGCCATCCTCCGCATCGGGGCCATCGGCGTGCCCATCTACCCCACCAGCAGCGCGGAGGACTACGGATACGTGCTGGAACATTCAGGCAGTAAGGTGATCTTCAGTGCGAATGCCGAGATCCACGAAAAAGCCGTTGCAGCGAAAGGAACCGCCCACCAACTGGCCCATCTGTTCACCTTCGACAGGGTGCCTGACGCCCGCCACTGGACCGAGGTGGCCGCGCTGGCCAGCGATACCGACCGCCCCACCCTTCAACGGTACAAGGACCAGGTCAACAACGACGACCTGGCCACCATCATCTACACCAGCGGCACCACCGGCAGGCCCAAGGGCGTGATGCTCACCCACGGGAACATCCTGAGCAATGTGATGGCCAGCACCACGCGCTTCCCGGTGGACAGCAATGCACGTTGCATCAGCTTCCTGCCCCTTTCCCACATCTATGAGCGCATGCTCATGTACATGTACCTGTACAACGGCGTAAGCATTCATTTCCAGGAATCGCTGGACGATCTGGGCGACCGCATCCGCGAAGTGGCGCCGGACGTGTTCACCGCCGTGCCTCGGCTGCTGGAGAAGATCTACGACAAGATCGTGGCGAAGGGCGATGCGCTCACGGGAGTGAAACGCAAGCTCTTCTTCTGGGCGCTGGACCTGGGGCACCGCTACGAAGTGCATGGCCGCAGTGCGTGGTACAACATCCAACTGGCGTTGGCCCGCAAGCTGATCTTCAGCAAGTGGCAGGCGGCCCTTGGCGGCAACACCCGGGTGGTGGCCAGCGGTAGTGCGGCACTGCAGCCGAGGCTCGCGCGGGTCTTCAACGCGGCCGGTATTCCGGTCATGGAAGGCTACGGCCTCACCGAATCATCGCCGGTGATCTGCGTGAACGACCTGCGCAACGATGGGCTGCGGTTCGGTTCCGTGGGCCGCCCCATACCAGGCGTGCAAGTGCGCATCGCCGAGGACGGTGAGATCCTCGCCAAAGGACCCAACATCATGGTGGGGTATTACAAGGATGAGGAAATGACCAGGCAGACCATCGATGACGACGGGTGGCTGCACACCGGCGACATTGGCGAGATCACCGCCGAAGGATTCCTGCGCATCACCGATCGCAAGAAGGAGATCTTCAAGACCAGCGGCGGAAAGTACGTGGCGCCACAGGTGATGGAGAACAAGTTAAAGGCCTCACGCTTCATCGAACAGGTGATGGTGATCGGCGAGAACCGCAAGTTCCCCGCTGCGCTCATCGTACCCGAGTTCAACTTCCTGAAGGACTATTGTGAGCGCAAGGGCATCCCCTTCACCAGCCGCGAGCAGGTCATTGCCGACCAACGCGTGGTGGACCGCATCTTCCGCGAAGTGGAGACCGCCAATCAAGGCCTGGGACAATGGGAACAGGTGAAGAAGATCGCCCTGCTGCCTGCCGAGTTCACTATCGATGGGGGTGAGCTGACCCCTACGTTGAAATTGCGCCGGAAGCCCATCCTGGCGAAGTACGACCACGAGGTGGAAAGACTCTACACCGAAGGGGGAGGCGCCTAACTTTGCACTCCCTTAACATTCCGTTGATGACCCGTACCTTCCTGTTCATTTTGATCGCTGTTGGACCCTTGTTGACCGCTTGCAACAAAGAGCCCGGCGAAGGCGGCAAGGCCGAGATACGGGGCACCATCTACGAACAGCGCTACGGCACTTCCGGCAACCCGCAAGGAGAGGCCTATCCGATCGCGGAACAACGGGTCTACATCATCTACGGGGACAACGAATTTGCCGACGATGACACCCGTACGGGACCCAATGGCGAGTTCCGATTTGCCTGGCTGCGCAAGGGCTCCTACCGCATCTACACCATGTCGGAGTGCATTGAATACACCAATTGCACCGAGGCCATCTACCGAACGGCCGAGATCGGTGACCGCAAGGAGGTGTTGAACCTGGAACGGATCACCACCCGCAATTACTGATGCTGCAGACCTCGTTCGGGCCGTTCATACTTTTGGCGCTGCTGAGCGGGCTTCCCGCCTTTGCGCAAGAACCATTGCGCCCGGATACACGACAAGAGCTCTGGACCAGCATCGGTGTGCGCGGCAAGGTGCCCGTTTTCCTCCACCCCATCGTAAGTGACGAAGTGATCCGCAGGCTGCGTTTCAGCGGTGATCTGGGCTACCGTTCCGCGGATGTTTTCTTCGCCGGGCGGCAGATCTATGTGGACCTCGGAGCGCGCTATAAGCTGAAGGACTGGTTGAACGTGGGTGCCGAGTTCCGCAATGCCCATCGGCCGGACGGCACCGTACGCAACAGGCTTGGGCTCATGGCCGATCTATCGCATGATGTTGATCGGCTCTCGCTCGGATACCGCTTCACCTACCAACACAATTTCCTGGAATGGGGACAGGTGCGCGAAGTCTTCCGCAACCGATTTGAGGCCGGGTACAACATCCCCAAATGGAAGCTCGACCCCGCGTTCAGCGTGGAGTTCTTCACCTGGGCCGGCAACAAGGGACTTTCCTACTTCGGCACGCGTTACAAGCTCGGCACCGAATGGTCGCCCGGCAAAGGCCAGGCGCTCAACCTCGCCCTGATCTACGATCGTCAGCGGGACGTGGCCTGGCCCGTGTACCGGTTGATCTACTCCGTGGACTACGTGATCTACCTGAATAAATTCTGACATGGCGAGCGGCAAGGGTCCCTCCTTCCTGGTGCGCATCCTTCTGTTGCTCGGTGTTTTCGCGGCGGCCGTAACGGCCGGGTATTTCATCATACGCCCAGGTGCCGAACTGCCCGTCTACCACCCGGCCCAATTGGACCCGCGGTTGGTGGACCCCAGCGTGCGCGGCACCAGCGGCGAACATCACATCCTCGACTTCGCGCTCGTTGATCAGAACGGTGACACCATGCGCCTCCCGGACGTTGGCGACCGCATCATCGTGGCCGACTTCTTCTTCACCACCTGCGCCACCATCTGCCCCAAAATGACCGTGCAGATGGCCCGGGTGCAGGAGGCCTATCGGGACGAGGACCGCCTGATGCTCCTATCCCATTCCGTGACACCGGAGATCGATAGTGTGCCCGTATTGGCGGCGTATGCCCAACTGCATGGTGCCGATCCGCGACGTTGGCGCCTGCTCACCGGCGATCGCAAACAGATCTACCACCTCGCACGCCGTTCGTATTTCGCGGCCCTGGACGAGGGCGATGGCGGACCGGACGATTTCGTGCATACCGAGAACTTCGTGCTGGTGGATCCGCAACGTCGCATCCGTGGGTTCTATGATGGCACGCAGCCTTCCGACGTGGACCGTCTGCTGGGCGACATCCGCAAGCTGTTGGACGAGCAGGAACGCTGAGCCGGCAGGCCTTACTTTCGCGGCCCGCCTCCCTGCTGGCCCCCGCCCTATGAACGTCCTTTCCGTTGAACGCCTTGGCAAACGCTACGGGCCACGCCAGCTCTTCAAGGATATCTCCTTCGGCCTGGAGAAAGGGCAGAAGACCGCCATTGTAGCCCGCAACGGTACGGGCAAGAGCACCCTGCTCAAGTGCATCGCGGGGATCGAGACCCCGGACGAAGGCATCGTCACGTTCAACAAAGGACTGCGTATCGGCTACCTGGACCAGAACGTGGTGATGACCGGCTCACACACCATGGTGGACGAGATGCTGGACCAGGACGAGCCCGTGACCAATGCGATCAGGGCCTATGAGCATGCCGTGGCCAGGCATGTGGACGAACGCACCATGCAACAGGCCGTGGACCGCATGACCGAGCTGAACGCCTGGGACCATGAGGCCCGCGTGAAGAGCCTGTTGTTCCGTTTCGGTCTTCGTGACATGGAACAACCCGTGAACACCTTGAGCGGCGGCCAGCAAAAGCGCCTCGCCATGGCCAAGGTGCTCATCAACAAGCCGGATGTGCTCATCCTCGACGAACCCACCAACCATCTCGACCTGAACATGATCGAGCAGTTGGAAGAGGAGTTGAACACACCCAACATGACGTTGCTGCTCGTCACGCACGACCGGTATTTCCTGGACAACGTGTGCGACGAGATCATCGAGATGGAGTTCGGGGAGTTCACCCGCTTCAAAGGGAACTACAGCTACTATGTGGAGAAGAAGGCCCTGCTCGATGAAGTGCGCGATGCCACGCAGCAACACCTTCGGGGCCTGATGCGCAGCGAGCTGGAGTGGGTGCGCAAGATGCCGAGGGCACGCGGCACAAAGAGCAAGAGCCGGCTGGACAAGTTCGACGAGATCAAGGCACAGGCCACGCGGAAGTTCGACCGCGACGAGGTGAAGATCGATGTGAAGACCGAACGGCTGGGCGGCAAGGTGATCGAAGCGCGAAACCTCACCAAGAGCTTTGGCAGCAAGGAAAAGCCGGAGAGCTACAGACCGATCGTCGCGCACTTCAGCTATTCGCTTAAACGCGGTGATCGCATTGGCATCGTTGGACCGAACGGCATCGGCAAGAGCACCTTCATCGAACTGCTCGTGGGCCGCTTGAAGCCGGACCAAGGCACCGTGAGCATCGGCGACACCGTGATCCTCGGCACCTTCGACCAGAAGGGTCTGCAACTGAGCGACGACAAGCGCATCATTGAGGTGGTGCGGGACATCGCAGAGGTGATCCCCCTGAACAAAGGCCGCACCTTGACCGCCTCAGGATTGCTGGAACGCTTCCTCTTCGACAAGGAGAAGCAGTACCAGTACGTCAGCACCCTGAGCGGTGGTGAGAAGCGCCGCCTCTACCTGTGCACGGTCCTGATGAAGAACCCGAACGTCCTCATCCTTGACGAGCCGACGAACGACCTTGACATCCCCACGCTCTACGCGCTGGAGGAATTCCTCATCGACCTCGACATCTGCCTGTTGATCGTGAGCCACGACCGCTTCTTCATGGACAAGCTGTGTACCAAGCTGTTGGTGTTCGAAGGCGACGGCAAGATCAAGGAATGGGTGGGCAGCTACACCGAATTGCGCGAGTCCCAGAAACAGAAAGCCGCCCAACAACAGGTCGCCAAGCGCGAGGAGACTGCGCAACGGACCACCATCGAAGTACAACAGGCTCCGTTGCCTGCACGGAAGAAGCTCACCTATGCCGAACGGCTCGAGCTCCAACGCATCGACAAGGAGATGCCCAAACTGGAAAAGCGCAAGGAGGAACTGCTCCACATCATGTCACAAGGTGGCACCGACCACCATGCCATCATGGAACGTTCCATTGAACTGGAGCGGATCGTTGCCGAACTGGAGCGCATGACGGACCGCTGGTTGGAACTGAGCGAAAAGGCCGACTGACCCGGCCGCTCTTGGAAGACACCGATCAGAACTTGGCGCAAGGGACGATACGCCGCTTGGCCGCCGAGCGCTTCTTGTGCGACTGTGCGATCTCGTAGCCCAACGTGATCTCGTGCGCACCGCCACTATGCGTGGCCAATCGGCTGATGGTGATGTCGTAGCTGTATCCAACGCGCAGGTCGTTCACCAACAGTCCCACGAGCACTGCGACCGCATCGTTGTTCGCGTAGCCTTCATCGTAGCGCTTGAGCACCGGTATTCCGCGGTACCATAGTCCTGCATAGAAAGGGGCGCGTTCAAAATACCCCCCCAGATCAAGCTGGTCGTACTTGTCCTGCGAGCGATAGTTGAAGGCCAGCACGATGTTCTGGGCATGCTCGCGTATCACAGGGGTCCTTACGCTCATACGATACCCACCATGCATGCTGAACTTGCGTGGTATCCGCGCTTCGTTCAACAACAGCGATTGGTTGGGACGGTTCAGGTGATGAATGGCCGCACCCAACCAAAGTTTGGGCGTGAAGAAGAGAAGACCGGTGCCCACATCCGCGTAGCTCACACTGGTGCCCTGCATGTTCTCGTAGGTCCCCACCGTGCCGCCACGGGCCAACTGGTCCCCGAACACCAGACGCGTGTAATCAACGGCATGGTTCACCCAGCCCACCTGCAGTGCAGGGCGCAGGAAGACCTTTCGCTTCAGCTCGATCTCGTAGGCATACTGGCCGGAGACACTGGTATAGCGGAGCGCGCCGGAACCGGAGCGATCGTGGTTGACCAACAGCCCGAAACCACTGTTCATCTCGCTCACATAATGGTCCACGGCGAAGTTGGTCGTAACGAACGCACCGGGGATGGAGGGCCACTGATCACGGTACGACATTCCCAAGCGTGTTTGCAGACCCGTACCTGCAAACGCCGGACTGATATACGTGGGTGTTGCATAGAACTGCGTGACCTGCGCATCCTGGGCCCTCATCAGGACCGGGAAGCACACGCCGAACAACAGTGCTATGAGGTAACGTTCACTCATTCCGGGTCAATCGATCAAGCGATACTGAGGGCACCAGCAAGATGTCCATGGAGGTCTCATTGGACCCGTCCTCACCCAACTGGGCCTTCAGGCCACTTCGTTGCACCAGATAGCCAGGGGCCTCCACCGTCAAATTGTAGCGCTGTCCTGGATGAAGTACGAGCAGGAACCTTCCCGTGCGCTCGTTCGAGTTGAACACACCGATGATCTCCTCACTGAGCTCATCAGTGACCAGGATCCGTGCCTTGATGGGTTCCTCGGAGGCATCGGCCACCACGCCGCGCACCACCAGATGGTCCAGCTGGCTGCCCGGGAAGATCACTTCGTAGATATCCTGTTGACCAAGCCCACCGGGACGCTCACTGGAGAAATAACCGGTGAAACCGTCGGCGCTCAGGCTGAAATAGATGTCGTCGTTCACCGTGTTCAACGGATAGCCCATGTTCTCCGGCAGGCTCCATCCGTTCATGTCCGCATCGATCAAGGTGGTCTTGAAGATGTCGTAGCCGCCCATGGTGGCATGTCCATTGGAGCTGAAGAACAAGGTGATGCCATCACTGTGGATGAACGGAGCATCCTCATCGAACGGGGTGTTCACCATGGGGCCCAGATTGAGGGGCAGGCTCCACTCACCATTGGGTAACCTCCGAATTCGGTATAGGTCCCGGCCGCCATACCCGCCCGGACGATCGCTGGTGAAATAGATCTCCTGGCCACCGGGAGCGATGCTCGCGCTCGGCTCATGCGACTTGCCGTTGATCTTGTCCGTCATCAACACGGGTTGCTGCCAAGCACCACCCTGAAGGCGGCATTCGAACAGGTCGCCGCTCACCAGGTCCTTCTGGGTGCGGTAGATGATCATGCTACTGCCGTCCGGATCAAGACCTACGGTGGCATCATGCACCAACGAATTCAATGGAGCGCCCACGTTCCTCGCGGTCCCCCACACGTCATCGACCCGTTGTGCCATGTAGATGTCCTCATAGTATTGCCCGGTCATGTCCTTTGCACGGCCCATGCTACCCTCGCGGCGTGAAGTGAAGTACATGGTGTTCCCATTGGCGGTCACCAACGGGCAGTAGTCGTGCGCGCTCGAGTTGACCGACGCACCCATGTTCCGGATGCGCAGGTCCACTGGTCGTCTCGTGAGTTCTTTCGCGGTAACGGCCATGGCTATGCGACGGTCCACCTCCTGGTCCTTCACAGCCCTGTAATGCAGTTGCCTATAGTGTTGAAGGAGATCGGCCGCTTCATCAAAGCGCTGGGCACGATGGCAAAGCAGTGCCAGTTCATAGTGCGCTTCCGTGTGCCCCCCTCGCACCGCCCGCTCCAGGTAAGGCACCGCCTTGTCACGCTGACCCGGCAGGTTCACCAGGCACAGACCATACTCGTAGTAGACCTCCACGAAGGTGGTATCCACGGGCATGAGCCGCTTGTACAGCTTTGCGGCCTCCTGGTAATCCTCGGCCGCAAGCATGGCCTTGGCCTGGTCCAGCAACTGGTTGTGCGGACGCTTGTAGTTCTGGGCCTGCGCAGACGATCCGAGCAAGGCCACCAGTAGCAAAGTAGAGAGCGTGCGTTCCATTGTATCAGCGCAATAAGGTGACATCCCC
>JBKDXR010000047.1:0-7212 GCA_046306055.1 Flavobacteriales bacterium
GTGGTGACCAGCGCAGCGATCGTGTACATGCTCTACCGCGCGGTGCGCCAACTTAGGCAACCAACGCTGGAGGCAGTGCGTCCAACATGACCCGCGACACCGTTCCGACCTGCGAAATGGTGTGTGATCAGCACGCTGGCCGTGGGTGTACGCGACCTGTGGGCTCAGTAACGCAGCCTCTCTTCTACAGCTCCACCTCCACCACCTTCTTCGTGGCAAAGAACTCCTCTTCGAAATACTCGGATAGTTCGTGTACCCGATAGCGCTGCTTGATGGGCAGTAGCTCATCGGCGAGTTCGCCGCCTTTCAGGTAGTAGAGCCTGCCCTCGCCTTTGGGTACCAAGTGCTTGGTCATGCGCAGGAACTCGGGCAGGGTGGTAACGGCGCGGCTCACCATGGCATCGTAGCGCTGCTTGTGGTCCTCGCTGCGTACCTGTTCGGCCGTGCAGTTGGTGAGGCCCAGGCCTTGGATGACGCCCTGCACGGCAGCGATCTTCTTACCGATGCCATCGATGCCGTGGAAGGTGCAGTGCGGGAACAGGATGGCCAGCGGCACCAAGGGGAAGCCGCCGCCGGTGCCCACATCCACGATGCGCGCCTGCCTGCCGAAAGGCATGGTGCCTTTCTTGAACTGTACCACCTTGGCAATGCCCAGCGAGTGCAGGATGTGCCGCTCGTACAGGTGCTCGAAGTCCTTGCGGGAAATGAGGTTGACGCGCTCGTTCCATTCGGCATAGAGCGGGCCCAAGGCCGCGAAGTGTTCCCGCTGCTGGAGGGTGAGCTCTGGGAAGTACTTGAGGAGCAGATCAAGGCCGGTCATGTACAGGTGCATTGGTGAGACGCCGGATAGCCTTCCGCCGCACCGATCCACGCGCAAAGCTTCCGGCGTGACGTCCCATGACACAAATGCCTTAGATGTGGTCCTTGCGGTCCTCCATCAGGTTCAGCAGGAACTCGCGGGCACGGAACAGTTGGGCCTTTACGGTGCCCAGGGGCAGGTCCAGTTCCTCGGCGATCTCCTCGTAGCTGTACTCCTTGTAGTAACGCAGCTCCACCAGGGTGCGGTAGCGGGGCTTCAGCTTGTCCACCACTTCGCGCATGATGGCGTTCTTCTGCTCGCGGATGGCGATATCCTCCGGGTGGAGCGCATCGCTCTTCAGCTCGATCGTCATCTCGTCGCCATCGTCGGTGCCGATGGGGTTGTCGATGGAGAAGGTCTTCTTCTTCTGTTTGCGGATCCAGTCGATGCAGTTGTTCGACGCGATCTTGAACAGCCAGGTGCTGAACGCGTAGTTGGGCGTGTACTGCTTCAGCCGGTGGAAGGCCTTGCCGAAGGCCTCGATGGTGAGGTCCTCCGCATCGTCCTTGTTGTTGATCATCTTCAACAACATGAAGTAGATGCTGTCGCGGTAGCGGCCCATCAGTTCGGCATAGGCCTTCTGATCGCCCTTGTCCACGGCACGGCGCACGAGCAGGTAGTCGTACTGTGCCTTTTCGCTGAGGTTCTCGTTCACTTCCATCGCTTGGGCTTGACGAGGATCGTGCTGGTGTACAGCAGGGGATCCAAAAGTAGGAACAGCCATTCCAGGGGTAATGCGAACCAGGCCAGTGCGCCGGCGTGCAGCTTGCGCATGGCCATGGTGGTGATCGGCAGCAGCACGGCCAGTTCCACGGCCAGGCCAATGGCGGCCTCGCGCCAGTGGGCCCGCACCAGCAGGTACACCAGGGCCGCCCAGAACACCATGCGCGCCAGGGGCAGCAGCATCAGCAGCACCTGGTGGCCGAAACGGTAATGCACCGCGGTGGTGTAGTGGCGGCGTTTGCGGCGCACCCACGCCAGCAGATCGGGCGATGGGCGCGTGGCCATGAACGAGCGCGGATCGGCCACCACGGCGGTGTTGCGGCCCCGCGCCACTTCGTTGATGAAGAGGTCGTCGTCGCCGCTCATGAGGTTGCTGTGGCGGCGGGGTCCTTTCAGGTTGAAGAAGAGCTCGCTGGTGTAGCCCAGGTTGCGGCCCACGCCCATGTACGGCATGCCCGCCATGGCGAAGCCCATGTACTGCATGGCCTTGCTCACCCCATCATACCGCTCCAGGATGTTGCCGAGCCCGGGCTGGTAGGCGTAGGGGCTGTGGCCGATCACGATCTGGCGCCCGTTGCGGAACCCGGCGGCCATGGTGCTGATCCAGTCCGGACCGGGGGGCACGCAATCGGCATCGGTGAGCAGCACATCGGGGTACTTGGCGGCGCGAAGGCCCACGCCGAGGGCGATCTTCTTGCCGTAGTTGAACTTCTCATCGGCCTGGATGTTCACCGGCCGCAGGCGCGGGTACTGGGGTTTCATCCATTGCAGGATCTCCCAGGTATCATCGTCACTGCGGTCGTTCACCACCACCACTTCATACTCCTTGTGGTCCTGCCGCATCAGCACGGGCAGCAGCTCCTCCAGGGTGCGGGCCTCGTTGCGGGCACAGATCACCACGCTGATGGGGCGCTCGCGGTCGGGCTCCACCTGCGGCTTGCGGAAGGCCAGCCGGGCGAACATGGCCAGGTGGTAGACCAGGAGCACGAACAAGGCTCCCACCATGACCTGAAATGCAATGGACCACATGTACGAATGGAACGGGGACTCTACTGCCCCATGGACGGCGAAGCTACCCGGCCGCCAAGCAGGCACCGGGCACATGGTGGGTCAGTTATGAACAGAGGCGGCGTGGATGTCCGCCGGGGCCGCCCCGCCTACCTTTGCCGCCCTGTAATCCCATGGAATTCAAGCTGATCGGACACGACCCCGGCTCGCAGGCGCGGGCGGGCGAGCTCCATACCGACCACGGCGTGGTCCGCACCCCCGTGTTCATGCCCGTGGGCACCTTGGGCGCGGTGAAGGCCGTACACCCCCGCGAGCTGCGCAACGACCTGGACGCGCCGATCATGCTCAGCAACACCTACCACCTGTACCTGCGGCCCGGCGTGGAGGTGCTGGAGCATGCGGGCGGGCTGCACCGTTTCAACGGGTGGGACCGCCCCATCCTCACCGACAGTGGCGGTTTCCAGGTACACTCGCTCAGCGACATCCGCAAGATCACCGAAGAGGGGGTGAAGTTCCAGAGCCACATCGATGGCAGCCGCCACCTCTTCACCCCGGAGAGCGTGATGGACATCCAGCGCAGCATCGGGGCCGATATCTGCATGGCCTTCGACGAGTGCACGCCCTGGCCCTGCGAACTGGCCTACGCCGAGAAGAGCATGCACATGACCCACCGCTGGCTTGACCGCTGCATCGCGCGCTTCAACAGCACCGAACCCAAGTACGGCCACGAACAGGCGCTCTTCCCCATTGTGCAGGGCAGCACCTTCCCCGAACTGCGCAAGCGGAGCAGCGAGTACATAGCCACCAAGGGCGCCGTGGGCAATGCCATCGGGGGCCTCAGCGTGGGCGAGCCCGAGGAGGAGATGTACGCCATGGCGGAGCTGTGCTGCGACATCCTGCCCAAGGACAGGCCCCGCTACCTGATGGGTGTAGGCACCCCGTGGAACCTGCTGGAGAACATGGCGCGCGGCGTGGACATGTTCGATTGCGTGATGCCCACCCGCAACGGACGCAATGGCATGCTGTTCACACGGGAAGGCGTGGTGAACATCAAGAACCGCCAGTGGGCCGATGACCATAGCCCCCTGGACCCCGGCGCGCACAGCTGGGTGGATACTGCTTACAGCCGCGCCTTCGTGCGCCACCTGTTCCAGAGCAACGAGATGCTGGGCCAGCAGATCGCCAGCCTGCACAACCTGGGCTTCTACCTGGCGTTGATGAAGGAGGCCCGCGAACGCATCCTGGACGGTAGCTTCACCAGTTGGAAGAACGCGTTGTTGCCGAAACTGAAGGTGAGACAATGACCAGTAATACGGGCTGTCCGATGTCTTATGTCCCATGCGAAGTGCCCGTCCATGGGGCATTTCGCATGGGACATGGGACAACCTTCAACTGACATTCCCCTCGCACCGTGCTCCGCACCCTCGACCGATACATCATCCGGCAGTTCATCGGGACCTTCCTGTTCCTGCTGGTCATCATCATGATGATCGCGGTGGTGTTCGACATCAGCGAGAAGACCGAGGACTTCGCCAAGATGAAGGCCACCACGGGCGAGATCGTGTGGGACTACTACCTCAACTTCATCATCTACTACAGCAACCTCTTCAGCGGGTTGTTCATCTTCCTGGCCGTGCTGCTCTTCACCAGCAGGCTCGCGCACCGCACGGAGATCGTGGCCATGCTCAGCAGCGGGGTCAGCTTTCCGCGCATCATGTGGCCCTACTTCCTGGCCGCCACCCTGCTCACGGGGTTCTCGCTGGTGGTGAACCACAAGCTGCTGCCGGCGGCCAACAAGGTGCGGCTGGCCTTTGAGGAAACGCACATCCGCGCCACCTTCTTCGTAGCTGCACGGAACATCCACCGCGAGATCGCTCCCGGCAGCATCGCTTACTTCGAGTCGTTCGATGCCCAGCACCGCATGGGCCAGCGCTTCAGCCTGGAGCAATGGGAGAACGGCGCCATGACCGCCAAGCTGACCAGCGACCGCGCCAACTACGATACCATCACCGGCCGCTGGACCATCCACGACTACGTGTTGCGCACCATGCACGGCACCGACGAACGCGTGACCCATGGCCGTACGCTTGACACCCTGATCAACCTGAAGCCCTCGGACATGGGCCAGCGCTGGGAGACCAGCATGTCCATGGGCTGGCGCGAACTGAACGACTACATCGATGCCAAGCAGGCCCAGGGCGATAGTTCGGTGGGGCCCTACCTCATCGAGAAGCACCAGCGCACCGCCTATCCCTTTGCCACCTATGTGTTCACGCTGATCGGGGTGAGCATTGCGAGCCGGAAAGTGCGCGGTGGTACCGGCCTGCACCTGGCGCTGGGCGTGTTCCTGATCCTGCTCTACATCTTCACCATGCGCCTGGCCACCGTGGCCGCCACCAACGCCGGGCTCGATCCCTTCATTGCCGTGTGGATGCCCAATATCCTGTTCGCGCTGGTGGGGGTCTATATCTACCGCAATGCGCCGAAGTAGGGGGGGTAGAAATGTGGGAATGTGGAAATGTGGGGAATGTAGAATGTAGAATGTAGAATTGAGAATGTAGAATGGCCGCAAGGTCATTGGGGAGATGGTGGCCAAGGTCCGCTGAGGGTGGTCACATTGTTCAAAGACAAGTTCAGGCATCCAAGTGTGAGCCGATCATTTTATCGGCATATTACGATACAGATCCAATTCATCGTAATATTGCGATCGATTCGCAGACATCATGGGTGTTACCAAGACCGACCTCTTTACCGCGCAGCAGAACCAGCTTGCCACATGGGCCAAAGTGCTGGGCCATCCGGCGCGCATCGCCATTCTCCAATACCTGCTGAAGCAGAACGCCTGCGTATGTGGCAGCCTCGTGGAGGAACTCGGTCTGGCGCAGGCCACCATCAGCCAGCACCTGCGCGAACTGAAGGATGCCGGCCTGATCACCGGCACCGTGGAAGGCACCAGCGTGTGCTACTGCATTGAAGCGAAGGCCTGGGCCAAGGCGGAGGCCGCTTTCGCCAAGCTCTTCGCCGCCTACAAGCCCATCGATACCTGTTGCTAAATGACCGTACGGGCGGATCATGACGCGCCCCAACAACAAACCTCAATGACGAACGCAAACGAGTACGGGTCGATGATCATCGACCCCAACAAAACCAAGGACCTCGTCCGCGCCAAGTACGCGGAGATCGCCAAACAGGAAAAAGGCACCAACGCCAGCAGCTGCTGTGGCGCCGGTGGTTGCAGCACCGAAGTGGCCACCATCATGAGCGACGATTACAGCGCGCTCGCAGGCTACAACCCCGATGCGGACCTCAGCCTGGGTTGTGGACTGCCAACGGAGTTCGCACAGATAAAGCCCGGTGATACCGTGCTCGACCTCGGAAGCGGTGCCGGCAACGACTGCTTCGTGGCCCGAGCCGCCACCGGCCCGGATGGACGTGTGATCGGCGTGGACTTCACCCCCGAGATGCTCGCCAAGGCCAAGGAGAACGCCCGCAAGCTGGACTACCAGAACGTGGAGTTCCGTCAAGGCGACATCGAGGCGCTTCCACTTTCCGCCAGCATGGTGGACGTGGTGGTGAGCAACTGCGTGTTGAACCTGGTGCCCAACAAACGCCAGGCGCTTTCGGAAGTGTTGCGCGTGCTGAAACCCGGCGGTCACTTCAGCATCAGCGATGTGGTGCTGGTAGGCGACCTGCCCCCGGCGATCCAAGGCGCGGCGGAGATGTATGCCGGCTGTGTGAGCGGTGCCCTGCAGGAAAGCGACTACCTCGGCATCATCCGCGAGCTGGGTTTCGAGGACATCACCGTGCAGAAGCGCAAGCCGATCATCCTCCCCGATGACATCCTTTCCAACTACCTCAGCACCGACGAGATCGCGGCGTTCAAGGCCAGTGGCACCGGCATCTTCAGCGTCACCGTGTTCGCCCGCAAGAACCACAGTGACCGGGTCAGGCCCGCCAAAGAGCGTTTGGCCCTGAAGGACCTCACCCCTGCCAACCCTGAAGGCGTACATGCCCTGCCCGACTGTGACCTGGGCTCGGGCTGCTGCTGAACCCAACACCACCTCATCATGCTCATCCCCACCCTGCTTCTGTCCATGCTCATCCCCGAAGCACCCATGGAACGCACCCTGCATCCCGACCTGCAACGCTACGTGAATGACCGCGTCATCCCGGCCATGGCGGCCATCCCAGCAGAACGCAAGGAAAGCCTTGACCTCATCGCGGCCTTTGTGAAGGAGCGCAAGGCTGCCGGTGGCACCGCCGACCTCACCTTCATCTGCACGCACAACAGCCGTCGCAGCCACCTGAGCCAACTTTGGGCGGCCACCGCGGCATGGAGCTTCGGGCATGACCATGTGCGCACCTACAGTGGCGGCACCGAGGCCACGGCCTTCAACCCGCGCGCGGTGGCGGCGGTGGAACGTGCCGGGTTCCACGTGGTGAAACCGGAAGGCAAGAACCCGGTCTACGAGGTTTCGTTCGCAAAGGACCATGCCGCTGAGCGCTGCTGGAGCAAGAAGTACGATGATGCCGCCAATCCCCAGAAGGACTTCTGTGCGGTGATGACCTGCTCGGAGGCCGACAAGAACTGCCCCATCGTGTTGGGCGCGTTGGACCGGATC
>JBKDXR010000048.1:0-46284 GCA_046306055.1 Flavobacteriales bacterium
GTGGAGCGATGCTTCGCCTGGCTCAACAACTTCAGGCGTACTGTGGTCCGCTACGAGTATCACAGCGTCAACTTCCTGGGCTTCGTCCAGCTCGCTTGTGCCATGATCCTCATGCGCAAACTATTTTGAGATGGCTTCTAGTCTAAGGACACCATCAAAACAAGTGTAGAGCGAAATGAAACGGATAAATACATTGAACCTACATTGGCCAACTTGACATCATTGTTTAATTTACCGATAGAAGTATGGGAAGAAAGATTAATAGACTACGGCTACAGAAAATTTAGTCATGATAGTGTATCAGTTGTGTACATGAAAGGTGAATTTGGTGAAAAATTTAATTCAATTGCTAGATATCTTAATCGAGAAATGATGAAAGTATATTGGTACAATGCAATAGATGAGGAAATGATGAACCATTACATCATACCCGAATTACCGGTGCAGGTCTTTTCCCAGCATGATGGCATGAAGATTTACAGTGTCAACTTTCAGGGCAATGATTTCAAAGTGGCATTAAACGATCACGAATATTCAGGTACTACCCACGTTCGTAGTTATCAAAAGGATATACCGATATTAGAGAGAGAGTATGTGCAAATTATTGAAGAAATACAGATTTTCTCGCAACGGTACTTTGAGCAAGAATACCATCGTTGAAAGTTTCTAGACTGGTGATGAAGTCAGGATGATAGATTGTCGCTAACATGCTCTTGCCTCAAGTCGCCCTCGTCCCGTTGCCAATTCCCGTTGAAGGGTGGTACATTTCGTCCACGAACAAGATCACGAAAGGCGGCCTGCGGCAAGCGCAGGCCCGTTAGCTCCTCCACAAACCGAACCTTCCCTGATCTTGTCGGTTCTTTTACATGCCTTCCGCCCCCGCCGACCTGCTGCACCACGAGACCCACCTGCACCACCCCGAGGCGGAGTGGCTGGTGTTGATCCATGGCGCTGGAGGCAGCACCGTGACCTGGAAGCGGCAGGTACCCGTGCTGGGGCAGCACCACAACCTGCTGCTGGTGGACCTGCCCGGCCACGGGCGCATGGCGGGCCGCAGCAATGCGGAGCCCCACTACACCTTCGAGCACATTGCGCAGCGCATCTGGGCCGTGGTGGACCACCTGGGCATTGGCCGGCCGCACCTGGTGGGCGTCTCGCTGGGCACGGTGATCGCCCTCACCATGCGCGAACAGCGTCCGCAGCAGGTGGCCTCATTGGTGAACGGGGGCGCCATCCTGCGCCTGAGCAAGCGCCTGAAAGTGCTGGCCTCCGCGAGCCTGGCCCTGGCGAAAGTGATCGGTTACCCGGCCTTCTACCGCCTGAGCGCCACCATCATGATGCCGCGCCGGAACCACGAGGCCTCGCGCCGGGTGTTCATCCGGGAATCGCGGGTGCTGAGCACCGAGGAGTTCCGCAAGTGGACGGCCATGTACCGCGGCCTGAACGCCACGCTGAAGCACCTCTTCGCGCAGGCATCGGACATTCCGCACCTGCTGGTGATGGGCGCCCAGGACCACCTGTTCCTGGACGAGGCACAGGCCTATGCCAAGCTGCACAGTGGAGTGCAGCTGGAGGTGATCCCCCGCTGCGGCCATGTGGTCACCATCGAGCGTGCCGACGCCTTCAACGCGCGCTGCCTGGCCTTCCTGGCCGAACTGCGGAACGCGAAAAAGGCGGTGGCGTAGTTTTGGCGCGGGCGGCGGGCCATTGGTGCCGGCGCTCCCTACTTCATGCGCCTTCCCCTGCTCCTTTCCCTGCTGTGCCTGGTCCTTAGCACCCGCACCTCGGCCACCCGCTACCACGTGAACGTTGCGGCCACCGGCTCGGGCACGGGGCTCACGTGGTCCAATGCCTTCACCGACCTGCAGGAAGCGCTGAGCATTGTGGTGCCGGGCGACGACATCTGGGTGGCGGCGGGGCAGTACAAGCCCACGAGCGGCACCACGCGTACCATCTCCTTCGCACTGCGCAATGGGGTGAACGTGTACGGCAGCTTTGCGGGCACGGAGACCGCATTGGAAGAGCGCGACCTGTTGGCCAACCCCAGCACGCTCAACGGCGACATCGGCGAGATCGGCCTTGCGTCCGACAATTCGCACAGCGTGGTCACGGCGAACACGATCACCACCACCATCGTACTGGACGGCTTCCGCATCATGAACGGCAACAACACCAACGGCGGTCATGGCGGTGGTCTGCGGGTGACCAATGCGTTGGGCGGGCAAGTGGTGGTGCGCAACTGCCGCTTCCTGAACCACCAGAGCAACAATTACGGCGGGGCCATCTAGCTCGCCGCGGCCAACCTCACGGTGGAGCGCTGCGAGTTCCTGAACAATGCGAGCAGCAACGGCGGCGCCATTGAGAACGGCAACAACAACGGCGGCTACTCCAACCTGGTGCTGCGCGATTGCGTGTTCAAGGGCAATACCGCCAACATTGGCGCATGCCTGGACAACACGGTGCGCTACGAGACCCTCCTGATCGATCGCTGCCTGTTCACGAACAACCTTTCGGCGAACAACGTGATCGTGATCGACGATTTCCTCTCGGCCAAGCTGATGAACTCGGCCATCATCGGCAACAGCGTGAACGGCTCTACGTCGGAGGTGCTACGGGTGAACACCTTCGGCAGCAGCACGGCGCCCTTCGACATGATCAATTGTACCATTGCCGATAATGCGAACACCTATGCTTTCTCCCTGCAAGGTGAGATGGTGCAGCTGGAGGACAACCACATGCGGATGAGCAACTGCATTGTGTACGGCAACACGGCCTACGCAGGAAGGCAGATGCGCACCGGTCCCATTGTGCAGTACGGCCTGGTGCAGGGCGGCTATGCGAGCGGCACCGCCGTGGTGGATGCCGACCCACAGTTCACCGCACCGAACGCCGATGCACCCGCCAATTTCGATGCGTCCGCCTACGACTATCACCCGCTACCCTCCTCCCCCGCGATCAATGCCGGCAACAACGACCTGGTGCCGGTGGATGCCCCCTTCGACCTGGAGGGCGAGGAGCGCATCCAAGGCGGCGTGGTGGACCTGGGCTGCTACGAATCAGACCTGACGGTGGGCCTGGCGGAGCGCTTGGGAACACTGGGTGCTTGGTACTTCGATACGGAACACGGTGCCCTGCACGTGGCCGACCCCGGAATGAACGGCGCTTTTGCCGTTGAGGTGCACGCACTGAGCGGACAGCTGGTGGCGCGGATCACGGTGCAGCAGGGCATGACGCCGTTGGCGCTACCTGCAGGCATGTACGTAGCGCGGGCGGAAGGACTGCGGCCGTTGCGGTTCGTGGTGGGCCAGTAGGTGATGCGTCCGGCGTAGCCTTCGTCCAGAGGCGTGGCGCCTGTGCGACTACACGTTCCGCTCGATGAACTTCACGATCTCGCCGGCGATGTCCTTGCCGGTGGCCGCTTCGATGCCTTCCAGTCCGGGGCTCGAGTTCACCTCGATGACCAGTGGACCGCGTTCGCTCTGCAGCATGTCGACACCGGCCACGTGCAGGCCGAGCGCCTTGGCGGCCTTGATGGCGGTGACCTCTTCCTCGTGCGTGAGCTCGATGAGCTGGGCAGTGCCACCGCGGTGCAGGTTGCTGCGGAACTCGCCCTCCTTGCCGGTGCGTTTCATGGCGCCCACCACGCGGCCGTCCACCACAAAGGCGCGGATGTCGATGCCGCGGCTCTCCTTGATGAACTCCTGCACGATGACGCGGGCCTTGAGGCTGTTGAACGCCTCGCAAACGGCCACGGCGGCCTTCTTGGTATCGGCCAGCACCACGCCCAGTCCCTGGGTGCCTTCCAGCAGCTTGATGATGCAGGGCGCACCGCCCACGCTGTCCACGATGCTGCTCACATCCTTGCTGTAGTTGGTGAACACCGTTTTGGGGATGCCCACACCACTGCGCGTAAGGATCTGCATGCTGCGGAGCTTGTCGCGGCTGCGCACCAGGGCCTGGCTCTCGGTGGTGGTGAACACCTTCATCATCTCGAACTGGCGCACCACGGCGGTGCCGTAGAACGTCACGCTGGCGCCGATCCTCGGAATGATCGCATCCACGTCCACGAGCGGCTGCCCGCCATAGATCACCTGCGGGTTCTTCTTCTCGATGAGGATGTCGCACTTCACGTGATTGACGACACGGGCGGTATGGCCGCGCGACTCGATCGCTTCCACCAGGCGGATGGTGGAGTAGAGCTTGCTGTCACGCGACAGCACAACGATGTTCATGGGGCAATACCGGAGGGACTTTGGCCGCCGGTCCCGACAAAGCTATATGCCCAAGGCCATGCTCCAAGGACTCTCCAACGGAACATGCAGCGCGGGCCAGGGAAAGGTGAAATGCGGGTGATGGAACGTTAACATGCGGCAGAGCCAACCGAAGCCCGGGACCGACGATCAATTCGCCGTAAGCAAGGAAGTTGTTCCCCCGGACCACCGCACCGTAAGGCCAGCGATCCACCAGGACAGCGCTGCGAACACCGGGGCCGCGAGCACATCCACCGTCCAATGCACGTGCTGCACCACCACGGCCATGGCCACCAACAACGTAGAGACCCACATGGTAATGCGCCAGGGTGCAGAAGGCATGGCCAGTGCCAACAAGGCCACGGTGGCCGTGTGTCCGGAGAAGAAAAGATCCTTGCGGAACGGCACATGGCCGGGGTAGAAGAGCTGGGTGATCGGGTCGGCGAGGTCGATGATATCGGGCGGGGCTTCCAGCGTAAAGGCGAAGAGCGTGAGCATCCGCAGGACCAAAAGCAGCACGTAGGCCTGAAGCGCACGCAACAAGCGCCAAGGCACCCGGACCAGCACCCAGAGACCGACGGCAATGGTGGAGTACAACAACACGAACAACGGCACTGAGAGATCGACAGGCCCAAGCCAATGGTGGAGCGGTTCGAAGGGCACACGGCCCGGCCGCTGCCCAATGAGGCCGAAGAAACCCGGCAAGGCTGCCACCACCGGAACGGCGGCCCCCACCGTGGCCACCCACGCCATGACCGGGACACGAGGGCGCGTTGGGGATGGGCTCATGCCGACAAATTAGGCAGACCTAGCTTCGCGCCATGCGAGCTGCCCTGCACGCCCTGAAGAACGACCGCCCGTTGCTGGCCCTGACCCTGGTCGCGTTGGTGCCGCGCCTGCTGGCCGCGCTGTTCAGCGGAGGGTACTTCGCCCACGACGACCACTTCCTGATCGTGGAAGCAGCGGGCAGCTGGGTGGACGGCTACGATTACAACTACTGGCTGCCGTGGAACCAGGGCGAGGACCCGCGTCCCAGTGGACACAGCTTCTTCTACGTGGGCCTGCACTACGTGCTGTTCAGCCTGCTGAAGGGCATCGGGCTCACCGACCCGAAGGGGATGATGGTGGTAGTGCGCCTCTTGCACGCCATATGGAGCCTGGTGGTGGTGCGCGCGGGATACGGCATTGCCCTGCGCCTCTCCAATGCCCAGATCGCTTGGAACACCGGCCTGTTCCTGGCCCTGTTCTACTTCATGCCCTTCCTGGCGGTGCGCAACCTGGTGGAAGTGGCCTGCATCCCCTTCCTGATGCTGGGCGCCTGGCGCTTGATGAAGACCACGGAAGGTCCCACGGTCCGCGATGTGCTGGTGGCCGGTGTGTGGATCGGACTGGCCGTGAACGTGCGGTTCCAAACGCTCTTCTTCGCGGCCGGCCCCGGGCTGGCGCTGTTGCTCCAGCGGCGGTGGTGGCCGGCGGTGGTGTACGGCCTCGGGGTGGCCATTCCGTTGGCGATCATTCAAGGCAGCATCGATGGCTTCCTGTGGGGACGGCCCTTTGCCGAACTGGTCGAATACGTGCTCTACAACATCAACAACACCACCACCTATGGCGTGCTGCCGTGGTACAACTACCTGTTGCTGTTGGCGGGCATCTTCATCCCGCCGCTGAGCTTAGCGGTGCTGTTCGGCTATTTCCGGCGCACCACTCCCCTTCTGCTCTGGCTGCCCCTGCTGCTGTTCCTGGCCATCCACTCCTACTTCCCCAACAAGCAGGAGCGCTTCCTGCTGCCCATGGTGCCGCTCTTCTTCGTGGTGGGGTACACCGCATGGGAACAGTGGCGCAGCGAAAGCGGTTGGTGGCAGCAGCGCACCGGCCTTTGGCGCGGCGGCATGCGCTTCGTGTGGGTGTTGAACACGGTGCTGCTGGTGGTGCTCTGCTTCAGCTACAGCAAACGGAGCCGAGTGGAGGCCCTGTACGCCCTGCGCGAGCAACCACCCATGCGGGGCATCCTGTTGGAGGATAGTGCCGAGGGCGAGGCCCCCATGCCACCGCTGTTCTACCTGGGGAAATGGGACATCGCGGTGATCCCCTGGACCGGCGCACCGGGCGATCTGCCTGCGCTGTTGAAGACCTGGGAGGCCAGCGGCACACCCGACGTGGTGCTCTTCATCGGCGAAGAACAACTGGAGCAACGGATGAAGGCCACCGAGGCGGCCCTGGGACCGCTGCACGTGACCGGGCGCGCGGAACCGGGCCTATTGGACCGCACCGTGCACTGGCTGAACCCGGTGAACCGCAACGAGACCATTGTGATCGCGCGCGTGGCCGAGTGACGACCGACACCCACTGCGTTGTCCCGGCCCCGTAGCTTCGCGGCCATGTCCGAGCACAAGATGCATCCCGAGAGCCTGATGATGAGCCACGGCTACAAGCCGGCGCTCAGCGAAGGCGCGATCAAATGCCCCATTTTCCAGACCAGCACGTTCGTTTTCAAGAGCGCGGAGGATGGCAAGGCGTTCTTCGAGGTGGCCTATGGACTGCGCGAGAAACGCGACAAAGAAGAGCTCGGCCTGATCTACAGCCGACTGAACAACCCCGACCTGCAGATCCTGGAGGAACGCCTGTGCCTGTGGGACGAGGCCGAGGAATGCGCGGTGTTCGAGAGCGGCATGAGCGCCATCAGCACCTGCCTGCTCGAGTTCCTTTCGCCGGGCGATGTACTGCTATTCAGCAACCCGTTGTACGGCGGCACCGACCACTTCATCAAGCATGTGCTCACCAGGTTCGGGGTGGAAGTGATGGGCTTCTACCCGTGGGAACAGGAGCAGCTGCCCGAGCTGGTGAAGCGCAGCGGCAAGGCCGATCGGATCAAGATGATCTTCATCGAAACGCCGGCCAACCCCACCAACACCCTCATTGGCATCAGCGCCTGTGCCGAGCTGGCCAGGAGCCTGAGCACACCGGAAAAACAGGTGTTGCTGGCCGTGGACAACACGTACATGGGCCCCTTGTGGCAGCACCCACTGAAACTGGGTGCGGACCTGGTGCTTTACAGCGCCACGAAGTACATCGGCGGACACAGCGACGTGATCGCCGGTGCGTGCCTGGGCTCGAAGGAATTGATGGCCCGTGTAAAAGGCCTGAGGACCTTTCTGGGCTGCATGGCCGGACCGTGGACGGGATGGTTGCTATTGCGCAGCCTGGAGACCCTGAAGGCCCGCATGGACATACAGGCCCGCAATGCCGAGCAGGTGGCGGCCTACCTCCTGAACCACCCCAAGGTGGCGAAGGTGTTCTACCTGGGCCAGTTGGACGACCCCGCGCAACAGGCCATCTTCGACGACCAGTGCCTCACGGCCGGTGCCATGCTCTCGTTCACCGTGCATGGTGGCGAAGCCGAGGCGTTCCGGTTCCTCAACGGACTGAAACTGGTGAAACTGGCCGTAAGCCTGGGCAGCACCGAATCGCTGGCCGAGCATCCGGCGTCCATGACCCATGCCGGCGTGGACCCGGCGGAACGCTCCAAACTGGGCATCGGCGACAACCTGGTGCGCCTGAGCGTGGGGGTTGAACATCCATCGGACCTCATTGCCGATCTTGGCCGCGCCTTGAACATTATTTGATCACCCAACGATAGCCTGTCATGATCGACCTCACCTCCCTGGACTTCTCCGTCCTGTTCACCGCACATGGCCTTGTCGGCCTGCTCACGCTCACCGCTTTGGAGATCGTGCTGGGCATCGACAACATCATCTTCATTTCCATCATCAGCAACAGCCTGGCCACGGAGACCGACCGCAAGAAGGCACGCCAGCTCGGACTCGCCCTGGCGATGATCACACGGGTGCTACTGTTGCTCTCGCTGAGCTGGGTGATGAGCCTCGACCAGCCCTTCCTTCCCCTATTGGGCCGTGACCTCAGTGGCCGCGACCTGGTGTTGATCATTGGCGGCCTTTTCCTGATCTACAAGGCCACGGTGGAGATCCGTGAGAAGATGAAGGTGCGTACCGATGAGCACGACAAGAAACAGAAAGGGCGGCAGCTCGCCGGTGTGATCCTGCAGATCGTGGTGATCGACCTGGTGTTCTCGCTGGACAGCGTGATCACGGCCGTGGGCATGAGCAATGAGATCCTGATCATGATCATGGCGGTGATGATCGCCGTGGGGATCATGATGGTGGCCGCAAGCAGCATCAGCGCCTTTGTGGAAAAGCACGCCACCGTGAAGATGCTGGCGCTGTCGTTCCTGGTGATGATCGGTGCCGCCCTGCTGATGGAGGGCATGGGTGAGCACGTGAACAAGAACTACATCTACTTCGCCATGGGCTTCAGCGTGCTGGTGGAAATGATGAACCTGCGCATGATGCGCAACAAGCTGCTGAAGGGAACAGGGGCGAAGCTGCCCTAATAGCCTGTTCGGGACCTAGGGGATGAAGTCGGACCGGGTGGAGGTGGGAATGACCCCGCCAATGTTCTGAAGAATAATGTCGCGGTCGTTGTTCGCACCGGTGTAGCGCACCACCCCATCGAGGTTGAGGTCCTCGACGAAATAGCCCGATGTGGTGGCCGTCGGTGCTACCCCGCCGATGCGCGCCAGCACTAGGTCACGATCATTGCTACCACCCGTGTAGCGCAGGATGCCATCGCGTGAGGGATCACCCGCGAACAAGACCCGGCGTGTGCCGACCAGCTTGGTGGCATCCGGACCGCCAGCGAGCGCGACCGAACCATTGGTGAGATCGACCGCAACGGCTGTGGAGGTCAATGCCACCGGGGATGCGGTCATTATTCCCAGATGGTTCCTGTGCCTTAGGGACACGATGTAATTCCCGGCCGCCACGTTGAACGTGACAGGTGAGGTTCCATCGACCGGGGCCACCACATCACCATCTGCCTGCAATAATGCGGCACGGCTGCTCAATACATTCGACGGAACCGCTGCGGACCTCAGTTCAACCAATACCCAATCAACAATGGCGTTGGAACCAGTAACTCCAAGGACCGAGGATGTTGTGGACTCACCTCCACCACCGCCGGAATGAGTATAACCCAGGCCTGAGTAAGGTTCTTGCAACGGTATCACACCTCCCTGGTTCAGGTTCGTGTTCATTCGGCCGGTGGCATTGTTGAAGGGACCTTCCAAGAATGCACGAGGGGAAACACGGACCACTGGAACGCCGATCAGCGGGACGCTCCAAAGGGCCACCATGTTGTTCAGGGCACCGGCCACGATGCGGTTATCGGCAGGTGACCAGGCCACGGAGAAAAAAAAGCCGGAACCCGGCGCAGTGAGCTGCATGGCCTGCGTACCGGTCACCATATCCCAAATACGGACCGTTTGGTCCACGGCGGCGCTTACGATGTATGCCCCGTTCGGCGAGATATCCACGCCGCGCACATCGCTGGTGTGGCCAGTAATGCTGCGCTCCAACGCTCCTGTTCCGGCATTCCAAACCCGGATGGCATCATCCATTCCGCAACTCACAATACGTTGCCCATTGGGCGCGAAGCGAACCCCATAAGCGTAACCCGTATGACCAGCGAACTGACGCACGAAAACCCCATTGCTCGTCCACAGCTTCACCAGACCATCGCCCCCGGAGGTGGCCAGGAATTGTCCATCGGGGGACCAGGACACCCCGAGCACTTCTCCCGTGTGGGCGATCACGTTGAACAAAAGGGTGCCCGAAGGAAGCGAATAGACAATAAGCCTGCCACTTCCTGCACCCACAGCGACCTTATCGTTGCCAGGTGCGAAGTCTACTGAATACAGTGCTCCTGTATTGTTCGTTAACGTAGTGGAAAGGCTGGCCGTGGCCCCGTTGACCTGGAATATCTGCAAATTCCCTGTCTCTTCGGCATTGGCGAGATACTGTCCATTGGATGAGAACTTCACCCCGGCGGTGCATAAGAGCGAATTGGAAACCTGATGCTCCCACGTTACGCTGCCTGTGGAGCCGTTGAACATGCGCAACCGGGCCTGAGGGCACTCGCTCCCGCTGAGCACATACTGGCCATTGCTTGAGAAGGCAACCCCATACACCGCGCGTTGCTCAGGGTGCCCTGCGGCTGTCCAAAGCAGGGTTTGCCCAAGAGCTCGGCAAGGAATGATCGACAAGAGAACGAGAAAGAGGAAGAGCGGCTTCGATCCTTTCATGACCCGAAATTAGGGGGAACACAATGTCGTGTCCATGGGATCCAAGGTCCTGAAAGAGTTCCCTAATGGCAACTGCTGCTAAGGGATGAAGTCGGCGCGCGTGGACGTGGGTACCACCCCACCAACGTTCGTCAGGATGATGTCGCGGTCGTTATTGCCTCCGGTGTAGCTCACCACCCCATCGAGGTTCACATCCTCCGGGAAGTAGCCCACCAATGTGGCCGTTGGCGTAACGCCACCTACCCGTGCAAGGATCGGATCACGGTCGTTGCTGCCACCGGTATAGCGGAGCACGCCATCAGGGACCACATCGCCGGCTATCAGTACCCTTGCGCTTCCCAGCAGCTTCGTGGCGGCAGATCCCCCGCGCAAGGCCACACTCCCATTGCTCAGGTCAAGGGTGGTGGTCGTACTGGAAAGTGCGACCGCATTAGCGGTTAGCACGCCCAAGTGGTTCCGGTGCCGCAGGGCCACCAGATACTGGTCGGCCGGTAGCGAGAAGACCACGGGCGAAGTACCATCGGTGCCCACCACATCACCATCGGCCTGCAACAAGGCGCTGCGCGTGGCCAGGACCACCGCGGTATCCAACCGGTTGCGCAGTTCCACCACCACCCAATCCACAATGGCGTTCGCACCCGTCACGTTGAGCACGGCCTGGGTGGTAGTGGCTCCGCTGCCACCAACGTGTGGATATCCGGCGGCTGTGTAGGGCTCGGTCAATGGCACCAGGCCGGCGGAACGCAGCGCCGTGCTCATGGTGCCCGCGCCGGTGTTGTACGGACCTTCGAGGAAGGCCTTCAATCGCAGCCGCAGGTTCACAGGCACCGCATTGGGATCGTAGCCGTTCAATTGCTGCACGGTGTTCGAGGGGTCGAGCCAATCGCGTAGTCGCTGGCTGGCGGATGCACCGTCCCAACTGGCACTGAACTTGGCGCAATCGGTGGGGATGCTGGTGGCCGTGGAGCATACCTGTGCCCCATCGTACATGTGTCCCACCATGCGCCCGTTCTGGTCGAACAAGGGGCCGCCGCTTGACACGGCCTGCACAAGACCAAGGTCCCAGTTCCCACGCCAGCATTGCACGCCGATCGCATCCGTGAAGCTCGTGCTGGGATCATTGTTGAAGGAGATCTTCTTCACATCGTACATCGGATGCTGGATCACCACGGACGACTGGGGCACTGCGCCACTGCGGTCCCACCCCGCATAGTACACGCTGTAAGAGGCCGGTGGCGAGTTGTTCAGTTCCACCAGGCAGAGGTCATCGAAGTAGAAAGCCGCGCGCAGAACCGCGCCGGTAAGGGTCTGGGAGGTATTGCCCACCGTACCTGTGCACGTGGTGGATTCGTAGTTGAAGTAGAACACCCAGCCACTGGTGTTCGGCTGGTAGCAATGCGATGCCACATGGAAATAGGGCCTTCCGGGGGTCTGCGTATTGTTCAACAAGGTACCGGTGCAACCGCCGCCATCGGGGCGAAGGAACATCGCCACAGCGCGCTTTTGCTGCTGCCATGCGGCAGTGTTCGGGCAGTTGATGCCGATGTGGCAGGGTGAGCTCTGGTAACCGGGGTCGAAGTCGCGTTCCTCGGTGGCCGAAGCGCGTGCGAACGGATCGAAGAAGGCATGGGTGACGGAGGCCACGCGCAGTTCACCGGCGCGCACCAGCCCGGGCAGTACAACCTCGACCACCACGGAATCTCCCGGAAGCAGCTCCGTGGCCATGGTCCCGTCGGGTTGGCGGTTGGAGGCCGTGAACGCACCGATCGAGCGGGTGCGGGCCATGTCATAGAGGAACACCTCGGCGCCGTTCGGCAGGTCCCATCGCGCGAACTGGACACTGAGCATGGCGGCACCAGGCGAATGCAGGACCACCTGGGCCATTCGGCGGCCATCGTCCAGGACCGTCCATACACCATCGCGGATCACATCGACCTCTACCATCCGTTGTGTTCCATAACGAAAACCCACCGTGCTGGTATCGTCGGGAACATCTTCCAGAACCGGGAGCGACACCACCGGGACCTCGACGCGGGGACCGTCGGACAGCTCCCAACCGGGAGGCACGCCGCCTTGTGAAAGTTGCGCAACAGCCAATGCAGGAAACCAAGCGAGCAGGAACAGCGGCAGGGCTTTCATGGCCTTGCAAAACACCATTCGGGGGCTGACGGTTCCATCCTTCATGCCAGATATGTTCAACGCCCTGTGATGACGAACTCGGTCCGGCGGTTCAGCGCCCGACCCTCCGGTGTATCGTTGGTGGCCACCGGCTTGGTGGGGCCAAGTCCCTTGAACGCCAGACGTGCTCCGCCGATACCGTGCTGTTGAAGGTACTCCATAACGGTGAAGGCCCGATCGTTGCTCAGGACCGTGTTGTCCTCCAGGCGACCGATGTTATCCGTATGTCCCTCCACGCGGATCTTCACGGTGGGATTCTCCTTCATGAACACAATGAGCTCGTCGAGGATATGCTCGCTGGCCTTGGTGATGGCCGCCGAGTTGCTCCCGAACTTGATGTCGTTGACGCGGTAGCTCTTGCCCACCTCGATCTTCCGCACGGTCATGTCCATGGCGGCAACACCCGCCTTCACACTGTCCTCCGCACTGAAACTGTGCGACTCGAACACATGGTCCTGCTTCTTCACGGTCATCACCACATCGGCACCCGGGCGCAGCTTCACCACCGTGGCATAGCGGCCATCCGCGTTGTCCACCTGGATGATCTCGGTCTTCCGCGTGTCCATGTACTTGATCTCCACGGTGGCGTCCTTCACCACCTGCCCCTTGTCGTCGCGCACCTGGCCCTTTACCAGAAGCACTTCGTCCGGCCGCACGTTCACGGGCAGGTCGAACCCATAGATGTCCAGCCCTCCAGCACCCTTGAAACGCCCGCTGGCGAAGTAGGCCGTGCGGCCGTCCGTGCTCACGATCAGGCCATGCTCATCCTGGTCGGTGTTGATGGGATGACCGATGTTCTTCGCTTTGGTCCAGGTGCCGTCATCGTTCAGTTTGCTGAAGAAGATATCGTAGCCACCCATGCTCTTATGCCCGCGACCGGCCGTGTCCGGCTTGGCCGCGAAGTAGAGCGTGCGACTGTCGCTGTGCATGAAGGGCGCCTTCTCGTTGCCGTAGGTGTTGATGCCCTTCACTGGCATGGCCTGGGACCACTCGCCCTTCTCGTTGCGTGTACTTTGGAAAATGTCGATGCCATCGGTGTTGGATCGGTTGGTGGCGAAGTAGAGCGTTCGGCCATCGCCACTGAGCGAGGGCTGGCTCTCCCAACCGTCCGGCGTATTGATGTTCGGTCCCAGGTTCTCCAGTCCGGTCCACTCCCAGTCCTGCCCACCATAGTCCAGGTTGAAACGACTGTCGTAATGGGTGCGGTAGATGTCGCAATTGCGGTAGCCGCGACCATCGGGCGGTTCGCACACGGTGACGAACATCTCCTTGTTGTTCACGCTGATGGTGACACCACCGTAGTTGTCGCCGGTGTTGAACGGCTCGGGAAGGATGCGTGCGGGATCGAAGTCAGTGCCCGCATTGGGTCGACGGGCCTCCATCAGTTCCTCCACTTCGCGTGAAACGATGTCGCCCTTGGCCCGCACCATGCGCTTGCGGGTGAAGAAGATGAGCTCGTTGTCCGGCGAGAACATGGGCAGGTACTCATCGTCCGCGGTGCTCACATTGGCCAGTGATCGCGGGTTCAATGGCGCCGTGTTCTTGTAGAAATCGACGTAGAACTGCAGCTCGGGCATCACCTCTTCCACGTCCTTGTACTTCTTATCGTAATCCTTGGACATGCGCGTGGCATCGTCGCTGGGGAACTTGCGGAACGCCTCGAACGCCTTGGCCGCCTCGGCGAAATTGTCCTCCGCGTAATACATGGTACCCAGCGTGTAAGGCACATCGCTATGGTAGTTCGGGCAGGTGGCCTGCACCTTCTCCAGGTACTTGATGGCGGCAGCGAAACCCTTGCCACTTTCACGGCCGATACGATAGGCGGAGAGGCCGAGGCGGAAGTTGCACTCGACGCATTCCGGGTCGATCTCCAGCGTGCTCTTGAGCTTGGCGTGACGCTGGGCCGGGTCCTTGGCCTTGGCCGCATCATCCAGCAACTTCACGATCTTCTTGTCCGTGGGCAGCGCGCATGGATCGGCATCGTCCTGCGCGACCACCGCCGAAGGCGCGGTCAACAGCAGCATCACGAACACAAAACACACGTTCGTGAACGCTCCGAAAGAGGCCTTCCCTCCTTCCAACCCTTCCCCTTTCAACCTCTGGTCCATTGCTATTACGCTCACTTCACTGTCGTATCGGTCTCCTCGGCCTTGCGGATCAGGTCATCGCCCTTCTTGCGGGCCGATTCCACCATACCATCGGCACGCTTGTCCGCTTCGGCAATGACCTGTGCTTCCTTCTTGTCGGCCTCCTTCTTCAGCTTATCCGCTGCCACCCTTGCCGCTGCCTTGGAGATGGGGTCCTTGGCATCGTTCACCAGCTTATCGGCCTGGGCGTAGCCTTCGGCCTTCAAACGTGCGGCCTCACGGCGGGCATCGGACTTCAGTTGATCGGCCTGCTTCTGTGCTTCTGCCACCAAACGCGCGGCCTCTTCGCGGGCCTTGGCAATAGCCTCTTCCCTGGCCTTGGAGATCTGCTCGTTCAGTTCCTGCTTGATCTCCTCCTTGATCACTTCCTGCACATTGGTGGATCCGCCGGCGAACACCGGTTTCACGATGGGCTTGTCGATGGTGCCGGTGATCTTGATCGTGGCATCCAGTTCTTCCGGCACCTTCATATTGGCCCCGAGGAAGCGATTGGCCTCGCCGAGCAGGCTGCCGGCCGTGCGCGCTGCCGCCTCACCGAACATGGAGGTGGGCACCTTCGCATTCATCACGTAATCGATGGACTGGTCGGCAAAAGCCGTACTTCCGCCCACATTGGCCTTGATGCGATCGATCTTCACATCGAAGGGGTCGGTGATCATCTTCCCGTCCTGGAAGCGATAGGTGAAATTGACGTCCTGCAGGGTGGTGTTCTCGATCTCTTTGATCTTGAGCGCCTTGGCCAGGTCCACCAGCGGTTGGAAACCATCCACACGAACGTTCTTGGTGCGTAGTGTTCCACGGCCGGTAAGGGCGTTCATATCGGGCTCCATATGCTGGTCCAATGCGCCCTTCATGGTGAGGTCGGTGCTGAACTTGCCCTTGCAGGTCTTGGCGATCGGCGCCATCTTCTGGATGGTCTCGATATAGGTCACGGCCTTTTCGATGTCCATGTCGCGCACATCGTAGCGCAGGTCGAAGGTGGGCTTGTTCACATCGGTGGTGACGTAATCGCCCTCCATGGCCACACTGCCGTCGAACAGGTTGAAGAACACATCGTTCAGTTCGGCGCGCTGATCATGCACGCGCAGACCACCGCGGATGTTGGTCAGCGAAAGGTTGTCGTAGATCACCTCCTTCACGGCCAGGCCCATGCGGAAATCGATGTTGGCCGGCACTTCGATCACGCTCATCGGGACCGTATCGGCGGGTGCCGCCGGGGTCGAGGACGTGGACCGGGTGCCCATCAGCTCGTTCAGGTCGAACTTGTTGGCGACCAGATCGAAGGATCCCACGAGCGTGCTGTCCTTCAACCACCATTGCAGGTAGTTGTCCATCCGCCCCTTGGCCTGGATGCTGCTGCTGCCGAGCGTTCCATCGAAGCTGACCAGTTCCAGGAATTTCGGACTGAAGTCGAAATGCAGTTTGCTGATACCGACCGGCGGCATGGAATCGCTGGTGTAGCTCATGCCTTGCAGGATGAGCTCGCCATCGGCCGTGAACTTTTCGTAGCGCTGGGCCTCCACGTCGCTCATACGGCCCTTCATGCGCACATCCGCGTCCAATCGGCCCTTGAGGTCCTCTTTCATGGGCACCACCTGCTTCACGCTGGCCAGGTCGAGCTTGGCCTTCAGTTCCGCGTCCACATTGGGATCGCTGATCGGCGTGGTGAGGTACATGCGGGCCTCGACAGGGTTGCCGGCCATGGTGAGCGAGAACCGTTTGAGATCGACCACCATGCGGTCCATATCCGTACCACCCGGGCTGTTCACCTTCAGGTCCACGAAGATGTTCTCCACAGCGGCCGGCAGGTCGGGGTACTTGAAGCGGCCGTTGTCCACGTCCACCACCACACCAAAGCCAGGCATGTTGGTGTCGTTGTAGATGCCTTTCACGAAGCCGCTGAAGGCCGCTTTGCCGCTCATTTTCACCCCGCTGAGGTCGGACGCGAATTCGGCAGGCACCAAGGACAACAGGGTGGCGAAGTCGGTCTTCCGGGCATTCCAAGTGAGGTCCATATCGATGTCATCGGTGGGCATGGCCAACCAACCATCAAAGCCAAGCACCAACTGGTTGATCACGGCCTCGTTGTCCTTGAAGGTGAACTTCATGTTGGGCATGTCCATGTCCAGATCGGCCTTGATATCCGCTTTGACGTTCTTGAGGTAGCGGATACCGTCGAACACCACGTTGGCGGTATCGGCCTGGGTGGTGGTGCTCAGCGTGAACAGGTCCTGGGTGAAGTCGCCACTGCCCTTATGGTCGAGGCCCTTGAGGTCCATGTAGTAGGTCAGCGATGCATCGTCATAGATGAAGGTGCCGTCCTCGATCCAGTACTCGCGCAGGCCGATGTTGAACGCTGAGGCGGTGTCCGATGGAGCGGCAGCGGTGGTATCCGCCTTGGCGATGTCCCAATTGGCGGTCCCGTCGGCAAGGACCTTGACGTGGATGTAGGGTTTCACCAGGCCGATGCGCTTGATGTCGATCTTGTCCCCGAACACGCTCTTGATATCCACCGTGGCGGAAAGCGAACCGATGCGTGCCAGGTCGATGCCCTCGAACGGAGCCACATTGGACACCTTCACATCGGCGATCTCCACGGTGAGGTCCGGAAAGCTCTTGAGGATGGTGATATCCCATTCACCCCAGTCCACCACGGCGTTCAAGTTCTTGTTGACCTCGTTCTTCACCGCCGCCTCGATCTTGTCCTTGAACACGATCGGCAGGATGATGGCCGCCGCAAGAACAAGCACGATGAGGATGCCGAGCGAGAGCAGGATGCGTTTGGTCCACTTGGCCATGGTGAATGATCTTGAAGATGAGTCCAATTGTGAACAATGGCGTTCCGGACGACGCAGCCGTCCGGCAAGGGCCCTGAGCGTACAAAGATCGTTCCTGAACGGCCTATCCCCTGCCGTGACCGTGCCCGGGGTTGTTCACGCCTCGATGGTGGACAATGATCTCAATGACCGATCACAGCCGCGCGCTACGATGCCGCAAAAGGTGGTCGGCCAGCACGAGGCAGGCCATGGCCTCCACGATGGGCACTGCCCGCGGCACCACGCAGGGGTCGTGCCTCCCCTTGGCCTCAAGCGTCACCTCCTCACCAGAAGTGGTCGTTGCACGCTGGGCCTTGGCGATGGTGGATGGTGGCTTGAAGGCGACATCGAAGCAGAGCGGGGTTCCATCACTTATTCCGCCCAACGTGCCGCCCTGGGACAACCGATTATGGGCTGAACCGCGCATGGCCGCGGCACTGAAGCCACTGCCGAGCTGGAAACCGCGCGTCGCATTGATGCCCAGCATGGCTTTGGCCAGATCGGCCTCCAGGCGGTCGAAGACGGGCTCGCCAAGACCCTGAGGCAGGCCATTGACCCGGCAGGCCACCACACCGCCCACGGAATCGCCCTCGGCACGCACCTCTTCGATGAGCGCGGCCATACGAACACTGGCCGCGGGATCGGGACATCGCACGGGATCGGACCAGCGTTGTTCCAGGTCGAGTTCCTGGGCCGGTACGTCAGTACGGATGTTACCGACCTGACAGACATAAGCGTAGACCGCGATGCCCTGTGTGGCCAACAACTGGCGAGCAATTGCCCCACCGACCACGCGACATGCGGTCTCCCGCGCGCTGCTCCGCCCGCCTCCCCGATGGTCGCGCACGCCGTACTTCGCCTGCCAGGTCAGGTCGGCATGCCCGGGTCGATAAACGTCGCGTAAGTGCTCATAATCGCTGGAACGGGCGTCCTTGTTGCGGATCAGGAACCCGATGGGCGTGCCTTGGGTACGTCCCTCGAATACTCCGCTCAGGAACT
The DNA here is from genome assembly GCA_046306055.1 of Flavobacteriales bacterium. Taxonomy (GTDB): domain Bacteria; phylum Bacteroidota; class Bacteroidia; order Flavobacteriales_F; family PHOS-HE28; genus PHOS-HE28. The sequence goes on from JBKDXR010000048.1 coordinate 18,548, forward strand.
CCACCAGATCACCCTCCTCGCGGGCAGTGCCCAATGGCGTACTGCCGGGGCGACGACGGTCCAGTTCGGCCTGCACCAGCGTGATATCCAAGGGCAGACCGGCCGGGCAACCGTCCAGCACACCGCCAATGGCCGGCCCGTGGCTCTCGCCGAAGGTGGTCAAACGGAACAGGGTACCGAAGGTGTTGCCGGGCATGGTCAGCGTTGCGGCGTCTAAATTAGGCGGCGCCCTTCGGCATTCCTCGGAAAAGGGTGAAGCACCGCCGCCGATCAGTTGCTTTGTGGGGCATGTCCGGCAGTTGAGGTGATCGGGACCTGTGCCATTTCATGGGATGAACCAAGTCCGACACCGGGTGTACTAAGCAACCATGAAAGGACCGTTCACACTTCTCTTCGTTGTATGGTGGGCAAACGCTGTTGCCCAACCCGGCCCCATGGAACAGCCCATCCATGTGGTGGTGACGCTGAAGCATGAACTGATCCGCAACGGGGTGGCCCAATACATGGTCATCTCGCCCGGTAACGACACCCTGCGGGCGGACAAGCTCCGCCCGGCGCAAGGGGATAGCGTGCTCTCGTTCATGGTGAATGACTCGCGCGGCGACCGGCCGTGGAGCGTGAAGTACCTGCCCGGTGGGGCGATGATGGACCTTCACATCGACCACGACCCTTCGCTGTTCGGCTTCTCCCTGCGTATGCCCTTCACGCAAGGCAACTTCGAACTGGACAGTCGTCGCCTCATGAAGTGCCTTTCGGACCAGGCGGAGGACCTGCAGCGACGCGATGCCCTTCGCCCGGGGTGGAACCTGGAACACCCCTTCGGCGCCGTGGATACGTTGGCCTGCCACGGCGGGCTCTTGGTCTATTCACGCGGCGGCAATATGCACCCTGAAGTGCGCATCCTTGACCCGATGTCGTTCGTGAAGCGTGTTCCACGCATGCCGCCGACAGCAGCGCGTGATGCCAGCTATCCCGGTGGTCCCGCCAACTTCGATCGCTTCATCCGTGCGCACTTCAGCAAGCCGCTCATCGAGCGCACCAACCTGCCTACCGGACAGGCAGGCGCGCGTGTGAAGCTCTCGGCACTGGTGACCATCGAATCCGACGGAAGCATCCACCGGGTGGACCTGAACGGCAGCGCGTATCCCGAACTGGACCGTGAGTTCAAGCGCGTGCTGCAGCTGAACAGCTGGTGGGAGCCGGCCGCCGTGGAGAATGTGCGCAACACCATCCACCCGCGCACCTTCCGCTATGTGGAGCAAAGCAAGGTGATCGAGTTCACCGTGGACCCGGACAGCATCTGGACGCAGATCCCGGAAGGATCGCTCACGATCATTCCAAAGGACCCCAAGAGCACCGATGAGCTCACCGTGACCTTCCACTGGATCGGCGGCTCCTGCGGGCGTTACGAGGCCTACGCCAAGGTGCAGCCAGCACCCGCGGATGGCGGCCCGCGCGATGTGTTCCTGTACTTCGGTCAGCTGCCGGGTGCGCTTTGCACGGACATCAGCGGGCAGTCCTACGGCTTCACCATGAAGTCGCTCCCGCCAGGGAAGTACCGCTTTCGGCAGATGCCGCACCCCAAGCTCAGGAACGGCCCCTGGATGCCGGATCCGTACCGCGTGCGGTATGTGGAGGTGCGTTAGGCATTACGGGCCGAACCGCTTGCTCGGTCTACGGCTGGTGTGGCGTACTTGGTAGACGAACACGTCAGCGCCTTTGATCTTGAACACAACGCGATACGGGAAGTCATCGAGCATGGCGTGCCTGAACTCATCCCTGCGCATCTGGAACCCATACGGGTTGTCGCGGATGAAGGTAAAGCAACGCTGAACGTCGTCGAGGAAACGATGCCCAAGACCCTTGCTCTGCTGATCGTACCAGATGGCTGCAGCCGAGTACTCACGCACCGCAACCTCGCGGACGTGCAGCCTGAAACTCATTCACCCAGCGCTTCACGCGCCATCCGCATCGCCTCCTCCATCGATACGTAGGCATCCTCACCGCTCTCCTGCTTGCGCTCGATCTCACGCAACTCAGAAAGCTCTTCGTCCGTGAAGTCGACATCCGTACGCTCGCGGCGGTCGAACAGGTCCTTGATGCGCCGGAGGAAGGTGGCGTCCTGCTCCAGGAGCAGTCGCTGAACAAGGCTGAGCTTGAGGTCGGAGGTGCTCATGGATGTTCGACTTGCTCAAAGATAAGCGGCTCAGCAGCCAAGAAGGTTCACCGAGCTCATCGCGGTGGATCGAACCACTTTTCCGGTTCGCCACTTCCACGAGATGGTCGATGGTGAAGTGGCTCACCTTGGGCACGGGGCGAAAGGTGATGCGCTTCCATAGCCGATCGAGCGCATCGGCCAAATGCACATCGCTGTCTCCGTAGTCTAAGCCCATGCCCGCACTTTCCATATCAACCCCGTAGTGGTCGGCGAACTCTTGCATGAAGGTCCAGGCATCCAGCCCTGCGGCACCTGTTTCCCACCAGAACTTGGTCTCCGGCGTTGGTTTGAAGCCGAGCCGGTCCTTCACGAATTGGATGATCTCTTCCCGTGTGACCATCGCACGTTCGGATCACCTCCCCTTCATCTCCCCGCCCGTCTGCCGGTTCCGCTCCTCCTGCATGGGGTTGGGGCGGCGCCACTCGCGTTCCTTGAAGACATCGAAGCGGGTGGGCACCATGCGTGAAGGCCAGCTGTTGTTGTTGAGATCGCAATCGGCGGTCTCGAGGAAGGGATCGAGCGTCACGCTCCGCACCTCTTTGCGCTTCACGAAGACCTTGGTGACCTCGTCGCTGGTCTTCCACAGTTCGGCGGGGATGCGCTCCACCTCGGTGGTGCCGTCGGCATAGGTCCACTCCAGGATCACAGGCATCACCAACCCACCGATGTTCTTCAGGGCGAGCTCATACACGTGAAGGTCCTGACCAAGCAGCGCCTGTTCATCCGCCGTAAGCCCTGTCTTCCATTTCTCGTAGGCCGCCAGCTCACGTTCGGTGGCCTTCAGCGGATCGAAGCGGTTGTAGAAGTCGCGCGCAGTGGTGTCTCGGTCCACCACGAAGTCCAGCTTGGCCTCGATGTTGCGCTGGCGGCTGATGTCGGGCACCTCCGAAGCCTTGTCCTTGCGCTGAAGCTCCTTGGCCGCCATGGGATCGCGCGGGTCCATACGCATGTAGTTGAGGTCCGTGATGGCGATGTCCACATGGTCGGTGGTGTAGAACCATCCGCGCCAGAACCAATCGAGGTCCACGCCGCTGGCGTCCTCCATGGTGCGGAAGAAGTCGGCCGGCGTGGGGTGCTTGAACTTCCAGCGCTCGCAATAGGTCTTGAAGGCGTGGTCGAAGAGCTCGCGCCCCATCACCGTTTCGCGCAGGATGTTGAGGGCGGTGCAGGGCTTGCCGTAGGCGTTGTTACCGAACTGCGTGATGCTCTCGCTGTTGGTCATGATCGGCTCGATACGCGCCTTCACCTTGTCGGGTGAGGCGTTCGGGTCCCCTTTCATGTAGTCGACGATGTTGCGGGGCTTGCCGCGCCAGCTGGGGTAGTCCTTGTCCCATTCCTGCTCGGTGAGGTATTGCACGAAGGTGTTGAGGCCCTCGTCCATCCAGGTCCACTGCCGCTCGTCGGAGTTGATGATCATGGGGAAGAAGTTGTGGCCGACCTCGTGCGTGATCACGCCGATCATGCCATACTTGGTGCGCTCGCTGTAGGTGCCGTCCTTCTCGGGCCGCCCGCCGTTGAAGCAGATCATCGGGTACTCCATGCCGATGCGGTCGGTGTGCACGCTGATGGCCACCGGGTAGATGTAGTCCGCCGTGAACTTGCTGTAGGTCTTGATGGTGTGCGCCACCACCTTGGTGCTGTACTGCTCCCAGAGCGGATTGCCCTCCTTGGGGTAATAGCTCATGCACAGGACATTATTGGTCTTCACCGGTTGGTTCATGGCATCCCAGATGAACTTGCGACTGCTGGCGAAGGCGACGTCGCGTACGTTCTTGCTCTTGTACACCCAGGTCTTGGTGCCACTGCTGCGCTCCTTCTCGTTTTCCAGCGCTTCCTGCGGGGTGACGATCATGACCGGCTTGTCGCTCGTGCGGGCTTGGGCGAGGCGCTTCTGCTGCGTTGATGTAAGCACTGCGGAAGCATTCGCCCACTCTCCGGTGGCCGCCACGATGTGGTCGCTGGGCGCGGTGATGCTGAGCGTGTAGTCGCCGAAGTCGAGGGTGAACTCGCCCTGGCCGAGGAACTGCTTGTGCATCCACCCGCTGTAGTCCATGTAGGCGCACATGCGCGGGTAGAAGTGCGCGATGGTGAAGAGGTAGTTGTCCTCCTCGGGGAAGTACTCGTAGCCTGCACGGCCGCCCCACTTGGAACGGTCGTTGATCCAGTTCCACCAGCTCACCTTGAAGCTGAAGGTGGCACCGGGCGCGAGCGGCTTCGGCAGGTCCACCCGCATCATGGTCTTGTTGATGGTGTACTTCAGCTTCCCGCCGCTGGCATCGGTCACCGACGTGATCTTGTACCCGCCATCGAAGGGATTCACCCACTTGTCGATCTGCGAAAGGCTGACACTGTCACCCAGCGTTCCCGTGCGGATCAGGTTGGCGTCACTGCCCGGCTCGAAGATGTTCTGGTCGAGCTGCAGCCAGAGGTAATCGAGCTTATCGGGGCTCTGGTTGTGGTAAGTGATGGTCTCGTAGCCGGTGAGCTTGGGCAACACCCCTTCCCCGGCCTTGGGCTCGGTGATCTCCACATGGATATCATAATCGGCCTTCATCTGCCAATAGGCATGACCGGGGGCTCCGCTGGCGGTGCGCTGCTCGTTGGGCGTGGGCAGTTCCTGGTCGAGCTGGCGGAACTTGTCGCGGCCGTAGCGGGGGGAGTCCTGGGCGAGGGTCGCTGTTGCGAGGAGCGTGCAAAGGGCGAGGGCGTGCGAACGAAGCATGGACGCGAAAATAGTGGCGAGTGAGTGGCGAGTGGCGAGTGGCGAGTAAAATGCCGCCTCTGGCACTGTCGGTTGGCGGCATTCCACTCGCCACTCGCTACTCATTACTCGCCACTCTTGCCCAACTTTGCCTTGGAATGAAAACCTTCCTCCTCGCGATCGGTATTCTCGGCGCTTTTGGGCTGCACGACTTCTTCGTGTCCATCCTCACCATCCGCCACACGCCCGCCGCACAAACGCTCGACCTCACCTGGCGTATCACCGCGCACGACATCGAGCACGCGCTGGAGAACGTGGCCCCGCTGAAGCTCGGTTCGGAAAAGGAGCACCCCAAGGCCGACAGCATCCTCAACGCCTACTTCAAGCAGCACTTGGTGCTCTTCCAGGAGAAGCAGCTCACCTGGACCTGGATCGGCAAGGAGCTCGACGGCGAAACGCTCTACTGCTACCTGCAGGTGGACAGCATCACCGCTCCGAATCATCTGCTGGTGAAGAACACCCTGTTGCAGGACCTCTTCTACGAGCAGCAGAACCTGGTGCACGTGGAGGGCGAGAAGTTGCCGACCCGCTCGCATACCTTCATTCAAGGATCGCGGCCGTACACGTTCGTATGGTGAATCCCCATGGTCGTGATGAAGCGAATTCTCACGTGGGGTGCATGGATATACATCGCTGTATCCCTTGTTCTCACGCTGATCATTTCGATGACAGAGCTGGAATTCGCGAACAATGAGCTCGAAACGAAAGCACAGGGCCTGCTCATGTTCGGCATCTCCGGTTGTATCGGCCTGCTGCTGCTGTGCCGGATCGACGCCAATGACCCTCTGGGGTTGAAGCTGCTGAGAGTCTTTGGAGCCGGAGCAGCTTCGTTCGTATTCCTGGTGGTCTTCGGTTATGTCGGCTTTCTGGTAACATCCATGTGTGCTTGGAGCGAACGGAAGAGCTTGTTCGTACATCGGAAGGATCCAGAGCGGCGGATCGTGATCAGAGACTATGGTTGTGGTGCTACCGACAGCAGCCCACCTATCGTCCGCACATTTGACATGGTCCGACTGAATAGTTGGTTCAACTACGTCGGCGAGGTCGACACTGCTGAACTGGATGATTCCGATTGGATACCGGCCAACGATCTGAATTGACGGTGCAGGACAACGCTTCATCGACCACGATCGACCTAATTTCGTCCTATCTCCATCGGAGCCCGCCCATGCGCCCGTCGGCCCTCAAATACGTCCTCGTCTACCTCATACCCGCGGTGGTCGCAGTATCGCTCGCGGTACAGAGCGCATGGTCCTTCGCAGCGGTGGCCTTCGTGTTCGGGGTGCTGCCCGCCATCGAACTGTTCCTGAAGCCCGATCCCCGCAACCTGGACGCGGTGCAGGAGACCGTGGCCAAGCAGGACCGTCTCTACGACTTGATCCTCTTCAGCCTGGTGCCCATCCAATGGGGGCTGCTGCTCTTCTTACTGGTGCAGGTGAGCAACGCGGAACTGTCGTGGGTGGTGAAACTGGGGCTCACCTCGGCCTTCGGCATGGCCTGCGGGGTGCTGGGCATCAACGCGGCGCACGAGCTGGGGCACCGGCCCACCAAGCATGAGCAGTTCATGGCCAAGGCGCTGCTCCTCTCCACGCTGTACATGCACTTTTTCATCGAGCACAACCGCGGCCACCACAAGCCTGTGAGCACCGCCGAGGACCCCGCCAGCAGCCGGCGCGGCGAGTGGCTCTATGCCTTCTTCGTCCGCACCATTATCGGCAGCTGGCTTGGCGCGTGGAAGCTGGAACAGCAACGGCTTCAGAAGAAGGGCCTGCCCGTACTCAGCTTGCACAACGAGATGCTGCGCTTCCAACTCGTCCAGCTTGCCCTGCTGGCGGCGATCGCAGCGGTTTTCGGGCTGGAGGTGCTCGGCTGGTTCCTCGGCGCTGCCTTCATCGGCATCCTGATGCTCGAGACCGTGAACTACATCGAGCACTACGGCTTGCGGCGCCGGAAGAAGGGCGCGTTGTACGAACGGCCGCTGCCCATCCACTCCTGGAACTCGGACCATCCGCTGGGCCGCCTGATCCTGTTGGAACTCACGCGCCACAGCGATCACCACTACCTGGCCAGCCGCAAATACCAGGTGTTGCGCCACTTCGATGAGAGCCCCCAGCTACCCGCCGGCTATCCCGCCATGATGGTGCTCGCCTTCTTCCCACCCCTTTGGTTCCGCGTGATGGACCGCGAGATCGAGCGCTTGAAGCAACGGCTGGGCAGCGAGGCGCTGGCCTGAGCAGCTACCGGTCGTGTGCGATCTTTGCGATCGATGGCCCGCACGAGCACCCGTAAAGCACCAAAAGACAAGGTCAGCGATGCCAATGCGACGATGACCACGACCGCCTTCGCCAAGGCTCCAACCTCCAAGAAGGAGAAAGCCGCCTTCGTCTCCGCCACGCTCGCCAAGCTCTACCCGCGCACGTCCATTCCGCTCGACCACGAGGACCCCTATACGCTGCTGGTGGCCGTAGTGCTCAGCGCGCAATGCACGGACAAGAAGGTGAACGAGATCACGCCACTGCTCTTCGCCAAGGCGCGAACCCCGCATCAGATGGTGAAGCTGAGCGTGCAGCAGATCGAGGACATTATCCGGCCGTGCGGGCTGGCACCGGCGAAGGCGAAGGGCATCCATGGGCTGTCGCGGATACTGCTCGAAGAGCATGGTGGCAAGGTCCCAGCATCGATCACCGCGTTGGAAGCCCTGCCGGCCGTGGGCCACAAGACCGCCAGCGTGGTCATGGTCCAGGCCTTTGGCGTACCAGCCTTTCCGGTGGACACCCACATCCACCGCTTGGCATGGCGCTGGACCCTCAGCACAGGCAGAAGCGTGGAGCACACCGAGGCCGACCTGAAAAAGCTCTTCCCCGAAGAGGAATGGGCCGACCTGCACTTGCGCATCATCTACTTCGGGCGGGAATACTGCCCCGCCAAGGGCCACGATCCGCAGAAGTGCCCCATCTGCAGCGTGATCGGGCGGAAAGAGCTTTTCAAGTAGCCCCCTTACCAGGCCGTAACTTTGTCCCCCTATGGGAACCTTGGGGTATTACGTGGCGCTGCCGTTCATCTATGGCATCTCCATGCTTCCCTTCCCCTTGCTCTACCTGCTTTCTGACGGCGTCTACTGGCTGGTATTCAGGATGATCGGCTACCGCAAGGACGTGGTGCTCGCGAATCTGCGGAACAGTTTCCCGGAAAAGAGCGAAACCGAGATCAAGGCCATCGCCGACCGCTTCTACCGCTGGTTCTGCGACCTCCTCCTGGAGACCCTTAAGACCCTGACGATCAGTCCCGAACAAACACGCGAACGGGTGCAATTCGAGAACGTGGAACTACTGCGGTCCTATGCCGAACAAGGCAGGAGCATCATACTTGTCCTGGGGCATTATGGCAATTGGGAACTGGCCGGTGCCAGATATAGCGCAGAGGCCGGAATACCGCCGCTATACGTCATCTACCATCCGTTGGCCAACAGCCGTTTCGACCGCTTGGTGTACCACATGCGCACCCGCCACGGTACACGGCTCTATACCATGAAAGAGACCAGCAAGGCCATGTTGCGCGACAAGGACCTGCTGACCGCGACCGCCTTCATTGCGGACCAAACGCCTTCCCCAGAACGGGCCTACTGGATGCGCTTCCTGAACCAGGACACGCCGGTCTTCATGGGCACCGAGGCCCTGGCGAAGAAGTTGGACAAGCCCATTGTCTACATTCGCATCACCCGACCCGAACGGGGATATTACGTCATGTCGATGGAGTGCCTCGTGGAGACCCCCGGGAACACGCTCGAGGGCGAGATCACCGAGATCCATACCCGGCGTCTTGAACAAGATATCCGTCTTCATCCCGAACTTTGGCTCTGGACCCACCGTCGGTGGAAACATCAACGGCCCGCAAGTGTTACATGAACATGCGTAGCGAAAAAGACCTGATCCTCGCGACCAAGCCCTTCGCCAAGGAGATCCGTTGGAAGAGCTGGTGGCACCTCTTCAGTACGGGCATTGTGCTCGGTGCCATGTACTTCGGCATATTCTGGCCCACTACGCCACTGTGGCTGAGGGTAGCGTGCAGCATCCTGGCCGGCCTCACCATAGCCCGGATGTTCATCATCTACCACGACCACCAGCACAAGGCGATACTACAAGGAAGCAAGTTCGCCGATGCGGTGATGACCCTGTGGGGCCTTTTCATCCTGGCCCCGACCAGCATCTGGCAGCGGTCGCACGACCATCACCACAAGCACAATTCCAAGCTCTACACCAGTAGCATCGGCTCCTATCCGATCGTGACCAAGGAGAAGTACATGGCGATGAGCCGGGGTGAAAAGGCCGTGTACAACTTCACCCGGCACCCGCTCACCATCGCCTTCGGCTACATCTTCGTGTTCATCTATGGCATGTGCGTGCGCAGCTTCATGAACAACCGCGACAAGCATTGGGACTCATTGCTGGCGATCATCCTGCACGTGATCATGGGCGTGGGTATCGCCGTGTTCCTGGGTTGGACCTCCTTCTGGCTGGGCTTCATCCTGCCCGCCCTGATCGCCTTGGGCCTTGGAGCGTACCTGTTCTACGCCCAGCACAATTTCCCCACGGCCACCTTTGCCGACAAGGATGGTTGGAGCTACGTGAACGCGGCCCTGGGCAGCAGCAGCTATATGCGGATGAACCCCGTGATGCACTGGTTCACAGGCAACATCGGCTACCACCACATCCATCACCTCAATGCCCGCATCCCCTTCTACCGCCTGCCGGAGGTATATGATGCCATTCCCGAACTGCAAGCGGCCAAGACCACATCGCTGATGCCCGGCGAGATCGTGCGTTGCCTGCGGTTGAAAGTGTGGGACCCTGATCTGGGCCGCATGATCGGCAGGCGGGAAATGGCCCTTTGAACCGGTCGATCCCATAGGAATAAAGAAGCCCCTTGAGCAGCTCAAGGGGCTTCTTCGTTACGGTAAGTTCCGCTCAGTTCAGCACAATATCGATGGTGCCGACCGGAGGGGCTTCCATCACACGCAGGGCCTTGGAATAGCCCAGGATAAAGCGGATGGAACTGTCGCGAGGACCCGGTTGAAGATCGATGGTCATGGGTTTGCGTTCGCGGCGGTTGTTCTTACGAAGGGTAGAATTGGCCATGTACCGTGTTTTGGTGTTTCTGGTTGAACAACGGCACCCCTTCCCGGCCTATTGTGCACCCCCTGAAAAACAACACGGCGGACGCCCTAGGGGTGGACGCCCGCCGTGCCGCCGCAAACCACTCGTTCAAACCTTGTCCAGTACGATCTCGTTCTGCTTGATCATCTTGCGCATGTTGATCAGCGCATAACGCATGCGGCCCAGGGCCGTATTGATGCTGACCTCGGTCTGGTCGGCGATCTCCTTGAAGCTCATGCCCAGGTAGGTGCGCATCACCACCACCTCGCGTTGTTCCTCGGGCAGGTGATCGATCAGCTTGCGCACATCCTCATCGATCTGGAGGTTCACCATGCGCTGTTCCACGTTCTTGCCGGGCTGGGCAATGGTGGCGAACACATCGTGGTCATCGTTGCTGCGCACCATGGGCATCTTCTTGTTGCGCCGGAAATGGTCGATGACCAGGTTGTGGGCGATCCGCATCACCCACGGCAGGAACTTGCCTTCCTCATTGTATTTGCCCCCCTTCAGGGTATGCACCACCTTGATGAAGACCTCCTGGAAGAGGTCCTCCGTGATCTCGCGATCACGCACAAGGAGGTAGATATGCGACCACACCTTGCGCTTGTGGCGTTGTAGCAGTTGCTCAAAGGCCTTTTCATTGCCTTCGAGATATAGACGTACGAGGTCCTGATCGTTGAGCACCTTGGATAGCATGGCCTTCCCTATTTGGTCCGTACAGAAGCGGAAATGTCAGGGTAGAGGTCCTTGCTATCGCGTGGGGGTTTGGGTGCGTGGTCCGAATGAACAGACCGGAAGGGGTCAACGTTGGGTAGACGCTTTCGGAAAGTGGAACGTTGCCTGAGGACCTGTTATTGTGACCGACAGAAAAATTCCTTCCGAAGCCTTCCAAAGATAGGCGTCATCCACCGCCTCCCGCAAGCCGATGCCTAAATTCGCGCCGCCTTTGCCTGCCCCAAGAACCAACGCTGAACCCGCGACCACGGCCACCGACCGTGCCGAGGCCGTGCGTCGTTCCATGCAGGGGCTCATTCGAGTGCAGGGTGCCCGTGTTCACAACCTGAAGAACATTGATGTGGACATCCCCCGCGGCAAGCTGGTGGTGTTCACCGGTTTGAGCGGAAGCGGCAAGAGCAGCCTGGCCTTCGACACCCTTTACGCCGAGGGCCAGCGCCGGTACGTGGAAAGCCTGAGCAGCTACGCCCGACAGTTCATGGGCAGGCTGGAAAAGCCCGATGTGGACCGGATCCTGGGGATCAGTCCGGCCATCGCCATTGAACAGAAGGTGATGACCAGCAATCCACGCAGCACCGTGGGTACCAGCACCGAGGTCTACGACCACTTGAAGCTGCTGTTCGCTCGGGCGGGGCGCACCATTTCCCCGGCGAGCGGCCAGGAGGTGAAGCGGAACACGGTGGACGACGTCATCGCCGGCATCAACAGCTTTCCCGAGGGAAGCACCGTGCTGATGCTCGCACCCATACACGTTCCTGCAGGCCGCAGCCATAACGAGCATTTCGACATCCTGCACCAGCAGGGTTTTGCGCGGGTGCATGATGGCAAGAACGTGCACCGGATCGAAGACCTGCTGGCGAGCAAAAAGGCCCATAAAGGGACCTGGTTCCTGGTCGTGGACAGATTGACGGTAACCCCCGGCAACACCGAGAACGAGAGTCGCGCATCGGACAGCGCCGAGACCGCGTATTTCGAGGGCCAGGGCGAGATGATCCTGCTCGGCGAGGACGGACGCCAGCTGGGATTCAGCGACAAGTTCGAGGCCGACGGGATGAACTTCGAGGAGCCCAGCCCGAACCTCTTCAGCTTCAATGACCCCGTGGGCGCCTGCCCGAAGTGCGAAGGATACGGCAGTGTGATCGGCATCGATGCCGACCTGGTGGTCCCGGACAAGAGCCTGAGCGTGTACGCGGAATGTGTGGCCCCCTGGCGCGGCGAGAAACTGAGCGAATGGAAGGACCATTTCATTCGCGACTGTGCGAAATTCGACTTCCCCATACACCGCCCCTACCGCGAACTGAGCGCCGAACAACGCGACCTGCTGTGGAAAGGGGCGCGAGGCGTGGCCGGTATCGACCGGTTCTTCCAATACGTGGAAGAGAAGAGCTACAAGATCCAATACCGCGTGCTGGCCAGCCGTTACCGGGGCAAGACCACCTGTCCGGTGTGCGAGGGCACGCGTTTGCGAAAAGAGGCGCGCTATGTGCAGATCGATGGTCGGGACATCACCCAATTGGTGCGGATGCCCATCGCGGACTGCCTGCGCGTGTTCCAAGGCCTGCGCCTGAACGAACAGGACCAGCGCATCGCTTCGCGTCTGCTGAAGGAGATCACCAATCGCCTGCAGTACCTGGTGGATGTTGGTGTGGGCTACCTGGCCCTGGACCGCCGCAGCAACACCCTGAGCGGTGGCGAGACCCAGCGCATCGATCTGGCCACATCGCTGGGCAGCAGCCTGGTGGGCAGTATGTACATCCTGGACGAGCCGAGCATCGGGCTGCACCCACGCGACACCGAACGCCTCATCGGTGTTCTGAAAAAGCTGCGTGATCTGGGCAACACGGTGATCGTGGTGGAACACGACGAGGAAGTGATGCGCGCTGCGGACCACATCATCGACATGGGCCCGTATGCCGGGTCGCACGGCGGGCAGGTGGTGTTCAGCGGAACGCACGCCGACCTGGTGAAGAGCGACAGCCTGACGGCCCGGTATCTCACCGGACGCGAAGCGATCCCCACGCCCACGAGCCGCAAGCCGGTAAAGGACAAACTGATCCTGAGGGGTGCGGCAGAGCACAACCTGAAGAACATTGATGTGGCCTTCCCGCTGCACATGATGACCGTGGTAACGGGTGTGAGCGGCAGTGGCAAGACCACGCTGGTAAAGCGCATCCTCTACCCCGCGTTGAAGCGCGAGCTCGACGGGTTCAGCGAGCGGCCCGGAGAACACAAGGCGTTGGAAGGCGATCTAAAACGGATACAGGCCGTGGAACTGGTGGACCAGAACCCCATCGGCAGGAGCAGCCGCAGCAATCCCGTGACCTATGTGAAGGCATGGGACGAGATCCGGCAGCTGTACAGCGATGTGGACATCGCCAAGGTCCGTGGCTACAAACCCAGCTACTTCAGCTTCAATGTGGACGGTGGCCGCTGCGAGATCTGCCAGGGCGAAGGGCAGGTACACATCGAAATGCAGTTCATGGCGGACATCAGCCTGACCTGTGAGGCCTGCAAAGGCAAGCGCTTCAAGGAGGAGATCCTGGACGTGCGCTTCGGTGGCAAGGACGTGGCCGAGATCCTGGACCTCACGGTGGACGACGCGATCGCGTTCTTCCAGGAACACCGGACCGGCTCGACGGCCGCGGCACGGATCGTGTCCAAACTGTTGCCCTTGCAGGAGACCGGGCTCGGCTACGTGAAGCTCGGCCAGAGCAGCAGCACCCTTTCAGGTGGCGAGGCCCAGCGCATCAAACTGGCCAGCTTCCTCACCAAGGGGCAGGATGAGAAGCCCACGCTCTTCATCTTCGACGAACCCACCACCGGTCTGCACTTCCATGATATCGCCAAGCTGTTGAAGGCCTTCCGGATGCTGATCGACAACGGTCACAGCCTGATCGTGATCGAGCACAATACCGAGGTGATCAAGTGCGCCGACCATGTCATTGACCTTGGTCCCGAAGGCGGTGAAGGCGGCGGCGACCTCGTCTACGAGGGAACCCCCGAGGGCCTGGCCAAGTGTGCCGGCTCCCACACCGGGCACTATTTACGGTCCGCGTTGGCCTGATCAGCGAAGCAGGGTCACGTGGCCCGTTCGCGTGGTCCTGGGGATCCGGGCACAATCATCCTTGAAGGTGAGCACGTAATAGTATGTGCCCTCGGGTACCACCTCACCCGCATTGTCCAGTTTCCCGTTCCATCCTTTCGAAGGACTGGTGGATGCAAAGACCTTCATGCCCCATCGGTTGTAGATCTCCAGCGAGAAGTCCGCAGCATCCACGCCCTCGATCAGGTACACGTTGTTGAACTCGTCACCATTGGGGGTGAACACGTTCGGGATGATCGGTTCACCGACCGCATCGGCAAGCACGACCACCTGTATCGTGTCGGTCCAGGCGCAGCCATACTGATCGATCGCATCGAACCAATACACCCCCTCCTCCTCGACATTCAGGACCGGGGTTTCGGCCCCTGTGCTCCACGTGATGTCCTGCACGGGTGCACCGGGTGAGAGGGTCGCGGTATCGCCTGGGCAGATGGCCACATCGGGTAATGAGGGATGCTGTGGTTGCTCGACCACCAAGATGGTATCGGCGCCCACGCAGAAACCATCGGTGACCACCACGGAGTACGGCCCAGGCTCGGTCACCGTGATCATCATGGACCCATCGCCCGTGGACCACAGGTAGGTGTCGAAACCGCTGCCTGCATTGAGCAACGCACTGGAACCATTGCACAACGCCACCGGCGATGGCAGATCGAGGGAAACCCCCGGGATGGTCACCGGCACGGTAATGGTCTGGAAGGCGGTATCCTGACAGATCAGGTCTATGGCACCCAGCGTGATATCGTACACCCCTGGAGCAGAGTAGGCATGCACTGGATTGGTCTGTGTGGAGGTGGCACCATCGCCGAACTGCCAATAGAAGGTGGTGGACCCTGTGCTCGAGTTGAACAGTTCCACGCTGAATGCATCGCAATCACCGGACGGCACCGCTTCGAACTGTGGTCGAAGATCAGCAGGAGCAACAACGGTCACTGTAGCGAAGGCCGTATCGGTGAGGTTGCACGAGGCGCTATCAATGCCGACGAGCATCACGTCGTACTCCCCTGCCGCGATGTATTGATGCGCCACCGTCTGGCCCGTTAATGTCGGGGAACCATCACCCACATCCCAGACCCAGGTGTTGGCCGTACCCACCGCATTGAAGACGGCCGGATCATCGAGACAGAGCGTGAGGCTGCCGGTACTGGCCGATATCTGCACTTGCACGGCCTGTTCGAAATCGATCTTGAACACCCCGAGATTGCAGTTGGTGCTGTTGTTGGTACTGCTCCACACCCCGGGTGTGGTGGGATACCCAAGGCCCTGGCAACCGGCACACACCGCCTGGTACACGATCCCGTTCTTGTCGAAGCGGCTGGTACCACCGTCCACATGCTCGGAGGATGAACCGCCAAAGAACGTGGCATATGCGAGCGAGGTGGCCTCCTGCTCCAAGAGCATGAGGTAGAAATCACTTCCGTCGGTGGTGCTCTGGTAGGCATCGGGCGTTACGGGCAACCCAATGGTGCTGCTGGACAGACCGGCGGAACCGAACGCGTTCGTGCTCCCCGCCCAGCCACTGAAATAGATCTGACCGCAAATGCTAACGAGGAAGGCCGATGGCGAAACGTTCTCGTTACCAGCCCCACCGATCCGCGTGCTCCACTGTGAGGTGGACAGATCGCCACTGAACTTGTGCAGGAACTGCGTGGCGTTGGGGTTGTTGTAGCGACCGGGTGAGATCGGATAAGGTCCGGTGGTCTGGCCCACCACGAACACTTCATCGGCGGTGTTCAACTGCACGAAATAGCTCTGATCGAAGCCCGAAGTACCGACATAGGTGGTTGACAACAGCGGTGCACCCGAAGGATGGAACCGGGCAATGAATCCATCAGTGCCACCATTGTTTCCGGAGAATGCCGGTGAGCCCGCGCTCGGGAGGTCGGTGCTGGTGGTGCCGCCGGTAATGTACACCTCGCCTATGCTGGAGGTCTGCACGCCGAAACCCGCATCCACTCCTGTGCCTCCGTAGTAGGTGGCCCAGAGGATGTTGGAAAGGAAGGGGTCCATGCGGAACACGTAGGCATCAATACCACCACCGGCCAGGTCGGTCTGTATGGCATCGGGGGTGGTGAAGAGGCCGTTGCTGGAAGTACTGGTCACCACCACAGGGCGTTCTTCCAGGTCCAGGATGATCTCGCCCCTGAAGGGGTCGCCATAGTTACGGTTGGTGGGCACCACTTGATTGAGCCCATCATTCCCGGTACCACCCACGAAGGTGCTGCCGATCAGACCAGTGGCCGTGCTGTTCAAGTGCACCACCACGATATCGCAGCCGGTGGTGTAACTGAACCCGTAGGAGGTCACCGCAAAGGGAGGATTGGTCCCTCCATTGAAGCCATTGTCCCAACAACCCGACGTGGTGGGGAAATCGCTCGAGTTCGAGGTGCCCAGGATGTACAGCTCGTCGCTACTGCTCACCACCATGCTGTGAGGCACCTCGTTGGATGAACCGCCGATGTACGTGCTCCAGACCAGCGTATTGCCCGAAGGCGTGAACTTGGAGACCGCGATGTCGTTCTCTCCGCCGCCATAGACACCCTGTACAACGCCCAATGTGACGGGATAGCCGCTGCTTCGCACCATGCCGCCGCCATAGAGGTGGCCGCTGGCATCATAGGTGGCCGTGAACCCGAAATTGTCTCCGGTGCTGCCGCTGTAGCTGCTGAAGACGACGGTGGGGTCGATCACCAAGCGGGCCGCACGATCGTACCCTTTGGGGAATGCATAGTACACCTCTTCGCCATCCAGCACGTATTCGCAAGGCACTGGAACACGCTGTCCACCATGCTCGGTCCAGGCCACTGGTCGTTGCTCGATCACTGTGCCGGCCGTCGTGGTCACATACGCAAGTCCATCGCGTACTTCCACCCTGTCCTGCCCTTCGAAACGTAATCGGATCAGCGAAGCATCTGCACCGGGAGCCAACACCCAATCGTACTTGAGGCCGCCTGTACCTGCAATGTGCATATCGATGCCCGGATAGATCCCCAAGAGCTCCACGCCAGCGTGCACTGCGACCTGCGAGGCCCACCGTGCCGGGTCATTGCCCAGGAAGTAGTTAACGTAGTGCGGCCGGGTGCCAACGCCCCTATGCTCCAGCGCACGTCCGCCCACAAAATGCACCCGATAGGCATGCTCGCGCCACGGATCGTGCGCAGAACCCGGGGCGCTGGCGTGTTGCGGGCCTCCGCTCTGAAGCACGTGCGTAAAGGCCGATCGCTCCACGAACACCGCCCCTCCGGCCGTGCGGGCACGATAAAGCACCTGATCGGGCCATTGACCCTTGTTCACATGGAACTCGAGCCCCCCGGACCCATGATCATGTTCGTGCCCATGGGCCAACGAGATCAAAGGGGTACACGCTACGAATGCGGCAAGGATGGAAATCAGTCTCATGGCACCGCCAAGATAATCACTGGCGCACATGGTCGACAGCCCGCACGGCGCCATACAGAACAACAAAGGCGGCATGGCCGCCCTTGTTTCTGCTGGATCATGAGCCGATCAGCGCAGCAAGGTCACATGTCCTGTCCGGGTGCCTTCGGGCTCGTTGGAACATTCATCCTTGAAGCTGATGATGTAGAAGTAGGTGCCGTCAGGAACGGCCGAGGACCCATTGTCCAAGCCTCCACGCCAGCCACGGTCCACACTGGTACTGGCGAACACCGATTGTCCCCATCGATTAAAGACCTCCATACTGAACTGCTTCAGCCCTGGAGCATCCACCTTGAACTCATCGTTCAACCCGTCGCCATTGGGCGTAAAGACGTTCGGGATGAAGTTGATGCCATCCGTCGGCGGAATACGCACCACATCGACCGTGTCTCGGAAGGTGCAGCCGTTCGCATCCACCGCAACGAACCAGTATGTGCCTTCCTCACCGGGAATGGAGACCTGGGAAGAGCCGGTGCTCCAGAGGATCTGGCTTACGGGCACGCCTGGGGACAAGGTCACCTCATCCCCGGCACACACACGCTGATCGGCCAAGGGGGCTGGCAACGGAATGGCCACCACCTCGATGCTGCTGCTACCGGTGCATAGGCCATCGGTCACGGTGATCGAGTACACACCCACTTCATTTACCGTAATGATCTGCGCTTGCTCTCCGGTCGACCAGTCGTAACTGTCGTAGCCGCCACCCCCATTCAGTGCAGCCGTCCCTCCTGGACAAAGCGGCACCGGTGATGCCAGCACATACTCAATGGTGGCAGGCGGTATCTCAATGGTCTGAGCCAGTGTGCCTGTCGCGTTGCAAAGGCCGTCGGTCACAGTGAGCACGACCTCATAAATACCCGGCAATGCGTAGGAGTGGAAAGGAGCCTGCTGAGTGGAAGTACCCCCATCGCCAAAGGCCCATGAGATCGAGGTGCCGCCCACGCTGGTATTGGTCAGTTGCACGCCATAGCCATCGCAACTGCTCAGTGGTACGGCGTCGAACGAAGGGTTGAGCTGCGCCGGGTCGAGGATATTGATGTCGGTATAGGCTGTGTCGCTGCTATTGCACGACGTGCTGTCCCATCCGATCAACATGATGGTATAGGTACCTGCGACAGTGTATGTATGGGTCACGCTGCTACCGGTCAGCGTGGGAGAACCATCGCCCATATCCCAGATGTAGTTCGGCGCATTGCCCTGTGCGTTGAACGTGAGCGTTGCAGGCACGCATCCATAGCTGGAGCTCACGCTCACGTTGGCCTGCACGCCGGCTTGTTCCATGTCGATCTTGAACACCCCGATATCCCAACTGGACTGGGTGGTTCCGTAAGCGTTAGGGGTGAGCGGCAGCCCTCCGCTGGTGCAGACCCCCTGATAGATCACGCCGTTCTTGTCGAAGCGGCTCGTACCGCCATCCACGTGGTTCGCACCGGTGTAGTAAGTGCCATAGAGCAGACCGGCCATGTGCGGCTGGAAAACCCCGATGTAGAATCCACCCGAGGTGTACAGTGCGTCGGACGTGACCGGAAGACCCGATCCGGCCTGATAGCCCGAGATGTAGATATTGTTGCACAGGTCCACCAGGAAGGCCACCGGGGCCACGCTACCCGGACCGATGCAGGAGGTGAACACCACACTGGTCAGGTCCGCATTGAACTCGGCCAGGAAGTTGCCTCCACCGGGGATACCGTAGGTGCCTGCCGGCTCAATGGGCACGCCGCCTTGGGCCACTCCGTAGATGTAGACGTTCTCGGCAAGGTCGAGCTCGATGAAATAGGCCACATTGCCTGAGCTTGTTCCCCAGAAGGTGGAGGCCACAAGGCTGCTGCCCGTGGGTGCCAGCATGGTCACGAAGGCGTCATTGCCGCCCGCATTGGTGGGCTGAAGCACGCCCGTGGTCACCGGAAAGTTGGCCGAACCCGTTCCTCCGCTGACCACCACCACGCCATCCTGCCGCACCTTCAGACCGTAAGCCATATCATCGTTCGATCCACCCAGGTGCGTGCTGAAACGGAGCTGCGTAAGCGTGGGGTCCAGACTGAAGACCACACCATCCTGGGCGCCTGCAAGAGCGGGTTGGAATGCATCCGTGGAGACCGGGAAATCGTTCGACTCGGTGCAGGAGGCGATGTAGGCATTGCCCTGGGCGTCCACCACGATCTCGCCCCGGTATTGTTCGTACCCGCCACCGACCAGGCCGTTCCGCCCATCGTTCCCATTTCCACCAATGAACGTGGAACCCACGAGCGAGGCACCGGTAGGCCCCACCTTGGTAACGACGATATCCACAAGGCCACCCATGGTCGGTCCAACAACCCCCGGCGTTACCGGATAATTGGATGCATCGGTGGTTCCGTAGACCCACAGATTGAAGTCGTTGTCCACCATTAATGAATGGGGATATTCGCCTGCATTGCCCCCCACATAGGTGGCATAGATCAAGGTCGTACCATCAGGGGTGAGCTTGGACACTGCGATATCCGTGTTCCCCCCGCCATAAGCGGATTGGAACGAACCGGTACCGGTGGGATAACCCTGCCCGAAGGAGATGGCACCTGTGTAGATGTTCCCCTCGCTATCATAGGTCGCACAATGCCCGTAGTTCGTGGAGGTGGAACCGGAAAGTGTGGCAGCGATCAGCGTAGGGTCGATGACAATGGCACGTGAGTGATCGGCACCGATCACCTCAAAGCCGAGCACACTGCCTTTCAGCACATACCGGCACTCCACGCGCTCCGAGGGAGCGTCACCATACCATGCCACGGGAGCCTCTTCCACCACCTCGCCCACCGAGGTCTTGAAGACCAATCGTCCCTGGCCGTCGATCCGAAGGTCGGTCAGGCCATCGTACCGCAGACCGATGGCACGCGCATCGGCACCCGGGGCCAATAGGATATCGTATTTGAAATGGCCTGCATGCAGGTACATCCGCATATCAACGCCGGGCCAGATGCCGCGATAGGCCACCTCTTCGAACAGCGGCACATTGCTCTGCCAGCGCTGGGGATCGTTGCCCAGGAAGTAGTTGTTGGCATGCCCGGCCTGGTGCATCGGTTCCAGTTGCGGGCGTGATGCGCCCTCGAACCGGACCCGCCATGCATGGCCCTTCAGCACGGGGGCATCATCGGACCGATGCCCTGCCTCGTGGATCACCTCCGCAAAGTCGGGCTGGAGCAAGGACCATGTCAGTCCGTCGGCCCCCATGAAGAGGGCGAGCGGCCCCACTTCCGCCTTGTACAGGAACCCGCCGTTCCATTGTCCCTTGTTCAAGATGAACGGGGCTGAATGAGGCTCAGCACCGTGCTCATGGGCATGTGCGAACGCACTGGCGCTTGCAGCCATCAGGGCCAGCAGGCAGGTTGACTTGATCATTTCGCGCAGCATGGTTGCTAATTTCCTTGATCTGGTTTCCATTACACGTTCACCTTAACGCACGACCATGACATGGCCGATCTGGGAATGCTCCTTGGAGCCTGTGCATGTGCCGGTATACTTCAGCACGTAAACGTACACGTCGTTCTTCACCACTGTGCCATTGTAGCGGCCATCCCATGGCTTCGCCAGCGAGTTGGTGGTGTACAATTGCTCGCCCCACCGGTTGTAGATGGTCAGCTCTGTGCTATTCTCACCGTAGCCCAGGACCTGGAACACATCGTTCACTCCATCATCGTTCGGCGAGAACGCATTGGGTGCGAACAGTTGCACATCGGCATCGAACAGGGTCACGCGGGCGGTATCCAGGAACACGCAGCCATACTGATCCACCACTTGGAACACGTAAGATGAATCAACACCGTCCACCTCGATGAGGCGGGTGGAGGCCCCGTTGCCCCATGTGTAGGACTGCGCTCCGTCCAGGGGGATGTTCAGAGGCACCTTCACCCCAGGGCAGGTCATCACTTCGAATGCCAGCTCGTATTGCGGTGTTGGGAATACCTCCAACGTATCGGTACCGACACATCCCGCGCTATTGGAGATGGTCACCCAGTACTCTCCCACCTCATCGACCACAATGGAGGACGTGGTGGCGCCCGTGTTCCAGATGTAGTCCCCGGGGAATGCACCAGCATCCAACTGCACAGGAACACCATCGCATTTGGCCATATCCGGAATGTCGAACTCGAACGAAATGGGTTCCACCGTGATGGGCACCACAACGGTATCGCTCTGGCTGCAACCCGTGGGATCGAAGGCGATGAGCATGACGTCATAGGTGCCTGGTGTGGTGAAGACGTGCGTGATGTCATCCGCCTCGTAGGTGGTGCCATCGCCCATTTGCCAGATATGGTCCAGCGGTTCGCCAGTGCTCTGGTTCTCTGCCGTGACCAACAGCTGCGTGCAATCGGCGGCCTGGCTCCAGGTCAGGGCTGCTGCAACGGGTTGCTGTGCGCCGATGGTGATCGGAAAATAGACCGTATCGGCCAGGTTGCAGGCCAGCGAGTCCATGGCGATCAGCCGGACGATGTAATCACCGGGCACGGTATAGGTGTGGCTCGGCTCGAAGGCCTCCACTTCCGGCGAACCATCGCCGAAGTCCCACAACCAGGTATCCCCGGAACTGGCATTGGAGAAATCGACACTAATGGGGGCACAACCCGTGTTGATGGCACTGGCCCCGGCAGCGTTCACGCCGGCCACGCCGAAATCGATCTTGAAGACGCCGATGTCCCAACCGATGGTCTGGTTGGTGGCATGCGCCCAAGTGGTGGTGGGGAAACCTCCGCCACTGCATACCCCTTGATACACGATCCCGTTCTTGTCAAAGCGGCTGGTCCCCCCATCCACATGACTGCCGCCGTAGTAGGTACCGAACAGGATATTGGCCATTTCAGGTTCGAACGCTGCAAGGTAGAAGGACCCTGTGGTGTAGAGCGCGTCGGGAGTGGTGGGCAGACCCGAGGAAGAGTTGTAACCTGAGATGTAGACATTGTCGCACACATCCACCAGGAAGGCGACCGGGGTCGTTCCCCCGCCCCATCCTCCAGTGGAGTTGATGGTGGTCTGGATGGGAGCTGCCGAAAGGTCCTGGGACAGTTGGGCGATGAATATGGGACCTCCGGCCTGGCCATAAGTTCCAGCTGGCTGAATGGTAATGGTGCCGTCCGTCTGACCATAGATCCACACCTCATCATCCAGATCAAGGTCCAGGAAGTAGGGCCGGTCCGCACCGGATGTACCGAAGAAGGTACCGCTTTGCATGGCCGTCGCTCCGGGCGCCAAGCGCACCACGAACCCATCCCGACCACCTTGTAACGTGGTCTGGTAGGTACCGGCCGTCACTGGGAAATTGGTGCTTTCGGTCTGACCGGTCACCACGATATCCCCGGCCACACCGATCCGCAGGCCCAGCGCATTATCGCCAAGCGACCCACCGAGGTAGGTGCTCCAGAGCAGGGTATTGCACGCAGGGGGCAGCGAGAACACCACACCATCCTGTCCTCCACCAAGAGTGGTCTGGAAGGCACCAGCGGTGGTCGGAAAGTCGGTTGAAGAGGTGAAGCTCGCAATGAGCATGTTGCCCGCAGGATCCAGGAAGATCTCACCGCGGTAGGTCTCCCCATAATTGCCGAACATGTTGTTCAGTCCATCGGCACCACTGCCGCCCACGAACGTGGACCCGACCAAGGAGGCACCGTCCGCACTGAACCGCGTGACCGTGATCTCGGTACCGGCCAAGGTGTTATCGAACGCAGTAGCTGTGCGGGGAAAGTTCTGCGAATCGGTGGACCCCAACATACAGAGCTCCTGGTCGGCGGACACCACCATACTGTGGGGGTTCTCACCGCTGCTTCCACCGAGATAAGTGGCATAGATCAGGGTGCTTCCATCGGGACTGTACTTGCTGATGG
The DNA here is from genome assembly GCA_046306055.1 of Flavobacteriales bacterium. GTDB lineage: Bacteria > Bacteroidota > Bacteroidia > Flavobacteriales_F > PHOS-HE28 > PHOS-HE28. The sequence goes on from JBKDXR010000048.1 coordinate 41,805, forward strand.
AGATGTCCGTGCCGCCGCCGCCCATGGTGGTCTGGAACGCCCCGACCGTGGCGGGGTAGCTCGGACCAAAGTTGCGTGCGCCGCTATAGATGTTCCCGGCATCGTCGTAGGTGGCACAGTGTCCGTAATTGCTGGCACCCGTGGCGCCGGACAACGTGGAGGCGATCAGCACCGGATCGATCACCAACGGACGCCCATGATCATAGCCCTGCGGGAACGCAAAGCTCACACGGCCATTGTTCACCACGAACCGGCATGGCACCGCCTCCTTTGCGCCGTCACCATAGAAGCTCACCGGGGCCAACTCCCTCACTTCACCCACCGAAGTATGCATGACCAGATCGCCGTCGCTATCCACGAACAGACCGTCCAATCCTTCGAAGCCGAGCAACACGGAACGGTGGTCCGCGCCCGCAGCCAGTTCCACATCGTACTTCATGGACCCGTCACTGCCGTGGAAGCGCACATCCACACCGGGCCATACTGAGCGGTAACGCACCTCTCCGAACAGCGGCACACGTCCGGCCCATTTGGAAGGCTCGTTGCCGATGAAATAATTGTGATATGCTTGGACGCGCGACTCGGCCACCACGTGTGGGGTCAACTGACCACCCACGAAGGTCATGCGCCAGGCGTGACCGTTCCACGTCTTTGCGGCCACTTCCTGCGGCGACAACTGGTGGCTGTCGTGCATCCAGGCATAGATCGCCTCCTCGTACTTCACCCAGGTCACGCCATTGCGTTCCAGAAAGGCCACGGCACCTGGCACACTGGTGCGGTAGAGCACATGCTGAGGCCATTGGCCCTTGTTCTGCACGTAGTCCACCGGGCCTGTGGGATGACCATGGTCGTGACCTGAACCGGGGGTGGCGATCGCCAAAGGCACGACCGCGAACATCAGATGGCGCAATGAACTCATGATCAATGGAATAAGGCGTTCCGGTAAAGATGACGATACATCCCCCCCGACCGTTGTCTGTGCGATGGAAAAAACCACCCCTGTGATGGACGGTTGACGCCCACTAACGGAACTGGAGGTCGTACAACTTGCGGTAGGCCCCGTTCTGGGCAAGCAGCTCCTGATGGTGCCCCTGCTCAATGATACGGCCCTTGTCAAGCACCAGGATGCGGTCCGCGTTCTGGATGGTACTGAGGCGGTGGGCGATAACGATGCTGGTGCGGCCCTTGGTAATGCGCTCGGTGGCCTGCTGGATCAGTTGCTCGCTGATGCTGTCCACGCTGCTGGTGGCCTCATCGAGCACCAACACCCGCGGGTGGTGCACACAGGCCCGGATGAACGCGATGAGCTGGCGCTGGCCCACACTGAGGATGCCGCCCCGCTCGCGGACCTCGGTGTCATAGGCTTGCGGCAGGCGCATGATGAACTCGTGCGCCCCCACTTCCCTGGCGGCTTCCTCCACGGCCTGGCGAGTGATCGAGGGGTCGTTCAGCGTGATGTTGTTGTGCACCGTATCGCTGAACAGGAACACATCCTGGAGCACCACCGAAATGCTACGCCGCAGCTCGTCCTGCCGGTAATCGCGGATATCGTGACCGTCCAGGAGCACCGAGCCTTTCTGGAACTCGTAGGCCCGGCTGAGGACGTTGATGATAGAGCTCTTACCGGAACCGGTGGCACCCACCAAGGCCACTGTTTCACCGGCCTTCACCTCGAAACTGATGTCCTTCAGCACGAAGTCATCGTCCTCGTAAGCGAACCAAAGTCCATCGAAGCGGATATCGCCACGCAGCTGGGCGGTGGAGAAAGTGCCCTCATCCGCGATGGTGGCGTGTGTATCCAGCACCTTGAACACGCGCTCACTGCCCACCATGCCCATCTGCAGCACGTTGAACCGGTCGGCGAGCTGGCGGATGGGCCTGAAAAGCATGTTGATGAACAGGATGTAGGCGAACACCTTCCCCACCGTGGCTACGCCGGCCAGCACGTCCTTCACCCCCCACCACACCAGGAAGCTGAGCGAAATGGCACTAAGGATCTCCACCACCGGGAAGAAGATGCTGTAGGCCAGCACGCTGCGGATGTGTGCTGCCCGATGCTCCCGGTTGATGGCCTGGAACTTCGCATGCTCCTGCTTCTCCCGTCCGAACAGCTGCACAATGGCCATGCCCTGGATGTGCTCCTGCACAAAGGCGTTCAGCCGGGCCACCTGGGTACGGACATCCTGGAAGCTCTTCTGGATGCTGTTCTTGAAGATGTTGGTGCTCCAGAGCAGCAGCGGGATGGGCACCATGCTCAGCAAGGCCAGTTTCCAGTTCACCACGAACATCACCACCACCACCACCACGAGCTTCAGGATGTCGCCCATGATCATGAGCAGACCTTGTGAGAAGATGTCGTCGATGGTCTCGATGTCGCTGATCACGCGGGTAACGAGCGTGCCGATGGGCGTGCGGTCAAAGTAGCGCAGCTTGAAGCCCATCACCTTGGCATAGAGCTTCTGGCGCAGGTCGAAGGTGACGGCCTGCCCCAGCCAGGCGGTCCAGTAGGCTTGGTAGAACTGGATCACGGTCTCGATGATCAGCAGTACGCAAACGATGAGGGTCACAACGAGCAATCCGCGGGGATCGCCGGTCAATGCATGATCGTCGATCATGTCGCCCATCAAGAGGGGGCGCACCACCCCCAGTGCCGCCAGCAGGATGGTGAGCACGAACGTGACCCAGAAGATGCGGCGGTAGGGCCTGGTGAACGCGAACACCCGCCCGAACAGCTTGCGGTCGAAGGCCTTGCCTTTTGTTGCGGGGGCGCTCATCCGTTCAATCCGGTGTTAAGCGGTCGCGTGCTGGTCTCCAGGAAGGGATAGACCACATGCTCCAGATAAAGCCCACAGGCCGGTGCGGACTTGCCTGCCGCACCACGGTTCTTGGCGGCCAGCACTTCGGCCATATGCTCCACGGTATCGTGGCCCTTACCAATGCGGATGCAGGTGCCCACAACGGCCCTCACCATGTTCCGCAGGAACCGATCGGCCTTGATGCGGAACAGGTATCCGTTCTCCATAGGCACCCAGCGGGCCTCACGCACATCGCAGAGCATGGTCTTGGCATCGCTGCCCGCCTTGCAGAAGCTGGAAAAATCCTGCCTGCCGATAAGCACCCCGCAGGCCGCGTTCATGCGGTCCACATCCAACACAGGGCGCAGCTGGTGGCTACGGTCCTCCAGAAAGGGGTCCTTGTGCACGTGGATGCGGTAGGCATAACCACGCTCCGTGGCACTGAACCGCGCATGCGCATCATCGGCCACCGGAATGATGCGGTACACGGCGATATCCTTGGGCATCAGGCTGTTCAGGCTGAACACGAAGCGTTCACCGAGCTCCCGATCATCGGGCACATCGAAATGCAGGAAATAGCGCGAGGCATGCACTCCGGTATCGGTTCGGCCACAACCTATGGCGTTCACCTTTTCCATGTGCAGGGTGAAGCGCAAGGCCCGCTCCACCTCGGCCTGTACACTGGGTGCCTTGGGCTGGTTCTGCCAGCCGCGATAGGCGGTGCCGTTGTAGGCGAGTTCGAGGAAGTAGCGGGGCATGGCTGGGCCGTGCATACAGGACCACCCGACCGAAGGGGTCCTTGAAGCGGGCGCAAAGGTACCTGCGAAGGCGGGGACGGCCGAAGGTGCGCATCTTCGCGGCGATGTCACGGATCGGACTACTGAGCGATACCCATGGCTGGTTGGACCCGAAGCTGCGGGAACACTTCGCCGCGTGCGACGAGATCTGGCATGCCGGGGACATCGGCGGACTGCACGTGATGGACGAGCTCCGGAGCTGGTTCCCGGACAAGCCGCTCCGGGCGGTGTTCGGCAACATCGATGATACCATGGCACGGCGTGCATTCCCGGAACACCAGCGGTTCGAGCTTGAAGGTGTTCGCACGTGGATGACGCATATCGGGGGGCGGCCACTCCGCTACGACCGGAACGTGAGCAAGGAACTGCGCACCTCCCCTCCCGACCTCTTCATCTGCGGCCATTCGCACATCTGCCTGGTCCAGTTCGACCCGAAGTTGAACTGCCTGTACATGAACCCCGGTGCGGCCGGGCGGCACGGCTGGCATCAAATGCGTACGGTGCTGCGGTTCACCCTGGCCGATGGCCGCCCCAAGGACCTGGAGGTGCTGGAATTGGGCAAGCGGGGAGCGGATTGACCCCCTCGAACAGGTGATCGTGGAATACGGACCCGGCCGCTGCGCGCGTTGGGATATGTAGCACAGGTAATTTCGTCACCGTGAAAAAACTCCTGCAATACGTGCCCAAACGGCTGCGCAACCGCTATGGTGCAGTGGTACTGGGCCTTATTGCGTGGGTGGCCCTGTTCGATAGAAACGATCTCTGGACCACGTGGAAGAACCACCGCGAACTGGGCCGGATGCGCGACCAGCAGGATTGGTACGCGGAAGAGATCCTGAAGACGCGCGAGCAGTTGAATGAACTGAGCAGCAATACTGAACTGCTGGA
>JBKDXR010000049.1:0-103544 GCA_046306055.1 Flavobacteriales bacterium
TTCTCCCACGACCCGAACGACCTGGTCCGCCTCTATGAGGCATGCGCGGCCCAAGGGGCCGATATGAGCGTAGGTTCCCGCTATGTGAAGGGTGGCCATGTGAAGGATTGGTCGTGGGACCGCGTCGTGATGAGCTACTGCGCTTCGCTCTACGTGCGTTCCGTGCTATGGCTCGGCGTACGGGATACCACGGCCGGCTTCGTGTGCTATCGCCGACATGTTCTGGAGGCCCTGCCGCTGGATGATGTGAAGTTCGTGGGCTATGCCTTCCAGATCGAAATGAAATACCGCGTAAAGCTCCAGGGCTTCCGCATCATCGAGGTGCCCATCACCTTCATTGATCGCATCAAGGGCAATAGCAAGATGAGCATGGGCATTTTCCATGAGGCTTTCCTCGGTGTGCTCAACATGCGCTTAAGGATCGGTAAGGCATGAACGACATCATCATTCGCAATGCCATGGTGGTCAGTGATGGCCGAACCGTGCTCGCAGATGTTGCCATTCATAAAGGGGTCATCGAACGATTGGCCACGGAAGGCATTGGTGGCATGTCCGCACGCGAGGAACTCGATGCCCAAGGGCTTCATTTGCTGCCCGGTGTCATTGATGACCAGGTGCACTTCCGGGAGCCCGGTCTCACCCACAAGGATGATATCGCGAGTGCGAGCAAGGCCGCTGTGGCCGGGGGCATCACCAGCTTCATGGAGATGCCGAACACGGTCCCTCAGGCCTTGACCCAGGAACTCCTGCAGGCGAAGTACGAACGCGCTGCGGCTTGCAGCGTTGCCAACTACTCGTTCTATATGGGAGTGGGTAATGCGAACATCGATCAGGTGTTGCGCACCGACCCGAGCACGGTCTGTGGATTGAAGGCCTTCCTGGGCAGTCGCACCGGCGATATGGTGATCACCGACGAACGTGTGCTCGACGAGGTGTTCGCCAGGGCACACATGCTGCTTGCCATCCATGCGGAGGACGATCCCACGATCAAGCAGGAAATGGAACGAGCCGTGGCCCGTTATGGCGCCGATATTCCCATGGAGGAGCATCCCCGGATACGCAGTGCGGAGGCGTGTTTCCGTTCCAGCAGTGCTGCGGTGGAGCGGGCCAGGCACTTCGGAACCCGTCTGCATGTGCTTCACATCAGCACGGCCAGGGAGGTCGACCTCTTCGAGCCAGGTCCGCTGGAAGGAAAGCGGATCACCGCCGAGGCCTGCGTACATCACCTTTGGTTCACTGATGCGGACTACGCCACCAAGGGGGCGCTGATCAAATGGAACCCGGCCGTGAAGTCCGCTGCCGACCGACAAGCGGTACGCCAGGCCGTGATCGATGGACGTATCGATGTGGTGGCCACCGATCATGCCCCGCACACCTTGGAGGAGAAGGCCAGGCCATACGCCCAGTGCCCGTCAGGCGCCCCCCTCGTGCAGCATTCATTAGTGGCCATGTTGGAGCTGGTCCGGCAAGGGGTGTTCACGTTGGAGCAAGTGGTGGAGAAGATGTGCCATGCGCCTGCGCGTATGTTCGATATGGACCGTCGGGGCCATATCCGCGAGGGCCACTTCGCCGATCTGGTGCTGGTGAACTTGAACGCACCCTGGAAGGTGACCAGGGAGAACCTGTTGTACAAGTGCGGTTGGTCTCCTTTGGAAGGTGAGACGTTCCATGCCCGCGTGGTGCGTACGTGGGTGAACGGCCGCATGGTCTTTGACGGTACCTCGGTCGACACCTCCGTTCGCGGTGAGCGACTGCGATTCTTGCGATGATCACACGCGCACTTCTGTTCGGTCTGCTGCTGGTGGCCTGTGCCCCTGAGCCGACCCTGCCCGAAGGGGTCCTGAGCCGCGCTGAGTTCACCGCGATCCTCACCGACCTGCAGCTCATTGAGGCACGCATGAACCACGAACTGGTGGTGCAACCCCGCGACCATGTGCCCATGAACGCCTATTACGACGAAGCCTTCAAGGAACGGGGCGTTACGCGCGAACAGTTCACCTTGAGCTTTGAACACTACGCCTCGGACCCAGAGCTGCTCAAGTCCATTTATGAGGATGTCATCACTGAGCTTGGCCGGCGCAAGGACGCACGGATCAGTGCGCCACAGAAGCCTTGACGAAGGCCGCCACATTGGCCACGGCCTGCTCCGCCGTGCGGAACGCGACTCCGGCCCGCATCGCCTTGGAAGCATCATAGCTCCGGTGTGACAGGGCGGTATGAACGGTGCTGCGGGTCACGAAGGCCCGGCCTCCGAGCAAATAGGTCCTGATGCGTTCGGCACGCCAGGCGAGCTGCAAGGCCCAGGCAGGCAGCGGTAGTGAGGGCTCTGGTCTGCCAAAGGACTTTGACAAGAGCGCGAAAAGTTCCTTGTACCCCAGGTCCTCCCCCGCCAGGATGTAGCGCTCGCCGCTGCCTCCCTGTTCCATGAGCTTGACCATCGCCGTGGCGACGTCCCTTGCGTCCACTACGGCGTTCGACCCAGGAGGATGGAAGTGCGTCCCTTTGGCGAGCCGTTCCACCAGGGTCATGGAACTCCTGCCCGAAAGCCCTGGTCCAAGCACCACACAAGGGTTCACCACGATGGCATCAAGGCCCTCCGCAAGGCCGCGTAGCACCTCCATTTCCGCTTCGTACTTGCTTAGGGCATAGGCTGAGGTATGGCGGTCGGCCTGCCAGGGGGTTCCTTCATGCCTTGCCTCTCCAGCCCTGCCTTGTCCGATGGTGGCAACAGAACTTACATGGCACAGCCGCCGTGTCCCTGCGTTCAAGGCTGCGTTCACCACATTGGCCGTGCCTTCCACGTTCACCTTATGCATGTGCCGACCATCGCGCGGATCGAAGGAGACCATGGCCGCGGCGTGGTACACCTGTGTCACACCCTCCATGGCGTCCGAGAGTGAGGGAACGTCCAGGATGTCGCCCGGGACCCAATGGATGCGTTCCAGCAGTTCCCGGGCATCCTGCCGGTAATGCTCGAAGATGCGCGTTACGATGGTGCTGTCGGAACCCGGTCGCTGAAGCGCCCTTACGGAACGCCCGGATGCAGCGAGTTCCAAGAGCACATGTGCACCCACGATCCCTGTGCCACCGGTGACGAGTTCCATGCGGGCGCAAGTTAGCCCCGGCCGCTCCACGCCCCGGTTATCTTTGACGCCGCCGTTCCGGCAGGACGGCGATCGTACACATGGCGAACGGTTTCATCGACGAACTGCGTTGGCGCGGATTGCTGCAGGACAGCATGCCGGGCGTGGAGGAACATCTGGCGAAAGGACCCCAGAAGGGCTATATCGGGTTCGATCCCACGGCCGACTCCCTGCACGTGGGTAATCTCGTTCAGATCATGCTGCTGGTCCACTTCCAACGGGCGGGGCACAAGCCCGTGGCCTTGGTGGGCGGGGCCACCGGCATGGTGGGCGACCCCAGTGGCAAGAGCACCGAGCGCAACCTGCTGGATGAAGCGACCCTGCAACACAATGTGGCCTGCATCAAGGCCCAATTGGAGCGCTTCCTCGACTTCAACGACCCCGTGAACCCGGCCGAGCTGGTGAACAACTACGACTGGTTCAAGGACATGGGATTCCTGCAGTTCATCCGCGATGTGGGCAAGCACATCACCGTGAACTACATGATGGCCAAGGATTCCGTGAAAAAGCGCCTCGAAACGGGCATCTCGTTCACCGAGTTCAGCTACCAATTGGTGCAGGGTTATGACTACTACTGGCTCTGGAAGCACAAGGGCTGCAGCGTGCAGATGGGCGGCAGCGACCAGTGGGGCAACATCACCACCGGGTCCGAGCTGATCCGCCGCATGGGCGCCGGTGATGCGTTCGCCATTACCAGCCCGCTGCTCACCAAGGCTGATGGCAGCAAGTTCGGCAAGAGCGAAGGCGGCAACATCTGGCTCGATCCCAAGCGTACCTCGCCATATAAGTTCTACCAGTTCTGGCTGAACAGCAGTGATGAGGATGCTCCGCGTTTCATCCGCATCTTCAGCACGCGTGGACAGGAGGAGCTGGATGCACTGATCGCTGCGCACAATGCAGATCCGGGCAAGCATCAACTGCAGAAGGAACTGGCCGCCGACATTACCCTCAGGGTGCATGGCGAGAAGGAGCTAAAGGGCGCGCTGGCGGCCTCGCAGATCCTGTTCGGAAATGCAGGCATGGAAGTCTTGGCCGCACTCACAGAGCAGCAATGGCTCGATGTGTTCGACGGTGTGCCACAGGCCGATGTGCCGCGGGACCTGATCACCGCAGGAATGCCCATAGCCGATCTGCTGGCCTGGGAGAACAGGTTGCTGCCTTCAAAGGGTGAGGCGCGACGAGCGTTGAAGGAAGGCAGTATCGCCGTTAACAGGGCGAAGGTGGGAGAGGATCGCGTGGTAGGTGCATCGGACCTCCTGAGCGGTCGGTTCCTTTTGTTGCAACGCGGCAAGAAGACCTACTACTTGGTGAAGGTGGTGTGATCCATGTTCAGAAGACCATTTTCGTTCCAAGGGCGAATTCGCAGGCTTGAATATGCGATTACTGTCGTGGTCTTGGTCACATTGAATGTGATCATTGGGGTCGCCTTCTCTCCGAAATTCCCGCCCTGGCAGTTAGCACTGGTCGCGTTGCTTTCTGTGTGGTTGTTTGTGGCACAAGGAGTCAAACGTTGCCATGATCTTGGAAAGCGATGGTGGTGGTGCTTCGATCCCGTTTTTGTGTTGAGGATGTTGTTTGCCAGGGGTGAGCATGGGGTGAACGAATTTGGACCTGTACCCAAGGAAAAGGCTTCAATATCTCACTAGGAGAGCTCCTCAGCGTTGCTCATCAATAGGCGGCCGCCGGTTCAGTCGGTCGAAAGGCAGCAGCAACGCGGCAAGAAGAACTACTACCTGGTAAAGGCGGTGTAGTTCAAACCTCCACCAGTAGGTTGCACCCCCGCTGGTCACTATGGTCGAAACGGCCCAGCACCTCGAACGAGCCATCCGCGTTCAGGCGTCCCAGGTCCTGTGTGGCAATGAACGGACAGCTGGCCACATTGGCCAGGTCGAACACATCGATGCCACCGGTGCGGCCGGGTCCGATGTAGTTGAACGGGTCGTTGGTATCCCGCGATCGGATACGCATCCATGGCGGGCACCGATAGGTCCCATGTCCAGTGCTCCAGGCCTGTGAAAGAAGCTCGGTCATGCCGTACTCACTATGGATGGCGGGCACCTCGAACGCGGTCTTCAGGATCCGGTGCAGCTCTTCGCGCACGATCTCGGGCCTCCGTCCCTTCATGCCGCCGGTCTCCATGATGGTGGTGTGGCGCAAAGGCATTGGATGCTTTTCGGCCAGATCGAGCAACGCAAATGGAACGCCAAGAAGAAGGGTCTTCTTTCCTTCGTGTTCCGAGCGGACGATGACGGTGGCCAGTGCTTCGAGGTCGTGGAGGTAGGTGCCACTGAGCGGGTCGCCGCTGGCGCGGATAAGCTGCTCCGCCATGTATACCAGTGAACTGCCGCTGCGTTCGAGGTAGGCGGGTAACAGGGCGAGGATGCGCCAGATGGCCGGGTCGCCATACACCGCACGGAACGAGGTCATGAAGGACCGTTCGTACAGCGCGGGCCAGGGCACGTGATGGGTACTGGTGAGAGGCCCTGTGGTTCCGCTGCTGGTGAAGCGCAGTGGGCTTTCGAGCCCGTCCAGCAGAATGCGGTGGTTCTTGAAAAGCCCGATGGGCAGGGCGGGGATCAAAGTGGCGTCGGTCACCAAGGCCGGGTTCATCCGCAGGGCATCGAGGTAGGCGCGATAGATCGGATTATGCCGGGCGTGCAGATGAAATAGATCGAGCGCCAATGCGTTGAAAGCATCCGGACCGTCCACAGTGAACGGTCGGTCCAGCAGGTCGGCAGTAAATGATGGCGGGATGATGGACATACAGGCCCCGGAAGGAATTACCTTTGGTACAATGGAACGGACCGGTTCTAACTGGACAAAAGTACCCCTGTTGGCGGGTGCCTTGGGGGTGTTGTTGGCCGGATGTCTCCGCACCGAGGAGTTCCCTGTTGAGCCGGCGATCACGTTCCGCTCCTTTACGTTGTACGGTGACTCCGCGTCCTTGGTCATCCGCTTCACCGATGGTGATGGCGATGTGGGGTTGAATGCTGCCGATACCTTCCCCCCTTATGAGCCGGGAGGCCCCAACTACAGCAATCTGCGGATCGAGTATCAGGAGTTGCGTAACGGCACATGGACCACGGTCGTCTTTCCCCAGCCGTTGGAATACCGGGTACCCAACCTCACGCCCGCAGGACAGAACAAGGCCTTGGAAGGTGAGATCGCCATTGCCCTTTCTCCATTCTCTCTCTACCACTACGATACTTATGACACCGTGCGTTACAAGGTGCAATTGGTCGATAGGGCGCTCCATGTGAGCAACCAGGTGGAGACCACGCCCATCGAACTCCCTTGAACGGGTTCAGGCCTCGCTCATCAAGGCCTCCGATACATTGATGAGGTGGTCGCCCACCTTCTCGCAACTGGAGAACAGATCGTTGTATACCAGGCCGCTTTTCACGTTGTAGTCGCCGGTCTCAATGCTCTTCAGGTGCAGGCGTCGCAGTTGGTCGCGCTTGTGGTTGATGCGCTGTTCGGCCTCCACCGCTTCGTCGAGTTGCACAATGTCCGCATCCACATCAAGGTTGCGGTGCATGACCGCGAACGCTTGTTCCAACAGGTCGAGCATCTCCATTAATTGCTCCCGCTGCTCGGGTGTGAACCAGAGCCTGTCGTCGAGCTTGCGCTCCATGGCCTTGCTCATTTGGAAGAAGATGTCCCCCACACGCTCCAGGTCCCCGGTGATACCGAGCATGCCCTGGATCTTGGCCGATATCTCCTCGTTGCGCACCTCGGTGCTGGTCTTGGTGAGGTACTTGCTCACCTCCACTTCAATGCGATCGGTGATCTGTTCATACTTGGCGATCCGGTCCATGAGCGCTTCCCGTCGTCGTTGGTCCTTGGCGGTTAGCAGTTCACGCACCATGCGGAGCATTTCATGGGTCACGTGACCGAACTTGGCGATCTCCTTTCTTGCCTCGAGCAGGGAGACCTCGGGTGAGAGCGGGATGTCACCCTCGAGGTATTCAAGACGGTATTCCTCGTCCACTTCACTTCGTGCCGGCACCATCCAGGTCACGATCCGCTCCAAATAGGGAATGAACCCGATCAACAGGAGGGTGTTCGCGACATTGAACGAGATATGCAACAGGGTGAGCGCCCATTTGATGTGCTCTGGACTGGTGTAGGGCGAGCCTCCGAACAAGGGGGTTACGACACGGTCGATCAGCCGCAGGTAAGGGTGGAAGAGGAGCAGCGCCCATGCTACCCCGATGAGGTTGAACAGAAGATGCGATCGTGCTGCACGCTTGGCCCACACGTTGGCCACCAGCGCCGCGATATTGGCGGTGATCGTGGTGCCGATGTTCTCGCCCAGCACCAATGCGGCGGCCATGTCATAGCCAATGGTGCCGTTCTCACAAAGTACCAACGTGAGGGCGATGGAGGCGCTGGAGCTCTGGATCACCATGGTGAGCGCGGTGCCCACCAGCACGAACAACACCACCGAAAGCATGCCCATGTCGCTCATGCCTTGCAGGAACTCCAGCGCTTGTGCCGAAGGCCGGGGCATGGTCTGCTTCATGAATTCCAACCCAAGGAACAATAGCGCAGTACCTATCAGGAATTCGGCCCATGCCTTGGCCCGGTCGGCGCGCAGGAACAGCAGTGGGAAGGCCAGGCCGATGATGGGAATGGCCAGTCTGGTGATGCTCAGGTCGGTGAACACCGCCCAACTGAACAGAACCGCTTTCACAGTGGTGCCGATGTTGGCGCCCATGATCACGCTGATCGCCTGGCGGACCTTCAACAGTCCCGCGTTCACGAAGCTCACCACCATGACCGTGGAGGCGCTGGAGCTTTGGATCACGGTGGTGCTGATCGCCCCCGTCAGAACGCCCATGAACCGGTTCGATGTCATGGCGCGGAGCACACCACGCATGCGACCACCCGCAACTTTTTGCAGGCCCTCGCTGGTCACCTTCATCCCATAGATGAAGAGGCCCAGCGAGCCCGCCAGTGTGAGGAATTCGAGGAGCCCGAAATTCATGGAGCGCAAAAGCGTGCAAAGGTACTGAGGCTGTGTTTCCTGAATGTTATTCAGGCCAGGCCCGTGTCTGCCTCCATCCGTCATTTGGATGAGCAGCCTCCGGGCTAACTTTGGCCGCGATCTGCAGGCGCAACACGCCATTCAAGGTATTCGGGACCACATGCCACAATTGTCCACCCGTCAGGTGTCCGCGCTGACCGCTCTGGTCGTGGGGATCGGTGGGGGCATTTTGGTCGGTGTTGGCGTTTCGGTCATCAATGGTCCTTTGGGCATCTGGGTGCCCTTCTTGACGGCATTGACCCTTTTCGGTCTGGCGTATGGGGTCTTTTCCTTCGCCATCGACCGGTTCGTGCATAGCCGGATCAAGGTGCTCTATCGAACGGTGCATCACCTGAAGCGTGCCCGCATCGGTGCGGAGAACGTGTTACCTGAGGGCGATGTGATCGAACGGGTGAATACAGAGGTGCGCGAATGGGCCAGTGAACGGCGCACCGAGATCAAGGAACTGGAGGAGAGGGAGAAGTTCCGCCGTGAGTTCATTGGCAACCTGGCCCATGAGCTAAAGACACCCATTTTTAACATCCAAGGGTATATCCTCACCCTGCTCGAGGGTGGCTTGGAGGACGACAAGGTGAACCGGGACTTCCTGAACCGGGCATCGAACGGCGTTGATCGGTTGATGAAGATCGTAGAGGACCTGGACCTGATCACCAAGCTGGAAAGCGGTGTCATGGACCTTCGTGTGGTGCGCACCGACCTGCACACATTGGTTCAGGAGGCCATTCAGGAGCTGGAAATGCAGGCCATGGAACGCGGCGTGACGTTGAGGAATGAACTTGTGGAAGATACGTTGGTCATGGCCGACAAGGGCCGTCTGGTGCAGGTGTTCACCAACCTGCTGAACAATGCGATCAACTACGGCCGGCCGTCCGGCACGTGCACTGTGCGCAGCTACCCCTTGGGTGACCAGGTGCTGGTGGAGGTCATGGACGATGGCATCGGCATCAGTGAAGAGCACCAGCCTCGGTTGTTCGAGCGCTTTTACCGGGTGGGCAAGAGCCGCGCACGCAACGAAGGAGGGTCGGGCCTTGGACTGGCCATCGTCAAGCACATCATCGAAGCGCACGGACAGACCATCAGCGTGAAGAGCCGTGAAGGGGAGGGCACCACGTTCAGTTTCACCCTGCAGAAGGGTGACTAACGCTTCGGACGCGCCGCCTCGTCGTATAGCTGCACTTCCTTTTCATTGTTGATACTGATCCGCGGTATATCGTCGAACACCGTGACCTTGCCGGTGACGCAAACGCGCTTGTTCACCAGGTATACTTCCGGGTCATAGCTGAAGTTCGGCCCGTTGTATTCCCATATCGTCGCGTAGAAGTCCTGGTGCGGATGCATCCGGTCGAAATTCAGGTAGATGGCCTTCGCTTTCGCCGTCTTGCGTGTGCTTACTACGGTGCCGCACACCGTCACGGTCTTGCCGATGTGGTATTTGGCCTGCACGGTGTTGAACATGCCGTTGGGCAGGGGCGCTGGCATGGGCTCAGCCTCTCCGAAGAACGGGTCGCCTTCGGCATACCAAGACTTGGGCTCACGCATGGCCTCGATCCGGCCCTCCAAGGCATCGTCCAAAGCGGGGAAGAGGTCCAGGCCGGTCAGTGCTTCCACACTGTCCACTGTCACCGCATAGCTCACCGGTGGATATTCGTTGGTGCCATTGTGCATTACGAACCCGATGGCCTTCGGTTCGTCCCCATCAAGGTCGACGATCACTTTCCAGAAGTACTCCGGAATGCTCACCTCGTTCTTGCGGTCTGCTTTCTGCAGCGTGGGCAGTTCATCACGCAGGACCGGGCCTGTGACCACGAAGACCCTTCGTTTGCTGAAGTTCACGTAGCGCCGCCCCCAATCCTCCAGTTCAGCCCATGTGCCCCTGTTCAGCTCGGGTAGCTGCGGACTGATGTTGCTGTAGTAATACGTGGCCTGTAGTGCATCCTGGTTCCAGCGCATGTCGGCGCTAGGGACCAAGTGCCCCCGGTCGTAGCCGCTGTTCCAGTAGTCGGCCGTTACCGCTGTGCCCGTGCGCACCAAAGGGTCGGGCAGGAAAGAGTCGATCCTTGCCAGGTTCCCTTTGATCAGGTCCGGTGTAGCGATGTGGGCCACCCATTTGGGCTGCTCATGCTTTTCACTGTAGACCAGCATGTGTCCCGGATGCACCACCACTTCCTCACCGGTCTGCAGCTTCGGAAGACCCCAGCGCTGCAGGTCACGCCGGATGATGGCCAGCTTTGTTGAATCCATGCGCGCCACCAAGGCCTCCTCCTGTTGCTGCACCTTCTGGCGCATGAGCTCCAGGTCACGCAGCCGACGGTCCAGGTCCACTTGGGCCTTGAGCGAAGTTCCAAGAAAGGAAAAGAGCAGAGCGAGAAGTACGAGATAGCGCATGACGAGCGAAGGTAGCAGGCTTCGATCAGTGGAGCATGTCCGCCAACTCCTTCAAAGCCTGTTCCAGACCGCTGTCCGGCTTGTTCCTCTCCGTGCTGAAGGACCCGGTTGCCTTGTCCAGGGCGGATCGCAGGTCGATGGCTCCCTGGTGTTGCACAACGAACCGGCCTGTCAGGGCATGCAATCGACCGAGGTATTCCTGCTCTGCCTGTCCAGGTGTGGGTATGATCAGGGCTGATCGGCCAAGGGCTTCAAGGTCCATCAGGGTGGTGTAGCCGCTGCGCGTCACGATCAGTTCCGCCTCGCTCATTGTGCGTGCGAGTTCTGCTGCTGCCAGATGTGGCACGCGGTGTATCCTTCCCACCCGATCGGGCTCGGCGCGACCCGGCAGTCCGCGCACCAGCAAATGGTCCCCCGGAACGTTGGGCAGAAGCGCCATCAGTCGGTCCTCGAGCATGGTGCGCTGGGGTTCAGGGCCGCTGATCACGGCCACGATCCGGTATGGTCCGCTACCTGCCGTAGTTGTTGCCTCGATCCGGCTGCAGGTGCCTATGTAGCGTGCGTTCTGTGGAAGTCCGGGCCCATGCGAAAGTTCCCCGGCAAGTCCTGGTGCTTCCGGTGCGTCCATCACCCAGCACCGGTCGAACTGCTGGATGTGGTGGAGGTTCAGTCTGCGGAGCAAGTGTTGCGCCGCCGGTGTGAACGGGAATACTTGATGCGTGACAAGGATGCTCGGTAATTCCGTGCTTCGGATACCGAAACGCTGGTCGCTGATCACGGCGTCCAGGCGTAGGACCTTGCGGAGCCGCTCGAAATGGCGCCGTTCCCGATGGATGCCATGCAACATCGCCGGGAATTGGGCGGCCATGCTCCAAAGCTGGCTGTTGCCACCGCCATACCGGATGTGCACGCCGGGGAAGCGCACGTGCTCCAGTTCGGGGAACTCGGCCCTCAGCAAGGCCATTGGTCCCGAATCGGCGGCTACGATCGGCGTTGCGCCGTCGCGGATCAGCCCGCGGATGATCGGCACGCACCTCGTGGCATGGCCCAATCCCCAGTCGAGCGGGGCCACCAGTATGCGTGCGCCACGGAACATGCTGCAAAGGTCTTCGTCCCTGTGTTACGGGATCGTGAAGCCTCGCTCAGCTTCTGTGAAGTTCTTCACCAAGGCAACGGCCTAATTTCGCGGCTTCGCCTAGTCGCACGATCAATGGGAAAGAACAAGCTGGCGCGTTTCGCCGAGAACCTCACCTTCGAACATGTTCTCCAACCCACGTTCGAGCAATTGGTGAATGAAGGTCTCGTGCAACGTGGTCGATGGAACGAGCTGCTCTTTCGTCGGGAAGCTCCGTTGGTGTTGGAGCTGGGTTGTGGGGGCGGTGAGTACACTGTTGGGCTGGCCCGGATGAACCCTGACCGCAACTACATCGGTGTCGACATCAAGGGCGCCCGCTTGTGGCGGGGGGCGCGCATGGCCAGGGAGGAGGGTCTTACGAACGTCGGATTCCTGCGTACGCACGTGGATCACCTGCTGAAATGCTTCGGGCCACAGGAGGTGGACGAGATCTGGCTTACGTTCAGTGATCCGCAGCTCGGCAAACCACGGAAGCGCCTCACGAGCCCGCTCTTCCTGGCTCGCTACAAGGAAGTGCTGAAACCCGGCGGGTTCGTACACCTGAAGACCGACAGCCCTGACCTCTACGAATACACACTGGAGATGATCGCGGAGCACAAGCTGCCCATCTTCGAGCAGAGCGCCAATGTCTACGCGGACCTTGTGAAGCGGGTGTCACCGAAAGAACAGGCGGTGCTGAACATCCGCACTTACTACGAGAGCATGTGGTTGGAGGAGGGGCGGACGATCCACTATGTACGCTTCGGGGTCCACTAGGTCATGGCGCCCATCGAGCTCAGCCCCATCCGTCTTTCGCGACAGTCCTATTTCAGGCTATTGCTGATGCTGCAATGGCGTAAAAGCGGCTGGCTCTATGCCCTGTGTTTGCTGCTCGGCGGCTTGTTGTGGATAGGTTACGATGGTGAACCTCTTCACCTTTTCCTCATTTCGGCCTGTTTGGGTTGGCCTGCTGTGATGGTCGTCTGGCTATTTGCGTGGACGCGCCGCAAGGACAACCAACGCATTTACGAAGAACGACGCTTCGTGCTCGACGAGCAGAAGTTGTTGGGCACCACACCGGGTGGCGGGCGAAGTGAGATCCCATGGTCGTATGTGCAGCGCACGATGGAGATCGATGGTCATTTGCTCTTGTTCCTGAGCGCCGGTCAAATGATCATCCTGGACCGATCGGCTTTTCCTGATGCAGCGTCGGAACAGCGCTTGCGATCCTGGTTGGCCGCGGCAAAGCGTTCCTGAGCATGGCAACACGAAAGGTGATCGATGGGGCGGTCGCCGAGCGCGACTTCTTTGCTGACGTGATGGACGTGGTGAGGCAGATACCCAAAGGGCGTGTCACGAGCTATGGCGCCATTGCAAGGTATCTCGGCGCCGCGCGCAGCAGCCGGCTTGTGGGGTACTGCATGAACGGCAGCCACGTCGTGCGGCCGAAGGTGCCCGCCCATCGCGTGGTGAACCGTATCGGCATGCTCACAGGCAAGCATCATTTCGCCACTCCCGAGCGCATGCAGGAGCTGCTAAAAGCGGAAGGGATCGAGGTCCGTAATGATCAGGTCGTCGAAATGGCCAGGCTTTTCTGGGACCCATCTACGGAATTGAGGCTCTGATGCCCCGTACTTTTTTTAGGATTTCCCCGGGGCGTGATTACCTTCAAGGCTCCAACATGGCCACCATGACCGTTCTGATCCTCCACGATGACGAGGATGCCACCATTGAGGTGCATCCCGCACAACGATTGGTCCGGCTCACATGGAAACAACCGTGTAACGGCGAAGCATACAGAAGCATGCTGTTGCGCCTGCTCGATGTAGTGAGGGAGACCGGGGCAAGGTTATGGTTGAGCGATGGTCGAAGGTCAGGCCGGATCATGCCGGAGGATCAGGCATGGACCATGGCCGAGTACACCCCGAAAGTGCTGCAGGCCGGGCTGGTCCGCATTGCCATTGTGAACAGGGAGGACCTTTCGGACAGGAATGTCATCGAGCAAATGGTCGATGCTACACCCAAGGAGGCGCCGTACGATATCGCCTTCTTTCAGGACCCGGCCATTGCACAGCTCTGGTTGATGGACCCGAAGCGCAACGCCACCAATGTGTATCTCTCTGCAGGTGGCCAGACAGGCTCCTGAACCCGGCCTGGTCCTCAGCAGCCATTTGCCTTCACGGCCCATCTCTTCGGCGGAAAGGCCCGTTGCGCAGGGCGGAGATGAACACGGTGGGGCCACGCGCGTTCTTTTAGCGGACCAAAGACCCTTCCCGCTCTAATTTCGCACTCCCTTTCCGGACCCATGTCATTCTCCAAGGACGCTGTCCTCTCCGCACTATCCCGCATTGTCGAGCCCGACCTGAAAAAGGATATCGTGGCCCTGGACCTTGTGCGCGACATCAAGATCGCTGGCAACACGGTGAGCGTGCATGTAGAGGTGAGCAACCCTGCGATGCACAGCCGCAAGCGCATGGAGGAGGCCGTTCTGTTCAATCTGAAACAGGCACTTGGCCAGGATGTGGCCGTCATGGCCACCGTAACTCCCTTGAGCGGCGAGAGAGGCAACCTTCGGAAGGTGCTGCCCGGGGTCAAGCACATTGTGGCTATTGCCAGCGGCAAAGGCGGTGTGGGCAAGAGCACCATCACTGCGAACCTCGCGGCCGGTCTTGCGGCACGCGGTCTGAAGGTGGGCCTTGTGGACGCCGACATCTACGGCCCCAGCATGCCCCTGATGTTCGACGTCCTGCACGAGAAGCCCGCCACCCGGGAGAAGGACGGTCGCCAGTGGATCGTGCCGGTGGAGAGCTATGGCGTGAAGCTCCTCAGCATCGGCTTCTTCGCCCAAACGGACCAGGCCATCGCCTGGCGCGGTCCCATGGCCACCAAGGCCTTGGAGCAACTGATCAAGGATGCCGACTGGGGCGATCTGGATGTCCTGCTGGTTGACCTGCCGCCTGGTACCGGCGACATTCACCTGTCGTTGGTACAGGCCGTGCCGCTCACCGGGGCCATCATTGTGAGCACTCCGCAGAACGTGGCACTGATCGATGCCCGTAAAGGCGTGGGCCTCTTCCGTCTACCCAGCGTGAACGTGCCTGTGCTGGGCATTGTGGAGAACATGGCCTGGTTCACTCCGGCAGAACTGCCCGAAAGCAAGTACTACATCTTCGGGAAGGGTGGAGCGCGTGCCCTGGCCGATGAGCTCCAGGTCCCCTTCCTGGCCGAGGTGCCGCTGGTGCAGAGCATCCGGGAGGCCGGTGATGTGGGCCGCCCGGCCGTGCTACAAGGTGATACACCGGCAGCACGCGCTTTTAGTGAACTTTGTGGTGCCTTCCAGCAGCGTTTGGCCGCGTTGGAACGTGCCGAGAGCATGATCGCTTGATGATGGACGAACAGGAGATCCAACTGGCCATCCAGCGCATCGAAGCCGCGCTGGAGGACCTGCGTCCCTTCCTGAAGGCCGATGGTGGCGACATCTCCTTGGAAGAGGTCACCGCCGAGGGCATCGTTCGCGTGAAACTGCACGGGGCCTGCACCAACTGCGCCATGAGCCCCATGACCATGAAGGCCGGGGTGGAGGAGGCCATCAAACGTGTGGCCCCACAGATCAAGGCGGTGGAAGCCGTCAACTTGGGTGCTGTGGTGTAAGCAGAACAGATCACCATGCGCGTGCTACTTCTTTTAGTGGTCGTTTGCCTGGGGTTCTCGAACTTGCCCGATCGGTGGGTGGGTAGATATACTACAATGCATAGAAAGCTGGAACGGGACAGGCTCGAATTATCTGAGGATAGTACCTTCTGGTTCAGGACCAAGGGTTGCACACATGATTATGAAGTGAAGGGTAGATGGCGTGTCGAAGCTGATACACTTCGATTGCAGTTCCTACGCATCAAGGGAATGAGGGGTGGGTGGGAGGCATATGATGAGAATAGCATAGTTGATGACTACTCTAAGGGTGTAGCTCGCGGAGACAGTTTGGATCTTCGGTGGACGCATCTGGGTTATTATCATCCTGGCCTCGCTTTGGTTCGGTTGACCGAACCTGTTCCGAAGAACTGGCGGCGCTGATCCATGGTTGTTCGTGGTGAAGTCATACGGAGTGCGAAACAGCATTGAAGGCCCTTCCTTCTGGTAGGGTGCACCACAAAGGCATATCCGAGGCATGAGACTGCGCTTGTGGGTCATCTGGTCAGTATTGCTTTTGCCGAGCGCCATGACCTATGCTCAAGGGGGCTGTGGGTTTTTCGATAAGGCACAGTGCATCTCTGCACTTCCGGAGCATGCGATCGAGCAGTCCAAGCTGAAGGTGCGTGCAACACAATTGGACGACACATTGAAGCTCCTGGGTCATCAGTATCAGCGAACTGTGATGAGCGATACGCCGCATGGGCGAATTCTTCATCCCACGGATATCGCGCGGTTAACGGAAGAGATCAGGTCACTGGAGAAGTTCATTGAAGAGTATCAGCAGCTCGCACAACGCGAACTTGCAGCCATGGAGGAAGCTTCATTGGCGATGCTGAACGGCATACTTCTGGTCCATCTGAAAGCCTACTGCGAAGCGAACGGACTGAGCGTCATGGTGGAGCGCGATGCCCTCATTTACGGGCCGCAATGTGTTGATCATACACCTGGCCTATTGGAGTTCTTAAAGAGGCCCTGACCCTTGGCGCTTGGACCTTTTGTTTCCGGTCCATATCCTCAGATGACCGGCAGATCATGAACCAACGGGACCCTTTGTCTGTTCTCCCGGGACGCCGTGACCTGCATCACGGTCCTCCCGGCGCCCGCCCGTAACTTCGCGGCGCAAGTTCCCATGGAAACCCCCACCCGGACCAAGACCGTCGAAGAACGGCGCAATGTGGTCATCCTTTTCGCTGGCGATAGCGGCGATGGCATCCAACTCACTGGCACGCAGTTCACGGACACGAATGCGCTGTTCGGTAACGACGTCAGCACCTTCCCCAACTTTCCCGCCGAGATCCGGGCTCCCCAGGGCACCATTGCCGGTGTTAGCGGTTACCAGCTGCACTTCGGCAGTACGGAGATCTTCACGCCGGGTGATCAGTGCGATGTGCTGGTGGTGATGAACTCAGCTGCCCTTAAGGCCAACCTGGGCAAGTTGAAGAAGGGGGGGAGCATCATCGCGAACAGCGACGGTTTTGATGCGAAGAACCTGAGACTGGCCGGTTACATCGACCAGCAGGACCCGCTCACCGATGGTTCTTTGGCCAATTACACGGTGCATTCCGTGGATGTGACCAAAATGACCCGCAATGCCCTGGCGGATACCACGCTGGGCATGAAGGAGAAGGACCGCTGCAAGAACATGTTCGTGCTTGGCTTCATCAACTGGATGTTCAGCCGCAGCCTGGAGAACAGCGAACACTTCCTGCAGGCCAAGTTCAGCAAGAAACCCGAGCTGCTCGAAGCCAACAAGAAGGCGTTGCTCGCAGGCTTCAACTACGGCGATACCAGCGAGACCTTCACCACGCGTTACGATGTGAAGCCCGCGCCTTTGCCGAAAGGCACGTACCGCAGTATCACCGGCAACCAGGGCGTGGCGTTGGGTCTGGTGGCCGGCGCGCAAAAGGCCGGGCTGGACATGTTCTATGGCAGCTACCCCATCACCCCTGCCAGCGACATCCTGCACGAGCTCGCCCGCCACAAGAATTTCGGCGTGAAGACCTTCCAAGCGGAGGACGAGATCGCCGCGATCTGCTCGGCCATCGGCGCCAGCTACGGCGGAGCTCTGGGTGTAACGGCCAGCAGCGGCCCGGGCATTGCCTTGAAGGGGGAGGCGATGGGCCTGGCCTTCATGCTGGAGCTCCCGTTGGTGATCGTGAACGTTCAGCGCGGTGGTCCGAGCACCGGATTGCCCACCAAGACCGAGCAGGCCGATCTGTTCCAAGCGGTGCATGGTCGGAATGGTGAAGCGCCGATCCCCGTGCTGGCCGCCAGCAGCCCCACCGATTGTTTCGAGATGGCCTTCGAGGCCGTGCGCATCGCCGTGGAGCACATGACGCCTGTGATCCTGCTCACCGATGGGTATATCGCCAACGGCGCGGAGCCTTGGCGCTTTCCCGAGGCAAAGGACCTATCGGAGATCAAAGCACCTTTTGCGACCCCGAAAGCTGCCGGTGACGACGCGAAGTTCCTGCCGTACAAGCGCGACGAGAAGGGCGTGCGCCCTTGGGCCATACCAGGGATGGCGGGATTGCAGCACCGCATCGGGGGCATCGAGAAAGAGGACGGCACCGGCAACATCAGTTACGAGCCGCTGAACCACGAGAAGATGGTGCGCCTGCGGGCCGAGAAGGTGCGCAAGGTGGTGGAAGGTGTGCCCCCGCTGGACCTGAGCAACGGCGTGGAAAGTGGTGACCTGTTGATCCTGGGCTGGGGCAGTACCTACGGGGCCATCAAGACCGCTGTGAACGAGATGTGTGCCGAGGGCAATTGTGTAGGCCACCTGCACCTGCGGTACCTCTTCCCTTTCCGCAAGGAGCTGGGGGAACTCCTGAAGCGCTACAAGCGCGTGCTCATCCCCGAGATGAACAGCGGACAGCTCCGCCAGCTGATCCGTGCCGAGTACCTCGTTGATGCCAAGGGGTTGAACAAGATCCAAGGCATGCCTTTCACCTCGGCGGAGATCAAGGCCGCTGCAACCGAATTCCTCAAGCAATGACCACCGCGAACGAAGTGCTGAACGGGAACGCGGCACCCGCCAAGATCGATTATGCCAGTGACCAGGAAGTACGCTGGTGTCCCGGATGTGGCGACTACTCCATCCTGAAACAGGTGGAGACCGTGCTGAAGGAGCAGGGTAAGCCGAAGGAGGACATCGTCTTCATAAGCGGTATTGGTTGCAGTTCGCGTTTTCCATACTACCTGGATACGTATGGTATGCACAGCATCCATGGCCGTGCGCCTGCCATTGTGAGCGGCCTGCGCGCTGTGCGTCCCGATCTCAGCGTGTGGATGATCACCGGTGATGGCGATTCGCTGAGCATCGGGGGCAACCATCTCATCCACCTGTTGCGCCGCAATGTGGACGTGAACGTGCTGCTCTTCAACAACGAGATCTACGGCCTCACCAAGGGCCAGTATTCGCCCACCTCTCCAGAGGGTGCGGTCACCAAGAGCACGCCCATGGGTAGTGTGGACCATCCGTTCAACCCGCTGGCACTATGCAAGGGGGCCGATGCCACCTTCATTGCCCGCGCCATGGACCGCGACCCCAAGCAGCTGCGTGAGGTGTTGCTGAAGGCCGATGCGCACCGTGGCACCAGCCTCATCGAGATCTACCAGAACTGCAATGTCTTCAACGACGGCGCCTTTGAGGTCTTCACCGAGAAGGCCAGCAAGCCCTTCCACACGCTCTTTGTGGAACATGGCAAGCCGCTTGTCTTCGCCAACGGTACGAAGGGCATCAAGCTCGATGGCATGACTCCCGTGATCGTGGATATCACGCCCGGTGGATCCTTGCCAGATGACCTCTGGGTGCACGACGA
Source organism: Flavobacteriales bacterium (assembly GCA_046306055.1). Taxonomy (GTDB): domain Bacteria; phylum Bacteroidota; class Bacteroidia; order Flavobacteriales_F; family PHOS-HE28; genus PHOS-HE28. Next base: position 19,207 of record JBKDXR010000049.1, read on the forward strand.
GCGCGACAGCTTCAAGGCCAGCATTCTCGTACGCTTGTTCGACGACCCTCGCCACGAAGGCGCCATGCCGCGACCCTTCGGTGTGCTCTACATCGCCGAGCGTTCCACCGTGGAAAGCCGGATCAACGCACAAGTGGAACAGGCCAGGGCGAAGAAGGGCGCGGGCGATCTGGATGCCCTCCTGCGTGGAGAGCGGACCTGGACGATCGGATAGGATCAGGTCATTCGATCTTCGGCACGAGTTCCCATTCCAGCAACTGGAGCAACGAATCCCGAGGTATCACCTTTGCGGGTATGTCTTGGGTGGGTGCACCGGCCCGTTGAACGGAATCCAGACTGTGCTGAAGCTTTTCGGGGCTTGAGGCGGTAATGGGCACGGTCTTCACTATCCTCATCGTGCCTTTGCCCACGGTATCCTTTGCTGAGATGGGCGTCAATACGCCGTTCTGCATGATCATGATCACAGTATCGCGCTGTTCCGGTCGGGTGCGTACGGTCCCAGTAGCCGGTGCATCCCCTGGTGCATCCGTGGCCCCTGGTTCAGCGTCCTCGATCTCAATGGGAACGGGCTCTGGGCTGATGATGGGAACGGCCTCATGTTCGCCGGTCATCCATAGGGCACCACCGGAGATCAGCAACGCGGCCACCACCGCCCCTCCGATGCCGGGAGCCCACTTCCCGAATTTGTAACTGCGATAGGCCTTGTCCACCGCAGGTCGGAGCGCCAGGCGTTGGAGCCCTCCAAGCAGGACACGTTGATCCTCCACCAGTTCGCGTAGTTCCGCGTTGGTGCGCATCCGTTCTTCGAGCTTAGCACGTTCAGTGGTGTTCAGTTCTCCGCGCAGGTAGCGGTCGGCCAGTTCGATCAGGGTCAGTTCGTTCCTCATCGCTCAGGGGAGTTGAGGTTGTGCGATGGATCCCTGTGCGATCAACGTCCGGTATCGCTTGCGCGCCTCTTCGAGGCACTTGTACTTCCGCGTTTTGGCCGCTCCTTCGCCCGAGAGCCCGATCGACCTGGCGATGGAGAGCAGCGGCTCCTTCAGCAGGTAGAAGCGCTTCAGCAGGTCGAGGCATTTGTCCCCCAGTGAGCGCAGTGCCCGCTCGGCCGACCCGAACCGGCCTTCCTCGGCCAGCAGTGCCGCGAGGTCGGCAGGCTCATCGGGCACGGTGTCCAGTTCTTGTGCAAAACGCCCACGTCTCCGCAATTCCTCCTGCCAACGGTTGCGGCAAATGGCGAAGAGGTAGGTGCCAATGGAGCAGCTGAGCGCAAAGCCATCTTCCTTGGCCTTGCCGAAGAGGATGATCAGGGCGTCCTGGAACAGGTCCTTGGCATCGGCCCGCGTACCGCTGTTGTTGCGCACCATCCGTTCCACCTTGGGCAGGTGGGCGTAAAGTTCCACAAGCGCTTTGTGCTCCCTTCCGGTGCGCAGTTGCATAAGGATCTCCGGGTCCGACATGAACGTTCTCTTTTCCCTTGATGCGTGTTCGGATGAAAGGTGACCCTGCAAGGTAGCGTTGGGTAGGCACGGAATTCGCATAGGAGTGCGGAGGTAGGGCCGTAGAAGCCTTACTTTGGTTCATCATGCGCTATGCTCTACTTGCTCTTGGGTTCCTCCTCGGTCATGGGCTATCCGCCCAGGATGTCATTGCGTTCCTCGACTACATGGGCCGATTGTATGTGTTCGATCGGGGCGTGTTCACGCAGATCGATCACCTGAAACCGGAATGGATCAAGGTGGGTGGCAACAAGGTGGTGTATTCCGATGCGCAGGCGGACCTCAAGGTCTACCAGAACGGCAAGGTCACCAAGATCGATGATGCTGCTGGAACCGACGTGGTGGTCACCGATCATTTGGTGGGGTTCTCCGTCGCTGGCATGTTCAAGGTCTTTGATGATAAACCGCGGCTGCTCAGTTCGGTCACGGGACCCCATATCACCGAGGATAGTGTGGCCGCGTTCAAGGATGACCGCTTACAGACCGTTGGTGCGTATTACAAAGGCGAGATCGTGGTGATCGAGGACCAACTGGCGGGTAACGCCCTGCTTCAATGGAAAGCAGGCGATAATCTGCTGGCATGGGTGTCCGCCTACGACCGCAAGTTCAAGGTGTTCTACCAAGGACAGGTCATTGAACTGTGCGACCTTGTGACCGAGATGGAGTTCAAGTGCGGGCTGGACATGGTGGCGTATAGGGACATGAGCGACAAGAGCTTCAAAGTGTTCTACAAAGGCACGGTGTACGACCTGGAAGGCCAGATGCCGCAGCGCTATGAGGTGGGCAAGGGTGTCATGGCCTGGCTCGATCTGAGCGGCGCGTTGAAGGTGTTCGATGGCAAGCTGGTGCACACCGCGATGGGCTTCGAGCCCCAGCGCTGGGAGGTGATGGACAGCTTGGTGGTGATCGAGGACCGCAACTTCCTTAACGTGTTCATCCAAGGACGGGTCCAGACCGTTGAACGTTTTGTGCCCGAGCAATGGCAGGCCTCCTGGAGCTACCTGGCCTATGTGGATGTGGACCGCTCCCTGAAAGTGTGGCGGAATGGTGTTTCCGAAGTGGTGGTGCGCGGCCAGCCGGTACAGGAGTTCGTACTTGATCGTGGCTTGATCCTCGCCCGCTTGAACCAGAACACCGCCAAGGTGTGGTGGCGAGGTGCGCTCTATGAGCACTGAACGCGCTGGAATGAGGGCTGTCCTGTCGTACTGCGGTTCCCCGTCTTTTCTTTGCCGAACGCAGCCGTGTGCTCCACGCTGTGAACAGAACGAACCATACCATGCGCATCTTCCACCCCACGGACCTGGGCTCCGGCAGTGACAGGGCTTTCCTTCATGCTTTGCGGATCGCGGTGAACACCCGTTCAGCCATCACCATCATGCATGTGGCCGACAACGACGGGCAGACCGATTGGAGCGAGATGCCGGGTGTGAGGAGCACGCTTGCGAAATGGGGCCTCATCGGCGACGCCCACGATATGGAAGGGCTTCAGAAGCTCGGTGTGGGTGTGCGCAAGGTGATTCTCGACGGCGGGGATCCCGTTGGGGCCTGCCTCGAATACCTGGAGGAACACCCGACCGACCTGGTCGTCATGGCCGCTCACGGGAACGAAGGGGGGCGGCAATGGTTCAGGCGGAAGGTGGCCACACCACTGGCCCGTGGTGCCGGAGAGCCAACGCTGTTCGTGCCGTACCAGGGAAAGGGATTCCTGGAGGTGGCCACCGGTAAGGTCTCGGTGCGGCGTGTCCTGGTCCCGGTCACCATGGACCCGCATCCGAAGAACGCCATTGAGATGGCCTATCGCTTGATCACAGCGCTCGAACAGCAGAATGGTGTGTTGACCTTATTGCACGTGGGTGATGAGGCTTCGGCCCCGCACATTGAACTGCCCTCGCTTGCCGGATGGAAGGTGGAGCAAGTGGTGCGCCCGGGCGAAGTGGTGGGCACCATCGTTCACATGGCCGAGGCCATTGATGCCGATGTGGTGGTGATGGCCACCAAGGGCCGGGATGGCTTCCTGGATGCATTGCGTGGTACGCAGACCGAACAGGTGGTCCGCTCGGTGAGCTGCCCAGTACTGGCGGTGCCGGCCTGAGGCATGGGCTTACGGCCGCTCAAGAAGGGTGATGCCGATCCCCACGGTGGCCTGTTCATGCCGTTCATGAGGCATCCAAAGTCGGGTGCGGGCAATGGTCGTTAATCCCATGACGAAGGCCCGCAGTACCAAGGCACGGTATGGGTTGCGCAGGGCCGACCAGGAAGGGGTTCGGAGATCGGTCATTCTCTGAACCCCTCGGGGATCAGGCACACGGGGATCGGCTCCATCTTGTGCCGGTTGGCCGCATGTCGCTGATCGAAGATGGCCAGCACTTGGTGTTGCCGGTCGGTGAGCTCTTGATGGCGGATATCCACGCCCCGGTAACGCAGGTCCATGGCCCATTCCAGTTCGGGGTACGAGGCGCCGATCTGGTCCTCGTCGTTGCGGTCGTCGCCCCAAAGCCCATCGGTCGGCTTGGCCTGCAGGATGCTCTCGATGATGCCTAGTTCCCTCGCCATGGCGAACACCTCCGTCTTGGTAAGGTCGGCTATGGGAGAAAGGTCCACACCGCCATCGCCGTACTTGGTGAAGAAACCGATGCCAAAGTCCTCCACCTTGTTCCCGGTGCCGGCCACGAGGTAGCGGAGAACTCCTGCGAAGTAATACAACGTGGTCATTCGCAATCGGGCCCTGGTGTTGGCCAGGGAGAGCTCCAGCTGGCGTGGGTCATCATCCTTGGGAAGGGCTGCCACGAGCGCATCAAACACAGCGGTGAGCTGCACCACTTCCAACCGTACGTTCGGATGCCGCTCGCGCAGCCACGTAATGTGGTCCTGGGCACGCTGCACCTGCGCATGGGCTTGGTGGATCGGCATTTCCACGCATAAGGTGGGCAGGCCGGTACGTGCACAGAGGGTGCTGGTAAGGGCGCTGTCCACACCGCCGCTCACGCCCACAACGAATCCGCGTTGACCTGTGCGTTCGCAGTGTGCTCGCAACCAGTCGGTGATGTGGTCTATGGCCCCGGGTATGTTCATGGCCTAAAAATGCGAAGTCCTGCCGGTACGCGACAGGACCTCGGTCAGTTCCGGTGAGTGTGATCAGAAGAATAGCCCGATTGTCAGTTCCAGGTAATGGGCGCGCAGGTCGGCCTTCTTCTCCGGGACGGCATCGAAGTTGGCGATGTTGGTGAACCCGTTGTTATACGTGATGCCGGCCAGCAGGCTCGTGTTCCCGCTGAAATTGTACTCCAGGCCACCGCCCACGATCAATGAGGCCTTGAAGAGATTGATCTTGTCGGAGATGTTCTCCTTCTCCAACTCTTCGAACTTCTCCACGATGGTGGGCGCATTCTCGAAATAGACCGGCTGGACCATGTCAGCGCGCGCTCGGATGTTGAAGGCAGCACCGAATCCGACCTGTGCGAAATAGCGCATGTACCCGATCTCGTTCGTCATGAGCTTCACCGTGAGCGGGATCTCCAGGTACTGAAGGCTGGCGTCCGTGGTGAGCTCCTTGGACTTCTTCGTGGTTTGCCCAGGAGCATCGAAGTACTGGAACTCCTGCTTCCACTTCGCCATGATGTTGTTCATGTTGATGCCCGTGGCGAACCGGTAGTTGCCCGTGCTGCCGATGGGGAACTCGGAGAGCAGGCCGAAGGTGTACCCGAACCCTGAGCCATTGGCTTCAAGGTCCTTGGTCTCAGAGGTGGCCCAGCCCATGTTCGGGCTGAGCTTGAGACCGAACCGTACACCGCCGTTGCCTGCGGCCTCCTGGGCTTGCAGGGAATTCAGGCCGGTCAAGGCGGCCACACAAAGCACGAGGACCTTCTTCATAGTTTTGCGGTTCGTTTACAGCGATCAAAAGTAACGTGTTGACCGATCGGGCATCCTGGGTGTGGCTAGCTGCTGCATCGATCTTCCTGGCAGCCTGTTCGGGTGGTTCAGGACCGGCCGCGGATGTCGAACCCCGGCCATTGGACCTGCGGATCGGACGTTTGGACCGTGACCTGTTCAATGCTCCTTCGGACAGCATGGCCATGGTCAGTCGCAAGGCCCATGCCACATATGGCGAGTTCTATCGCATCTACATCGAGGAGATCCTGCAAGGCGCTCCCTTGGAGGACCCCGACCTGACCTTGGTGTTGGAGCGGTTCGTACACGACCCCGATTGGTCCCTTGCGCAACAAGCCGTGGACAGCGTCCTGGGTGACATGGCCGCCCAGGACCGTGACCTGGACCTGGCTTTCGGGCGTCTGCGCACCTTGTTCCCGGACAGCCTTACCCCGCGGCCCATTGCCTTCAATTCGGGCTACAACTATGGCATCTTTCCCACGGACAGCGTGCTCGGCATTGGCGTGGAGTGGTTCATTGGCAAGGACCATCCGGTGATCGGGTACCTCGCTCCCGAGGCGTTCCCGCAATATGTGAAGGACCGTATGATGCCCGAGATGATGGTGCCGAGCGCTGTGAAAGGCTGGCTGCTGGTGCATTATACGCGTGACATACGCGGTGCCGATGTGCTCGCCAATCTCGTCGAGACCGGTAAAGTGATGGTGCTGCTCGATGCGTTACTGCCCGATACGGAGCCCCATCTCAAGTTCGCCTTCAGTCAGGCCCAGTTGGCCTGGTGCGAGGCCAACGAACTGCTGATCTGGAAGGATATCGTTGGTAAGGACCAACTCTACAGCAAGAAGGCCGGCGACATCGGACGGCTGATGAACGATGGGCCGTTCACGAACGGCTTCCCCCGCGAAAGCCCTGGACATATCGGGGAGTGGATCGGTTACCGCATGGTGCGGTCCTATATGGAGGATAACCCGCGCATCACCTTCGCGCAGCTGTTCGCCCTGGACGACCCACGGCTCATTCTGAAAAGCTACAAGCCCCGTTAGCCTAAGCGTCTTGCCCCCGACATTCCATGAGGACTTCCGATATCCGCCTTTCCATTCAGCTTGATGAGAACAACGTGCCCGACCGTATCGATTGGGAGGCCGAGGACGGTGGTGTACGTAGCACAAGCAAGGCCGTACTGCTCGCCCTATGGGATGAGCAGGAGAAGAACACCATGCGCATCGACCTGTGGACCAAGGAGATGACCGTGGACGAAATGAAAGCCTTCTTCCACCAGAACATCCTCACCCTGGCCGATACGTTCGACAGGGCGACCGGTGAGGCGCGCATGGCCGCGCAGATGCGCGACTTTGCGGCGTACTTCGCCGAGCATATGCTGCCCGAACTGAACAAGAAGTAGGGCCTTTCACCCGATGGCAGGGGTCAGTGCCCCCATTGGGCGTTCACCTCTTCGATGAACCCGAGCAGTTCATCCCGGCCCTTGGCGGTCTCGGAGGACGTGGTGAACATGGTGGGAAGCTGGTCCCAGGTCTTCTTCAGCTCCCGCTTGAAACCCGCCACATTGGCCTGCACCTTGGGCTGTGCGAGCTTGTCGCTCTTGGTGAACACGATCACGAACGGGATGCCGTTCTCGCCCAGCCACTGGATCATGTCCAGGTCGTTCTGCTGTGGCTCGAGCCGGGAATCCACCAGCAGGAACACGTTCTGGAGGTTCTCGCGCTCCTTGAGGTAGGTCTGGATCATCTTTTCCCAGATGGCGCGTTCGGCCTTGCTGGCCTTGGCGAAACCGTACCCGGGAAGATCGGCCAGCATCCACGGCCGCTCGCTCGTCAATGTACCGGCCACCTTGAAATGCTCCACATTGCGTGTGCGGCCGGGCGTATTGCTTACACGGGCCAGCTTGCTGATGTTGCAGAGCATGTTGATCAGCGAGCTCTTGCCCACATTGCTGCGGCCAATGAAGGCGTACTCGGGTAGCGAGGGCTTGGGCCAGTGCTTGGCCTCGCGGCCGCTGCCCAGGTGTTCGGCGATCAGGGAGCGCATGGATGGGAGGTGCGTGGATGACCGCTCGTTGCTCTGGCCGAAGCCGAATTCCTAGCGGATCGTCCTTGAAAGCCAGTTCTCCAGGATGGCGTTGAACTGCTCGGGTCGTTCCATCATGGCCGCATGGCCGCATTCATCGATCCAGTGCAGTTCGCTGTGGGGCATCAGCGTATGGAACTCCTCGGCCACGTGTGGTGGCGTAATGGTGTCCTGCCGGCCCCAGATCAGCAGGGTGGGCATGGTGAACTTGGGCAGTTCGCTGGCCATGTTATGGCGTATGGCGCTCTTGGCCAAGGATAGGATGCGGATCAACTTGCCCTTGTCGTTCACCGTTTCGAACACCTCGTCCACCAGTTCGTCGCTGGCGTGCTTGGGGTCGTGGAAGGTGACCGCCACCTTCTTGCGGATGAACTCCTTGTCCTCCCGGCGGGGGAACCCACCACCGAACGCGTTCTCATAGAGACCACTGCTGCCGGTGAGCACCAGGCTGTGCACCATGGCCGGAAAGCGGCTGCAATAAACGAGAGCCACATGGCCGCCTAGTGAGTTACCAATGAGGTTCACCTCTTTGTAGCCCTTGTGGCGGATGAACCGCTCCAGGAACCGCGCAAGGTTGTCCACGTTGGTGCTCAACATGGGCATGGTATACAGGGGCAACATGGGCACCAGCACCTTGTAGCGCGGCGAGAAGTGATCGAACAGCGGGCCGAAGTTGCTCAGCGCGCCGAACAGGCCGTGAAGCAGGATCAAGGGGTGACCCTCGCCCGCCTCCAGGTACCTGAACTCGCCTTCTTCCTTCAAATGTCGTTCGCTCACCATGGGTGCATCGCCATCCGTCCAAAGGTAGGCGGTGCTCCACTATGCAAGCCCCCCGCAAGGGGTGCCTGTTCACACTGCGCTGTGGACGCTTTGGTGAGCTGGGGAGCGCCTCACCGAGTGTTCTCGTCGGTGCTTCGCGAACTGGTCCGTACCCACCGGGTGGGTCGGAATGGCAAAGTGGGTGTTAATTAGCCCCACTTTGCCCCACCGGTATTTTGTGCTCATTTTTCACTGTTTTTCCGGTGTTTGGCAACATATTGCTAGCTTGGCCGTTGAAAAATTATCAACAATACGGGTCAAAGTGGGAGTAAGTGGCTGAAAGTGGGGCATTTGGCCTACTTTCGCGTCCATCCCGCGCACACGCTGGCATGCTGAACCTCCTGGGTGAATACGATCTCCGACTGGACGCCAAAGGGCGCCTGACGCTCCCTGCCGGGCTGCGCAAGCAGCTCGATGGTGAGCTCCAGAAGGGCTTCGTGGTCAATCGGGATGTGTTCAAGCCCTGTCTCGTGCTCTATCCCATGGCCGAATGGGAGCAAACGCAATCCATGATGCGACGACTCAATCGCTTCGTGGAGAAGAACCTCGAGTTCATCCGACGCTTCATGAACGGAGCGACCCCGGTTGAGCTTGATCCCAGCGATCGTTTGCTCCTGCCGAAAAGCCTGATGGACCATGTCGGTATCGGCAAGGACATCAAGATGATCGGAATGATGGACCGTGTGGAGATCTGGAGCAAGGAGGGCCATGCCGGCATGTTGCGCGAGAAAGTGGATCTCACTGCCCTTGCCGAGGATGTCATGGGCAGCCTAGGCAATGCGGATGCAGAGTGAGTACCACGCTCCCGTTCTTTTACAATCCTGTATCGATGGGTTGAACATTCGTCCCGATGGCGTCTATGTGGACGTAACGTTCGGGGGGGGTGGTCACAGCCGGGCCATTTTGGAGAAACTGGGGCCGTGGGGTCGACTGATCTCTTTCGATCGCGACCGTGATGCCTGGGCCAATGCACCCAAGGATGACCGGTTCACCTTGGTGAGGTCCGATTTCCGTTGGCTGCGCAACCATCTGCGGTTCCTGCAGATGTTGCCGGTGGACGGTATCCTGGCGGACCTCGGCGTCAGCAGCCATCAGTTCGACACGGGTGGCCGGGGCTTCAGCTTCCGCTTCGATGGTCCGCTGGACATGCGCATGGACCGGCGAGCCAAACGAACGGCGGCACAGTTGCTCCGGGATCTCGAGGAGACCGCGCTCACCGATGTGCTCCGTAAGTATGGCGAGGTGGATGCGGCGCACCGAGTGGCACGCCAGCTGGTGAAGGCCAATGCCGTGCGGCGGATCACCACCACGTTCGAACTGGTGGAGGCCCTGCGCCCCGTGACGCCCCGAGGCCGGGAGAGCGGTTTCCTGGCGCAGGTGTTCCAGGCCCTGCGGATCGCCGTGAACGATGAGCTCGGTTCGCTGGAATCACTTCTTCAGCTCAGTGCCGAGGTGATGCGACCTGGCGGTCGACTGGTGATCATCAGCTACCACAGCCTGGAGGACCGTTTGGTGAAGAACTGGATGCGCAGCGGCGATCTGGGCGGCGAAGAGAAGAAGGACCGTTTCGGCAACCGGCTCAGGCCGTTCGACCCATTGGGCAGCAAGGCGATCCAACCCACGGAACAGGAGATCAATGAGAATCCCCGGGCACGCAGTGCCCGGTTACGCATAGCAGTACGCACGTGAACAAGTTGCGCGAACAGAAGGAGGAGACCACGGAGAAGCCCGGCAAGGCTTCCGCCGCCCCGCGGGCCAAGCTGCCGGTGTCCTTCATCAACGTGCTCAACGGGTCCTTCCTCACCCGGGAACACGTGCTCGGCAACATGCCGTTCATCCTGTTCTGCTCGTTCATGATGATCGTCTACATCGCCTACGGCTACCACACCGAACGCATTGTGCGCGCACTGGACCGCACGGGAGGCGAAGTGAAGGAGCTGCGTTCGGAGTATATCACCGTGCGCGCACAGCTTGAGAAGCTCGAGCAACAAAGCCAGGTGGCGGCGGGCATCGGCGCACTGGGCCTGCACGAGAGCCGCGTGCCACCCGTGAAGGTGGAGGTAAAGGAACGTGAGCTTAAAAAGACCCGCACCCGATGAGCGACCGTTCGCAACTGAGGGCCCGGGCCAACATCGTGTACCTGCTGATGGTGCTGTTCGCCTGCGCCATTGCGGTGAAGCTCTTCACCATTCAATTGGTGGAGGGCGATAAGTGGCGCGCCAAGGCCGAGCATGTGAGCACGGCCTATCGCACGGTACAGCCCGATCGCGGACATATCTACAGTGAGGATGGCAGGTTGCTCGCCACCAGCGTGCCTGAGTACGATGTGCGAATGGACATGGTAGCGGCGGCGCTCACCAACGAGATCTTCCGCGCTAACATCGACTCCCTCAGCTGGTGCCTCGCGGACCTGTTCGGTGACCGTACTGCAGCCGAGTACAAACGGGACCTTACCGATGCCCGGGTCCGCAAGGAGCGCTATTACCTGGTGAAGCGCAAGGCCGACCACACACAGGTGCAGCGACTGAAGGAGTTCCCGCTCTATCGGTTGGGCCGGTACAAGAGCGGGCTGGTCACTGAAAAGCGGACAGTGCGGGCACATCCGTTCGGGCGGTTGGCGGCCCGTGCAGTGGGTTATGTGCTGCGCGATAGCAGCGCCATCGGTCTTGAAGGTGGCTACGACAAGTGGTTGAAGGGTACCACTGGACGACGGCTGGAACGCCGGCTCACGGGCGGGGTGTGGATGCCGATGGACGATGGCGATGGCACGGACCCGGTGCCGGGTTCCGACATACACACGACCATCGACATCAACCTGCAGGACGTGGCGGACGCTGCGCTTGAACGGCAGCTGCGGCACCATGGGGCACAGTATGGTACGGTGGTGGTGATGGAGGTGGCCACGGGCTATGTGAAGGCCATCAGCAATCTAACCCGGGTGAACGACAGCGTTTACGTGGAGTCGTTGAACCATGCCATCGCCGGTGCCACGGAGCCTGGCTCCACCTTCAAGTTGGCCTCGCTCATGGTGGGTATTGAGGATGGTCGGATCAAGGCCACGGATACGGTCGATACCAAGCGCGGTCAGGTCCGGTTCCATGACCGCATCATGAAGGATTCGCATGAAGGTGGGTTCGGTCGTATCACCGTGCAACGCGCCCTTGAGGTGTCCGCCAACACGGGCATCAGCGTTGCCGTGCACCGTGCCTACCAGAAGGACCCGAAGCGGTTCGTCGAAGGCCTGAAGCGCATGGGATTGCATCAGCCCACGGGCGTTCTGGTCCCTGGCGAACCGGTGCCCACGTTGCGCGGTCCGGGTGAAAAGGGTTGGAGCGGTGTGAGCCTGCCCTGGATGAGCATCGGATACGAAGTGGCCCTGACACCCTTGCAGGTGCTGACATTCTACAATGCGGTGGCCAACAAGGGCCGCATGATGCAGCCGCAATTCGTGGAACGCATCACGCGGAACGGACGCACCGTGGAGGAGTTCAAGCCCGTGGTGATGAACGAACGGATCGCTTCGGAAAGCACAATAGCCACGGTACATGACATGCTGGTCGGTGTGGTGGACAGCGGGACGGCCACCAACCTGAAGGCAGCGCATTTCGCCATCGCTGGTAAGACGGGGACCGCCCAGATCGCTCGCAATGGCAGTTATCGGGAGAACGGTGTGAGCTATCAGGCCTCGTTCGTTGGCTACTTCCCCGCCGATGCACCGAAATACAGCTGCATCGTTGTGGTGAACGGCCCCACGACCAGTGGCTACTACGGCAATGTGGTGGCCGGACCCATCTTCAAGGAGATCGCGGACAAGATCTACAGCAACCGCCTGGAGCTACAGCAGCCCACGCGACTGGCCGAGGTGACAGGGCCTCGTACACCAGTGAGCATGGGCGGCCATGCCGGTGATATCCGCACCGCTCTTCAAGGGCTCCACGTGCCCTTCACGCAGAAGGGCGAGGGCGAATGGGTGAGCACGGAGGCCGGCGATAGTGTGGTGGTGTTGAACCATCGCGTGATCCCCTCGGATGCCCTCGACCTGGTGCCCAACGTACTTGGCATGGGGTTGAAGGATGCGCTGTATGTGCTGGAGAACCGTGGCCTGCGCGTGCGCATCAGCGGTAACGGCATGGTCAGGCGTCAGTCCATTCCTCCCGGCACTCGGGCACGGCAGGGAACCACCATCGTGATCGAGCTCACATGAAACTCCTGAAGGACATCCTCTACAAGGTGCGCATCGAGCAGGTGGTCGGCTCCACGAACACGGCCATCGAGCAGATCGCGTTCGACAGCCGGAAGGTGGTGCCGTTCACGCTCTTCGTGGCGACGCGTGGCACCCAAGTGGATGGTCATGACTACATCGACAAGGCGATCGATTCAGGCGCGAGCGCCGTGGTCTGTGAACAGATGCCCGCCGAGCGCAAGGAGGGAGTGACCTATGTGCGCGTTCAGGATGCGGCCGAGGCCCTGGGCATTCTTGCGGCGAATTTCCACGGCCATCCTTCGCGCAAACTGAAGTTGGTCGGCATCACCGGTACCAACGGCAAGACGAGCACAGCCACTCTGTTGTTCCGGTTGTTCAGGTCGCTCGGCTACAAGTGCGGCCTCATCAGCACGGTGGAGATCCGCATCGGCCAGCGTACCATACCGAGCACGCACACCACGCCCGATGCGGTCCGGTTGAATGAACTGCTGGCCGAGATGGTGGCCGAGCGGGTCACGCATTGTTTCATGGAGGTGAGCTCGCACAGCGTGGTGCAACAGCGCATCGCAGGTGTGGAGTTCACGGCCGGAGTGTTCATGAACATCACCCATGACCACTTGGATTATCACGGCACTTTCGCCGAGTATATCAAGGCCAAGAAAGGGTTCTTCGATCAGTTGCCTTCCACGGCCTTCGCCCTGGTCAACGCTGATGATGCCAATAGCGCGGTCATGTTGCAGAACACCAAGGCCACGAAGCGCTCCTTCGCGGTACGCAGCATGGCCGATCACCGGGCACGCATTGTCGAGAACCAGCTCACTGGACTGCATCTCAATATCGATGGGCATGACCTGTATGCACGGCTGATCGGCGAGTTCAATGCGAGCAACCTGTTGGCGGTATACACCACGGCCATCCTGCTCGGTGAGGCACCGCTCAACGTGCTGACCGCGCTCAGCGACCTTGAACCTCCTCGCGGTCGGTTCCAAGTGGTGCGCAGTACCGGAGGGGTGCTGGGCATAGTGGATTACGCCCACACGCCGGATGCCCTCAAGAACGTGTTGTCCACCATCAATGAAGTGTGCGGGGCGAACGAGCAAGTGATCACCGTGGTGGGTTGTGGTGGGGATCGCGACAAGGCCAAGCGCCCGGTGATGGCCCGAATCGCTGCCGAGCTGAGCGGTCACGTGGTGCTTACGAGCGATAATCCGCGGAGCGAGGACCCTGCCGTCATACTGGGTGAGATGCGCGCGGGTGTGTCCCCTGGCGACCAGCATCGCGTGTGGATGAACGCCGACAGGAGGGAGGCGATCCGCCAGGCCGTGGGCATGGCAAAGCCCGGCGATGTGGTGTTGTTGGCCGGCAAGGGTCACGAGACCTATCAGGAGATCAAGGGTGAGAAATACCCGTTCGACGATGTGGCCATTCTGAAGGAAACCCTTGAACTGCTGCACAAGTAATGCTGTACCACCTGTTTGAAGCGATCGGTCCCAGCGTGCCTGGTGCAGGGGTGTTCAACTACATCTCGTTCCGTGCAGCGATGGCGGTGTTCACCTCCCTGCTCATCAGCCTGTGGTGGGGACAGGGCATCATCAACCTGCTTCGTCGCATGCAGGTGGGCGAGACCGTCCGTGATCTCGGTCTCGAAGGGCAGTTGCAGAAGCAGGGCACACCGACCATGGGCGGCCTGATCATCCTGTCGGCCACGATCATTCCCACGCTGCTCTTCGCCAAGCTCAACAACATCTACATCATCCTGCTGCTCGTCAGCACGGTGTGGCTGGGTACGATCGGCTTCCTCGATGACTACATCAAGGTCTTCAAGAAGGACAAGCGTGGGCTGGCTGGCAAGTTCAAGGTGGTCGGTCAGGTCGGGCTCGGCATCATCATCGGGGCCACGGTCTATTTCCACCCGGAGATCCGTACGCGTGTCGAGGTCCCTGCATCCGTTGCGCAACAGCTCGACGCGGCAGAGGTGAACACGATCACGGAGGAGGACGGCACACAGCACTTCATGCTGAACCGGAAGATGCCGAACACCACCATCCCGTTCATCAAGGACAATGAGTTCAATTACTCGTCCATTCTCGGTGTGTTCGGTCGTGAGGCGCGTCAGTACACCTGGGTCATCTACATCCTGGTCGTCATCTTCATCATCACCGCCGTGAGCAACGGCGCGAACATCACCGATGGTGTTGATGGTCTGGCCACCGGTACCTCGGCGATCATGGTGATGACCTTGGGCATCCTCGCCTACGTGAGCGGTAACGTCATTTTCGCGCAATACCTGGACATCATGTACATCCCCGGCTCGGGCGAGCTGGCGGTGTTCATTGGTGCTTTGCTCGGTGCATGCATCGGCTTTCTGTGGTACAACGCCTATCCTGCGCAGGTCTTCATGGGCGATACCGGCAGCCTGGCCCTCGGCGGCATCATCGCCACGCTCGCGATCCTGGTCCGTAAGGAACTGCTGATCCCCGTGCTGTGCGGCATTTTCCTGGTGGAGAACCTGAGCGTGGTGATGCAGGTCTCCTACTTCAAGTACACGAAACGGAAGTACGGTGAAGGCCGGCGCATCTTCCTGATGTCCCCCTTGCACCATCACTTCCAGAAGAAGGGTATCCACGAGAGCAAGATCGTTTCCCGCTTCTGGATCGTGGGGATCATGCTGGCCGTGCTTTCCATCGTAACCCTGAAGCTGCGATGAACAAGCTGGTGATACTCGGGGCACAGGAGAGCGGCGTTGGCGCGGCGAAGTTGGCCGTTCAACGCGGCCATTCCGTGTTCGTGAGCGATGCCGGTGCCATCAAGCCGAAGTACCGCGATGAGCTGGTGCGCCTTGGTGTTGAGTTCGAGGAGGGTGGTCATACCGCCACGCGGGTCCTTGAAGCGAACGAGATCGTGAAGAGCCCTGGCATCCCGGATACGGCCTCGCTCGTGGTAGCAGCGCATGAGCGCGGCATCCCCGTGATCAGTGAGATCGAGCTGGCCTACCGCCATTGCAAGGGCCGCATCATCGGGATCACGGGAAGCAATGGCAAGACCACGACCACGCTGCTCATGCACCACATCCTGCGGAACGCGGGTGTTGATGTGGCCGTAGGGGGTAATGTGGGCACCAGTTTCGCCGGCCTTGTTGCGGAAGGTGATCGAGCGTGGTACGTGCTCGAGCTGAGCAGCTTCCAGTTGGATGGCATCCGCGATTTCCGCCCCCACATCGCCATGCTGCTCAACATCACCCCCGACCATCTGGACCGCTACCAGTACCGGATGGAGAATTACGTGGCGAGCAAGTTCCGGATCACCATGAACCAGGGTCCCGCGGACCACTTCGTCCATTGTGCGGACGACCCGGAGACGTCCTCATGGCTCCGCTCGCACACTGTGAAGGCGCGCCAGTGGCCCTTTTCCATTGAACGTACCGTGGCGCAAGGCGCCCATCTGCAGAACGACCGCATCCTCATCACCACCGACCAAACCACCTTCGACATGTCCATTCACGAACTCGCACTCCAAGGCCGACACAATGTCTACAACTCCATGGCCGCCGGGATCGCCGCCCGCGTGCTCGAGCTGCGCAACGATGTGGTGCGTGAGAGCCTCAGCGATTTCCAGAACGTGGAGCATCGACTGGAGCGCGTGGCCATGGTACACGGCATCGAGTTCATCAATGATTCAAAAGCGACCAACGTCAATTCCGCGTGGTATGCGCTGGAAAGCATGGACCGGCCCGTGGTATGGATCGCTGGTGGTGTGGACAAGGGCAACGACTACACTTCGCTGCGTGAGCTGGTGAGGACGAAGGTGAAGGCGATCGTATGCCTCGGAAAGGACAATGCCAAGTTGCACAAGGCGTTTGGCGAGCTGGTACCCAACATGGTGGACGCGGACAGCGCTGAACAGGCCGTGCGAGCGGCCTATGGCATCGCAGAGGAGGGTGATGCGGTACTGTTGAGCCCGGCCTGCGCCAGCTTCGATCTGTTCGAGAACTACGAAGAACGTGGTCGTCGGTTCAAGACCGCTGTGAAGGCGCTTTAACACCCGCAAGGCCATGAAGAGGACCGGACCGAAGAACACAATGGCAGCGACCACTTCCGTGGATGCCCTGGTGCGTGCGCGTCACGAAGCGCTGGCAACTCACGTCGCCGGGCCGC
Source organism: Flavobacteriales bacterium (assembly GCA_046306055.1). Lineage (GTDB taxonomy): Bacteria > Bacteroidota > Bacteroidia > Flavobacteriales_F > PHOS-HE28 > PHOS-HE28. The sequence goes on from JBKDXR010000049.1 coordinate 35,850, forward strand.
ATCGCATGGAAATGGTGGCGAATGTGAACGATGTGGTATACATCAACGATAGCAAAGCCACGTTCATTGATGCTGCCCTCGATTCGCTGGTCTCGCTGGAAGCGCGTGTGATCTGGATCGCCGGGACCTGGAGCGATGACATGAGCGAGGGCCAGGTGGCCGAACTCCTTCGGGAAAGGGTATCGGCCCTGGTGTTGTTCGGGGTAGCTGCGGAGGAGTTGCCGGCCGATACGGGCTGTGAGGTATACCTGGCCGACAACGTGCCCATGGCCGTGTTCCTGGCCCGTGAACTGGCGAGGCCCAATGAAGTGGTGCTCTTCAGTCCGGCATGTCCGAGCGGCAGCGGTCATGCGAATTACGAGGAACGTGGTGCCGATTTCAAGCGGACCGTCAGGGAACTGGAATAAGGAAAGGACACCAACGCGTGCATGACCAACTACATCCATAAACTGAAAGGCGATCGCGTGATCTGGATGACGGCCCTGTTCCTGGGGCTGATCAGCCTGCTCGCGGTGTACAGTTCGATCAGTTCGCTCGCTTTCAAGCGCGAGGGAGGTAGCACGTTGCATTTCCTGGCCAAGCACGGACTCATGCTGCTCTCCGGCGGGGTGATCATGTACTATGCCTCCACGCTCCGCTATAGCATCTACTCCAAGCTCTCCCAACTGGCCGTTCCGATCACTGCCGGTCTGCTCTTGTTGACCCTGCTTTTGGGCTCGAACATCAATGATGCCAGCCGCTGGATCACCATCCCCATCATCAATCAGAGCTTCCAAACGAGCGACCTGGCCAAGGTCGTGCTCATCGTTTATCTCGCTCGTGTGCTGGGCAAGCACCATGATCAGGAGTGGACCTTCCGCGATGTGCTGTTGAAGTTGATGGTGCCCGTGGGCCTGATCTGCGCGCTGATCCTGCCTGCCAACTTCTCCACGGCGGCATTGTTGTTCATGGTCTGCCTCATCGTCATGTTCATCGGACAGGTGCCCTTGAAGCACATGGTGATGATCGTGGGTGCCGCGGTGCTCCTGTTCAGCCTGTTGCTGGTGGTGGCCAAGAGCAAGCCTGGCCTGCTTCCGCGCCTCGATACCTGGATCACACGGATCGAGAGCTTCGGCACACAGGACAGCGATGCGAACTATCAGGTGGAGCATGCCAAGATCGCCATTGCCACGGGTGGACTTCTACCCAACGGTCCGGGCAGCGGTGCATCACGTAACTGGCTTCCGCATCCTTACTCGGACATGATCTATGCGTTCATCGTGGAGGAGTACGGCAGCATCATTGGTGGGTTGGGCCTGCTGATGCTCTACTTGATCCTGCTCTTCCGTGCCGTGCGCATTGCCGGGCGTTGCGAGAAGCTCTTTGGTTCACTTGTGGCCGTGGGACTGAGCCTCATGCTGGTCCTACAGGCCATGATCAACATGGCCGTTGCCGTGAACCTGGTTCCCGTTACCGGACAACCCCTGCCCTTGGTCAGCATGGGTGGTACGTCCGTCTGGTTCACCTGTCTGGCCATTGGCATTGTGCTCAGTGTGAGCCGCAGCCTCGACGAAGAACAAACGCCCTCAACCGATGTCAAACGCCCACGCACAGCAGTCGCTTAGGGTGATGATCTCCGGTGGAGGCACCGGCGGTCACATCTTTCCGGCCATCGCCATCGCCAACGCGGTGCGCGAGCGGGAAGCCACTACCGAGTTCCTTTTCGTGGGTGCGGAGGGAAAGATGGAGATGGAGAAGGTGCCTGCTGCCGGTTATCGCATTGAAGGCCTGCCCATCCGCGGCCTGCAACGCGGATCCATCGTGAAGAACCTGGCCTTGCCTTGGCGTCTGTTGCGTAGCATGCTGAAAGCGCGTGCGTTGGTGCGTTCCTTCCGCCCGGACGTGGCTGTTGGCGTGGGCGGCTATGCCAGTGGTCCATTGCTGGCCGCTGCACAGCGTATGGGTGTACCCACATTGATCCAGGAACAGAACAGCTTCCCCGGCAGGACGAACATCCACCTGGCGAAGCGTGCACAGCGCATTTGTGTGGCATATGCCGGTATGGATCGCTTCTTCCCCAAGGAGAAGCTCCTGCTCACCGGTAATCCGGTGCGGCAGGAAGTGGTGCGCCTGGCCGGTAAGCGTCCACGTGGCATGGAGGAGTTCGGATTGCAGGAGGGGCGGCCCGTCCTGTTCATCACCGGCGGAAGTCTTGGTGCACGAGGCATCAATCAGGGGGTGAAGGCCGCGTTGTCCGGATGGAAGGCGGCCGGCATCCAGGTGATCTGGCAGACCGGTACACCCTTTCTGGCAACTGCGCAGGAGGCCGTGGCAGCGCTGGATTATGCCGATTGCAAAGTGCATGAGTTCATTGCCCGCATGGACCTGGCCTATGCTGTTGCCGACCTCGTGGTATCGCGTGCCGGGGCCATGAGCGTAAGCGAGCTCTGTCTGGTGCAGAAGCCGGCCATCCTGGTGCCGTTACCCACGGCCGCTGAGGATCATCAGACCCACAACGCTCGCGCGCTCACGGATCGTGGTGCGGCCGTGCTGCTGCGCGATGCGGACGCGATCGGACAGCTTGGTCCCACGGTCTCTTCGTTGATACTGGATAGTACAGCCCTGGAGCGTCTTCGCCTGGCCATTGCAGGATCAGGCACTCAGAACGCGGCAGAGGCGATCGCTGCGGAGGTCATCCGACTTGCACGAACATGAGCATGCTGAGCGGACATAGGTTCTACTTCATCGGTATCGGCGGTATCGGCATGAGCGGCCTTGCCCGCTACTTCCGTAGGCGAGGTGCGCAGGTGGCCGGCTATGACCGCACCCCGAGCGAGCTTACGAACCAATTGCAGAGCGAAGGCATCGAGGTGCAGTTCAGTGAAAGCACTGCTCTCATTCCGGCCGAGTTCGGCAAGGCGGCGCCGGAGGAGGTAATGGTGGTGCGTACGCCTGCGGTACCCGTGACCAGTCCATTATTGAAGTACTGGGAGGAGCGCGGGGCCAGGATCCTGAAGCGGGCCGAAGTGCTTGGCATGGTGACCGAGGACCGGCCTACGGTCGCCGTTGCAGGTACTCACGGCAAGACCACGGTAAGCACCATGCTTGCACACCTGCTCACGGCAGGCGGTGTCAAGTGCAACGCTTTCCTGGGAGGCATTGCGGTGAACTACGGCACCAACGTGCTGCTGAACGATGATGCCGTGGTGAACGTGGTGGAGGCCGATGAGTACGATCGCAGCTTCCTGCGCCTGCATCCGAGCGAGTCCATCATTACGGCCATGGACCCCGATCACCTGGACATCTATGGTACGGCGGAGGCCATGTTCGCGGCCTATACCGAGTTCGCAGCATTGAGCAAGGGCATGCTGCTCGTTCATCAACGGGTGGCCTCGCACTTCGGCAAGCACCCGGGGGCTGTGAGCTATGCATTGGACCACACGGGCACTCCCCGCGCCGAGCATGTCCATGTGGACACGGGCCGATATGTCTTCGACCTGGTCGCCGAAGGACATACCCTCCGCGATCTGCAACTGGGTATGCCCGGTCGCCACAATGTGGAGAATGCGTTGGCCGCGTCCACCATGGCCTTGAGGCTCGGAGTCACCCCGGAGGCACTTCGAGCGGGGCTCGCTTCGTTCAAGGGGGTGTCCCGTCGGTTCGAGGTGCGCGTGAACGGGCCGAAGGTGGTCTTCATTGATGATTACGCGCACCACCCCAAGGAACTCGAAGCATGCATCGGGAGTGCGCGTGAACTGCATCCAGGCAAGCGGATAACGGGCATTTTCCAACCGCATTTGTTCAGTCGTACCCGCGACCTCGCCGTCGATTTCGCTCGCGTGCTGGCCACCTTGGACGAGCTGTTCCTGCTCGAGATCTACCCGGCCCGTGAAGAGCCCATGCCCGGCATAACCTCGCAGTGGTTGCTGGACCAAGTGCCCATGGTGAACAAGGTCCTGGTATCGAAGGACGGTCTTCTGGACCTGCTTCGCGGACATGGCACAGAGGTGCTGCTCACGATGGGTGCCGGTGACATTGATCGTTTGGTGCCCTCCATTGAACGCTTGTTGAACGAACACGATCGGCCATGAAGAAGCTGCAGCCATATGTAAGGCCGTTCCTCATTGTGCTGGGAGTGCTGGTGGTGGTGCTGGTGCTCGGCTTTGTGGAGCGCTCAACGGACCATGCCCCCATAACCGACCTGCAGGTCCGTGTCGATGGTGGAGAAGGCATGCACTTCATTGATGAGGCAGCTGTGCGTCGTGAAGTGCTGGACATGGGTGTGGCCGTGATGGGTGCTCCCATGGGCGAAGTGGACGTCCCCCGCATCGAGAAGAGCCTGCGCAGCATACCATGCGTGGCCGGTGCGGAGGTGTACCAGACCCTCGACGGAGTCCTCCATGTGAAGGTGGAGCAGCGCTTGCCGGTGGTCAGGGTGTTCAATTCCGATGGTAGTTCCTTCTACATCGATCGCGAAGGTTGGACCATGCCGGTCAGCTCTGACTACACGGCCCGGGTGCTGGTCGTGACCGGTGCACTGAATGAACCCGGTGCGCGAGATGGGGTCCGTTCGGTGCTCGACAACGACAGTGTAATAGCATCGGGCCTTTCCGACGATATTCATCGGTTGGCACTGCAGATCGGGGGCGATCCGTTCTGGAGTGCCATGATCGATCAGATCGTGGTCACGGTCGATGGCGAGTTCCAATTGGTGCCCCGCATCGGTGGCCAACGAGTGCTCATCGGTGATGGATCACAGTTGGAACAACGCCTGGCCAAGCTCAAGCTCTTTTACGAGAAAGGGATCCCTCTGGCCGACTGGCGCCGTTACGAGCGGATCGACCTGCGCTTCGCCGACCAGATCGTATGTACCAAACGCACAACGCCCTAACACCCCCCACATATCATGGACCAACACAATGAGATCGTTGCAGGCCTGGACATTGGCACAACGAAGATCGCCTGCATCGTCGGGCGCAAGAACGAACAGGGAAAGATCGAGATCCTCGGCATGGGGAAGAGCCGCAGCGATGGTGTGAGCCGTGGCGTGGTGGCCAATATCCAGAAGACCGTGGAGAGCATCATGACGGCCGTGAAGATGGCCGAGGACAGTGCGGGCGTGGAGATCGGCACCGTGAACGTGGGTATTGCGGGCCAGCATATCCGCAGCATGCAGCACCGGGGCATGAAGATGCGCGAGAGCCTCGAGGAGGAGATCACACAGATCGACATCGATCAACTGATCGATGAGACCTACCGCCTGGTGATGCCACCGGGTGAGGAGATCATCCATGTGCTGCCCCAGGAATACATCGTGGACAACGAACAGGGGATCCGCGACCCGATCGGTATGAGCGGCATCCGACTGGAGGCCAACTTCCACATCATCAGCGGACAGGTCACTGCTGCGCGCAACATCAACAAGTGCGTGCACCGAGCCAACCTCAATGTCACCGAGCTTATCCTTGAGCCGCTTGCCAGTGCCGATGCCGTGCTGAGCGCCGAGGAGAAGGAAGCAGGAGTGGTGCTGGTGGATATCGGCGGTGGCACCACGGATATCGCCATCTTCTATGACAACATCATCCGTCACACGGCCGTGATACCCTTTGGCGGGAACGTGGTCACGGAGGACATCCGCCAGGGATGCGGTATCATGCGTGACCAGGCCGAGCAGTTGAAGACCAAGTTCGGCAGTGCCCTTGCTTCGGAGAACAAGGAGAACGAGGTGGTATGCATTCCGGGCCTGCGTGGCCGTGATCCCAAGGAGATCAGCCTGCGCACGCTGGCAGAGATCATCCAGAGCCGCATGGAGGAGATCCTCGAGCATGTGTATTTCGAGATCAAGAACTCCGGCATGGAGAAGCAGCTCATTGCAGGTGTCGTGCTCACCGGCGGTGGCGCCCAGCTGAAGCACCTGAAGCACTTGGTGGAGCTCATGACCGGTATGAGCACACGCATCGGCTATCCCAACGAGCACATCGCAAAGAGCGCCGTGGAGGACGTGACGAGCCCATTGCACGCCACCGGTGTCGGACTTGTGATGAAAGGCTTCGACTACCTCGATCGTCGTCGCCCCAAGCTTCAGGACCACCGTGCGGTGAACGCCAAGACCCCGGTCAAGTCACACTCCGAGAAGGGGCGCATTGGCAGTTTCTTCTCTACCGTACTGAACGGAGCAGGCGACTTCTTCAAGGAGGACGATGAGCAGTGAGCATTTCCCCATCGATCAACAGACTTTCCCAAACCCCCAAGTCATGAAATTCGAACTTCCCAAAGAGCTTGCCTCGATCATCAAGGTGATCGGCGTGGGCGGTGGTGGCGGTAATGCCGTGAACCACATGTATGAACAAGGCATCCACGGTGTGGACTTCATCATCTGCAACACCGATCGGCAGGCCCTGGACGTGAGCCCTGTTCCAGTGAAGCTGCAGCTCGGTATCGCCCTTACAGAGGGCCTCGGGGCCGGTTCCGTGCCCGATCGCGGCAAGACCGCCGTGCAGGAGAACCTGAACGAGGTGCGCGACCTGTTGAGCACACGCACCAAAATGGTGTTCATCACAGCCGGCATGGGTGGCGGAACAGGCACTGGTGCAGCGCCTGTCATCGCTGGTATTGCCCGCGAGATGGGCATCCTTACGGTGGGCATCGTCACCAGTCCCTTCCTCTGGGAAGGGCGCAAGCGCAAGCAGCAGGCACTGTCGGGCATCGAGGAAATGCGCAATGCCGTGGATACGCTCATTGTGATCAACAACGATCGCCTGCGTGACCTGTTCGGCAACCTGTCCCTGGACAATGCCTTCGAGCATGCCGATAACGTGCTGACCACCGCTGCACGGGGCATTGTGGACATCATTTACAAGCCCGGTAAGGTGAACGTGGATTTCGAGGACGTGAAGACCGTGATGGGCAATAGTGGTGTGGCCATCATGGGCATGGCCGAGGCTGAAGGAGAGGACCGCGCCATGCGTGCCGCGCATGATGCCTTGTCATCGCCTTTGCTCAATGACAGTGACATCAAGGGGGCCAAGTTCGTTCTGCTGAACGTCACCCATGGTACGCGGGCCCTTTCCATGGATGAGATGACGGAGATCACGGACCACATCCAGGAGGCTGCAGGCAGCACGGCCGATGTGATCTGGGGCTATGGCAAGGATGAGGCACTGGGTGACCGCATTCGCATCACGGTCATTGCCACGGGGTTCCAGTCCACCACGGCCGATGGTCAGGTCGATGTATCGCGCAATGAGCGTGTGGTGATCCCCTTGGATGCCGATCGTCCAACGATGATCACGCAGCCCATTGTGAACCCGGTGGAGGTGAGCGCACCTGCCGCAGTGGCACCGCCTTCTGCAGCTCCCGTGGAGCAGGAGATCTACCTGAAGTCAGTGGAGGTCGCTCCGGAGCCGGTGGCGATGAACGTGCCTGCACCGCAGGCCATCATCCCGCTGGATTTTGAGATCGCGGCACCCCGTCTGGTCGTGCCCGCGAACCTGCCCGTTCAGGAGGAGAAGGTCGTATACCCCCTGAACGATGATGCTCCTGCACAGCCGGTCGCCGACCGGACGGAAGTGACCGAGGCACGCCTGAGCCCGAATGAGCACCAGATGCGTGTGGAGGAGCGTGTCACACGCATGCGGGAGGTATCACAGAAGCTGCGCACGCCCAACGGCCTGAACGATATGGAGCGCGAACCCGCCTACAAGCGGAAGAACATCCAGATCAATGATACCCAGCACAGCACAAGCTCCACCGTCAGCCGCTATACGTTGAGCGAGGAGACGGATGAGAGCGGTGAGCGTCGGGTGGAGCTGAAGCGCAACAACCCGTACTTGCACGACAACGTCGACTGAGATCGGCACCACGGAACAGCGGTCGTAAACGAACACCATGGAACTCCAACAGCGTATTGATGCGGACATCCGGTCCGCCATGCTGGCCCGTGAGAAGGACAGGCTGAACGCCCTGCGCGCCATCAAGAGCGCCATCCTGCTCGAGCTGACCAAGGAAGGCGGCGGCGCCGGACTCGATGAGGCGGCAGGCATGAAGATCCTGCAAAAGCTTTACAAGCAACGGCAGGAGAGCGCGTCCATCTACCATCAGCAAGGGCGTTCAGACCTGGCCGCCGAGGAAGAGTCCCAGGCCGCTGTGATCGAGGCCTACCTGCCCAAGCGCATGACCGATGGGGAGTTGGAGGAGGCCGTTGTGGCCTTGGTGGCCGAACTGGGCGTGAACGACATGAAGGCCATGGGCCGTGTGATCGGCGAGGCAGGCAAGCGCTTCGCCGGGAAGGCTGATGGTGCACAGATAGCGGCGCTCGTGAAGAGGTTGCTCAGTGGGGGCTGAGCGGCGCATTACGACGCCATAAATGGAAGGCGTGTCCGCGAGGGCGCGCCTTCTTCGTTATTGTCCATTGAGCGCGGTTCAGCGGTCGATCACCAGCTTGAAGCCCACGCCGTGCACGTTCACGATCTGCACCTTGGGGTCGAGCTTCAGGTACTTGCGCAGGCGGCTGATGAAGACGTCAAGGCTCCGGCCGAGGAAGTAGGTATCGTCGCCCCATACCATGTTCAGCACCAGTTCGCGCGGTAGCACCTGGTCGGCGTGCAGGCAGAGCAACCGCAGCACCTCGGCCTCCTTCTTGGTCAGCTTGCGTTCCTCGCTCGGATGACTGAGCATGAGGTTGCGATGGTCGAAGGTGTAATCACCCAGCTCGAACCGGTCGCGCTCGCGCGGGTCGTCCTCTTTGCCCTGTGTACGCCGAAGGATGGCCTCGATGCGCAGGATCAGCTCCTCGTGGCTGAATGGTTTGGTCAGGTAGTCATCTCCTCCTGCCTTGAAGCCTGCGATCCGGTCCTCGGTCTGGCTCTTGGCCGTGAGGAAGACGATCGGGACCAATGCGTTCACCATGCGGATATCCTCCGCCAGGCTGAACCCGTCCTTATGGGGTAGCATCACGTCCAGCACGCACAGGTCGTACGGCTGTTCGTTGAATTTGCGCAATCCCTCTTTGCCGTCGCGACAAAGATGGACGGTGAACCCACGTCGTTTCAAGGCATCCTGGATCACGAACCCGAGGTTGAGGTCGTCCTCGACGAGCAGGATGGTCGCTTTGTGTTCGCTCATGTTCTCGTGTTGATGCCGGTCTATTGCGCCAGCGGCAATGAAAGAGTGAAGGTGCTTCCCTTGCCGGGTTCGCTCTGCACACTGATCCCTCCGTTGTGGGCATGCGCTATCTGTTGCACGTAGTGCAGTCCCAGGCCGAATCCTTTCACGTTGTGCACATTGCCCGTATGCACGCGATAGAAGCGCTCGAAGATGTGTTTGATGTCCTCCTTCCGTATGCCGATCCCCTGGTCTTCCACGATCAATAGGAACTCACCGCCGCGTTGCAGGGTGCGCATGCGTATCACGGAATCATCCGGGCCGTACTTCAGGGCATTGTCCAGCAGGTTCGTCACCACGTTGGCAAGGTGCATGCGGTCGCCGGTCACAGTGCTCCGTGCGGCCATCACTTGGAGGTCCATCTCCACCCGGCGCTCGGCAAGGGGAAGGGTGAAGTGCTCCGCCACCTCGCGCGCCACCTGGTTCATGTCCACGGCCTCAAGTTTCAACTGCAGTTCATCCTTGTCCAGGGTGGCCAGTTGCAGCACGCGTTCCACTTGGTTGCGCAAGCGTTCGTTCTCGCTGCGAATAATACGCGCGTAGGCCTGCAGGCGCTCCGGCTCGTTGATGATCTGAGGGTCGGCGATGACTTCGCTGCTCAACGCTATCGTACTGATCGGTGTCTTCAGCTCGTGCGTCATGTTGCCAATGAAGTCGTTCTTCATTTCGCTGAGCTTCTTCTGCTTCAGGATCACCCATACGCTGTACGCGAAGAAGCTGAAGACAATGAGGGTGACGATGGTCGGGAAGATCCAGGTCCATCCGCCGTGTTCATCCTCCTCCCAAAGCGTGCTTTTCCGGCTCGGGAAGTACACTCCGAAGTAGTGCCCATCCTTGTCGAGTTTCTGCAGCTTGGTATGCTGAACGGTATCCGACCTCAGCGTGTCGAACGATACATAGTTGCCATATACCACGCTGTCCGTGAAGCAATCGTAGATCCCGTACTCGAAATCCTCCTGGATGTTCCGGCGGCTGAACTCCTTGCGCAACAGCGATTCGAGCAGATAGGGGTGCAGCGTGTCGTTGATGGTGACCGCGAAGTAGTTCGGCCGCTCCTGCTTCACGGCATCGTACAGATCGCTCGGGTCCTTGGTCATCGAGAGGATCTGCTCGGTGACATCGGTGAGGGCGATGACGACCCTGTCATTGAACTGCTTTTCCAACTGAAGGGCGCGCTCACGGTTCAGCGCCAGTTGTTCGCTTCTGTAATGCGAGGCCTGCCTGAGCCAGAGCAGCTGGATGAGCACCACCCCGATCACGCTCAGGGTGGCCAGTAAGATCAAGGTGCCTATCGCTTTGCGTCCCATGGCCGTTGTGCAATGTTAAGCCGCGGCCCACGTTGGCACCTCGGTCATTAACAAGGCTTTTACTTTCGCCGTTCCGTTCATGAGCACCCTCACGTTCCGCCTGTCCCTCGCCGCGATCGTCCTTGTGGTCGCGTTCGGTGCCGTGCTGGACGTTATGGAAGTGGATGCCGCGCAGTATGCCGCAATGTCGGCCGATATGCTTCACCAGGACAACTGGCTCAAGCTCTACCATCGTGGTGAGGATTATCTCGATAAACCACCGTTGCTGTTCTGGCTATCGGCCCTTTCATTCAACGTGTTCGGTGTCCACAACTGGAGCTATAAACTGCCCAGCATTCTGTTCGCCTTCCTCGGTCTTTTTAGCACGTACCGGTTCGCCCGGTTGTTCCATGGCGAGGAGGTGGCCCGTCGAGCAGCGCTTATGCTGGGCAGCAGTGCGGCCTTCATGCTCATGACCAACGACGTGCGGTGCGATACCATCCTCACCGCGTCGGTCATTACCGCGATCTGGGCAGGTGCGGCATGGCTTCAGGAAAGGCGCGGATGGCAACTCGTCCTGTTGGCGGTTGCCATGGCATCGGGAATGTTGGTGAAGGGACCGATGGGTGCCGTTGCACCTGCGCTCGCGCTGGGCGGCCATGTGCTGCTGAGGCGGCAGTGGAACGCCCTCACTGACCTGCGTTGGCTGGTTGTTCCATTTATGGTGGCGCTGGCCCTGGTGCCCATGTGCATCGGCCTTTACGAGCAGTACGGCATGCATGGGCTGCGTTTCTATTTCTGGGAACAGAGCTTTGGCCGCATCACGGGCGAGAACCGCTGGAAGGATGATTCCACGCTGTTCTTCTTCACGCACGAAGTGATCTGGCAATTGCTGCCCTGGACCTTGTTCGTGTTATTGGGCGTTCGGAACAGCCTGAGGTCCATATTCCGCCGTGAGCGGTTGCCCGAGCACATCTCCATTTCGGGTGCAGTGCTGGTCCTTGTCGCATTATCCCTTTCACAGTTCAAGCTGCCGCATTATATGTATGTCATTGTGCCCCTGTTCGCTGTGCTGGGCGCCAAGGCATGGACCGACGAACCTCCGCGTTGGTTGAGATACGCGCAGTTGACCCTGGTGGCATTGCTCGCCATGGCTGCGTTCTGGTTGGCCATGGTCGCATTCCCCGGTGAGGGCCGTTGGTGGGCCATGGTGTTGATCTTACTGCCAGTGTCCCTTGCATTGTATCCTGTGCTCCGAAAGGAACGAGTGCCATTGTTCAACACGTGTTTTGTGCTGATGACCGGTACCTCACTGGTGATCAACGCGAGTATCTATCCCGCGATCCTTTCCTATCAGGCCAATGCACAGGCAGGTAAGTGGGCGGCCGAACGTGGGCTTGGACCTGGTCGTTTCATCAGTATTGGTGTGGGCGGGACAGCCCTTGACCTGTATGCGCGGGGAACCGTCCCATACATGCATGACGCGAGCGGCTTGGATGGCGCAACATTGCCCGGCATGGTCATCTACACGGATGAAAAGGGGCGGAACAGCGTTCTTGATCGTGGTTTCCGTCCTGAGCGTCAGGTTGAACTGAAGAACTACCCGGTGCAGTTGCTTGGGTTTGAGTTCCTCCACCCGAGCCAACGCGATCAGGTAGTGCAGAAGCGGTTCCTGCTGGAATTTTGATCCAGGCGAACCTTTTCAACCGAGTGCTGTTACCTTTCTGAACCGTTCAATCCCCTGGACGGCACGAAACGCCATGAACCCCCAATTCCCTAACACCATGCAACGAACCGGATCTACTCCCAATACGTGGGCCCGGGCTGTGAGGATGCTCTCCTTGGGAGCCCTCCTGTCCGTGGGTCTGAGCGCATCCGCCCAGGGCGGTGACAACTGTACGGCCCAGGCCGGCACTCTCCGCGGCTTCAAACCCACGGATTGCCTTCAAGAGGGTGGTACCTCTATCGGTGCCATTTCCAACGGCGGCCAGGTGGTCCCTTCGGGCTACCAAGTGCTTTTCGTTTTGACCAAAGGCGAAGGCCTTGTTATCCAAGGAGCTTCGAACAGCCCCATTTTTCAGGTGAATGAGACCGGCCTCTACACCATTCATCGGTTGGTGTATGACCCGAACACGCTGGACCTCAGTATTGTAGTCCCCGGCGTGACCACTGGCTTTGATGTGAATGCGCTCCTGATCCAGGGAGGTGGTTCCATCTGCGGTGCATTGGATGTGACCGGTACCAGCGTGCTGGTGGACAATCCGGATGCTGGCAGCCTGAGCGCCACCGCCTCCGAGGTGTGCTTGGAAAATGGTGTTGCTATGGTTTCGGCCGCTGTGAATGTGGCCCCCTACGTACCGCAAGGGTACACGGTAGCCTATGCGCTTACGCAGGGCCCCGGATTGGTCATTGTCAATGCGGGTTCCGAACCGGCGTTCGAGGTGAGCGCGGCTGGTACGTACACGGTGCATACGCTGGTCTACGACCCGAACACACTGGACCTTGGTGTGGTCGAACTTGGCGTGACCACGGGTTTCGATGTGAACGGCCTGTTGATCCAAGGTGGCGGCGCCATCTGTGCAGCGCTTGATGTGGCTGGTGCGCCCGTCACGGTGAGCGAGTGTCCGGAGGAATGCGTCGCATTCGCTGGCACCTTGTCCGGTTTCAAACCGACGGATTGCCTGCAGGATGGCGGTACGGCCATCGGAGGCATATCCAATGGCGACCAGATCATCCCTGCCGGGTATGAGGACATCTTCGTGTTGACGCAAGGTGCTGGTCTGGTGATCCAAGCGGTCTCTGAACAGCCTGCGTTCAATGTGACCGCCACTGGTCTTTACACGATCCATCGTCTCGTCTATGACCCGAACACCCTCGATCTCAGCATCGTAGTGCCTGGAGTGACCACTGGTTTTGATGTGAATGCCCTGCTCATCCAAGGTGGAGGTTCGATCTGTGCCAGCCTGGACGTAATGGGTACGAGTGTGCTGGTGGACGATCCGTCAACAGGAACCATCGCGGCAGTGGGGGCAGAAGTGTGCCTCGTGGATGGCATGGCCATGATCTCGGCCTCGCAGACCGTGGCGCCTTACGTCCCTGCTGGTTACCAGGTCGTCTATGTCCTCACGCAGGGAGAAGGCCTCGTCATCGTGAACGCGGGTGCGGAGCCGGCCTTCAGTGTTAGCGAGGAGGGTGATTACACCATCCATACGCTGGTCTACGATCCGGCCACGCTCGATCTGGGTATTGTGGTTCCCGGTGTGACCACGGGATTCGATGTGAACAGCCTGCTCATCCAAGGTGGTGGGACGATCTGCGCAAGTCTTGATGTGGCCGGTGCTCCCGTAAAGGTGACCGCTTGCGACGAGGAATGCGTGGCCAATGCCGGCACTTTGGAGTCTGATTCCTACGAGGCTTGTCTTACGGAGGAGGGTGTTGTGATCAGCGCTACTCCCACTGGCAATGCGTTCGTGCCCGCTGGTTATAGCACGGTCTATGTGCTCACCCAGGGTGAGGGCTTGGTGATCGTGAACGCGGGTGCCACGCCGAGCTTTAACGTGGCAGTGGCCGGTGACTACACCATCCATACGCTGGTTTATGACCCGGCAACGCTCGACCTGAGCATTGTGGTTCCTGGTGTAACGACGGGTTTCGATGTGAACAGCCTGCTCATCCAAGGGGGAGGCACCATTTGCGCGAGCCTTGATGTGGCGGGTGCTCCTGTGAGCGTAGTGACCTGCGAAGAGCCTTGCACTGCTTTGGCAGGAACGCTGGGTGTCAACAAGCATCTCTGTCTGGAGGATGGTCCAGTGACCATCAGTGCCACCCCGAACGGTGACGCTGTCGTCCCGGCCGGTTACAGCACCGTTTTCGTGCTGACCCAGGGTGAAGGCCTGGTGATCGTGAACGCTGGAGCCGCGCCGAGCTTTGAAGTGGCAGAGGCTGGTGATTACACCATCCACACGCTGGTTTACGATCCCAACACGCTCGATCTGAGCATCGTGGTGCCGGGCGAAACGACGGGCTTCGATGTGAACAGCCTGCTCATCCAGGGTGGTGGCTCCATCTGCGCCAGCCTCGATGTGGCCGGTGCAGCCTTCACCGTGGTTGCTTGCGAAGAGCCCTGCCTGGCCGATGCGGGTACGCTCAATGGGTTGAACAAGGTGTGCCTTGAGGCGGTGGGTACCACCATCAGTGCCACTCCGAACGGTGATGCGATCGTGCCGGCTGGTTTCAGCACTGTTTATGTGCTGACCCAGGGCGATGGCCTGGTGATCGTGAACGCTGGTGCCGAACCCACCTTCTCAGTTACGGAGGCTGGTGACTACACCATTCACACGCTGGTGTACGATCCCGCCACGCTCGACCTGAGCATCGTAGAGCTTGGTGTAACGACCGGGTTCGATGTGAACAGCCTGCTCATCCAGGGCGGTGGCACCATTTGCGCAAGCCTTGACGTGGCCGGTGCGCCGGTGTTCGTGCTCGACTGCGGTGACCTCTGCGAGGCGAATGCAGGGACCCTTGGCGTGAACAAGTTCGGCTGCTTGGGCAAGGGTGGTCTTACGATCACCGCCACCCCCAACGGCGATGACAATGTGCCTGCCGGTTTCAGCACGGTATATGTCCTCACGAATGGTGAGGGTCTCGTGATCGTGAACGCAGGTCCTGTGCCAAGCTTCGAGGTGACCGAGGAAGGTCTCTACACCATTCACACGTTGGTGTATGATCCTGCCACGCTGGACCTGGGCATCGTCGAGATCGGCGTGACCACCGGATTTGACGTGAACAGCCTGCTCATTCAGGGCGGTGGCAGCATCTGCGCCAGCTTGGACGTGGCGGGTGCCCAGTTCAATGTAACCAGTTGCGGAAGCAACGATGGTCTGCTCACGGTCCTCAACGCGTGGCCTGTGCCCGCCATGGACCAGCTCAATCTGGAGCTGGTGAATGAGCGTACCGCACGCACCGAGATGGCAGTTTACGATATGCAGGGCAACCAGCGTACGTCCACTGTTGCCGTGGGCAAGGGAGCTGAGCGCATGGTGGTCGACGTCAAGTCCCTGCCTGCAGGTCAGTATATCATTCGCATGGTCAGCGGTGACCGTGTGACAACACATCGGTTCACGAAGGTGGACTGATATTGGAGGTCCGGTGAAGGCGAGGCCTGGGAAATCCCGATACGTCGGGATGACCCGGGCCTCGCTGATTTTCGTCAGTTCCTGCGACCGCAAGAGGTTAGACAGTATCGTGACGCACCACTGAGGCTGTCAAACGTTGCTTTGCAGTCCTCATACAAAAACCTTCCCGCTGATGCGCTTCAATACCCTCGTTCTTGCGGCAGTGCTCACCACTGCGACCTCGGCCCAGACCACGGTGACCGTAACGACCGGTGCTGCCAATGCCACCCAGACCTATTACAGCTTGCAGAACGGCGAAGTGGCAGCGGCGCCCTTGGCCGACTGGGACCTTGCCTTCGAGATCACAGGCTTTACATCTTCCATTCGTGTGAACACGGCGAAAGGACTTTCCATTTGGGAGACCAATGCCGTTGTTGCCGATTGGGCCAGTGTCAACACCTTCGACGAGCCGAATTGGACCCTCATTCACAACGCTGATACGAGCTGGTCCGTTGGTGCGCTCAATCATGGGAACAACCTGTCCGAGCCCGGTGGGGTCAATGTGGGCTGGGGGATCTACAACATGATCACGCACGCCATTGTCGGCGCCAAGGTCTATGTCATCGATCTGGGGGATGCCACCTACAAGAAGCTGCGCGTCAACTCGTTGCTCAGTGGAACCTATTCGTTCACCTACGCCAACCTCGATGGTTCCGATGAGGTGACCACCTCGCTCACGAAATCAGCGTTCACCGGAAAGAATTTCGGTTACTTCAGTTTCGCGACGGGCACCACCTTGGACCCGGAGCCTGCCTCGGCCAGCTGGGACCTGCTGTTCACGAAGTATGTCGGATTTGTTCCTACGGCCTATCCTGTCGCCGGGGTGTTGCAGAACAAGAATGTGACGGCACTTCAAGTGGACGGTATACCTGTGAACGATGCGCAGTGGTGGGGCGAGGAGTTCAGCACCGAGATCAACATCATCGGCTCCGATTGGAAGACCTTCAACATGACCACCTTCCAGTATGACTACGCACAGGACCGCACCTATTTCGTGCAGGACCGGGCTGGCAACATCTGGAAGCTCGTCTTCATTGAGTACGGTGGCAGCAGCAATGGCAACATGACCTTCACACAGGAGCTCATGAGCGGAGTGGGTATGGAGGAGGTGGTCACTTCCACCTTTGCCGTGTTCCCTAATCCGGTCGCCCAGGGTACTACACGTATTGTGCTGGACGCCCCCGCGGCCGGTGTCTCGCTCACCGTGACCGACATGAACGGTCGCTTGGTCATGCAGGATAACTTCAATGGTAACGGTGGCCTTACCGACCGCGTGCTCGATGTCAGTTCGCTGCGTCCCGGGATGTACGTCGCTAAATTGTGGGGTGCTGGCCTCAATGCTACCGCCCGTTTCGTGGTGGAGTGACCCTCACATGCTTCGCGAAGCCCCGGATGTCTCTCGGACACCCGGGGCTTCGTCGTTCATGTGATTACCATGATCGTGGTATAGGGTGCTCTGAGCGCGCGCGAGTCCTTTGTGCGCTTCTAGATCCCTGCCATGTCCCGGACATTCCTGCGTTCCATATTCCCTGTATTCGCCTTTATGTGCGCTTCTCTTGTTCATTCACAACAGGACACCTTGCGAAAGGTGCATCTGAAGGAAGTACAGATCAGCGGGCACCGTCCGCACAATGTGGTGGAACGCATGAAGCCCGTGGAGGGCGAGGTGATCGCGGCAGGTAAGAAGAATGAAGTGGTGAAGGTCGCCGACCTGGATGCGGACCTGTCCACGAACAATGCTCGACAAGTGTTCGCGAAAGTGCCGGGCATCAGTATCTGGGAGAACGATGGGTCGGGGATCCAGATGAGCGTGGCTGCACGGGGCCTTAGCCCCAATCGGTCCTGGGAGTTCAATGTCCGGCAGAACGGATACGATATCGCTGCCGAGCCCTTCGGCTATCCCGAGGCCTATTACAGCCCACCCATGGAGGCCGTGGAGCGCATCGAGATCATCCGGGGTTCGGCATCGCTCCAGTTCGGCCCGCAGTTCGGTGGCTTGCTCAACTACCGACTGAAGCGCGGTGTTGCTGGAAGGAAACTGGCCTTCGAGACCCGACAGACCGTGGGCTCCTATGGGCTGTTCAATGCCTACAACGCATTGGGCGGTACGGTCGGACGCACCTCGTATTACGCGTTCTGGCATCACCGCAGCGCCGATGGATGGCGGACCAATGGTCGCTATGTGACCAATACAGGTCACGTGTCCGTTACGCACGCCTTTAGCTCCCGCTTTTCCGTAGGCCTGGAGTATACGCGCATGGATTATTCCAGCCAACAGCCTGGCGGGCTCACGGATGCCCAGTTTCAGTTGGACCCGCAGGCTTCGGTCCGCGCCCGGAACTGGTTCAGCGCCCCATGGAACGTCGCTGCGATCACCGCAGATATGGTCTTCACAGAGCGGACACGCTTGAACCTGAAGTGCTTTGGCACCTTCGCTGAGCGGAACAGTGTGGGCTTCGTGAGGCCCATCACCGAACCGGATACCATCAGCAGCGTCACCCGCGCCTATGCTCCTCGCCAGGTGGATCGCGATGAGTACGCGAATGCCGGGGCCGAATTGCGTTTGCTACATACCTATACATTGCTGGGAAAGCCGGGGAGCCTGGCCGCTGGTGTGCGTGTGTTTCGGGGTACCACCCAGCGCTATCAGCAAGGCAAGGGCACCACGGGCAGCGATCTTGACCTGTCGCTCACCGATCCGGTATATGGTCGTGAGCTGGGGTTCGGCACGAACAATTTCGCGGTGTTCGCCGAGAACGTGTTCAACGTTGGCAAGAACGTGAGCATTGTGCCCGGTGTGCGCTATGAGCAGATCGTCTCCACCGTGGATGGCTACCTGAACACTTCTTCAACGGGAAACCTTGCCCCGGACAGGAGCGAACGCCAGGTGCTGCTGTTCGGCACCGGCCTGGAGTACCGGACCACGACCAGCACCAATGCCTACGCCAACTTCAGTACCGCCTACCGCCCGGTGCTCTATTCGGAGCTCACACCTTCTGCCACCACGGACATCATCGATCCGGACCTGAAGGATGCCAACGGGTACAACCTGGAGGCCGGTTATCGCGGTTCGCTGGCGCGGTATGTCACCTTCGATGTGGGCGTTTTCCAACTGCTTTATCGCGACCGCATTGGTACGGTTCAACGCGATGGAGCGGCCTACCGCACCAACATCGGCACCTCGCTCAGCCAGGGGGTCGAGGCCTACGTGGAAGTGGATGTGCTGCGGTTAGTTGCCGGCGAGCGCCCGGCGAGCCTTCGGGTACATGCCTCGGTGACCTGGATGGATGCCCGCTACACCAGCTGGAACAACCCGGCGCTGGTGAACGATCCGGTGCGTGGTATCGAGGGCAAGCGCGTGGAGTATGCGCCCAGCAACATCGAACGGTACGGGGTCAACTACCAACGAAAGGGCTTCTCAGCAACCGTTCAGCTGAGCAGGACGGGTCCGGTCTACACCGATGCCGCGAACACGGAGGAGCCCAATGCGGCGGCCACGGTGGGCCGTTTGGCGGGCTATCAGGTGCTCGACATCCATGGTGGCCACACGTTCCGTAATGGGTTGGAACTGCGGTTGGGTGTGAACAATCTCATGGATGAGGTGTACGCCACTCGCCGCGCAGGTGGCTATCCCGGACCCGGTGTTTTACCTGGGAACGGCCGCACCTTCCTGGTGACGCTTGGTGCCCGTCTATAAGGGGCTGTCGCTTGACGGTCGTGTGACATTCGGCGCGCAGTGCCTTCGGTCCTTTGTGGGGCTGAAATGCGCTCCCTGTCCGGTTCCCCGATCATGCTGAGAAAGCGGCTCTTGCTTGTGCAAGTGTTCCTGCTCCTAATGCTGGCCGTGCGTGCACAGGTGGCCGTTCAAGTGGTGGAGGCGGTGAGCGGTGCCCCTGTGCCGTATGCACACATCGGCTGGCAGCCCCTCGGCAATGGTCAGGGCCAGTTGGTGGTGAGCGCTCCGGATGGGAAGGCGGAACTCCCGTTGGGGCCTGAGATCCTCGCGAAAGGCGTGGTGCTGCGCATCTCCTTCCTCGGTAACGCCACCATCATTGATACGCTTTGGACGAACGCCCCGAGGACCTACCGCATGGAGCGTTCGTCCGTGGGATTGCAGGAGGTGGTGGTCACAGGCCAGTATGCCCCTGGTTCACCGGACAAGGCCGTTCACAAGGTGCGTGTGTTGGATGAGGCCCAGTTCAAACGGATGGCCGCCAACAACCTGGGTGATGCCTTGCGCAACGAGTTGAACATCCGCTTATCGCAGGACAACGTGCTGGGTACATCGCTCAGCATGCAAGGGCTCGGTGGCCAGAACGTGAAGATCCTGGTGGATGGCGTACCTGTGGTGGGTCGCCAGGATGGCAACATCGATCTGGCGCAGTTGGACCTTACCGGTGTGGAGCGTGCCGAGATCATTGAAGGACCGTTGAGCGTCAACTACGGTACGAATGCCCTGGCAGGCACGATCAACCTCATTACGCGGAAGAGCGTCGCTTCCCCGTTCTCGCTCAAGGCGTCCGTGTATGCCGAGCATATCGGTCGTTTGAACACCACGCTTTCCGGTGGCGGCAAATGGGGGCGTCATGATCTGCTCATTACAGCAGGGAGGAACTTCTTCGGTGGTTGGGACCCCGAACAACAGGGAGTGCCCAGCTTCGAGCCGGCCCCGGCTGACATGTCCCGCTACCAGCAATGGAAACCCCGCGAGCAGTATTTCGGGCGTGTAGGATACGGTGTTCGCCTGGGTGCCTGGAAGTTGAACTACAAGGGCGAAGTGATGGACGATCACATCCTGAACCGTGGCCGTCCTCGTGCACCCTATTTCGAGACCGCGTTCGACGAAGAATATGTGACGTTGCGGTTGGATAATGCGGTGTTCGCTGAGCGGCGTTTCTCCGGTGGCCGCAGCCTGAACCTATTGGCTGCGCACAACCGTTACACACGCACCCGGAACACGTGGTTCCGCGATCTCACCGACCTCGATGCCGTGCTCATCACTGCGGAAGGGATGCAGGACACTTCGCGGTTCACGCTCACCAATGCGCGCGGCACGTTCGCTGTCGCACCGGATAGTGCCCGCCTGCGCTACGAGGTCGGATTTGACCTCAACCTGGAGACCGGGAGCGGCGACCGGATCGCTGATGGGGGAGAGGAGATCGGCGACTATGCGATCTTCGCCAGCCTCGAGTACATGCCCACCTCGCGCATGACGTTGCGGCCGGGTGTCCGCGCTGCATACAACACACGCTACGGCGCACCGGTGATACCATCGGTCAACATGCGCTGGACGCTGACGGATGAGTTCACGCTGCGTGCATCCTATGCTCAAGGATTCCGTGCCCCATCGCTCAAGGAATTGTATCTCTACTTCGTCGACGTCAACCACGATATCGTTGGCAATCCCGACCTGGATGCGGAGCGTTCGCACAGCATGAATGCGGCGCTCGGTTACCGCCATGCCAAGGACAAAGGGGTCTATCGCAGCGAGCTCGGCCTCTTCTACAACGCCATACAGGACCTCATCACACTGGCCCAGGTCAGCACGACCACCTACACATACATCAATGTAGGCCGATTGCACACCGCAGGGGGTACCGTCGGGTCCAGCTGGGACAATGGTCACTGGATCGTTTCGCTCGGTGGAGGCCTTACTGCGCGTCTGGATGAGCTGGCCATGGAGCATGATGAACCCTGGTTGCTCACCCCCGAGGCGCGCGCCTCGCTGACGCACCAATGGATGCAGAGCGGCTGGAGCATCTCGCTGTTCTGGAAGTACCAGGGTGAGGTGAGCGCCTACACGTTCGAGAGTGATGGTGAAGTGGGGCGCTCCTTCATTGGAGCCTACAATATGGCCGATGTGAACCTGACCAAGCGCTTCTGGGAAGGTCGTTCCTCCGTGAGCCTGGGTTGCAAGGACCTGTTCGATGTGCAGAATGTCCAGGCCACCATGGCGGCCGGTGCGCACAGTGGGGGGGGCGTAAGCGTTCCTATGACCACGGGCCGCACCTACTTCCTCCGGCTCGAGCTCGATCTAAACAGCCGTAAGTGATACGCGATGTCACGGATAATGCTCCTTCCACTTCTGGCGCTCGTCACCTTCACAGGTTGTATGAAGGACGAGCTGCCGGTGCCCGCTCGTCCGCGTGGCGAGGGAAGCATCATGCAAGTGTGCATGGGCCCCGGTTACAACGAACAGCTCTGGATCGACCTGGGTAGTGGTACGGTCGTGTCCAGCAATCCAAAGACCGCTTGGAACCTGGCCTTTGAGAGCGGAACGGATGGCTGGCACGTGCGACTCAACGGATCGTTGTTGATGTCCGCCATGGACCTTGGCGCGGTCGATATCTCGGCCCCGCACGACACGTCCGGCATGTTCGAGGCACGTCTTATTGATGCTCCCAGCGGCCATCCGGACAGCACCGCGATCGGGGACTGGCGGGGCACTGGACATGTCTACATCATCGATCTCGGTTACGATGCGCTGGGCCAGCAGCTGGGCTTCCGCAAGGTGCGGTTCGATGCCGTGGATGCGTCACGCTACGTCATGCAGGTCGCTCTGCTCAATGGTAGCGGCCTCCAGACCATTGAGGTCGACAAGGATGCATCGCGCAGTGCCATGGCGTTGCACTTCGTGCATGGTGTGGTCAACGTGTTCCCACCGATCGGCTCCTGGGACGTTGTACTTACGCAGTATACGCACCAGTTCTATGAGCCGTTCATGCCCTACATCGTGACCGGCGTACTTCTCGACCTGGGTCGCACTCGTGTCGCACGAGTGCCTGATGCTGACCTCGCCGAGGTGGTCCTGAGCGATACGCTGTTACATCCTTTCAGCGGAAGGAGTGATGCCATTGGGTACGACTGGAAGGACTACTCGTTCGAGACGAGCTCCTACATGGTGAACGACCGCATCGTGTACATCGTTCAGGATGCGGAAGGCTTCTATCACAAGATGCGTTTCCTGGAGTTCTATAGTAGCACGGGAGAGGTGGGTTGTCCGCAGTTCGAGATAGTGCCGCTGTGACCGGCCTGTGTGCCTGGTCACATCTCCATGTCCCCGCCGCCTCCGGGTTCGCGCTGTTGCTGACCTTTGCGCCGGAACAGCGATGCATCCCGGTCCCCGAACTTCCAGGTCAGCGTGAGCCGGACAAAGCGCTGCTCGCGCCGACGGAAATTCTCCTGATAGATCGTTGGTGTGTCCAGGACCTGGCCCCAACGACGCGTATAGAACACATCGTTCACGGAGAGGTTTGCGCTCCACTGTTTGGTGAATTCGCGGTTCAGCGAAAGGTCCACTCCGTATTGCGAGAGCGTGCGGCCTTGGGGCTGTATGCGGGGTCCTTCATATTCGCCGTTCAATTGCATGGCCCAGTTGCTCTTGGTGCCGAACCGATAGCCCACCAGCGCCTTCGCGTTCCAGTTGAAGCCCTGGTTCCGTTCGCCTCCTTGAGCTTCTGAAAGCGCGATATCCGTGTACTGCAACGTACCGCTCAGGGTGATCTGCAATCCTTTCATGGGGTCGAACTTGAACACGTTCTCCCAGCCTCCGTTCGCGCTGTAGCTGCCGTTCACGAAGGTGTTCAGGAGCACCAGACTGTCCTCGCCCAGCGGTGTGGCGTATCCGGTGATCACATCCTGCGTGTAGCGCCCGTACACTGAAGTGAGCCAGCTGGCCTTGCCGCCCAGGAAGGGCAGCAGGTGGTTCACCTCGGCCAGGTTGCTCAGCTCGGGAGCCAGCGTGGGGTTGCCGATGCGCAGGTTGCGGCTGTCGGCGAACATGATGAAGGGCATGATCTGCCAGAACCGTGGCCGATCGATCTTGCGCGAGAAGTTCATCTGTAGCTCACGCGTGCTGCCTTCCCAACGCCGCACCAGGTACACCGAAGGGAACAAGGCCTTGGCCAGGTTCTCGGTGCCATCGGGGTATTTGTAGCTGAAACGCTGGTCGGTGTCGCGCAGCACGGTCTCGTACCACGTTTGCTCGAACCGCAGGCCGGCCATCAGGCTCCATCGGTCGTTCAACTTTTGCGACCAGTTGAAGTAGGCCGCATTGATGATGTCAGTGATGTCGTAGTTGTTGCTCAACGTGCTGTCACGCACGGGCGCACCCACATCCGGACGGGTGATGTACACATCGAGCCAGGTGTTGTCCAGGTTCCAGTTCGACTTCACCCCGTATTCGATCTTGGTGCGTTCGTTCAAAGGGTCCACAGCGTCCATCTGGAACGTGTAGGTGTTCGCATTGCTGCCGCCCAGGTTCTGTTGCGTGCTGGGGCTGCCTGGTGTGGTGCCGCCGTTCGCCTCGGTGCTGTTGATATTGAAGCTGGCATCGCTGTCCCGGTTCCAGCCGTTGTAGGTCAGGTCGGCGCTCCATTCCTTGCCCTCTTTCGGGGCCTTGCGACGGAACGAGATCTGGCCGGTATAGCTGAAGTTCTCGGACTGGGAGGTGTTGATCTGATAGCCGTTGCGCAGCAGCTCTCCGTTGCCATCCTCCGACCGGAATTCCTGGGTCTCGCTGGATCCCATTTCGCGCTGTCTTCCGTTAAAGGACAGTCCCCAGGTGTTGCGGTTGCTCTGGCGCCATTCGAGCCCCAAACGACCGCCGTTCATCGTGTTCTTGCCGTTGTTCTCGGCTTCCTGCAGGAACCGTCCCGTTGCTTCCCCGTTCAGAAGGTCGGTGAGTTGGGTCTCGCCGTTGGTGAGGTTGCGCCCGGTGTTGTAGTTGTAGGAGAGGTTGTAGCTCCAGCGCCCGTCCCGTGCGTTCAGGTTGAAGCCCCCCTGATAACGGTCGTTGCTGCCCACGCCACCCTGCACCTGGCCGTAGTAACCCGGCTTGGTGTTCTTCTTCAACACCACGTTGATGATACCGCCCGTGGTGCTCGCATCGAATGCCACCGAGGGGTTCGTGATCACCTCCACACGTTCAATGTCCTCTGCGGGGATCTGGTCCAATTGCATGCTCGTGGGCCGTCCATCGACCAGCACCAGTGGCCGCGATCCGCGCATTTCCACATTGCCTTCCACATCCACGCTCAGGCCCGGTACGTTCTTCATCACATCCACACCAGTGCCTCCCTGCGTGCTCAGGTCCTTTTCCACGTTGAACACGCGCCGGTCCACCTGCATTACGGTGGTGGCCCGCTCACCCACCACTTCCACTTCCTTGAGCAGTTCCGCATCAGGTTGTAACTGCAGGTTGCCCAGGTCCTGCTCCATCCGGTCACGGCTCAATTGGGCTTCCACGACCAGGGCCGTGTATCCAATGAAGCTCACTTGGATCCGCAGCTTACCCAAGGGTAGTTTGTCCACTTCGAAATCACCATTCCCCCTCACGATGGTGCCACCTACAAGACTGTCGTTGCGAACGGCGAACACCGCGATGGTGGCATATTCGGCCGGCTTCTTCGTCGTGGCGTCGAGCACCCGGCCATAGACCCGCCCGATGGCCGGTGGGGCTCCTCCGCCAGGGCGTTGAGCGAAGAGCGGGGACAGGCTGCCGAATGTGAGCAGGGCCGTGAGCAGGAAGTGGCGGTAACGGTGCGGCATGAATGGGCAAAAGTACCCTCTACGGCTGGGCAACATGTTCCAAGGACCGGTAACGGGGTGCAGCGTCCGATCGGATCAACAACTTTTCACAGCATGCGGGTCGGGGACGGCGCAAAAAAGAAAGCCCCCCGGATGTCCGGGGGGCTTTGTTCTCGTGTGTTGCGTGGAGCTTAGTACTCGTCGCGACGGAAGCCGCGATCACCGCGGTCGCCGCGGTCGCTGCGGTATCCACCGCGGTCACCACCACGATCGCCACCGCGATCGCTACGGAATCCACCGCGGTCGCCGCCGCCGAAGCTGCGTCCTCCACCACCGCCGAATCCGCCGCGGTCACCTTCGGTGCGAGGACGGGCCTCGTTCACCACCAGGTCACGACCATGGAAGTTCTTGCCATTGGTGCCTTCGATGGCTGCACGGCCGGAGTTGTCATCGGACATCTCAACGAATCCGAAGCCACGGCTACGGTTCGTCACTTTGTCCATGATGATCTTGGCCGAGGTCACCTCTCCGAACGGTTCGAAAAGCTCTCGGAGGTCTTGGTCCTTCACTGAGTAAGGCACGTTGGCGACGTAAATGTTCATGAGTTCTACTGACTGGGTTTTGTTCGTACTTGCCTGTGCCGTGGAGGTCTCGCCAAAGAACGCCCCGGCCGTTGGGCGCAACGAAAGTAGGCGGAAAAGGGATCGTGTCAACAGTTTGTCGGCCGAATTGTTCTTGCGAATAGTGGGCCCAAGGTCTCTGGGGGGCGGTGTCCAAGGGTCCTTATCGGCGGCTGATCGATGGCTTCCGGTTCAGGTCCGGGGCCTACTTCGCCAGTACAGGATGGGCACGATCAACAGGAACCACCAAAGGCCCGGTTCGCTCATGCTCGTCGCCTCCTCGTCCACGTCCAGCCCGGCGGCAGCGCTCAGCGTCTCCTGTTGTTTCTTCATCAGCGCCAAGCGCTGGGACTCGTTCTCCAGACAGATCCAGGCCGTTGGCGGCAGCAGCGTTCGTGCCTGGAAGCTGCCCCGCACCAGCCCGTGCCATCCGGTGTTCGCCCCTTCGCCGCGCAGCCTGTAATGGCGCCACTGGCCTTCCAGCACGAGCATGTCCATCCACTGGCGTTCACGGAGGTCGGGCAGGGCGTTGAGCCGGCCGTGGTCCACCACGATGCTGGCCGCACTGTCGTCCTTCAGGTAGGCGGTAGGCGATCGGGCATCGGGCCAGGCGAGTACCTCGGGCACCTCAATGGTGAGCCAATTGCTGTTCAGGCCGCGATGTGGTGGCTCGAACGAACGCCGCGTGCCATTGCCTTCCTGCCCTAGAACTATGAACGAGGCGCCCTCGGGGAGGCAGGTCGCCACGTCGTCCAGCTCATCGAGCAGCACGCCATAGCTCTCTGTCGCATACGATGGCCCTCCGGTCGCAAGCACGATGATGGGTGTCGTGGGTGAAGGGTGGGTGCAGTTCTCCACCAGGACCCGGCGCATGACGCGGTCGCTGAAGAAGCCGCCGCGGCCCACATGGTGACGGTATCGTTCCTTGCCCTCAGCGTTCCATTGCACTTGTGTGTCGTACGCATCGCAGAGGTGAATGACCATGCTGTCGGTATCGATCCGATGCTCGGCCACGAAGGCATCCACCTCCTGGATCAGCCGCTCCCGCTCGTCCCGCCAGCGCTCCGTGGCATCCAGCACCAGGTGGAACACGGGCTTGCGACGCACCTTGGTCAGCCCGGCCTTCACGCGCTGGGGTACGTAGGTCACGGCCTCATCCGGTGTTGTGATCGCATTGGACGCGGTGGTCGTGGTGGTGTCGCCCAACTGGAGCCGTATACCGTTCAACTCCAGCATTAGCGGTTCGCGATGCAGCACCTCCATACCTGCCGTTCGCACTTCCTCCTCGCCGAAGGGGAACACGCGGTATTCCAGTTCATCGGGTGTGACATAGCGAAGGATCGACGGGTCGCGCTGCACGTTCACGATCTGCCGGTACACCCATTCAGCGGCTTTCTTTTCAGCCAGGATCCCGGGCACCCGCTCGCCCGCAATGGTCAGGTAGGT
Source organism: Flavobacteriales bacterium (assembly GCA_046306055.1). Lineage (GTDB taxonomy): Bacteria > Bacteroidota > Bacteroidia > Flavobacteriales_F > PHOS-HE28 > PHOS-HE28. Next base: position 63,045 of record JBKDXR010000049.1, read on the forward strand.
GTCGCTGATCCACGCGCCGTCGGGTAGTTGGAAGCGGGTTACGAACTCACTGTTCGCCGGGCCCAGGTTGGTCATCCGCAGGTCCACCCAGGTCCTCCAGACCGACTGTTCGGGATCGAATTGGCTGTGTGCGACCGCACTGTCGAGACGAACGTTCGAGGGTGGCGGTACCCTGCGGAACTCATCTTCATATGCAGGATGCTCATCGTGGAAGATGAGCCGTAGTTCATCCAGCTTGCGTTGCCCAAGGGTCAGGTTGTCCAGAACGATCCGGTTGTAATACGGGGTCAGGAAGGGGGTGGCCGACCGCGACGACCAACGCTCCTGGTTCGCATCCACCTGGTCCAGGACCGCGCGCAAGGCATCGGCATCGATGGGCGATCGAGCTGGCGAGAGCGGGTCGGTATGGTACACATGGTCCAGCGCGGCATGCAGCACGGCGCGGTGATGCAGGTAGTTCGCTGTGATCGCTCCGGGTATCACGCTTAACGCGAGCAGGAATGCCCCCACGATCTTGCCCGTGCCATGATAGGCACGCAGGTGGCGCGCATCATCCGCCAGTTGCTTGCCCTGGACCAGCACCAGCAGCACCGGTGCCAGCAACAGGAACCCCAGCCCGAACGCGATGATGGCGACCACGCTGAGCGGCACCCAGGGCACGAAAAGCACGAAGAAGTACAGCACGTAGGTGAAGCCGATGCTGCGCAGGATGAACTGAAGGAAGCGAAGCCGGTGATCGGTGCTGGAGGGCCAGACCACCACGGCGCCGTTCACCAAGGCGATCGCATAGAACGCCCAATGCGATAGGTTGCCGAAGATGCCGCGCGCTTCCGACGTGACCCCGCCGAACCCGACATTGTGGATGAACAGCCCGAGCAGCGGAAGCACAAGCGCCACCACGATCCGCGCGAAGAGCCCGCGGTCCACCGAACGCGTGGTGGTGCGCAACACCAGTGCAGCTGCACCGCGGAACACGAAGAACAGGAAGGCCACGCAAAGGCATACGAGCACCACGACCCATACATGGCGCTCAAAGTCGATGTCGAGCCGCCAGGGCTCGACCACTTGCACGAACAGGTAAATGCTCAAGGGAATGCCTGCCGCAATGAGCAGATCACGCAGGGGCGTGCCCTTGCTTTCATCGCGCAACGTGGCCGCCACCAGCACGAACAGGGCGTGCAGCAACGGAATGCCCAACAGCCGGAACGGAAGAAGCTCAAGGTCATCAGCGACCATCCAGCGGGGCACATCCCAAGGTACCAGCACCCTGAACTGTTCCGTGAAGTACCAGAGCAGCGGCACATACGCTGCGAACACCAGGACCCCATACACGAAATGGACGTCCCGCTCGCGTTGCCACAGGGCCATGCCGTACAGCAAGCTCATCAGAACCACACTTCCGAAGAGGATGCCGCAACGCTTCCACTCCGCAATGCTCTCCGCTGGCAGTAGCGCGTGGACGGTGTGGTAGGTGTCGCCGAACAGGAGGGCGAGCACGGCGGCGGGCAGCACATGGGCAAGCAGGATGCCGATGGGGTTACGGAAAGGACGCATGCGAAGGGATGGTGCGGTGGATCGAACGGTCGAGCAGGAGCGTGGCCAGTATGAGCGCAATAAGGAACACGGCCGCTCCGAGCGCCTCGTGCAGCAGTGCGGACGGCGTGTGGCCGAGGCGTTGCAAGGCCACCATGCTCAGGATGCGACCGGTGTTGGTCAGCACGGTCAAGGTGTACGCTGCAGGTAACATCAGCAGCGCCAGCATTGGCCGCAGGCATCCGCCGTTCGTGCTTTTCAGCACCAGGAACGCGAAGGTGGCCGTGGCGATCACCAGGAAGTTCGTGCCCGAGCACGACCGGTCGATCACCATGTTCAGGTCCGGGAAGAAGTATCCCTCGCCGGCCACCTCCACGAAGGCGGTGTTGCCAAGCAGTGCCACCAGATGGGCCACCGGTCCCAATAGCAGCTCGAGGTCATCCACAGTGGCCGTGCGGTACCACCATTTCAATGCGAAGGCCGCAGCCAGCAGGGATCCACCCATCAACAGGGTCTTCAGGCGCTGGCGGTCCATCATGTGCTCGGGGATGTGTGTGCAACGTGGCTTCTTCGCGATCCGTGCGTGCGGCGATCGTGAATGATCGTTAGATCGTGGGGTAAGTTGAAGCCGGATCGTGCAGGATAGCTTACCAAGGTGTGACGTACGTCTGATCGGCCAGCCCCGGGTAGGGTGTACCTTCGTGGCGCTCCGAAATACGATCCATGTCGCAACCCACGTTCGCCAAGACCGCTCCCGTATTCTTCCAACGCCTTCGCGAGGTCACCGAGGCCTACTTCAAGGAGAACAACGTTCCCAAGACCGGCGACATCCGTCTCTACGCCAAGACCGCCATCCTCACCGCAGCGCTCATCGGGATTTACGTTGTCCTCGTGTTCTTCACACCGGCCTCCGTGTGGATCTCGCTGGCGTTGTGTGCCATGCTGGGCGTGGTGGTGGCCAGCATCGGCTTCAACGTGATGCACGATGGTGCCCACGGTAGCTACAGCCGCAAGCAATGGGTGAACGAGATCATGGGGCACAGCCTCAACGTGCTCGGGGGCAACGTGTACCTCTGGAAGCTCAAGCACAATGTGAACCACCACACCTTCACCAACGTGGAGGGCATGGACGATGACATCGACATCAAGCCCTTCATCCGCGTACATACCGGGCAGAAGAAGTACTGGTTCCATCGCTTTCAGCACGTTTACGGACTGCTGCTCTACGGAAGCACCTACCTCTTCTGGATCTTCTTCAACGACCTGAAGAAGTACTTCACGGGCAAGATCGCCGACAACACGCCCATGAAGCCCATGAGCCTGAAGGAGCATATCATCTTCTGGGCCTCGAAGGTGTTCTACATCGGTGTGTTCCTGGTGCTGCCCATGTACTTCGCCGGTGTGGTGCCCACGCTGGTCGGCTACAGTGTCATGGTCTTCGTTACCGGCCTGGTGATCGCGGTGGTGTTCCAGCTCGCCCACGTGGTGGAGGATACCGACTTCCATCACCCGGAAACGGATGGACAGGTCATCGAGAACGAATGGGCGGTACACCAGGTGGCCACCACGGTGAACTTCGCCACGAAGAACCCGGTCTGGAACTGGCTCTTTGGCGGGCTGAACTTCCAGGTGGAGCACCACCTCTTTCCCCGCATCAGCCACGTGCACTACCCCGAGCTCAACAAGCGCCTGAAACAGGTCTGTGCCGAGTTCAACATCCAGTATCGTGAGTTCCCCACCCTGCGCAGCGCATTATGGAGCCACTTGATGCATCTGCGGCAAGTAGGCATGGCATGATGGCTGGGCAGGGATATGAACCCTTCGGGTCGCTGTTGCCCGGAAGGAATTACAGCTCGGATAGCTACAGGTTCGGTCTGAATGGGCAGGAGAAGGATGATGAAGTCTACGGAGCAACCGGAACCAGTTACACGGCGGAATTCTGGCAGTACGACCCACGCGCGGCCAAGCGCTGGAACATCGATCCTGAAATCCGTGATTTCCCGCAGTTCAGTCCTTACTTGGTCTTCAATGGCAACCCGATATTCAACTCAGACCCCAAAGGCAACCGCGCCGATGGATACGTCGATCAAGACGGCAACTATCTCGGCGATGATGGCGACAAAACCTCACATGAAACAAGGGTAATCAGCCGTGAGAAATGGTGTGAGCTTGGTGGAGATCAGATTGGCAAGGGTCAGGATCCTCCGGCAATCAATGAAGCCCGTGATGAAGTTCGACGTTCGAAGCTACAGAACGATGATAACAGCACCCGACTACAGTACTATGAAGGCGGCATTCGTCTTTCGGAAGAAACATGGTGCACCCTGCAACTTAACGGCGGTCAGCGCTTAATGCCTTGGCTGGTGAACAACAGTCCGCTCGTGGTCTATTGGAAGCCTGAAGGCAATACGCCCAATCCCCGGACAGATCATAGAGATGCCCTTCCGTGCATGCCGGGCACCGACGTATACCATCCACTTGATGGTATCAACATGGCCACAAGGGCGCGCGGAACGGTCTACCGTGTTCCGGATGCTACACAGGTTATTGTGGATGCCAATGGAGTTCCTGACATAATTGGTTGGTGGGATCGAACACCAAGAATTGGCAATATCCCTACACCAAGCCCAGTTGAGGAATGGCGTTGCTTGGATGTTACACCCCATGAGCAGCGATGATTGATGGCTTACGACCTCGTGCTGCTGTTCTAGCCTTTGAGATATCGCTGGTGGTGATTGGCGTGGTGCTGCTCTCTCACTTTATCGCAGCAACCATCTTCGAAGTCACCGCGCCTAATGGCACGGCAACCCAGATTGCCAATGTCATCTTGTACCACCACGCCAAGGCATCCGTCTTTCTTGCCGCATCTCTATTGGCCACTCTCAGCTTCGTGGTCGTGTTGATAGCCAATGTTACCGAGTCTTATCGGACCAAGCGTAAATCGCTTCTGCTCATGGCACTAGCACTGTCGTTCATCATGCTCTTTTATCTGAGCTTCCCGATGAACCACTGGCTCTTTGGCTAAACCCTGACTCCCTCTGCTAGCGCGGATGTTGCTGGTTCGGATCTGTGATCCAGACCAACGCATCTAAAGCCACTGGAGGATCTCCGGCCCGAACCACTTGGCCACATCGAAGGGCAAGCCGACCACACGTTTGACCAGTTCGTCCTTGATGGTCTTGATCACGGACTTGTTGGGGGCTGCGGAATCCAGCTTCTTCTAAGCCCCCGCAGGGTGTCCGCTAGGGCGGCCACTTGCCCAAACCTCCGCCGGGTCTGCCGTAGGCGACCCTGCGGCCCGAAAACGCAGCTTGAGGCGTTCTGCGCCCGGGATGGGAGCGGCGGCTGATCGAAGGCGCGGCCGTGTGGGCGCTTGTTGCGTGGAGTCGAGCGCTACTAAGCTCCCGTAGCTCAGCGCACGGCTGGGATGAGGGCATCAGGGTCCAGGCTCAAGGCCGGGATGAACTCCCCGCCCGATGAGACGCCCACCAACGAAAAACCCCGGCACTACCGGGGCTTCTCGTGCTTGGTCGCGTTGTTGGTCACTCCAGCACCACCGGCATTTCCTTCGGATGCTTCACTACATACACAAAGCCGAGCTTCTTCGTGGCCTTCGGTTCCAGCCTGAAGTTCCACGTCAGGAACCCCTTCTGTTCTTCCACCACGGCGCCGCCCTTGTCCTCGAGCTTCACTTCGATCTCGCTCTGGGGGCTTAGCGGGTACTGGTCGCGCACTTCCAGGTCTATGGCGGTGCCCTTGGTGTTGCGTACGGTGAGGTCCCAGCCGATGGTGACGGTGCGCTTGCCGCCCACCACGGCCTTCTGGTCGGTGGTCTTTCGCTTCACACGTTCCACCACCACGCCCTTGTCACGGCCCAGGCTGATGTCCAGCGTATCGCGTGGGATGTCCAGTTGCAGGTAGCTCTCGCCCACGAAGGTGCCCTCGAAGAACACGTTGGCCTGGCCGGGCAGCAGGTTGAGGTCCTCCCAACCGGTGGTGCGCGCATACAGAAAGGCGTCCTTGTCCAGCTTCGGTGTGGCGTAGTGCTTGAAGGTGGCGGGAATGCTGTGGCTCTTCACGCCCACCATGTGCGGCACGCCATCGCTCGGTACGGTGAACGGCGTTTCGATCACGAACTCCACGGTGGTGGTTCGGTAGGCCACGGTGTTGGCCACGGTGGTGCTGGCGGCGCGCTCCTCGTCCTTTTCCATGACTGCTCCTCCGTATGCCGCACTGGGTGCTGCGTCGGCCTTTCTTGTGCGACTACTGATGGTCACTTGCTGCAATTGCATCGGGCGGGGCTGATAGAGCGTCCATGGGTTCAGGCCGGGCATCACGCCGCCCAGTGTGGGGTTGCCGCTGCTCAGGCTCAGGCCCACCTTGCTCCAATCCTCGCCCGTGTTGTTGGTCACCTGCGCCTTCATCAGCAGTTCGATGGGTTGGCCCACGCTCTTGGCCCGCAGGTCGTAGGCGGGTGTCCACCCTGCATTGCCTACGAAGTAGGTGAGCGTGAAGGAGGCGCTCACTTCCACATCGCTCGCGATCTCCACCACCACTTCACTGGTGGGGCGTGGTGCCTGTGCCTGGTACTGTTGCAGCTGCTGACGCAGCTTGTCGGCCTCCTGACCGATGGTGGTAAGCTTTTCCTGCTGGGCCAGCCAGTTGGTCTTGGTCGTTCTCAAGCGTTCGCGTACGTAGTCGTTCACGGCGGTGAGCTGTGCGGCCGTCAACCCGTTCTGTTGCCCGCCGATGCTGCTGTTCTTGTTCAACAGTTGCTCTTCGTTCACCCACACGTCCTGCATGGCCTTTTCGTAGGCCCAGTCCTTTTCCAGCTTCTTGATGCGCTCCTTCAGGTCCTCGATCTCCTTCTTCTTCGGGCTCTCGGTGAGGTAGTTCATGCGGTGGTTCACGCTCAGGATGGTGTACCCTCCTTTGCCCGTGACCTGTATGCTCTGGGGGTCCAGGCCTTGGGCCAGGCCAGTGAACACGAACAAGCTGGTGCCCGCCGGTACCGTAGCGCTCGCTGTGCGCGCCACCTGTGCTCCGCTCAGGAACACCTTGGCATCAACGATCTTGCTGGTGATGGGTCGTTCACCTTCGGTGGCAAGTACGGTGAAGGGAAGCAGGGCCGAAATGATCAATGAATGGAGCGATCGCATGGGGCTCGGTATGAGTGAGTGGGTGGTCGTATCTGTCCGGTACACGCTTTTGCCGAGGAGGTTCAAGAGCGCAGCACGGCCAGGTAGTTGGTCACACGGAAGACCTCCAGGTCGGGCTCGTAGGCATCAATGCGATGCAGGCCGCGAGGCAGCACCCGGTAGAGGTCGTGGGTGGGGTGCAGGAGATGGAAGAAGTCGTGGAAGAAGGTGCGCGAATCGATGTCGGCCTCGCCGAACTCGAACTGTATGAATTGGATCGCCCTGCGCTCGAGCAGGCCTTTGGCACCGCGCAATACGTGCAGTTCGTGGCCTTCCACATCGATCTTCAACAGCAGGATACGGTCGATCCCATGCCGGTCTGCATGGGCGTCCAAGGTGGTCATGTCGATGGTCTCCTGCTCGCCGGGCAATGTTTGGGCCCTGGTCTCCGGATCGAACGGATAGAGCGATGCGAAGCTTGATCCTGGCTTGGGTGAATACAGGGTCACCGTTCCGTCGGCATCACCCAATGCCTGATCGAATGCGCGTACGCGCGCCGTGGACAGTTCGTGGGACAGCAGGCTCAACAGATTGGGGCGTGCGGTGCTCGAAGGCTCAAAGCAATCCACCCGCACCCGCTCGCCCAGGATGCGGAGGGCCATCGCCGTGTAATGGCCTTCGTGCGCTCCTACATCGATCACCTGTGTTCCATGGCCAGGGTCGGCCTGTCGGGCAACGAAGCGGAGCACATGGTCCTCGCCACTGTGCCGGTGGTCCGCTCCGCCGTAGTGGTTCATGCCCACGCGCGCCAGCCGGGCCATTCTTTCCCAGAACGGCTGCAGGGCCTCCGATCGCAGGGCACGCACAAGACGGCTTTTCAACCCCATGCCGGAAAGTTCGCAATTCCGGACGCACCAGGAAATGAGCTTGTTCAGGTATCGGTCCGTGGTCCCGGGAACAGAACGGCCGCGCTCTTGGAGGCGCGGCCGTTCTGCGTAATGGGATCGATGGTTCAGGCCTCCACCACCACCTCGTCGAATTTCACGCCCACACGCAGTTCGTTCCGCACCACCAGGCGACCGTTCACCGGACGCAGGAAGTACAGGGCATCCACTTCGCTCACGGGTTCGGGCGCGGCGGTGATGGCCATGAAGCCGAGGTCCCTTGCCATGCTCAGCACGGCCTTGCGGTTGATGGCGTCCAGTGAGTGTACCTCGTCCAGGAAGAAGGGCACGCGTGAGAGGGGCGTCAGTTTCTTCGGGTCTTCCTTCAGCATGCTGCGCAGCACCAGCAGGTTGAACAGGACCTTGATGGTGATGGCCGTACCGTGGCTTTCCACCTGCAGGTTGTCGTAGCTGTGGGTGCGGCCTGCGCGGGTGCTCACGGTGAATCGCAGGGTGAACAGGTCGCCATAGTTCAGCGTCAAGCGCTCGCTCAGCTTGTTGCGGAAGCTCTGGTAGGCGGCGTCCAGTTTGCCCGAGCTGTCGAAAAGGCCGGTGTGGTCGGTCTCGGCCAGTTCCTTCAGGGCCGCCACCAGTTCGTTCTGGTCCATCACCTCCATCTTCAGGCTCTCCAGGTTGCTCACGCTCACGTTGTTGAACCGGCGGTTGAGCATTTCTGCTGCACCCTTGATGTCGTTGAGACCGTTGAGCACGTTGGCGAAGTTTGCGCGCAGCAGGTGCAGGTAGTTGTCCCAGTCCTTGCGCAGGGTCTCCTCGAAGGTGGGCAGGCCCTCCAGTTGTTCGCGCATCAACTGTACCGTTTCCGCCTCCGTGGGGCCGATGATATCGCTCTTCAGCACGTTCTCGATCTTGCTGCGCAGCTGGTCCATCTCGCGGCTCATCACGTTGTGCTCCAGCATCAGCTTGCGGTACAGCTCAATGGCGTCCTCGGCATCGCTCGGCACGGCCATCGGTTCCTTGCCGGTGGCGTTGGGGTCGGGCGGTGGCACGCACTGTTCCAGCAGCACCAGCAATCGGTTGAAGCGCTCGTCCTCTTTGTTCAAGGCGGTACGCTGCTCGAACAGCTTCACGCCGATCTCCTCCAGTTTGTCGCGCACTTCCTTGCGCTGCTTGTCGCCTTCGCTCTTGTCCTTGTTCAGTTCGGCCAGGCGCTTCTGCAGTTTCGGCTCGTCGCGCTTGTCCAATTGGAAGCGTTCCCAGCGTGCCAGCTTTTCCACGTGCGCATCGCACTCGGACTGCACTGCTGCACGCTCTTTGGCCAGGGCCTCGCGGTTCTCGATGGCGTCCATCAGCTTGCGCAGGCGGTCCTGTTCGGCCTTCAGGTCGGTCAACGATTTCTTCAGGGCCTTCACGTCCAACAGTTCCTTCCACGCGTTGCTGTTGTCGGGCAAGGGCAGGTTCAGCAGGCTGTCACTGTAACGGTCGTTGGCGATGTTCTCGGCCACGCTCTTCAAGAGCGTATCGATCTGCTTGCGCTTCTTCAGTTCAACACCACCTTTCTCCACAGGCAGTTTCAGGATCTCCAGGTTGAAGAGCCTGGAGAGGCCATGCAGTTGCTCGTCGTTCAGCGTTTCCCGCAGCTCGGTGATCAGCGCCTTGTCGAAGTTGGCGATGGCCCGTTCGGTGCTGGTGACGCGCGCAGTGACCTCGACGAGGCTGCGTGCCGTGCGCTGGCGGTCCGCTTCTTCGGCGTTGCCGAGCTGACGGTTCAGCACATGCAGGCGTTCCTTGGCGTTGCTCAGGGCCTCGCGCTCCAGGTTCTCCACGAACTGTTCCAGACCCTTGCCCAGATCGGCGATGCGGGCCAGGTCCCCCTCCACACGGCCTTTGGATCCGGCCAGTTCGGCGATCTTCTCGTCCAGGTCCTTCAGGATCTCGGCCGTGCTGATCTTCTCTTTTTCCAGCGCTTCCTGCTTGGCCACGATGGCCTCCTTCACGTGCTTGTTGTGGTCGTGGGCCTTGCGGCGCTTCTCCATCAGGTCGGCGTACACGAAGGCGAGGCGCGCTTCCAGCGTAAAGCGTCCATCGCTCATGTCGATGTACTTCTCCAGCCGCTCGCGCTCGCTCTTCAGCGTGTTCAGCTTCAGGCGACGGTCGCGGATGCGCTCGAAGTCCTCGGTCATCAGGCGGTTGGCCTCCAGTGCGGGCTTGTTCGGCGGAATGCCGGCCAGCATCAGCAGGCTGCGCTTCATCTCGTGCTGGTCGATGCTGCGCAGGCTCAGCAGGTTCTTCAGCACTTCCTTGAAGTGTGCATAGCGATCGCTCTCGGTGAGGTGTACCACGCCCAGTCCGTTGCTCTCACCCTTCGTGGCCACGAGGATGGCCTCGCGGTGTCCTGCCGCATCGCGCAACACGCGGAAGTTCCGGTCGCTGAGCTTGGCATCCACCTTTTTGGGGTCCATCACGCGGCCGTCGGCGCTCATGAAGTCCTTCATGTCGTAGCGCCCGTCGTAGGTGAAGCGGATGGGGTCGCCTCCCTGTGCCTTGCTCTGTCCGCGCCAGCCGAGCACGTAGGGGCCGCTGGGGCCTTCCAATTCGAACAGCAGGTAGCTGAAGTGGTCGGGGAAGTAATAGGCGCGTGTGGCCTCGGGATCGTGGTCGCCGAAGGCCATCTGGTTGCGGTTGTCCAGGTAGAGGAACTGCAACGTGTTGATCAGCGTGGTCTTGCCCGCGTTGTTGGGGCCCACGAGCTGGATGGAGCTCGCGAGGTCCACTTCGGCGTAGTCGTAGCTGCCGCTGCGGATGGCAATGAGCTTGGAGGGTCCTAGTGCTGCTTGCATGGGAATAGCGTTGTCGGGGCCGTGGCGTTCGCGCAGGCCGGTCTCAGTTCATTTCGGGGTCGAAGTCCTTGCCGATGCTGGGCAGCACTTCGCGTGCTTCCTGCTCTGCGGCCGCGCTGATGGCCTGGCACATATCGAACAGGCGGTGCAGGGGGCGCAGGAAACGGAAGGTGTCGTCGTTGTTGTATTCGGCCCAGCCCTTGGTGGCCATGCTCTTCAGCAGTTTGCGCAAGCCGGCCTCGTCGTCCACTTCCACGGCGCGCATATGGGCCTTGTAGCGGTCGCTTTTCAGGTGCGGCAGGCCCGCCAGGGTGAATCGTTCGGTGAGCAGGTATTCCTCGATCGGACGCCCCTCATTGGAGGCAGCCTCGATGAGGATGAAGCAGAACACCGCCATTGGCGCCAGCGATGCTGCAGGGGGTGTGCCTTCGGCCGTTTCCGTGTGGAAGTAGAAAAAGTCGCGCGGGTGCCGGATCAGGTTCAGGCCCAGCGGCTCGAAGTACTCCTTGAAGCCCTCGTAGTTCTCGGCCAATGCCGCGTGCATCGTGCCTTGCTCGTGGGTGATGTAGGCACCTTGACGGAGCTTGTCGAAGATGTCCTTCAGTTGGGGAAGGGTGTTCATGCCTTGGTGATCGAAATGGTGGCGGCCTCGAGGATGCCGTCGCGTGTGCGATAGTGGTTGGTCTTGCCGTGCTTGAAGTCAACGGCGAGTTTCGGGTCGAAGAGCAGGCGGCTGAGGCCCAGCAGCGCATCGGCCGTGCCCTTCTCCGGGAAATTGCCGGTGAGCCAGGCCGTGAGGTCCTTTACGGGCAGTTCCTCGTTGAGGAGCTCGGGTAGTTCGTTCAGCCAGAGCAGGCGCACGTAATCGGGTGGCGTTTCGTCGTTCTCCGCCGTGTTCAGCAGGGGCGGGGCAATGGGCGGGTGCGAGATCACTTCGTCCACGATCCGGCGCAGCACCTCGTCTGTCGGCGGACATTCCACGCGGGCGTTGGTGGTGGGTGTCACGTAATTGGCCACCCAGTCCTCCAACTTCATCTGGCGCAGGCGGCCCAAGGCCAGCGTGGCCCCGTGCGCAATGGCGCTGCTGCGGCGCAGCACGTCGTAGAGCGGCTGCAGTTCCTTGCGGCTCTCGTTCAGCGTGTGGATGGCGCGGCGGCGAAGCACCCGGATCTGGCGCTCGTTGCGCTGTATCATGGCCACCTCCACGTACACCCCCTGTTCGCGCGCTGAACGGAGTACCAGGTCGGTCTCGATCAGTGTACTGTCCAAAAGGCCGTCCACGCGAACGATCTCCACCAACGGATGCACGTACTGGTCCATCAGGCTGAGGATGCGCAGGTAGCGTTCACGCACGCTCACGCTGCTGCGGTCGGCCTTGTAGCGCGCCACTTCGGACAGTACGGCGCGGTGCGTGGCGTCCAGGTCGTCCTGCATGCGCCGCAGGGTGTGGTCCACTTCGTTGGTGGCCATGGCCACGCTCAACGCATCGGCGGCCTCTACACCGATGGCGATGCGTTTCCGTGCGCTTTCCAACGCGGCGATGTAGCCTTGGATGATCTCGGGGCTCGTGGGCAGTGCATCGTTGTATAGGAAGTTGAGCAGCTGCAGCAACGGCTGGCTCATCACGTAGTGCGAACTGCCCTCTTCCAAAGGCACGATCACCTGCAGTTCCAGCAGGCGTTGCCAGGTGGTATCGGGCTGCTCCGCCGAGGTGTCGCTGAAGGTCCTGATCATCTGCCGCACCTGTGCCTCGCTCACGTCGCCCGGTTTCATGGCGATGGCGTGCAACAAGGGCACATGGCTTCCGCAGAAGTCGAAGAAGCGTTTCGGGGTGATCTGCATCGTGGCGTGCGTCTCTGGCCCGCGTCCGGCATGGATCGGGGCCTTCTTTTGCGATGTGAAAGTAGCCGGGTGCAGTGGGCTGGACGGGACCGAGTTTTCCACGAGTGTTAGTAACGTGGTGGAGCCCGTTGGACATTGCCGCGGTCTTGATCTGGTTGGTCGGTCATCCTGTGCGCTAAGCCGTTGGACATGGGTGGAATGCCCCGCTTTCGAAGGGAGGCGCTGTCCGGAACAAAAGTTGACCGGACCCCACACGCACCATCATGTACGCAACAAGCCCCGGCCATCACTGACCGGGGCTTGCCCTAATACACTTGGAACCGGTGATTCTTACATCATTCCGCCCATGTCGCCCATGCCACCGCCATGGCTGTGGCCTGCGGACTTCTCTTCGGGCTCTTCGCTGATCACGCACTCGGTGGTCAGCAGCATGCTGGCGATCGAAGCAGCGTTCTCCAGGGCCACGCGGGTCACCTTGGTGGGGTCGATCACACCGGCAGCGAGCAGGTTCTCGTATTCCTCGGTGCGGGCGTTGAAGCCGAAGTCGGCCTTGCCCTCGCGCACTTTCTGCACCACGATGCTACCCTCCAGACCGGCGTTCGCCACGATCTGGCGCAGGGGCTCCTCAATGGCGCGGCGCACGATGGCCATGCCGGTGGTCTCATCGGCGTTGATGCCCTCCATCTTCTCCAGCACCTTCTGGGCGCGGATATAGGCCACTCCACCGCCGGGCACGATGCCTTCCTCCACCGCAGCGCGGGTGGCGTGCAGGGCGTCGTCCACACGGTCCTTCTTCTCTTTCATCTCCACTTCGGTGGCGGCACCGATGTACAGCACGGCCACACCGCCGGCCAGCTTGGCCAGACGCTCCTGCAGCTTCTCCTTGTCGTAGTCGCTCGTGGTGCTTTCGATCTGGGCCTTGATCTGGTTCACGCGGGCCTTGATGTCGTCCTTCTTGCCGGCACCGTTCACGATGGTGGTGTTGTCCTTGTCGATGCTGATCTTCTCAGCACGGCCCAGCATGGTCAGGTCGGCGTTCTCCAGCTTGAAGCCACGCTCTTCGCTGATCACCGTTCCACCCGTTAGGATGGCGATGTCCTCCAGCATGGCCTTGCGACGGTCGCCGAAGCCGGGGGCCTTCACAGCGGCCACTTTCAGGGCGCCACGGATCTTGTTCACCACCAGGGTGGCCAGGGCCTCGCCGTCCACGTCCTCGCTGATGATCAGCAGGGGCTTGCCGGTCTGCACGGCCTTCTCCAGCACGGGCAGCAACTCCTTCATGCTGCTGATCTTCTTGTCGTAGATCAGGATGTAGGCGTTGTCGAGCTCGGCCTCCATCTTGTCGGCGTTGGTCACGAAGTAGGGGCTCAGGTAGCCGCGGTCGAACTGCATGCCTTCCACCACTTCCACGGTGGTCTCGGTGCCTTTCGCTTCTTCCACGGTGATCACGCCTTCCTTCTTCACCTTGGCCATGGCCTCGGCGATCAGCGTGCCGATGGTCTCATCGCTGTTGGCGCTGATGGTGGCCACCTGCTTGATCTTGTCGTTGTCCTCGCCCACGGTCTTGCTCATCTTCTTGAGCTCGCCGACCACGGCGATCACGGCCTTGTCGATGCCGCGCTTCAGGTCCATGGGGTTGGCACCGGCGGCCACGTTCTTCAGGCCGGCGGTCACGATGGCCTGGGCGAGCACGGTGGCGGTGGTGGTGCCATCACCGGCCTGGTCGGCGGTCTTGCTGGCCACTTCCTTCACCATCTGGGCGCCCATGTTCTCCACGGGGTCCTTCAGGGTGATCTCCTTCGCCACGGTCACACCGTCCTTGGTCACCTGGGGGGCACCGAATTTCTTGTCGATGATCACGTTGCGGCCCTTGGGACCGAGGGTCACCTTCACGGCGTTCGCGAGGTGGTCCACGCCACGCTTCAATCGGTCGCGGGCGTCAATGTCGAACTGGATGTTCTTGGCTGCCATGGTTCGTTCTGTATTTTGCTTAGTTCAACACAGCGTAGATGTCGCTCTCACGCATGATCAGGTAATCCTTGCCTTCGAGGCTGAGCTCCGTGCCGCTGTACTTGCCGTACAGGATCTCGTCGCCCACTTTCACGCTCAGCGGCGTCACTTTGCCGTCGTCGGCGATACGGCCGGCACCTACGGCGATGATCTTGCCGCGCTGGGGTTTCTCTTTGGCCGTGTCGGGGATGATGATGCCACCCTTGGTGGTCTCTTCAGCGGCTGCCGCTTCAACAAGCACGCGGTCCGCCAACGGTTTTACGTTCGTCGCCATGATGACGTTGATTGGGATTGATTGATTTGATTCGGTAGGAACGTGTGTCGTTCCGAGCCGCCGGTCGGCAAGCGGCATGCCATCCCGTAGGGATGACACGAACCCTGACAAGTTTTCGGAATGGAAGGGAAGGTGCCTTGAGATCGTCAGACCGGGGCTGACAACCTGTCCTCAAATACCTTCCTGGCCTTCAGCAGGAGCCTGCTGGGCACCTTCGGCAGGGGCAGCCTCTTCGCCAGGAGCGGCCTGCTCGGTGGTGTCGATGGCTTCCATGTCGTCCACCACGGTGGCATCACCGCCCTGTAGACCGGCCGAAACGAGGCACAGCACCATCAGGCTGGCGGCCAGGGTCCAGGTCCCTTTTTCCAGGAAGTCGGCGGTCTTTTGAACGCCACCGATCTGCTGTGCACCGGTGAAACCGGCCGCCAATCCGCCGCCTTTGGGGTTCTGGGCCAGCACCACAAGGGCCAGCAGGGCGCAGATCACGAGAATGAGAATGGAGATGGCGGTCAGCATGGCTATTTGGTCGATTGCTCCTCGAGCACTTTTGCGAGGGCCGCAAAGTAAGCGCCTTTTTCCGGGTATTTCAAGGCCAGCCGGTAGTAGGCGTCAATGGCCTTGGGCAGGTTGCCCTGTTTCTCGTAGATCCGGGCCAGGGTCTCGGTCACCATGCCGGCCGTGTCGTCCAGGCTTTTCTTGGCCGCCTGCTGGGGCGTGTAGAAGGTGGCCTTGGGCTTGGGCTCAGGTGTTTCCTGCTGCATGAACCGGTCGATCAGCGCCGAGGTCTCTGCGGGGGTGGACGGACGTTTCGGTGCTGTGCTGGCCACCGGAGGGGAAGGCCGGTCCTCTGCTTCCACACCTGTGGTCGCTGTCGGTTCGCTGATGGGGACCGATCCGCTCGTGGGCTGGTCCTCGGCCTCCAACCAGTCGGTGAAGCGCATGCGTCCACGAAGCGGCCTTGCGGGCCGCTCGGCCACGGGTGTTGGCGCCGGTTCGGGCGTGTGTGCGGGGAGCTCCTCCGGTCCTGGTGCCTTCTCTGCCACCACAGGTGCGGGTGCTTCCACCTCGCGCGGTGCGGGTGGTGGCGGTGGGGCCATCAGGGTCAGGTCGTAGGCACTGGCAAAGGCCGCTTCCAGGATCTGGCGCTCCAGTGGGTCCTCTTCGGTCCCGGATGAGATCACCTCTCCCTTTTCAGGCTGCTCAGGCACTACGAGCGCTACTTCCGGAAGCTCCGGAAGTTCCGCAGGAACGTGCGCTGGATCTTCCTTCAGCGTTTCGATCGTTGCGTTCGATCCCACAGGCGCGCTCGGCTCAGGGGAGGGTGCTTCGGTCACCGGCGCGGTGGTTTCGGGAACCACTTCCACCTTGGGCACGATCGTGAGCGGAGCCGCCTTTTTCGCCTCGGCGTTCACCAGGTCGAACAGTTGCGTGCGCGAAGGGATCCGGGCCGCGGCGCGCTGCAGGGTCTCGTCGTACAATACATCGCCGCTGGCGTGCTGTCCTTTGGCCTGTAACAACTGCGCGGCACTGAACCACGGATAGCGCTCGGTCAGCGCACGCAGGTCGCCGAGGTCCATGCGGTCCACCGTTCCGGGGTCCTTTACCAGCCGTGTCAGCCGTTCGCGGTCCATGGTCGTTGAGGGCTTACCAGTTGCCCAAGGTGCGGTCGAAGATATCCTGCGCCAGTTGCTTGCTGATCTCGCGCACCAGGTTCTCTTCCACGGTGATCAGGTCCTGCGAGCTGCTGTAGTCCGCGAAGCGGGCAATGGTGAACGTGGTGTTCTTGGCGGGCTCCAGGGTGTGCACATAGTTCACGCTCAGCGTGATGGTGAGGCGGTTCAGCGCCGCCGATTCGTTGGCCTGTATGCTCACGGGCTGTACGTCGTAGCCCATGATGGTGCCGCTGTACTGCACATCGCCATCGGTGCGGGCCAGTTTCAGCGGGGTCTGGGCCAGCAGCAGATCGCGCACGGTCTCGGTGCATACCTGCGCCACATTGGGCGAGGCCAGCGGCGCGCCGGTCTGGAACAGGTCCACGCTCAGCGTTCGCGCATTGCCGGGGTCGCCCCCCGTGAACCCGTAGTTCACGCGGCATCCGGCCAAGGCCAGCAGGAGCAGAAGCAGGGTCGCGGTCCTCACGAGATGCCGTACTCCTTGATCTTGCGATAGAGGGTGCGCTCACTGATCCCCAGTTCCTGCGCGGCGTTCTTCCGGCGGTTGCGGTGCTTCACCAGCGCCTTCCGGATCATCTCCTTTTCCTTCTCCTCGAGGCTCAGGCTCTCTTCCACTTCGGTATGGTCGATGTCCTCGGGCAGGTCCGTTTCGCCAGGCATGCGGATGCTTACCGTACCAGGTGCGGGTGCGGACGGCGGGATGAAGAGCTCTTCGCGGTACACTGGCGGCATGGTCGAAGCGGGCATGGGCTGCCCGGCCACGAGCGAACGCACCTGCTCTTTCAAGGCGTTCAGGTCGCTCTTCATGTCGTACAGGAACTTGTAGATGAGCTCCCGTTCGCTGATGCTCTCGATCCCGCCGCCAGCGCTCGCGGGCACCAGTGCGGTGCTTTCCTCGGGCAGGTAGTCGCGCAGGGTCTTCACGTCCACTTCGCGGGTCTGCTCGATCACGCTCATCTGTTCCACCAGATTGCGCAATTGCCTGATGTTGCCGGGCCAGCGGTACGCGATGAGCATGCGCTGTGCCTCTTCGGTGAGCGTGAGCGGGGGTGCCTTGTAGCGCGCGGCGGCCTCCTGGGCGAAGAAGCGGAACAACAGGTGAATGTCCTCTTTCCGTTCGCGCAGCGGGGGCACGTGGATGGGCACGGTGTTCAGGCGGTAGTAGAGGTCCTCGCGGAAGGTGCCCTTGGCCACGGCCTGCAGCATTTGCACGTTGGTGGCGGCCACCACGCGCACATTGGTCTTCTGTGCCTTGCTGCTGCCCACGCGGATGAACTCGCCGGTCTCCAGCACGCGCAGCAGGCGCACTTGTGTGGTAAGCGGTAGTTCGCCCACTTCGTCCAGGAAGATGGTGCCACCATTGGCCACCTCGAAGTAGCCCTTGCGCGCTTCATGCGCCCCGGTGAAGGAGCCTTTCTCGTGGCCGAACAGTTCGCTGTCGATGGTGCCCTCGGGAATGGCACCGCAGTTCACCGCGATGTAAGGCCCGTGTTTCCGCGCACTGTAGGCGTGCAGGACCTGGGGCAGCACTTCCTTGCCGCTCCCGCTCTCGCCCTGGATCAGCACGCTCAGGTCGGTCGGGGCCACTTGGGCCACGTTGCTGATGGCACGGTCCAGCCCCGGTGAGGAGCCGATGATGCCGAAGCGTTGCTTGATGGGTTGCACGTTCATGCGGTCGCAGGTTGAAGGTCCCTCACTTCGATCACCGCACCCTGCAGGCTGCCGGCAGTGGCGCTTGTGATCGTGACACGCACGAACATGCCGGGCCGCAGTTCCGTGCCGTCCACATGGCGCGGCACGATCACCACGGCGTTCTGCGAGTTGCGACCGTACAGATGGTCGGTGCTGCGCTTGCTCACACCTTCGATCAGCACCTCGTGTTCCTGGCCCACGTAGCCCGCCATGCGTTCGGCGCTCAAGGTCTTTTGCTGGTCGATGATCTCCTGGAGCCTGCGTCCTTTCACCTCCTCTGGCACGTCGTCGGCGTACTTGCGGGCTGCCAGTGTTTTCGGACGCTCGCTGTACTTGAACATGAAGGCCATGTCGTACACCACTTCGCGCATCAGGCTCAGGGTCTCCTGGTGGTCCTCTTCGGTCTCGCCGCAGAAACCGGCGATGATGTCGGTGCTGATGGCGCATTCGGGCATGTGCCTGCGGATGCTCGCCATGCGTCCCATGTACCAGGCCCGGTCGTAGCCGCGGTTCATGCGCTTCAGCACGTCGCTGCTGCCGCTCTGCACGGGCAGGTGGATGTACTTGCAGATGTTGTCGTACCGCGCCATCACCGCCAGCACCTTGTCGGTCATGTCCTTCGGGTGGCTGGTGCTGTACCGGATGCGCATGCCCGGCACCGCCAGGGCCACCAGTTCCAGCAGGTCGGCGAAATCGGTGGTGGCCAACCCGTCGGTACCAGGTCGACCCGGTGGGTCGACGCTACGGGTGCTATCCACACCCGCATCGGTTGCCGATGTGGTCGGCTTCCACTTGTACGAATCCACGTTCTGCCCCAGCAGCGTCACCTCATTATAGCCCTTGGTCCACAGGTCGCGGCACTCGGCCACAATGCTCTTCGGATCGCGGCTGCGCTCCCGGCCCCGGGTGAAGGGCACCACGCAGAAGGCGCACATGTTGTCGCAGCCCCGCATGATGGTCACGAAGGCCGTCACGCCATTGGTGTCCAACCGCACGGGCACGATCTCGCCGTAGGTCTCCTCGCGGCTCAGCAGCACATTCACGGCCTTCTGGCCGGTGCCCACCTTCTCCAACAGCTCGGGCAGAGTGCGGTAGGCATCGGGGCCCACCACCAGGTCCACTACCTTCTTCTTCTCCAGCAGGTCCTCGCGCATGCGTTCGGCCATGCAGCCCAGCACCCCCACCTTCAGACCCTTGTTCTTGGCCTTCAGGTTGTTCATCTCGTTGATGCGCTGCAGCACGGTGTACTCGGCCTTCTCGCGGATGCTGCACGTGTTCAGCAGCACCAGGTCGGCCTCCTCGGCGCTTTGCACCGGGGTGTAGCCGTCCTTCGCCAATATGCTCGCCACGACCTCGCTGTCATTAGCGTTCATCTGGCAGCCGTAGCTCTCTATGTAGACCTTCTTCTGCACGGGTGGGCGGAATGGCCCGCAAAGATACCCGGAAAGCAGTAGACCTGACAGGGTGGCAGGCTGCCCAGTTCAGCGCTGCACCACGATCGGAAGGCTTGTATCCATGCCTGAATCACTTGTCAGTTTCAGGAAGAGCAGACCGTTGGGCACAAAGGGGACATTCACCACGCAATGTTCATCCGTTTGGAAGTGGTGACGCTCTCGGACTATTGTTCGGCCCAAAGCATCCGACCAGATCACTCCATACCACCCGCCTTGTGCAACCTGAACTTGTATCTGATCGCGTGCAGGATTCGGCCAGGCCCGTATCCCTGCTACTCCGGTGACATCCTCCGGTAACGAACTCATGACCACCAGCGCGGAACCTACGCGTTGCTCCTGTACCATGATGCCAGCTGCGAAAACACGGAACCAAAAGGAGGTGGCCACTGGCCAACACATCCCGGAACGCCAGAACGCATCTTCGATCATGATCGCTTGGTATGGGGTGCCACTGACAACTGTGTCCAAAGTGAAATATTCCGTATGCACGCGAAGCACATTAGTGAGCGTTCCGCTAGGGCCAATGAGCGTTCCATAAGCATCTGCAGTATACGAGCGAGTCCCTTGCTCTAATACGTTCGCATAGGTGTCCGTCCAGCTGGTTCCTAGTGAGCAGGGGAAAACCATTGTGATGAGCGGGTCAGAGTAGATGTTCGGGGCTGTGTTCACCACACCCAAGGTGCGAAGCTCGCTGCCGGTGGCCTGTAGGAAATTGTAGGGCGACTCCCCATCGGCATTGGCCACAACCGTAGCGTTCGGGAAGTTGCTCGCACCCGGTGCACCAGATGGCTGGGTAAGCTGCAATTGACGCGTTCCGGTGATGGTGGCGCTGGATAAGTTCCACGTTGCATTGGTCCCAGCAGCCAGCGGCGGCAGGTTGGACAGCTCAATGACAGCCCATGAATTGCCGGGTGCAGGTGCATCGGCAGCGGTGATCACCGGCTGGGCGGCCAGTGCGGATGAAGCCAGGCAGGAGAGTAGCGTGGTTCTCTGAAGCATCAGCATCTGTCTCGTTTGAGAGCTCATTCCTTCACCAAGCGTGCGGTGCGATGTTCGCCGTTGGCGTCCTGAGCGCGGATGAGGTACATGCCAGCAGGGAGCGTGCTGACGTTGAATTCGACATCATGCACCGTTGCCTGCATGGCGGCCTGCCCGGTGGCGTTGATGACGGTGATGCGCAAAGGGCCCTGCATATCGGTGAGCAACCGCGTGGTTCCGGTTGCGGGGTTGGGTTGAAGCAGCAGGAAGCCCTTGATTTCGTCCGCTTGGGCTTGTGCGGCCCCAGGCTTCCATTCCAAGCGCTCGGGCAGGCGTTGGAATGTGAATGCGGGCGCTTCGGCTTGGGCGGCGGGCGCTGATTTCGTGCAGCCCTCAATGGCAGCGAGGAAAGTGGCGCCGGGGTGAACATCCACGTTCGCATTTATGCCATTGATGTCAATCGAGTTCCCGGCCAGGAATTCATAGTGCGCCCCTTCGAGGATCTTGATTGGAGCAGCCACGGTGATGTGCTGCTGAGCACGCAGTTGAATCCTGTTCTCACTCTGGTAGTGGTTGGCTGGGAAGTAGTAGGTGGGCTGCTGGTGCCCGCCAGGCAGCACAAGATTCGTGTAGCAGGATATGCGGCGGCCATGGATGCCCCAGAGGTCTACCCCCAAGTTATTCGATGGGTTCAGGGTGTTCTTGATGGATGCTGTAGGGTACACGTTCTTGAATTTGCCGAACGTTGTAGTCGCAACACCGCTGCAAACAAAGAGGTCGCCGCTAAGTGGACCGATGAAGCGATTAGCTGGGTTGAATAAGCCAGAGCCACTCGAGCCATCTTCAGTGCCGCCGCTGCACCAGTAGGGAACCGTGTACCACGGGATGTCCACATAGTTGCAGATAATCTGGGTTGAAGAGCTGTTGCCCCATATCCATCCGAACAGCACGTCGATCACGGTGGTAACAACATCGCAGATGGCATAGGTGGGGGCTGTCGGGTTGAGGAGTTGATTCGCTCCAGCGGCTTTCTTGATGTCACCTAAGGGATGGTGAAATATGCCGAATCGGTTAACAATGTTACACGGAACGGAGTTGCCAAAAGAAATGCCATCAGCCACCAGTTCACTAGGATTCCAACCGGCGTAGAAGACATTGAAATGAGGTGGCAACGGAGTCTCTATGCGCACCAAAACAAAATCACCCCAAGTGACATCGGCGATTTCAGTGAGCAAGGTCTCGTGACGATATTCGTAGCCATAAGGATTCTCAAGGAAGCCAGTCGGAGACAAAGAGGTGCTCTGACTGTTCGTAAAGCCTCTGTTCGAAAGTGGTGTTGAAGAGCTTGGCATGCCGCTGCTTTGGTAATTGAACAAGAGTGTTTGCGGTATATTCAATGGTACATCAGCTCCCAGATAGAGGCAATGTCGAGCCATAATGAAGTAGTGTCCAAGGTCATCTTGGTCAACCGACCGGTTGATGAGTGTGCCGGTGCAAGACCCACCATTGCTGAACAGAATCTTGAACGATGACGATATGATATCGTGCCTGCCGACGACGCTGACGCCACCCCAGTTGACATTGTCGTGACACCCGCCAGAAACACCGAAATCGCCTTGCGGGTGTGCCTTGAACCCGAGGAGAAGTACAGTTGCCGCAAGGCAATTGCGAAGCACGAGGTCCTTAGTGCACATGGCTGGTTTGAAGATTGAACGTGTCGCTTTCTGTGATGAGCCTAATAGCACCCTTGCCTTTGGCGAAGTACACTACACGCAGTGGCGTGGTCGGCTCTATTG
Source organism: Flavobacteriales bacterium (assembly GCA_046306055.1). Taxonomy (GTDB): domain Bacteria; phylum Bacteroidota; class Bacteroidia; order Flavobacteriales_F; family PHOS-HE28; genus PHOS-HE28. The sequence continues at coordinate 85,177 of JBKDXR010000049.1, forward strand.
CTTGAATGCGTATCACATCGTTATGCAATTGACCAAGAACCAGGAGTGTGTCAACAACCGAAACGCGAGGGCTTGGGTCAATCACCTGCCCGGTATAGGAGACACTGAAATCGCCTTCGATGGAAAAGATGGTCATTGCTGTTGTGCTCGAATAGATCACTTGGTGCGCGAGCGGTAGTTGATTGGAAACGAGCTTTAGCCGCCTTTCAGGGTATTTGATGCATGAAGAGAAGCTCAGCTTCTCGGACTCAGTATACGCTTCGACCCAGACACTATCCTCAAGGCCTGTTCGGTTAACGAACAACCAGGAGTTTCCTGCCTTCAAGACATCAAAGTACCTGTGCGCCTCAGGGATGTAATCTTTTCTATCCATGTCTCGTTCCTTGCATTTTCCGCATCCTAGATGAAGGCTCGTCAGGAGCACCAAGAATGGCAGACTTCTCCGTGCTGTCATGGCTGCAAGAGCTGGATGGTTGAGCGAAGTGCGGACATGATGGCAAGGCCTTCTAACTCGCGGTTCTTAGGAACATGGAGTCCAGCAGTTATGAATCGGCGTTGGTAGTAATACATCCGGATTATGGTAAGGCTCTCCTCTGCTGGCTCTTGCATAATGCCGAACACCATGTCGAGCGCGGGCCAAGCACCATTGCTCGTGTCCGCGATGGAGAGCAGTGCGCCATTCGCAGTCGCCAGCATCACCTGCGCCATCGCTCTCAATGTATCGCCCTCCACATCGAAGGCTGCTTGGTAAAATGAACCGGCCGAGGTGTCGGGCAGCACATCCTTGATGAAATGCACTGTGATGGCCATGCCGCTGTCGAGTTCCAGCGCATACATGCGCACGTTGAGCGTGTCCAAGATGGTAGGCTGCGCGGGCATTTGCCACGCGAAGCCGAACTCCGGGTAGCTGAGGCTCACCCAACTGCTGTCTTGGGCGTAGCAGGCCATTGATGCGGTGGCCGTGAAAAGAAGTATGAGCCTGCGCATGGCTCAGTTCTGTTTCGCAGCAAGTCGAGCCGTCAACTCAGCGATCATGCGCTCCGCACGCTCCAGCCGCTCGTTCTGTACGATGACATGCAGCGTAAGCTCCTCGATCTTCTCAAGCAGCATCGCATTCGTCTTCACCACATCCATTCCTTCCTCCACCATGCAGTCCGCGCTGGGTACGTTCGGCAGATGGCCGTTCTCGCTAATGAAGACCGCTACTTCATCGAGCGGCATCAGCCTGTAGTTTGGTGCGAACACATGGTCGCTCCATTCCGTGCTGGTCTTCAACGCCACTTTCATACGCTCGGTGAGGATGCCTCCGCCTACATAGAGCTGGTATTCGTAATCGGTATTGGTGCTCACCTCGCCAATGCTCACTCTTCCGTTCGGATGCACTCTCAGGCTTGGCCCAGCCCTTAGCCCGCCATCCTCGTAAAGAGCCAATGGACCAAGTCCCTGGGTCGGCGGAAAAATGCCATTGGTGAAATGAAAGCGAAGCCCTGCAGGTTCTTCCGGAGTTTCAATGGTGGCCAGCACCCGCCAATGTTCATTGGTGCCCGTGGAGAGCCTCAGCCATTGACCGTCGGACGCGTAAACGTTCAACCGAGAAGGCCATGCGGCAAATGCATTCACGTTGGCTGGCGCAATGGCGGTCGTTCCGAAAAGCTGGGTTTGGCCATTGGCAGCAATATGTATTCGTTCCTCGCCATGGGTGATCAGCCGAAGAGGGCAGGCATCCATGCTACCGAGGGCACCGGCGCATCCGGCACAAGTGTTCAAACTATTACCTCCGGTCAACCATAGTGGATTTATTTCGTCTGCACAAGGCAACTCCGGGTTTGGAGGCAGGTCCAATTTGATCAGCTTCACGATGCCTGTTGCATCTCTTTGCAATAGACCGGACCCGGTCAGATCACCACCAAGACGAATATTCCCAGTTCCACCGAGGCGCAAGATCTCGTTCCCATTGGTCTTGAATACCACATCCTGTGCGTCCGTGGTCCCTATAAAGTGTTGAGCAGGGTCCGTATTCGCGTTGCCGTCCATGGTCCAGTCCTTTCTCTCGGGCTGGGTCAGCAACAACTTTTCGGAGCGTACGATACACCCGTTAGCGTCGGTAATGGATACGGAGTAGGTAAGCGCCCCAAGGCCTGTACGGTCCTGTGTGTACACTTCGTCGCCCCATTCGTAGGCATACGGCGGAACACCATTATAGACCGTCACATCAATGCTTCCATTGAAGCAATCATGGCAACTGATGTTGTGTCCGCTGGGATACTTGAAGGGTTCGGCCACCACCTTCAATTGCTCGGGCTCAACGAGCGTGATCTCTTTGCTGCCAGTTTGTCCGAGGGCATCGATGACGCGAAGAATGTAGAGCCCACTTGCAAGGTCGGTGATGTCCTCGGTTGTTGAGCCGTTGGACCAGGTGAAGCTGTAAGGTGCCGTACCCCCTGTAACGCTGGCATCGATGGCACCGTCTTTTGCACCAAAGCAGGAGATATGGTATCCGTTGTATTCGCTTGGGCCCAGCGTTATGTTCAACTGCGAGAACGAATTGAACGCAGGAAGAAAGCCCAGCAGCAGGCCCAAGGGCTTAAGGCTTAATGCGGAGAGCGGAGAGCGGAGAGCGGAGAGCAGAGAGCATGGGGCCAGTGTTTAGTCCCACGAATATATACGACGAATTAGGGCTCCATGATCGCTGGTTGGCGAATTGTGGAAAAATCGGACTCTGCGATCAGCGCCGATAACGCTGGTCAACTATGTCCATTGAGTAAACGGTCCATTGTTCAGGACTTCCCCTTCTTCGCCTTCACCTCCTCCTTCAGCAACTTCCCGTCCGGTAGAAAGAAGAGCTCAGCCTTTTCCTTTTCGGTCTCCACGTTCACTTTGTACAGGCTGGCATGCTCAGGCGTGGCGTGCTGCTCAACACCGTCCACTTTCCACGTGCCGTATTTGCCGGCCTTCAGGGCGCGGGCCACGGCAGCGGGCAGGTCCACCTTCGGGATGTTGTGCTCCGTGCGCACCCAGGTGCCCTCGGCGGTGTACACGGCCGTGTACTTCTCGCCCTTCAGCACGAACTCCACTTTGAAGTGCTTGCCACCCTGTTTCCACTCCTTCATGGTGGCTTTCGGATAGTGCTGTGTCACGTGGGCCTTGGCCGCTGCGGGTGGCGTAACGGCTGGTTTTTGGCCCAGGACGCAGGTACTGCTGATCAGCAGAAAGAGGATGATGGCGGTGCGCATGATGTGGGGCGATAAACTACATCGCACCGTTCGGCCAGGGTGCGTTTTCGACCAGCGCCGACGGTTGGACCGCGGAACGGCACAAAGGTCCAATGGACCGCACTACGGCTTATTGCTTGCCGATGAAGTCCAGGCTCACACTATTGATGCAATACCGCAGCCCCGTCGGCTTCGGACCATCATCGAACACATGGCCCAGGTGTGCGCTGCACCGTCCGCAGGTCACTTCGGTGCGCACCATGCCCCAGCTCCGGTCCTCGTGGTAGTGCAGGGCATCCTTGCGCAGGGGCTGGAAGAAGCTCGGCCAGCCGCAGTGGTGTGTTGAATTCCTGGAGCTCGATCTGGCGGGCCAGTTACGGGATATGTAATTTGCTCAACGCCCTTAACTGAGGAATACTGACGAGGTAGATCCCCTCATTCACATATGTCCCGGTGAGGTAAGTCCTGCCGCCATCGCTTACCACTCCTTCCTGATGTACCATCCTTCCCGTGGCATCCATGATGCGTACGTCGTATACGCCCACCGGCAGCCCCTCCAACACCACTGCGCCATATTGCAGCCAGGCTCGCAACTCAACGTCCTGGCCTTGCCGTTCCTCCACGTCAGTCCACAGCCCGCAGTTGTTCTCGTACTCCGGTGCAACGAATTTGGCCACATGGCCCATGACATCCCCGTTGATGTTGCCAAGGAAATTCACGTAGAGCGTGTCTTGGAAAATACCCATTGCGAACATGGTGTCGCTTGGTCCATCGCCCACAGAGCACCATTGGCTCCCGTTCCACCGCGCGATCATTTGAGCAGGAACACCCCCAGCGTATCGAAAGCCACCGCAGACCCAAAGCTCACCATTATGCACCACCATATCCCGAACACTACCTGCGGTCCCAAAATTGTTCGGAGCGACCTGCACACCACTACCTAGGGGATGCCACTGGTTCCCGTCCCAGCGGATGATGTTCTGCCCCACATCGCCAGCCGCCATGGACATGCTACCACCCACATATAGGTCGTCTTGGTAAACTGCGAGGCGATAGCCGAAGCTGTTCCAGCCCACCAGCCCGCCGCCTAAGGGTACCCAATCCTCGCCTTCTAAAATGAATACGTCGTATCCGGTGGTCGCGTTAATGCTTCCGGTAACAACGAGTTGACCATTGTATTCGATGATATCGAACAACCAATGGGCGCCGTTCGGGGTATCTGGCGAGGGTAGGTTGCCTATGGGTACCCATTGGCCACCCTGTCTCACGGAAACACCGGTTGTCGGTTGGCCATGGAGTGTGCCGGCAGCACTGAGGCGGAATAGTTCGCCGTTGATCTTCTTCAGATTGAAAGCGCCCATATTCTCGGGCTCGCTGAAAGATGCCCAAGTTCCTCCCGTGTAACCTAATATCCTACCCATCGGCTCACCATCGACCCCGTCGAAATGGCCTGCGACGAATAGGGTGTCACCGTACTGAACGGCACAAGTGACAGCACCATCGAAGACTCCAAGGGTATCCCAGACACCCCCGATGTTGCATACCAGACCATTGCGCCATTCGCTTTGGCTTCCTTCGGGCACCTCGGTGCGGCCACAGATGCAGAAGAGGCCTTCCTCTTCATCACTGTAGAATTGGGAGAGTTGCCCGTCAACAACCACCGGCAGATCTGCGGGTGCCCAATACTGTGCGATCGCAAAAAGGGGAATGCACGGCGCTAGCACCATGCACCAAAGACGCAGGGTGATCATGTTGCAGCGCCTTTAATGAACAATGTGCAGTTTGGCGGAAAGGCCGAGCGGTGGCACCCCAATGAGATATATCCCCTCGCTCAAGCGCGGAAGTTCGATGTAGGCCTTTCCACCATCGCTGGTTGAACGAGCATCATGAACAAGCCTGCCGGAGGCGTCCAATAGTTCCACTTGGTGTGTGCCGTGGGGCAATCCTACGATCGCGATCCGGTCGCCTTCCATATAAGCTTGGATCCCTGCTGAGCGTTGTGACAAGCGCTCGTCAACTGCGGTCAACGATGAACCGCAGAACCGGGTGATAAAGGCATCGGTGGTGGCGTTGCCTTGGAAATCCGGCACATCGCCATAGACCTCGGTGAAGTGCACGCCGGGAACTTGTGTATCGTGCAAGGGGAAGAAACTGGTGAAGTGCGCGCCATCGAAATGCACGGCATGCTTGCTGGTATATCCCGCCACGTACAGGTCGCCGTTTCGACGCAGCATGGTGAGTGCGTGCTCGTGCTGGGTTCCGCCCTGCCCACCGAAGTAGGTACACCAGGCCAGCCAATGGTCCGGTGTAAAGCTCATTACGAACATGTCCGAAGCTTCGGGGAAGCCCACTTGGAACACATCTGTTTGAATGAGGTTCGTGAAATAGATATCATCCAAGGGGGTCAAGGGGAGGGACAGGTCCCTTGTACGACCCGCCACGTAGAGGCTACCGATGGCATCGAAGTAGAGGGTGCGTATTTCGTTCATATCTGCGAAGTCGCTCCCGGCCAGGTAGGTGCTCCAGATGAGTGAACGGTCTGCCCCGGAGAAACGGGCCAGGAAGCTGTTGGAGGCACCTTGCAGCGCTGTGTCATCGTACCAGCCCGGTCCTGGTATGATCGGCAGGCCGATCGAGAATACACTCCCTCCGATCACGATGTCTTTGGTGATCGGGTCGAAGGCCAACCCCTTACCCCACATGTTCATGATGCTGAAACTCGGATGTTCATCCGCTGCAAAGCACGTACCCCAGTGCTGCTGTCCGTTCAGGTCGAATTCAGCCACGAAGAACTCACTGATCTCGCCTGCATATGCGCGGTCCCATGCATTGGGGCCACCATCTCTCGTGATCATATCGGCGCTATTGGTCTCTCCGGCGATCACCACCTTTCCCTCGCCCACCACCACTTCCTTGGCCAGGTCGTTGCCGCTGCCACCATACGTCGTTACCCACAAGGTACGGTCGTCCTCGTTCAGCAGGATCACGAAGGCATCCAAGCCGCCACCGTAAGGGTAGTGCTCTGCATTGGCCGGTGCGGTTTCCTGTTCCGCAGGCAGGGAGCCCTGTGTTTGCCCGGTCAGGTACAAGCGCTCCTCACCATCCTTCGCCATGCCGTGGATCTGGACGTCGGATTCGCCAATGTAGGTGGTCCAGATCCGTGTGCCATGCGCAGGTAAACTCGCGTCGTTGTTGAATGAAGCGACGAACCCTTTGAAGCTGTTGTTTGCGTTGCTTCCGTTGAAGTACGCTGAGCCATTCGCCTCGGTGTTCAAGGTAAATGAATTGGTGCTCCCGGCGATGTAGACGGTGGGTATCTCACCGTCGTCCTTCGCTACCACGGTATTGGCGATCGTGACGTCACCGCCTTCCCCGCCCACGAAAGCGCGCCACACCATGCGGTCCTGCTCATCCATCTTCACCAAGAATGCGAGGTTGCCGCCGGTGTTCGGGTAGGCGAAGGTGCCGGGCGCGGCAGGGAACTCGAACTCCCCGCTACCCGTGCGCCCTGCCACAAAGTAGTTGCCTTGGGCATCCTCGGTACTACTGGTGATCACGTCCGTTTGGTCGCCACCGAAGTGGGTGCTCCAGCACAGACCGGGCGTTTGGATGGGGCCACCACCTCCGGCCAGCGGCGTCGGTCCTATTTGCAACACAAGCGGCAGTTCAGGATCAAAGTCATTGAACGTGAATTCGGAGACGGAGATCAAACTGTCCAACTCGTAGCTGGCATTCCAGCCGAGCGTGTTCACGTTGCTTGCACTATCGTACTGGAACGCGATCGCTTCCTCGAACTTGATCCAACCCTGGCCGAATAGAAGCTTCAACGTACCGTCCCAATCCAAGGTGATGTCATCCTGCCCGGAGAATTGGAGCTTGATGTGATCCGGGTCGCTACCAGGGTGGCAGACGAAGGCCATCTTGGGGCCGGCCGGGCCACTGTAGAAGTGAAGGTCTATACCAGGATAGATGCCTTCGTAAACCAAACGGCTGTATCCGCTAACGTGTTCAACACCAGTAGTGCCGGTCCACGCCATGTAGTAGTGCTGTTCATAGGGTTTTACGATGTAGGTGGTGGGTGCTACATCCACAGCGTGTTCGCCAATACACTTCATGTCCAGACGGTATAAGGTGTCCGGCACGGCGGTACTGGTATCGCGCTTCGCCAGCGTGAAGGAGATGACACCTTTGCGTTGGAAGTAGGCCCTTGGCAGGGCCCCTTGGGTGTAGTACAATACGTCTGGCACGGGCTGTTCGTTGGTGTTCTTCACCTGTCCCCGGTTCTCCCAGAAGCCGATCACATCCTTCAGGGCTTCGCCGTAGAGGTCTGGCGGAAAGGTTTGGCCTGCACAAAGCAGGCTCAGAAAACTCAAGCTACAGCACAGCCAAAGGCGATGGGCGATGGGCGACATGATGATGGAATTGGAACTGTGAAGCTATTTCAGCACTCACTGATCTCCAAATTCCAATAGCAGCTTCAACGCCCCGGTAAATACTCCAGGCTCACACTATTGATGCAATACCGCTGCCCCGTCGGCTTCGGACCATCATCGAACACATGGCCCAGGTGTGCGCTGCACCGTCCGCAGGTCACTTCGGTGCGCACCATGCCCCAGCTCCGGTCCTCGTGGTAGTGCAGGGCATCCTTCCGTAAGGGTTGGAAGAAGCTGGGCCAGCCGCAGTGGCTGGTGAACTTGGCATCGGCCTGGAAGAGCACGTTGCCGCACACGGCGCAAGCGTAGGTGCCAATGCCCTCGAAGTCCCAGTACTTGCCCGTGAAGGCCCGCTCGGTGCCCTGCTCGAAGGCGATGTGGTAGAGGTCGGCGGATAGTAGCTTCTTCCATTCGCTCTTCGGCACGTTCAACTTGGTGGTGTCGGTATGCGAGTAGTAAGGATGCTGCGCACTGTCCTGTGGAATGCTGTCGCTCATGGTCGCTGTTCGTTCGCCCTGCGGTTGTCCGTTGCTCGCACCACAGCCCGCGATCAAGAGGATCGCACAGAGGGCCGAGGAGAGCAAGGTGCGCTGGTGCATGCGTAGGGCGTGTGGCGGATGGGTGCGTAAAGTTCGGAGGGTGAACACGTGTTCGGCAATATTGGTTCAACGGATGCCTGACCCGACCTGTTGAAAATTTCCTTCCCCCTAAAGGGGAAGTAGGTCGCCAACGGGGCAGCGATGTACAAAACGCAGCGACCTGCCCTTTTATTTGCGCTCCGCCGAACGGACACGTCGTTCGTTGGCGGCTCATTTAAAAGATCGGCAAGCATGGCGAAGAAGAGTGCAGGAGACCTGGTGATCGTGGAGTCCCCAGCAAAGGCAAAGACCATCGAGAAGTACCTCGGCGACGGCTTCACCGTGCTGAGCAGTTATGGCCATGTGCGCGATCTGCCCGAACGCGACCTCAGCGTGGATGTGGAAAAGGGGTTCGAGCCCACCTACATCATTCCTGACGATAAGAAGGACCGCCTGCGCCAACTGCAGCGCGAAGCCGATAAGGCGGTCACCGTGTGGCTTGCGACTGATGAGGACCGCGAAGGGGAGGCCATCAGCTGGCACCTGAAGGAGGCCCTCGGCCTGTCCGACAGCAAGGTGAAGCGCATCACCTTCAACGAGATCACCAAGAAGGCCGTCACCGAGGCCATCGCCAACCCGCGCGAGATCGATATCCACTTGGTGGACGCCCAACAGGCACGCCGCGTACTGGACCGTCTGGTGGGCTATGAACTGAGCCCCGTGCTGTGGCGCAAGGTGAAACCCAGCCTCAGTGCCGGACGGGTGCAGAGCGTGGCCGTGCGCATCATCGTGGAACGCGAACGTGAGATCCTCGACTTCAACAGCAAGAGCGCCTTCCGTATCACCGCCGTGTTCACCACCTCCACCGGCGCACAAGTGAAGGCCGAGTTTCCCGCACGTTTCGTCACGGAGCCCGAGGCCATGCAGTTCCTGCAAGGCTGCCTGGGCGCCGACTACACCGTGAACGCGGTGGAGAAAAAGCCCGGCAAACGCACACCCGCCGCGCCGTTCACCACGTCCACCCTGCAGCAGGAGGCCAGCCGCAAGCTGGGGTATGGTGTTGACCGCACCATGCGCATCGCCCAAGGGCTGTACGAGCAGGGACACATCACCTACATGCGTACCGACTCGGTGAACCTGAGCGAGCAGGCCATTGCTGCCGCTGCCGAGCAGATCACCGCGCAGTACGGTGCACGCTACAGCAAGAGCCGCCGCTACACCAGCAAGAGCAAGGGCGCCCAGGAAGCGCACGAGGCCATCCGTCCGGCGGACATGATGGTGCGCAATGCCGGCCAGGACCGCGATGCGGAGCGCTTGTACGACCTCATTTGGAAGCGCACGCTGGCCAGTCAGATGGCCGATGCCGAGCTGGAGAAGACCGTGGTGGACATCGCCATCAGCACGCGTCCAGGCCAGGCCTTGAAAGCCTCCGGTGAGGTGATCCTGTTCGACGGCTTCCTCAAGGTGTACATGGAAGGCAAGGACGATGAGGACAGCGAGGAACAGGAAGGCCTGTTGCCCGACATGAAACAGGGCGAACGCCTCGGCCTGCGCGAAATGACCGCCACGCAACGCTTCGATCGCCCGGCGCCGCGCTACACGGAGGCCAGTCTGGTGAAGAAGCTGGAGGAGCTCGGCATCGGTCGCCCGAGCACCTACGCTGCCACCATCAGCACCGTGCAAAAGAAGGGCTACGTGGTGAAGGAGGACCGCGAAGGCACCAAGCGCAACTACCGCATCCTTTCGTTGGCCGCTGACCGCATCACCGACACCACCGCCACGGAGAACGTGGGCGCCGAGAAGCAGAAGCTGTTCCCCACGGACATCGGCATGGTGGTGAATGATTTCCTTGTGGAGCACTTCCCCACGGTGGTCGACCTGAACTTCACCGCCAAGGTGGAGGAGGAGTTCGACGTGATCGCTGAAGGCAGGGAGAACTGGCGCGAGATGATCGCCCGCTTCTACAAGCCCTTCCACGAAACGATCGGCACCGTGAGCGAGACCGCCGAACGCGCCACGGGTGCCCGCGAACTGGGCATTGATCCCGCCAGTGGCAAGAAGGTCTACGCGCGCATCGGCCGCTTCGGGGCCATGATCCAGATCGGTGAGGCGGACGATGAGGAGAAACCGCGTTTCGCCAGCCTGCGCAAGGACCAGAGCATCGCCTCCATCACCTTCCAGGAGGCCATGGACCTCTTCAAACTGCCACGCACCTTGGGCGAGCACAATGGCGATATCGTCTCTGTGGGCATTGGCCGCTTCGGGCCGTATGTCCGCATGGGCGCCACCTATGCCAGCCTTACACCGGACGATGATCCGCTGGAGATCGACCTGCGCCGCGCCGTGGAACTAGTGGACCTGAAGCGCATTGCCAATGCCACGCGCGATCTGGGCGAGCATCAAGGCGAAATGATCGTGCAGGGCCGCGGGCGGTTCGGGCCTTTCGTGAAGCACGGGAAGATCTACGCCAACATCCCGAAGGCAGAGGATCCCGCCACGGTCACTTTCGAGCGCGCTGTGGAACTGGTGGAGGCCAAGAAGGCCGGCGCCCGTCAGAACGTGCTGAAGGAGTTCGAGGGCTCGGTGATCCAGGTGTTGGATGGCCGCTATGGTCCCTACATCACCGACGGGAACAAGAACGCCAACCTGCCCAAGGAGACCAAGGCGGAGGACCTTACCCTGGAGCAGGCCACGGCATTGCTGGCGGCAGCGCCCGAGCGCAAGGGTGGAAAGGCCCGCAAAGGGGCGCGTTCCGCAGCACCAGCCAAGGCTGCGGCCAAGAAGTCCGCAGCGAAAAAGGCCGCTCCCAAGAAGGCAGCGAAGAAGGCGGCGCGTAAAAAGTCCTGAGGACCAGCGCTGCGCAGGCATTCTCCCCGGTTGCCAACAGCCGGGTGTGGGCAGAACCTATGCACAGCCGGGCATGATCGCCGTATGCCACGCCGAACTTCGTCTCCGAACGGTCGGTCGTGGTCCAGATCATTTTCTGATCGCCTGATCGTCTGAGCGGTCATGGACATCAGCATCTATTTCAAGCCCTCGGAGCGCTTCGGTGTCAGCCGGCCCGAATGGCCCGCGAACAGCTTGGGCGACAATACCATCTTCCACACCCAAGGGAAGGGGTTCCCGCCGTTGGAGGGCATGCAGGTGGCCATCTTCGGCGTGATGGACGATCCCGGGCACGCCCGGCCGCGTACCTGTATCGAAGCCCCGGACGCCATCCGCGAACAGCTCTATCAACTGTTCCTGCCTGCGGGCAACATGCAACTGGTCGATCTTGGTGACATCCACCCCGGCGCCAGCGCAGCGGACACCCAGCATGCCGTGGCCGAGACCCTGGCCGAACTGATGCGCATGAACATCGTGCCCATCCTCATCGGCGGTGGGCAGGGCCATACCTACTCCCAGTACCTGGCCTACGAAATGCTGGAGCGCACCGCCAACCTGGTGTGCGTTGACGGCCGTTTCGATCTCGGGGAGCCGGGGCAGGGCCTGGCCGAAACGAGCTACCTCAGCCACATCGTGCTGCGGCAGCCCAACTACCTCTTCAACTACAGCAACCTCGGCTTCCAGACCTACCTGGTGGACCAGCCGGGCATTGAGCTGATGGACAAGCTGTACTTCGATGCGCACCGCCTCGGCGAACTGCGTGCGCACCTGTCCGATGCCGAACCCGTTCTGCGTAATGGGGATACGGTGAGCGTGGACATGAACGCCGTGCGTCGCAGCGATGCGCCGGGCACCACGCGCCCCGGCCCCAACGGATTCCACGGCGAGGAGATCTGCCAGCTCATGCGCTATGCGGGCATCAGCGAGAAAGTGACCTCGGTGGGCATCTACGAGATGGATCCCGCCCGCGACCAGGACGGTGTTACGGCGCAGCTCGTGGCCCAGATGGTGTGGTGCTTCCTGGACGGCTTCCGCAGCAGAACCAACGACCTGCCCTGGCTGGACCGCAAGCGCTTTACCCGGTTCCGGATCCCCATCCGCGGCCACGAGCAGGAACTGGTGTTCTACAAGAGCAATGTGAGCGACCGTTGGTGGATGGACATCCCCTACCGGGCCGAACAAGAGGCCCGGTTCGAGCGTCACCACCTTGTTCCGTGCAGCTATACCGACTACCAGACCGCCTGTCGGGAGGAGGTCCCGGACCGCTGGTGGCGCACCTTCCAGAAGCTCAGTTGAACGACGTTGAGCGTTCGCTGGCACCCCGGGATCCCACGTCCGCCAATATCGTGGCGGATTTGGCGGGATCGGATCTTTGCTATATTGGCACCGGGATCGGACGGATACCCATGGGGTAAAACGTGCTCCATGGCCCGCCAACATTGAACGGAACACCAGCATGAGGGGGATAATCACCGCAGCGTTTTGCGCGGCCGTGGGCGGAACAGTGTTCGCCCAACAGGACCCGCAATTCACCCAGTACATGTTCGACCGCCTGTCGGTCAACCCGGCCGTTGCCGGCATTACTGGCCAATTGTGTGCCACAGCGATGTTCCGCCAGCAATGGACGGGATTCGACGGTGCACCGAAGACCGGACTGCTCAATGCCTCGATGGCCATCAAGCCCATCAGCAGCGGCATCGGCCTGTCGGTCTACCTCGATGAGCTGGGCCAGCAGAAGAGCACCTTCGCCCGCCTGAGCTATTCGTACCATAAAAAGCTGGGCACCGGTACCCTGGGTATCGGCCTGTCCGCCGGCCTCGTCAGCCATACGCTGGGCCGCGATTGGCGCACCCGCGACCCGCTGGCACAGGACGCCGCCATCCCGGCCAACGGCGATAGCGACTCCAGCTTCGATCTGGGCGGTGGCCTTTACTACACCTCGCCCACCTTCTGGATCGGCATCTCGGCCACTCACATCACCGAGGGCGAGATGGAGGACGTGAGCATCAAGACCGCCCGCCACTACTGGGTGCAGGCCGGTTACGATTGGGCCATCAAGGGCGATAAGAAGTACATCCTGCAGCCCTCTGTGCTGGTGAAGAGCGATGCCACTTCCACCCAGGTGGACCTGAACGCCACCTTCCTTTATAATAACATGGTGTGGCTGGGCGTTTCGTACCGTACGGAGGATGCCATTGCCCCCATGATCGGCTACCAGTTCAAACCGAACGAGAAGTCGATGCTCCGGATCGGTTACAGCTATGATGTGACCACTTCGGCGCTCTCGAACTACAGCAGTGGCAGCCATGAGGTGATGCTCAACTACTGTGTGTTGCTGGTGAAACCGCCCGATGTGCAGATCTACCGGAACGTAAGGTTCCTCTGACCGAACGAAACCAAAACGCTTCAACTGCCGTACATCGCCTCGTCCAAGGTGTTCACTTACCGGAATACCTGAGGATAAAGGCCCCTGCAAGGAAAACCAATGGAACGGCATAACAGGAAGAGCATGATACGTCCCATTTTGTATCTCGGCGCTATTGGCTTGCTGGCGAGCTGTGGCGGTGGTGGCGGGGGGCAGCTGATCGGCGCCCAAGGTCGCCCAGGCTGGTATCAGGTTGACCCGTACGGGATGAACTACATCCCCATGGGCAGCTACGTCATGGGTCCAAGCGACCAGGACGTTCCCTACGCTGTGGTGTCGAAGAGCAAGACCGTTTCGGTGCAGGCCTTCTACATCGACCAGACGGAGATCACCAACAACGAGTACCGTCAGTTCGTGTACTACGTGCGTGATTCCATTGCCAAGCGGACCTTGGGCGATGAGGATATCGGAGAGCACGTCATCACCGAGGACGAGTTCGGCGAGGAGATCGATCCGCCCGTACTGAACTGGCGCGAGCGTATCAACTGGTACGGTGATGAGGAGCGTGAGGCCTTGGCCGACATGTTCCTGAGCGAGAGCGAGCGTTTCTATCGCCGCAAGGAGATCGACACGCGCAAGCTGAACTTCGAGTACTACTGGATCGACCTGAAGGAGGCGGCACGCAAGGCGAACAATGCCCGCGACCTGGACCTGAGCTACACCAACGTGAAGGGCCAGAACAACGCCATCCGTGGTCACAGCGATCGCAGCAAGTTCATCATCAAGGAAGTGATCAACGTGTATCCCGATACGCTCGTATGGGTGCATGACTTCACCTACTCCTTCAATGAGCCGATGACGGAGAACTACTTCTGGCATCCGGCCTACGACGACTATCCGGTGGTGGGTGTTACCTGGGTGCAGGCCAATGCCTTCAACGTGTGGCGCACCCAGTTGATGAACAGCTGGTTGGAGATGAACGGCGAGGCGTATGTGAACCGCTTCCGCCTGCCCACCGAGGCCGAGTGGGAGTATGCGGCACGTGGTGGCTTGGACCTGGCCCCGTATCCTTGGGGAGGCCCTTATGTGCGTAACCGTCAGGGTTGCTTCCTCGGCAACTTCAAGCCCCTGCACGGCAACTACGTGGATGACGGTGGTTTCCACACTGTGCCGGTGGACAGCTACACGCCGAACGATTACGGCCTGTACAGCATGTCCGGCAACGTGTCCGAGTGGACGAGCACCGCGTTCGATGAGAGCGTGTACGACTTCGACCACGACCTGAACCCCGAGTACAGCTACGATGCCATCGCCAGCGACCCCCCGTCGTTGAAGCGCAAGGTGATCCGTGGAGGATCGTGGAAGGACATCGGCTACTATATGCAGACCGGCACGCGGAGCTACGAGTACCAGGACACCACCAAGGCCTACATCGGCTTCCGCTCGGTGATGACCTTCCTGGGCCGCGGCAAGGCCGTGAACGCCGAGGACCTATAGACCAAAGGAACTGACGACCGTTACCTAACCTCAACGGCCGCATTCATAGACGTAAGGAACCAGACTCTCAGACCAACCAACAAACGCAAGGAAGAACGATGAAACCAGGCAGCAAGAGGTGGAAGAACTTCATGGCCAAATTGTACGGCATCGGTGCAGCGGTCGTGATCATTGGCGCGCTCTTCAAGATCCAGCACTGGCCGTTCGCCAGTCTTTTCCTGGTCCTTGGTCTTAGTACCGAGGCCATCATCTTCTTCTTCTCGGCATTCGAACCTCCCCATGAGGATCCCGATTGGAGCTTGGTATACCCTGAACTGGCCACCGGAGAGAAGGCTGAGGGAGATGAGTTCCGCAAGGATGACCAGCGCTCGATCACCGAGCAGTTGGACAACATGTTGGAGAGCGCCAAGATCGAGCCCGAGCTTATCGCGAGCCTGGGTGATGGCATGCGCAGCCTGAGCGATCAGGCCAAGCAGATGGGCCAGATCACCGGTGCCGCTTCGGCCACCAACGAGTACGCAAATAGCCTGAAAGAGGCTTCCTCGAAAGTGAGCAGCCTGAGCGACAGCTACGCCAAGGCCAGCGAGAGCCTGGTGGGTCTGACCGCCAATGTGGATGCTGGCCGCAACGCTGGTGAGAGCCTCCAGAAGATGAGCCAGAACCTGAGCGCGCTGAACGAGATGTACGAGCTGCAGCTGCGTGGCAGCCGCGAGAAGCTCGAGGTTGCCAACCAGATGTTCGAGGGAATGGGCGAAATGCTCACCAACCTGAAGAACTCGGTGGACGACACCAAGCGCTACAAGGAGAACATCTCCGAGCTCAGCGACAACCTCGCCAAGCTGAACACGGTTTACGGCAACATGCTGAACGCCATGACGGTCAGGGGCTGATCCTTCGGGATCGACCTTTCGGATCAAAGGAACCAGCTAAACCTGTTGGAAGAACATGGCTAGTGGGAAACAGTCGCCTCGACAGGCGATGATCAATATGATGTACTTGGTGCTGACGGCACTCCTGGCCATGAACGTGTCCAAGGAGATCCTCGACAGCTTCATCACCGTGAACAACGGTCTGGAGAACACCAAGCTCTCGCTGAACGACAAGATGACCGCTCAATACAAGAGCTTTGAGGATTTCGCCGGCGAGAATTCTGCGAAGTACGGAGCCGCATGGAATGATGCGAAGAAGATCAAGAGCGCAGGTGGGGAGATCATTGCCTACGTGGACTCCATCAAGGCCAAGGTGATCATGACCGCCGAGGGGTGGCCCCGCGATAGCGTGGTGCTCGGTGACGGTCGTATTGTGGACCTGGCCAAGGTGACCAAGAAGGATAGTCACGATGAACTCACCAACCTGTTGATCGGTGATGAGCCGGCCAAGCCCAAGGAGGGCCCGTTTTCAGCGGTTGAACTGCGGCAGAAGTTGGAGGCGTTCCGTGATCTGGTGAAGAACAGCCGGAAGGAGGACACCGAACTGGCGGCCTCCATGGACCGCGTGTTCAACTTCGCGAACCGCAAGGACGCCTCGGGTACGGACAACAACTGGGAGAGCATCAACTTCTACCACGTACCACTGGCAGCCGGCATCACCATCCTGAGCAAGATCCAAGCGGATGTGCGAAACGCCGAAGGTGAGGTGGTGAAGCGCATGATGGACGCCGTGGAAGGCAAGAGCTTCAAGTTCAACAAGCTCACCGCGATCGTGAAGCCCCAGAGCAGCTACGTGACCGTGGGCAGCAAGTACATGGCCGACATCTTCCTGGGTGCTTATGATGACCAGAACGCTCCCGAAGTGTACATCTGCGGCCCTGGTGCCCGGGTGGATACGGCCAAGAAGGAGATCATCGGTGAGTCCATCAAGCTGCCGATGAACGGTGCCATGGCCCGCTTGGAGCAGGTCGCATCCGGTGCAGGTCTCCGCACCGTGAGCGGTATCATCAGGTACAAACCGGTGGGTGGCGATGTCACCACGGAGGTGTTCACCACCGAATACGAGGTGGCCGCACCCAACCTCGTAGTGAGCCCCACCAAGATGAACGTGTTCTACCGTGGTGTGGACAACCCTGTGAGCATCAGCGTAAGCGGCTACAGCGACAAGGACATCGCCGCCAGCATGACCAACGGTTCGTTGTCGAAAGGCGGTGAAGGCTACATCGTGAAGCCGGGCAAGGATGCCGAGGCTGTGATCAGCGCCACGGTGACCAACCCCGACGGCACGAAGAAGACGATGACGGGCATGAAGTTCCGCGTGAAGAACGTGCCGAACCCCTCGCCCTACTTCGCCGGCAAGAGCGTGAACGACGAGAACATCAAGAAGGCCGAGCTCACCGCTGCTGCGGGTGTGATCGCCAAGATGGAGAACTTCGAGTTCGACCTGAAGTTCGAAGTGGTCTCCTTCAAGGTGACCATGATCGTGGGTGGCGTTCCCTTGGAGAAAGAGGTCAAGGGGCCTGCCGTATCGTCGGACATGAAGGAAATGTTCCAGAAGGCGAAGCCTGGCCAGAAGGTCTATATCGAAGGCATCAAGGCCAGGGGTCCCGACGGTACCGTACGGAACCTGGGTTCGCTTTCGTTCAAGGTGGTGTAATGACCCTGTAAACGGAGACCGAGATGAGGACCTGCAAGAACATCCTGACCACCGCGGCGATCGCCGTGGCTGGCCTGTGCGCGGCACCAACGGCCGTTGCTCAGACCGTGCTCGATGGTGCCTACATCAAGGAGCACACGAAGACCAAGCGCGTAGTGCCCTACACGCACATCCGCGAGGCGGACGTGATGTGGGCGCGTCGCGTGTGGCGCACGATCGACCTGCGCGAGAAGATGAACCATCCGTTGTACTACCCCACGGAGGCCATCAACGACCGCAAGAGCCTGTTCGATGTGATCAAGCATGGCCTGCTGGTGGACGGTTCCATCACGGCCTACGACCCCGGTGCGCTGGCGAACGACGACGAGTTCAAGAAGCCGCTGCTGGCGAGCGATCTGAAGGACATCTTCATGCGTGTGGACACCCAATACACCGAGTCGCTGACCACCGGCGATATGGAGATGGTGATCCAGGAGATCCCCCTGGAGAGCCGGGACATCAAGATGTACAACATCAAGGAGGACTGGATCTTCGACAAGCAACGCTCCACGATGGACATCCGGATCATCGGTATCGCACCGATGAAGGAGGTTCGCGGCGAGGACGGCGAGATCAGGGGTTACCGTCCGTTGTTCTGGTTGTACTACCCGGAGTGCCGCTATGTGTTCGCCAACTGGGACGCGTTCAACCGGGAGAACGATGCGGAGCGCCGCAGCTTCGAGGACATCTTCTGGAAGCGCCAGTTCAGCAGCTACGTCACCAAGTGGAGCAACGTGTACGACCGGGGCATCAACCAGTACAAGACCGGTCT
>JBKDXR010000050.1:0-18353 GCA_046306055.1 Flavobacteriales bacterium
CGATAGAAACGATCTCTGGACCACGTGGAAGAACCACCGCGAACTGGGCCGGATGCGCGACCAGCAGGATTGGTACGCGGAAGAGATCCTGAAGACGCGCGAGCAGTTGAATGAACTGAGCAGCAATACTGAACTGCTGGAAAAATTCGCCCGCGAGCGCTACCTGATGAAGCGCGACAACGAGGACATCTTCGTGCTGGTGCCCGAGAAGAAGGACTGACGCTCTCAGAACTTCACGCACAAGGCCGTGGTAATGGCCATGTTGGTCTGTGACGAGCCCCCATTCGCATCAAGGAACCGATCATCGGGAGCTCCGAAGAACCGGTATTCCAACCGCCAATTGGCACGGTCGTTCAACCGCAGATCAACGCCCAAACTGGCCCCCAGTGCGACAAGTCCGGAAGTGACCACGGCACGATCATCAAGGAAGTACTCGATCCGGCCAACAAGCCACCATTGTCGAACTACTCGGGCCCGGTAGATACCGACCATGGCAAGCCAGCCTTCCACGTCATCGGAACCCGGAGCATCCACGCGTGCTTCCTGGAACCCGAGGTCCATCCCCAGCACCATTCCATAATTCTCACCTTCCACTTGGGCGTAGCAGTTGTTGTAGAACCGCCATACCCCGATGCTATCCGCGCCGATGCTCCCCACGAACGTGCTCCAGTTGAGGACCGTTCCCTCGTTGTTGTCATACTTCACTTGCGTACCGAACGCGGGGCGTTGGTTGCCTGGCTCCCGTTGGATCCGTTGCCAGCCGTTGAGGACCATGCCAGAGAGCAGTAACCGTCCGTTCGGCCTATAACTGATCACCGCCCCTGCCTCGTAATACGGTGAGTTCTCCGCCACAAGGCTGCGGGTCAGTGTGTAGCAATCGGATCCAATGGCACTTTCAGCCCCCAAATGCGAGGGAAAAATGCCCGCATCCACCCAGAGGTCCCTGCTCCGCGACAATCGGATACCGATGCGTGCTTCATACACACTGCGCAGCAGTTCCGGCTCTGCCGCGAGGTTGTATTGGGCATAAGTACCCGCCATCAAGCCCAATCCGGCCCTGACACCGTCCTTCAGGTACTCCGCCCGCAACAGGCCCAGGTTGAGGTTGACCTCGTTGTGGCGCTTGTGATTGTAAAGGAAATCCGGGCGTTCCCCGTTCTCCGGCCTGGCCAGGTCGTAACTATAATAGACCTCCGCGTAGCCGGATATCCGCACCGCTGAACTGTCCTGAGCCTGCAATGCACACGACAGCAGGAGTGGTCCTACTGCTGCAATACCCAATGACCGCAGGCTGGCGCACATGCCCGTATACGATGCGAGCGATGGGTCCGAACGATCAGTGGTGATGTCCACCCTCGCCATGCACATGCCCATGGGCAAGTTCATCGGGCGTCGCCTCACGCACAGCGGTGATCTCCACGTTGAAATGCAGGGTCACACCCGCCAAAGGGTGATTGCCGTTCAACATCACCTCGGAATCGGTCACCTCCACCACGCTCCAAACGCGGTTGTCGGGCGTCTGGAACTGCATACCGGCCTCCACGGCCTGTCCTCCGAACTTGTCCAACGGAACACGCTGGAGCAATTGGGGGTCGATCTCACCGTAGCCTTTCTCGGCTTCCACAACGGCTAACAGGGAATCTCCGGCCTTGAGGCCTTCCAATTTCTCCTCCAGGCCGGGCACGATCATGCCCCCACCATGCAAATAGTCGAACGCTTCACGTCCGGCGCTGGTGTCCAGCAGCTTGCCGTCGGCATCGTTGAGGGTGTAGTGGAAAGAGACGACGGAGTTCTTGGTGATCTGCATGGTGCTTAAAATGGCCGGCAAGTTAAGACATCCCCCAAGGCCCCTGCTGACCGCGCTCATCCAACAACACGAAGGGCCCCGCTTTCGCGGAGCCCTTCCAAGACCGGAATATGACCGGTTCAGTGCGCGTGTGCGTGGCAAGCCTCAACGCAGGCGTGGCCTTTCTCACCGCAAGCGTAGGCATGCGCACCGTCCTTGCAGGCATCGGTGCAGGCATGCTCCTTCGTAGCAGCGTGTTCATGACCGCTGGTGGCGGCATCGGCCTTGGCGCCATCGCCGTGGCAGCTCTTGGCAGCGCTAGCCTTGCCAGCGCAGCAACCTGCCTTGGCCTCACCGGCCGTCGCCGTGGTGGCAGGTGTTTCGGTTGCAGCTTCGGCCTTGGCATCGGCCTTGCCGGCGCAGCAGGACTTGCCCGACTTGGCCTCACCTTTCGAACAGGAGGTCTTCTCGACCTTGGCGGCCTTCTCCTTATCGGGGGTGGTGGCGGTGGTCTGTGCGTTCGCGGCACCCATGATGCCAGCGAAGGCGAAGAGAACGAGGAACTTTTTCATGTTGGGATGGTCGGTGTTAAGCATCACCCTTTGCAAATACCATGCAAAGGAACGACAATGTCAATGGCGGGGGTTAATACGAAGTTACGTCAGATCGGTTTCCTAACGGCTGTTCTTAACCCCCTACTCCTCCCCGCTGTTCTTCAAGGTGGAGAGCAGGCTGTAAGCCCCTTTCACCACCAGTGGCCGTACGCGAAGTTCCGCGTTCGGATCCACCAGTTCGAAGAAGCCATACTCGTTCGCCCCTGTGGTCACGGGAACCATGGTGTATGAGCCGTCCGCATTGGCGGTGAACACGGCCTGACCTTCGCCGCTGCGTACCACGGCTTCTTCGGGCACGCACCACACGGTATCGGTCTCGATCTCGAGAGTTGCGCTCATGGCCATGCCTGGCACCAGGTCCTTATGGGTCTTGGTGAAGTGGCAGTGCACGATGGTGCTTCGGTCGGCGTCGAGGCTGCGGCCCACCAGGATCACCTCGGCCTCGTACTCGTCATCGGGATGCGCTGTGGGCCGCGCGTGCACCTCCTGGCCCACCCGCACGTTCGGCAGGTCCTTCTCGAAGACCGTCAGTGCCAGGTGGATGTCCTTGGGGTCCACCAGTTCGAACAGGATGTCCGTGGGTTGCACATAGCGCCCGATGTTCACGTTCACCTTCGCCACCCAGCCGTGGATGGGTGAGCGCAGGGCCACGCTGCGCGAGATGCTCTCCGAAGTGAGCTCCGTCGGGTCCACGCCGATGAGCCGCAGCTGTTCGCCCAATGAGCGCAAGGTCACCTTCTGCGTGTTGAGCTCCGCGGTCGCTTCCTGGAACACCTTGTCGCTCGTGGTCTTCGAGGCGTTCAGGGCCTTCTGGCGTTCGAAGTCCTGCGTGAGCATCTTCACCCTGCCCTCGGTCACGAGGTAGTCCTGCTGGAGCTGGATAAAGCGGGGATCCTCCATCATCGCGAGCGTCTGCCCCTTCTGGACCTCCATGCCGGGCAGCAGGTCGGTGGAACGCAGGTAGCCACCGAGCGGAGCACTGATGCTCACCAGGTTCTGCGGCGGCACGTCCACCACACCCTGCACCGGCATCAGCAGCCCCAGCGAACGGCGCTCCGCCTTGCCGGTGACGATGCCGGCGTTCTTCAGTTGTTCCGGCGTGAGGGTGACGTTGGTCTCCGAAGCAGGTGCTGCGGTGGTGTCCGCAGGTGTTTCGGTCGTCGTGCAGGATGCAAAGGCCACTAGGATGGCGATGGTGCCGATGAAGGGCACCTGTACCGTCGACCCACCGGGTCGACCTACAATATTCGAAATGTGTTGACGCATGATGCGTGGGGGGATCATTGTTCGTTAAAGGCGTTGAGCTCGATGCTGGCGCGGCCGAGGGCCCGGAGCGCATCGAGGTACTCCATGGAAAGGGTGATGGACTGGCCGGTGAGCAGGCTCCATTCGAGCCGGTCGATCTGGCCGTTGAGGTACGCTTCCTCCGCCGATCGGCGGAGCTGTTCGGCTTCCTGCGTGGCCCCTTGTTCGAAGGCTTCCACACGCGCCAATTGGGCGGTGTAGCGTTGTTGGGCCTGTTGCAGTTGGGTGCGGATCTCCTGCGTGAGGGCCGCGGTCTCGTTGGTGGCGCGTTCGGTATCCAATCGTGCGGCCTTGTTGCGTGCGGACTGTGCACCGAAGAACAAGGGCACCCCGATGCCGGCGCGTACCATGGTGAAGCGTTCATCGCGCCCGTAGATCAGCGAGCCATCGGGTACGGACGGCGACTGGTACAGTGTCATGGACGACACCCCGAGCGTGAGGTTGGGCAGCAGGGTGGAGCGTTCCATGCGCCAGCGGGCGTCGGCGGAAGCCACCTGCTCATTCGCGGCACGGATCACCGGGTGCAGCTGAACGGCCGTGTCGCCGGGCATCACCGGGGTGACCTGCTTCAGCGGGATGGGCAGCGGCTCCAGCATGACCGCAGGACCGTTCGGTGCGGTCGACAGGTTAACCAGCTGCGCGAGGCGCGTACGGGCCTGTTCAAGGTCGGCCTTCACCTGTTGCACACGGGCACGCATCAGCATGGCTTGTGTGCGGGCGGTGGCGCGCTGCAGCACGTTGCTGGAGCCCAGGTCGAAGCGTTGCTCCTCGCCGGTGACGGCGAGCGTGTAGATGCTGTCCGCCTCCTGTAGCAAGATCAGCTGTTCGCGGAGCACGAGCACCTCGTGGTAGCTCTGCTTCACCTGTGTGCGCACTTCGCGTTGGCGCAGGGCCTGTTCCCAGCGGACGCCCGCCGCGTTGTGCTTCAGCATCTTCCGCCGTTGCGCATAGACCGTGGGAAAGGACAGGCTCTGCGAGAGGCTGATGCGGTCGTCGTTCGCGTTGGTGTTGACCTGTCCGTACTCGAAGTCGACATTGGTCTGGGGCAGGTCCCATCCACTGCCGATGAGCGCATCCTCCGCCTCGCTGCGCAATGCCGCGCTCTTCAGGTAGAGGTTGTTCCGCATGGCGCTGTCCACCGCCTGTTCCAAGGTGATGGGCTGTACCGTCGATTGTGCACGAGTGGCCATGGGTGCTCCGATCAACGCGAGGATGATCATCGCTGCTGCCGTAGGCGTTCCCTTGGAGGTGCCGTTCTTCCGTTCGCGGAAGGCCAGCATGTAGAGCGAAGGAAGCACGAAGAGCGTGAGCAATGTGGCGGTGAGCAGGCCGCCGATGACCACGGTGGCCAACGGGCGTTGCACTTCCGCACCCGCGCCGGTGCTCAAGGCCATGGGCAGGAAGCCGAGCGAGGCCACGCTGGCGGTCATCAGCACCGGGCGCAAGCGCGTCGCCGTGCCCTGCCGGATGCGTTCGGACACGTCCTTCAGCCCGTTCTTCGCCAGGTGCTCGAACTCGCTGATGAGCACGATGCCGTTGAGCACCGCCACACCGAACAAGGCGATGAAGCCCACACCCGCCGAGATGCTGAATGGCATGCCCCGACCCGCCAGGGCGAACACGCCGCCGATCGCGGAGAGCGGCACCGCGCTGAAGACGAGCAAGCTCAACTTCAAGGAACCAAACGCGAAGTAGAGCAACAACAAGATCAGCAGCAGCGCGAGGGGAACCACAACGGAAAGGCGCTTCTTGGCTTCCACAAGGTTCTCGAAGGCGCCACCGTACGTGGTGTAGTAGCCCACCGGCAGGGCCAGCTGCGCATCCACCTTGCCCTGCAGTTCCTCCACGATGCTTTGCACATCCCGACCGCGGACGTTGAAGCCGACGGTGATCCGGCGTTTGGCATCCTCGCGCTGCACCTGGTTGGGCCCATCTTCGATGCGCACATCGGCGAGCAACGACAGCGGCACGGGCTTGCCCATGGGCGTGGGCACCAGCAGGCGCTGCACATCGCTGAGGTCCGAGCGGCTCTGTGAGCGTGCGCGTACCACGAGGTCGAAACGCCGTTCACCTTCGAAGACCTGACCGGCAACGCTTCCCGCGAAGGCCGTCCGCACCACGTCGTTCACCGCTTCCACGTCCAGCCCATAGCGTGCCAGCGCGGCCCGGTGATGGGTCACCACGATCTGCGGGAGCCCACCGACGGTCTCCACATACAGGTCCTTCGCGCCCTCCACGCTGCTCACCAGTTCACCCAGCTTGTGGGCGTAGGCCGCGAGCGTATCGAGGTCCTCGCCGTAGATCTTGCACACCACGTCCTGGCGGGCACCGGTCATCAGTTCGTTGAAGCGCATCTGCACGGGGTATTGGAATCCGAAGGTGACACCGGGCAACACGCTCAAGGTGCTGCCCATCTTCTCGGCCAGCTCATCGAAGGTCTTCGCGCTGGTCCAGTCCTTCTTGGGTTTCAGGATCACCATCATGTCCGCCGCCTCGATGGGCATGGGGTCCGTGGGGATCTCGCCGCTGCCGATCTTGGCCACCACCTTCTCCACTTCGGGGTATTGGTCCTTCAGCATGCCGGCCGCCTTCTGGCAGGTCTCCACGGTGTTGGTCAGGGAGCTTCCGGTGAGCAGGCGCGTATCGATCGCGAAGTCGCCCTCCTCCAGCTCGGGGATGAACTCACCGCCCATGGCCGCCATGATCCCGCCAGCCACCACGAGCAGCAGCACCGCAGCCACCACCAGCCGCATGGGCTTCAGGATGGCCTTGTTGAGCCAGGTGCGGTAGAAGTTGCCGAGGCGCTCCATCATACGGTCGGTCCACGTGGCGGGCGGGTCCAGCTTCTTGCTGAGGAACAGCGCGCTCATCATCGGCACGTAGGTCAGCGAGAGGATCGCGGCGCCCAGCACTGCGAAGGCCACGGTCTGTGCCATGGGCTTGAACATCTTGCCCTCGATGCCCTGCAGCGAGAGGATCGGCAGGTACACGATCAGGATGATCACCTGCCCGAACATCGCGGAGTTCATCATGCGGCTTGCGGATCCGCGTACCACTTCATCCATGCGCTTCTGGTCCAGCCGTCCGGTGCCAAGCCCATGCCCGTGACCATGAAGCCGATGCAGGACAGCCTCCACGATGATCACCGCGCCGTCCACGATCAAGCCGAAGTCCAATGCGCCGAGGCTCATCAGGTTGCCGCTCACCCCGAAGAGGTTCATCATGATCACCGCGAAGAGCATGGCCAGCGGGATCACCGAGGCCACCACCAACCCTGCCCGCAGGTTGGCAAGGAAGAACACCAGGATCAGCACCACGATCAGCGCGCCTTCCAGCAGGTTCGTCTCCACCGTGTGGATGGCGTTGTTCACCATCTTGGTGCGGTCCAGGAAGGGCTCGATGGTCACGCCTTCAGGCAGTGTTTTTTCGATCGTGGCGATGCGCTCCTTCACCTTCTTGATCACCTCGCTGGAGTTCGCGCCCTTCAGCATCATCACCACCGCACCGGCCGCTTCGCCTTCGTCGTTGTAGGTCATGGCACCGTAGCGGGTCGCGGTGCCCAGGCGCACCTCCGCCACATCATGCAACAGCACGGGCGTATGGTCTGGCAGCACCTTCACCTGGATGGTGCGGATGGCCTCCATGTCGGCGATGAGGCCCTCGGTGCGAATGAAGAGCATCGACGGTCCTGTTTCGATGTACGCCCCGCCGGTGTTGGCGTTGTTGCGGGCCACGGCATCGAAGACATCCGCGATGGTGATGCCCATGGCGCCCAGTCTTTCGGGGTCAACGGCGATCTCATATTGCTTCAGTTTGCCGCCGAAGCTGCTCACGTCGGCCACGCCTTCCGTGCCGATCAACTGCCGCCGGACGATCCAATCTTGAATGGTGCGCAACTCCGAAGCGTCGTACTTTCCTTCGTAGCCGGGCTTGGGCTTCACCACGTATTGGAAGATCTCACCGAGGCCGCTGGAAACAGGCCCCAGTTCAGGCTTTCCCAAGGACTCCGGGATGGTGATCTGCGCCAGTCGTTCGGTGACCTGCTGGCGCGCCCAGTACACATCGGTGGCGTCGTCGAACACGATGGTGACGAGCGATAGCCCGAAGCGGCTGAAGCTGCGCTGCTCGATGATCCCCGGCACGTTGCGCGTGGCCTGTTCGATGGGGAAGGTGATCAGGCGTTCGATGTCACCGGCCCCCAGCGCAGGGCTCACGGTGATCACCTGCACCTGGTTGTTGGTGATGTCGGGCACGGCGTCGATCGGCAGTTGGGTGACGTTGTAGGCGCCAAAGCCGATGAGACCGAAGACCAGAAGCCCTACGATGAGCTTCTGCTTGATGGAGAATGCGATGATGCGGTCCAGCATGGATGTGTTCCGTTAGGGTTTGAATACACCGCTTACCGCATGACGCGGACCAACGGCTCGACCGGAACAGAAAGCAGTGCTGTGACCGGCCTGGGATCAGGCCTGAGTTCGGGGGGGCTGGAGCAGTGCCCTGCGATGGCCTGCCAGTTCCGCATCCTCGTGAACGCGACCAACGGGGCGATCGCCCATGAGCGTTGGAAAACTCACAGCCGGGGTCGGATCACTCGTCCAGACCTTGCAGGCACAATGGTCGACCGTAGCACCGTGATGGTGATGGAAGGGCAGGTCCTTGTGCCCCTCATGATCGGCCTCCTCATGAGCTCCGTCCGCGTAATGCAGGTCGATGAAATCGCCGAAGGAAAGCGTACCGTCCAGTGCTACATGCTCCTGATAGTGTCCCCAAAGCAAGGGCAGCTTCATCATCTCCGGTCCCAGCATATAGAACTGCAACCAGACCAGCAGAAGAGAGCGCACGATCACTCTGAACATTGGTGCGAAGGTAGACCCTTTCAACTGCGGATGGCTGACATCGGTCAGCAAACCGCCGGAACGACCGACGCCCCCGGAGCATCCGGGGGCGCCAGCCTTTTGCCCTACCTTCCTACGGTCAGAGCAAGGTCGTGGGGCACACGTAATCCGTGCGCTTCACATCGGTGTTCTTGATGGCGCCGAAACCGCCAACCACATCCACGAAATTCTCCCAACCGCGCTGCTTCAGAATGGAAGCGGCGATCATGCTGCGATAGCCTCCGGCACAATGCAGGATGAAAGACTTGTCCTTCGGGAACTGGGCCAGTTGCTGGCTGATCTGGTTCAACGGAACGTTGATGGCATCCACCACGTGCTCGCTGTCGAACTCGCTCTTCTTGCGGACATCGATCACGATCGGCTTCGTGGCATAGCGCTTGGCGAACTCGGGAGCATCGATCCGATCCACGGTATCCACCTCCTTCCCGGCAGCCTTCCACGCGTCGAAACCACCTAGGAGGAAACCAATGGTGTTGTCGTAGCCTACACGGCTCAGGCGGATGATGCTCTCCTCCTCCTTGCCGGGCTCGGTCACCAACAGGATGGCTTGCTTGATGTCGGGGACCATCTCTCCGACCCACATGGCGAAGTTGCTATCGAGCCCAATGTTGACGCTATTTGGAATGAAGCCTTTGGCGAATACTTCGGCAGGACGCGTATCCAGTACCAGCGGAAGCTCCTCGTTCGCCACCACCTCAAAGTCGGCGGCGTTCAGGGCGCGCATGCCACGATCCATCACCCGGTCGAGGCTCTCGTAGCCCTGGATGTTCATCAGGACGTTCTTCGGGAAGTAGCCCGGAGGCGCGGTAAGGCCGGTGAGCAGTTCCTTCTTGAACTCCTCTTTTGTCATGTCGGGACGCAGGGCATAGTTCGTACGTTTCTGGTTGCCCAGCGTATCGGTGGTCTCCTTGCTCATGTTCTTGCCACAAGCGCTACCAGCACCGTGGTTCGGGTACACGATCAGTTCATCGCTCAAGGGAATGATCTTGTTGCGGAGCGAATCGAAGAGATAACCTGCAAGCTTGTCCTCAGTGAGGTCCGCGATCACGTGCTGGGCCAGATCAGGGCGGCCCACATCACCGATGAACAGAGTGTCGCCGGTGATGATGCCGTGCTCCTTGCCGTTCTCATCGATCACCAGGTAGGTGGTGCTCTCCATGGTATGGCCCGGTGTGTGGATCGCCTTCACCTTGGCCTTGCCGACGTTGAACACCTCGCCATCCGTGGCCACGTGCGCCTCGAAACCAGGCTTGGCCGTGGGACCGTAGACGATCTTGGCACCCGTCTTCGCGGCAAGGTCCAAGTGACCGCTAACGAAATCGGCATGGAAGTGGGTCTCGAAGACGTACTTCACCTTGGCCCCATCCGCAGTGGCCTGATCAATGTAGGGCTGCACTTCACGCAGGGGGTCGAAAATGGCCACCTCACCATTGCTCTCCAAATAGTAGGCAGCATGGGCGATGCACCCGGTGTATATCTGCTTGATCTTCATGGGTCGTTGAGTTTTCAGTTTGGTGCCGCGTAACACATCCGGCATCACAAAGGTCCGTTGCGCGCCAACCCACTACAGTGATCCATGTCACATGAAGGCCTTATCCATCATGGGTTTCATGCCCATTAAAACATGACGATCGTCATGTGCGGACCCGATCTTTCTGATCATCTGCGTTCCACTCCGCATAGCTCGTAGCGGTCTCGTGCAAGCGCACGGCAACAAGCTCCACCCCCACTGGCAACTGATCACTGATGCGGTCAACGAAATCCAAGACCATGTTCTCGCATGTGGGTTGCCAAGGGACGAACAGGACCTTACCGAAGGGACTGCCCAGCGTACCAATGGTATGGCGATGCTCCTCTGACAATAACAAAGCATGGTCAAACCTACCGATCACCTCCTTGTTCACGATGGCCTTCAGGTCAGCAAAGTCCATCACCATGCCATTCTTCGGATGACCGGTCTCATCGCGAGGAACGCCGAGCAGGGTCACCTCCAGGATATAGGAATGGCCGTGGACCTGTGCACATCCCCCATCATGGGCGTAGAGCGCATGCGCCAGCTCGAAGGAATAGCGCTTGGTGATCCGGATGCGCTGCGTGTTCATGGTACCACGTGTTCGAAGTGGGCCGTGAAGTGGCGCAGGAAACGGGGCTCCTTAATGATACGGTACCCTCGGGCCCGTTCACGTGTGCGCATCACCTCATCGAAGGTCTCGATCACATACTCGATGTGGCTTTGGGTGTACACCCTTCGAGGAATGGCCAGACGGACGAGTTCCATCGGCGCGGGTACGAGCCGACCGGCCTCATCGTACTTACCGAACATCACCGAGCCGATCTCCACGCTCCGGATACCGCCAAGACGGTATAATTCGCAGACCAGCGTTTGGCCGGGATATTCCTCGGGAGGAATGTGCGGATACAAACGCTTGGCATCGATGTACACGGCATGACCGCCGATGGGCCGCATCAACGGCACGCCCATCGCATGCAATGCATCGCCCAAATAGGCCGTACTGCGGATGCGGTAGTCCAGATAGGACGGATCAAAGACCTCTCGAAGGCCGATCGCGATGGCCTCCATGTCACGACCTGAAAGGCCTCCATAGGTGGCGAAGCCTTCTGTGATGATCAACAGGTTCGTGCAGGCCTCGGCCAGTGCATGATCGCGCAAGGCCAGGAAGCCGCCCATGTTCACCAAGGCATCCTTCTTTGCGCTCATCACCGCACCATCGGCCAGGGCGAACATCCGCTGGGCGATCTCTCGGTAGGTCAGCTCTGCCAAGCCAGCCTCTCGATGCTTGATGAACCAACTGTTCTCAGCGACCCGGCAGCAGTCCAGCAAGAACAGGACGCCATGCTCGCGACAAAGCCTCGACACCCCTTCAGCGTTGGCCATGCTCACCGGCTGGCCGCCTCCGCTGTTATTGGTCACCGTGAGGATCACAGCGCCCACATGCCCGCGATGCTGATCCAGCAATTGCTGCAAGGCGACCAGGTCCATGTTCCCTTTGAATGGATGCTCCAAGGCGGGATCCTTTCCCTCAGCGATCGGTATATCGATGGCCGTTGCACCGGAGAACTCGATGTTCGCCCGGGTGGTGTCGAAATGGGTATTGCTGATGAATACTTTGCCTGGACCGCCCAGGTGGCCATAGATGATCCGCTCCGCCGCGCGACCCTGATGGGTGGGCAGGATATGCTCCATTCCGGTGAGGTCCTGCACTTCCTGCTCCATCCGTTGCCAAGAGACCGAACCGGCGTATGCTTCATCACCTTCCATCATTCCGGCCCATTGTTGGGCGCTCATCGCACTGGTACCACTGTCCGTCAGCAGGTCGATGATCACCGATCGGGAAGGCAGGAGAAAGGGGTTGTGATGTGCCTTATCCAGTTGGGCCATACGTTCCTCCTCCGTACTGAGCGTAATGGGCTCCACGGACTTGATCCGGAACGGTTCGATGATGGTGCGGTGCTTCATGATGGGGTACGAAAGTGTGGGGGACGGGCTGCACACGGCCTGACAAGGGTCAGGAATAGAGCACCATGCCCGAACTTCGCAGCATCGCCCATGCCAAGCGCTTCGGCGACCAATGAATGGCCAAAGAACGACTCTTCAACGCCTTCCCCCCCGCCGCGCGCGCGCAATGGGAGGCCGTGATCACGAAGGAACTCAAGGACAAGGAGCTCGCCACCCTGAACGTGCTGGTGGAAGGCGAGGTACTTCAGCCCTTTCACATGGCCGGGGAGGGCGCGGCCACAAGCCCACGGCGCCGTGGCGTGAAGCGGGACGGCAACCCCTGGCGGGCCACCGTGGGCGTGGATGCCAACGACGCCGATGCCAACGACAAACTTCTAGAGGCCCTGATGGGCGGCGCCGATGCCGTGGATGTCTACGGCCGCATGCCCGACCTGTCACCGGTGCTCGACGATGTGCTGCTCGCCGGGATCGACCTGCAAGTGGATGGCGAGCACGGCACCCTGGGCCTGCTGATGAAGCGCGCTGCTGAACAGCAAGTGGCACCCACCGACCTCAGCCTCTGCCTGGGCCTGCCGCACGATGCCGACGTGCGCGACCTGAAGGACCGTATCGCCAAGCACCCCCGCATCCGCCTCTTCAGCGTGAGCGATCGCAGGCATGACAGCGCCGAGGCCCTCGCCACCGGCAGGTCATTGCTCAACACGCTCCTGGACCAGGGCTACACCATCGACGATGCCTGCGCCCGCATCCAGTTCCGCCTCCACCTGGGCGATGACCTGTTCCTGGAGGTCGCGCGGCTGCGGGCCTTCCGCGAGGCCTGGGCCGCCGTGGTGGATGAGTTCAAGCCGCAACACGACTGCTCACACACCACCTGGATCCAAGCGGTCGTGTCCTACCCTGCCGAAACGAGGTCGGCGCACGAGAACCTGATCCGCGCCACACTGCAAGCTGTGAGCGCCATCACCGGCGGCTGCGATGGCCTCACCATCCTCACCCCTACCCTGCCCGAAGGCGGTGTCCTCGCGCGCCGTATCGTCCGCAACATCCACAACCTGCTGCGCGACGAGAGCTTCCTGGGCCGTGTGGCCGATCCGATCGGTGGTTCCTGCACCGTCGAACAGCTCACCTCCACATTGGTCAAAGCGCTGACCGACCGGGAAAGCGCTGCCCAGCCAGCGGCCAGTAGCCAGCAGCCAGTAGCCAGCAGCCAGCAGCCAGTGGCTGGGCTCCCCAACAGAGAAGAGATCCCCCTCAAGTCCTACTACACCCGCGTGGACCTCGAAGGGATGGAGCATTTGAATTACGCCGCCGGCATCCCGCCCTACCTGCGCGGCCCCTACGGTAGCATGTACGCCATCCGTCCGTGGACCATCCGCCAATACGCTGGATTCAGTACCGCCGAAGCAAGCAACGCCTTCTACCGCCGCAACCTCGCGGCCGGGCAGATGGGCCTCAGCGTCGCCTTCGACCTGGCCACCCACCGCGGCTACGACAGCGACCATCCGCGGGTGAAGGGCGATGTGGGCAAGGCCGGCGTGGCCATCAGCAGCGTGGAGGACATGAAGATCCTCTTCGACAGCATACCGCTGGACAAGATGAGCGTGAGCATGACCATGAACGGCGCCGTGCTGCCGATCATGGCCTTCTTCATCGTGGCGGCAGAAGAACAAGGCGTTCCCCCGGAACAGTTGCAGGGCACCATCCAGAACGACATCCTCAAGGAGTTCATGGTGCGCAACACCTACATCTATCCGCCGGGGCCGAGCATGCACATCGTGGGCGACATCTTCAGCTATTGCGCGAAGAAGATGCCCAAGTTCAACAGCATCAGCATCAGCGGCTACCACATGCACGAGGCCGGTGCGCCTGCGGACCTGGAACTTGCCTACACGCTCGCCGACGGCATCGAGTACGTGCGCACGGGCATCGCGGCCGGCATGCAGGTGGACGAGTTCGCCAACCGCCTCAGCTTCTTCTGGGGCATCGGCATGGACCTCTTCATGGAAGTGGCCAAGATGCGCGCGGGCCGGCTGCTCTGGGCCAAGCTGCTGAAAGAGGTCGGCGCTACCAGTCCGAAGAGCCTCGCATTGCGCACGCACTGCCAGACCAGCGGCTGGAGCCTCACCGCGCAGGACCCCTTCAACAACGTGGCCCGCACCACGGTGGAAGCGCTGGCTGCCGTGCTCGGCGGAACACAATCGCTGCACACCAATTCGCTCGACGAGGCCATCGCGCTGCCCACCGACTTCAGCGCCAAGATCGCCCGCGACACGCAGCTCTACCTGCAGAAGAACAGCGGCATCACCAAGTGGATCGACCCGCTCGGCGGCAGCTACTATGTGGAAAGCCTCACGCACGAGCTGGTACACAAGGCGTGGGCGCGGATCAAGGAGGTGGAGGAGCTCGGCGGCATGAGCAAGGCCATCGAGACCGGTCTGCCGAAGATGCGCATCGAGGAGGCCGCCGCGAAACGCCAGGCCCGCATCGACACCGGCAAGGACAGGATCATCGGCGTGAACGCGTTCGTGACCGAGGACGAGACGAAGATGGAATTGCTGGAAGTGGACAACACGGCCGTGAGAGAATCGCAGATCGCGCGGTTGAAGACGATGAAGGCGAGGCGGGACGAGGCAGCGGTGGCTGAGGCGTTGGAAGCTTTGACGAGGGCGGCGACAGGTGAAGGGCTGTCCGATGTCGTAAGTCCTATGCCAAATGCCGGATCAGGCATAGGACATCAGACATCGGACAAGAGCGATAGCCTAGCGCGTGGCAACCTCCTCGAACTCGCCGTCATCGCCGCCCGCCACCGCGCCACCCTCGGAGAAATAAGCGACGCCCTCGAAAAAGCCTACGGCCGCTACAGCGCGGTGATCCGCAGCATCAGCGGTGTTTACTCAGCGGAAAGCATGCAGGACCCCGAGATGAAGGAGGCCATGCGCCTCGCCGATGAATTCGCAAAGGCCGAAGGCCGTCGCCCACGCATCCTGGTGGCCAAGATGGGCCAGGACGGGCACGACCGCGGCGCCAAGGTGATCGCCACCAGCTTCGCTGACATCGGCTTCGACGTGGACATCGGTCCGCTGTTCCAGACTCCGCAGGAAGTGGCCAAGCAGGCCATCGAGAACGATGTACACGTGCTGGGCATCAGCAGCCTCGCAGGTGGCCACAAGACCCTAGTGCCCGAGGTGATCAAGGAGCTGCGCGAGACCTATAACAGGCCGGACATCCTCGTGGTGGCCGGTGGTGTGATCCCGCCGAACGACTTCGACTTCCTCAAGCAGGCCGGGTGTTTTGATGTGTATGGGCCGGGGACGAAGATCCCGGTGGCGGCGAAGGGGATCATTGCGAAATTGATGGCACGGTGATGATGCGTGGCTCAGATGATTTGGGCGTGCCGGTTCGCAGAGCCTCACTGTCGCGCTTTCCGCTGCAACTCCGCGCCCTGATTACAGGGCTTGCGGGGTTTCCGCTGCAATCGCTCACGCGGGGTTCCCGTGTGCTGCTCACGTTTCTTCTCGGGGCCATTGTCTTGTTCTCCGGATGCGGCAGCGACAGTAGTTCGTCCACCGAAGTGATTGGCAATCCTGTTGAAGAGGCTAACGCACCTGTCGGAAACAGTTGCGATGACCTTCCAACGTCATTCGCTTCTTACACCGAAGCGATGGATCGCATCCGGTCAGCATCCTTTCGCATTGCAGAGGAACAGAACACGGACAAAAGCTCTTGGGTCCGAGGTGCCGAGTTCTACAGTTGCAATGGCGCTTCCGGATTCTTCATTCTCCACACCGATGATCGGGAGTACATCCACGTTGACGTGCCGCTTAATGTGTGGCAAGGGTTCAAGGAAGCCTCATCGTTCGGCACCTATTACAACGCCAACATCAAGAGGCGCTATCGCCTTGGTTTAAACTGATGGAGCTACATTCGACACACATGAAGCGCATCATTGCCAAAGAGTTCCTGCTGCTTGTCGGATGCTTGATTGTGGTTCTGCTTTTCGCCGTGTTCGGATGGATACGGAACTCTTGGTTTCAACATCGTGCTGATAGTCTCGGGCGAGAGCAGTCGGAACAGACCACTACCCTAGACTCATTGAGTCAACTTTCGGTACCGCGGCATCTCGACTTCTTGGATTTGTTCGAACCCGACTTCGTGCGCAAGAACTACGATGTATTCCTCGTATCCCCCTTCTGGACCATGGACCCATTTTTTTCAGGCATTCCCGGAGGTCCCATCCTGAGAAAAGTGGAAGGCGATCCTTTCGCCACTCACGGAGCTAAACCTCCAGATAATCCGAACAAGCCATTCACAGGTGTTGAGGACGATCCATTTGAAGAGTTCGGCGGCCATGCAGTCAAGACCCCGAACTTCATCGAGGTTGAGGCGCCGGATGGAAGGGTCATTGAGTTCCCCGAAACCATGACCAAAGGTGATATTGAGGCAGTTATGCAAAGGCATTATCCGAATATCAACAGGCGTTTCTTGGTGTGCATCGCAAAATCACTCAATGCCCAAGGGTACCTGACTGCCGATCGAATTGGGCAATTAGAAGCGACTTGCGGATTGTCTGGCGCGGACCTAATTGGAATCGAGCGCGAACTGAGAAATGCAAGTGCCGGACATGATATCTCATGGAAGCCGCCCTTAGATGCTGAGGAGGTGTACACTTTCTCCAAGACAGACGGGACCTCTATAAGCTGGATCGAGGCGCTTCAAGAAAGAGGCGTGCCTAAGGATGAGATGACCAAGTACCTCACGAAAGCCCGTTACGATACGTCCATTGCACCAAATCTCCTTCATGCTGTCAGGGGCTTGCTGTGTGACACAATCCCGTATGCTCAACTACGGGGTGGTTTTGACTACCTGAAGCAACGCCGCGTCCTACATTGCAACTTTGACGAACTGCTGTACACGGTCCAGAATCAAGCCGTCCCCCCAAGCCAAGAAGCTTTGGAGGCTGCTGCGAGGCAGAGAGTAGTCGTTAATCAGTTGCGCGATGATAAGAATTTCGCACGCGAGAGCATTTGGAACGAGGAAAAGCAATGGGCTGTGGTGAAGTGGGCCGCGATAGTGCTGCTCGTTTTGGTCTATCTGTTACGGCTGCTCGTGATGGGAACACTCTGGGCAGTGCGAACTTTACGGACCTGAGGCTTGGCCTTCAGCCAGGCCCTCTACCGTTATGCCGCTCAGCCTGCTTCTGGACAAGTCTACATTTCAGATGCTCCACATGGAGCAGATGCTGGTGCTTCACAGGTACTACAACCCGAACGTAACCCCTACTCTGGTTACCGAGGTACTTGGCGACCTGAGCAAAGAGGTCGAACGAGGTACGCCAGCCGATAAGGTTTCCGCATTTGCCCGGAAGCTCCTCCCCCACCAGATCGCCATTAATGTAGACTACCGTTCGCTCATCGAAGGCGAGCTCCTTGGTCATCCTGTCGCTGCCGACTTTCGGCCACAGGTCGGGAATGGAATGTATGTGCGGTCTGCTTCTGGAGGTTTGGGTATGCGCATAGGGCCGTCGGCCGAGGAGGAGGCATTGCGTCGCTGGAGAGAACGGGAGTTCACGGACATTGAAGCGCTGACCGCAGAACTTTGGAGAAAGACGACCAGGAACCCGGATGTGCTGCAGAACCTCAAGACCGCGCTCAAGGATAAACTGGATCTTGAGCAACGCATTGGCGATCTTGACGGCATCCGAGAGCACACGGATCGGCTGCTCCAATCATCAGCCAACCAAGAGCATCTGCTTCAGTTCGCGCTAGCAGAGTTCGCCGTTTCGGCAGAGAGCGCGACCAAAGCCTATTCGCGTTGGCAGCAGGAAAGCCCAGCTTCATTTGAGCACTATGCGCCGTACGTCTATCACTGTTGTCGAGTTCGGCTGTTCTTCCTTCTCGCGCTCACTCATGACATTGATGGTATCGGAAGGAAGACGGATGGTATCGATCTTGAGTACCTGTACTACCTCCCCTTTTGTCGGGTCTTCACATCGAACGATGGCTTCCACAAGAAGCTCGCTCCATTCTTCATCACCGCCGAGCAGGATTTCGTTACTGGCGATGCTCTCCAAAAGGACCTGAAGGCGATCATCGAGTATTGTGAGACGCTAAGTGAAGAGAAGCACAAGAGCAGAGTAGAAGCCATCTCAAAAATAGGTGAGGTGTCCTGAGCCATGAACAACGGGCGTTTGACAATAGAAGAAGGGAGGGTCTTGATCCCTTCACCGTGCGTGGCCTCTTTCGATGTCCAAAACGATGGACTGCACGGACGCCCAG
>JBKDXR010000051.1:0-3455 GCA_046306055.1 Flavobacteriales bacterium
CTGGTGGTGGCCGGTGAACTGGTCACCCAGGCCGCGCGGGAGAAGGGGGTGAACATCTACCCGGTGGACAGCGAGCACAGCGCCATCTTCCAATGCCTCGCTGGCGAGTGGCACAATCCCATCGAGAAGATCGTGCTCACCGCCAGCGGTGGCCCGTTCCGCGGACGCACCCGCGAGCAGCTCGCCACCGTCACCAAGGCCCAGGCCCTGAAGCATCCCAACTGGGACATGGGCGCCAAGATCACCATCGACAGCGCCAGCCTGATGAACAAAGGTCTGGAGGCCATCGAGGCCAAGTGGCTCTTCAACCTGCGCAAGGACCAGATCGACATCATCGTCCACCCGCAGAGCATCATCCACAGCATTGTGCAGTTCCGCGATGGCAGCATGAAGGCGCAGATGGGCCTGCCGGACATGAAGCTGCCCATCCAGTACGCCATGGCCTACCCGGACCGCCTGCCCACCACCTGGCCGCGCTTCGATTTCCTGAACTACCCCGCGCTCACCTTCGAGCAGCCCGACCTGCACACGTTCCGCAACCTGGCCCTGGCGCTCGATGCGCTGGACAAAGGGGGCAACGCGCCGTGCGTGCTGAATGCCGCCAACGAGGTGGCCGTGGAGCTCTTCCTCAAGGACGCCATCGGCTTCCTGCAGATGAGCGACCTGGTGGAGCATTGCCTGCTGACCGTATCCCACATCAACAACCCTTCGCTTGCCGACCTGGAGGCCAGTGACGCCGAGGCGCGTCGCGTGGCACGGGCCGGACTTCCCGCCGCATGGACATCCTGATCAAAGGAGCACAGCTCATCCTCAGCCTCAGCATCCTGGTGGTGCTGCACGAGCTGGGCCACTTCATTCCCGCCCGCCTCTTCGGCACCCGTGTAGAGAAGTTCTACCTCTTCTTCGACCCCTGGTTCTCCCTGTGGAAGAAGAAGTGGAAAGGCACCGAGTTCGGCATCGGCTGGGTGCCCTTCGGTGGATACGTGAAGATCAGCGGCATGATCGACGAGAGCATGGACAAGGAGCAACTGTCCAAGCCCGCCGAGCCGTGGGAGTTCCGCAGCAAGCCCGCCTGGCAGCGCCTCATCATCATGGTGGGCGGTGTCACCGTGAACCTGCTGCTGGGCATGGCCATCTACATCGGCATCCTGTGGGCCTGGGGGCGCGACCACCTGCCCTTGGAGAACGTGGTGTACGGCGTGCATGCCAGCGAGGTGATGAAGGCCCAGGGCGTGCAGGACGGTGATCGCCTGGTGGCCATCGACGGACACACGCCGAAGACCATCGAAGAGGTGTCCCGCGCCATCCTCATCGATGAGGCCCGCACGCTCACCGTGGAACGCAACGGCACCCGGCAGGACATCACGCTCAGCCCGGCCGTGCACGACAGCATCCTCGCGAGTGGCGAAAAGCAATTGTTCGCCGTGCGCCTTCCGTTCTACATCGCTGCCATGGAGGCTGGCAAGCCCGCGGCGACCAGCGACCTGCGCGTGGGCGACCGCCTGCTGGCCGTGAACGAGGAGCCCACGCTCTTCTTCGAGGACTTCCGTCGCGCAGTGGGCACGCACAAAGGAGAACAGGTGCGCATCACCGCGCTCCGCGGTGCGGACACGGTGCAGGTGGCCCTCACGGTGGACCCCGCCGGCATCATCGGCGCACGCCCCATGGGCCTCGACTCGCTCATGGCGCGTGGTCACGGGTTCAAGCTGGAACACGAACGCTTCGGCTTCATCACCGCCATTCCGGCCGGCATCAATTACGGTGTGGAAACACTTGGCGGCTACGTGCGTTCGCTCAAGCTCCTGTTCTCGCGCAGCGGCGCCAGCCAGATCGGCGGCTTCGGCTCCATCGGCGGCCTCTTCAGCCCCACGTGGGACTGGCAGGTGTTCTGGAACATGACCGCCTTCCTCAGCATCATCCTCGCCTTCATGAACATCCTGCCCATCCCCGCGCTCGATGGGGGGCACGTGGTGTTCCTGCTGTATGAGATGGTGACGCGCCGCCCACCCAACCAGCGCGTGCTGGAGGTGGCGCAAATGATCGGCATGGTGCTGCTGCTGGGCCTGCTGCTCTACGCCAACGGCAACGACCTGTTCAAGGCCCTGATGAACTAAGGCCCGCGGGCGCGTCATGGGGTTCCGCGATTTCTTCCAGCACCTGGCGCACGAGTTCGCGCTGCCCCTGCAGAACCCTGTGCTGGTGTTCTGTGTCGCGCTCTTCATCATCCTGCTGGCACCGCTCATCCTGCGCCAGCTCCGCGTGCCCGGTGTCATCGGCCTCATCATCTCCGGGGTCATCATCGGCCCGCACGCCCTCAACATCCTGGAGAAGAACAGCGCGGTGGACCTCTTCAGCACCATCGGCCTGCTCTACATCATGTTCATCGCCGGCCTGGAGCTGGACATGGACGAGTTCCGGCGCCACCGCAACAAGAGCCTGTGGTTCGGCCTGTTCACCTTCGCCATCCCCTTCGCGCTCGGCTATCCCGTGCTGCGTTTCGTGCTGGGCTACGGCGAGGCCGCCAGCTTCCTCACCGCCAGCATGTTCGCCACGCACACGCTGGTGGCCTACCCCATCGTCTCCAAGTTCGGCATCAGCCGCCACCAGACCGTGGCCATCACCGTGGGCGGCACCATCCTCACCGATACCGCCGTGCTGCTGCTCTTCGCGGTCATCATGGGGGCCGAGGGCGGTGGGCTTACGCGCGAGTTCTGGATCCGCCTGGGCTCGTCCATGGCGCTCTTCCTGCTCTTCATGTTCCTGGTGCTCCCGCGCATTGCACGTTGGTTCTTCAGCCGCCTGGAGAGCGAGAAGACCTCGCACTACGTGTTCGTGCTCGCCGCCGTGTTCTTTGCCGCCTTCCTGGCGCAGGTGGCCGGCGTGGAGCCCATCATCGGGGCCTTCGTGGCCGGGCTCTCGCTCAACCGCCTCATCCCGCACAGCTCCGCGCTCATGAACCGCCTGGAGTTCGTGGGCAACGCGCTCTTCATCCCCTTCTTCCTCATCAGCGTGGGCATGATCGTGGATGTGCGCGTGCTTGCCAAGGGCACCACCGCGCTCTGGGTGGCCGCCGTGCTCACCGTGGTGGCCTTGCTCGGCAAATGGCTCGCCGCGCTGCTGGCCCAGCTCGTGTTCCGCTTCTCCGGACCGCAGCGCCAGCTCATCTTCGGCCTCAGCAGTTCGCATGCCGCCGCCACCCTCGCCATCATCCTGGTGGGCTTCAAGGCGGGCATCATCGACGAGAACATCCTCAACGGTACCATCATCCTCATCCTCGTCACCTGCCTGGTGGCCAGCTTCGCCACCGAGGCCGCCGCCAAACGCATCGTGCTGGCCGGCGAAGTGGAACTGCCCGGCACCGGCGCCAGACCCGAGGCACAGCGCGACCGCATCCTGATCCCCTGCGCCGAGCCCGCTTCGGCACCTCCGCTGCTGGACCTGGCCGTGATGCTGCG
>JBKDXR010000052.1:0-14315 GCA_046306055.1 Flavobacteriales bacterium
GAAGCTTTATCATCACCGGCTTCACCGATAGCCTCGCTGCTCCGGGCTTCCTCAATCCCTTGCCAACAGATTACTGGCCTAAGCTCTTCGTGATGAAGCTTAGCGGCGAAGGCGAAGTACTCTGGTGCAAGGGCTACGACACATCGCCCTATAGGTGGTATACGAGGCCGGGTACGCGCATCGAACAACACCACGACGGCAACTACATCCTGCTGTGCAACATAGGCAATCTCGACTATCCCTTCGGCTACCGGCCGCAGCTGATGAAGCTCGACCACAACGGCGACACCCTGTGGACGCGTTCGGCGGGGCTCGAGGGCCACGTGTACGACATCATCAATATGTCGGTGTGCTCCGATGGCGGCATCATGTACAATGGGCAAAGTCTGAGCAACTCCCCGGACATGTTCATCTTCAAAACCGACTCTCTGGGTTACTTACCATGCCACAACCAATGGCATGCCACCACCATCGTGGATCTCTTCCCAACGGATAGCAGCTTTACCCTTACCAGCATCGATGGTGCAACGGCCCACCCAGCCTTCATCACCGAGGCGGTAAATCCGCCCATCACCATCGTGGATGGCTGCGCCACAGGCATCCCTCAACATCAGAAGCACCCGAGCGGCTTCAGGGTCAATCCCAACCCCAACACCGGCCACTTCACCCTCTCCTTCGCCGACCCGCTGATGGCCGAGAGCACTTACAGCGTGTACG
The DNA here is from genome assembly GCA_046306055.1 of Flavobacteriales bacterium. Taxonomy (GTDB): domain Bacteria; phylum Bacteroidota; class Bacteroidia; order Flavobacteriales_F; family PHOS-HE28; genus PHOS-HE28. The sequence continues at coordinate 718 of JBKDXR010000052.1, forward strand.
ACACCATGGGCAAGTTGCTCTTCCAACGGCCCTTGCCCCAAGGCAAGGAGACCGAGGAGGTGGACCTATCCCGCTTCGGCGCAGGCACCTATGTGGTGCGCGTGACCGGCAAGGACGGGAGCTACCATGAGCGGGTTGTGGTGGAGTGATCGATGACGATCGAGGCGCACCGGGCCGCACCACCCGCCCCGTAATTTCGCTCCACCCATGGACTACATCGCGCTGGCCATCCCCCTCTTCTTCGTGCTGATGGGCGCGGAGCTGGCGTGGAGCGCATACACCCACCGGAAGGTGTACCGCTTCAACGACTTCGTGGCCAACCTGGGCTGCGGGATCGGCTCACAGGTGGTGGGGGCCTTTACCAAGACGCTCATCTTCGCCGCCTACCTCTGGACCTACGACCACGCACGCCTCTTCACCCTGGAGCGCAGCGTGCTTACCTGGATCGTGGCCTTCCTGCTGGTGGACCTGCTCTACTACTGGTTCCACCGGCTGAGCCACGAGGTCAACTTCCTGTGGGCGGCGCACATCGTGCACCACCAGAGCGAGGAGTACAACCTGAGCGTGGCGTTGCGCCAGAGCTGGTGGCAGGGCCTGTTCAGCTGGTGGTTCTACCTGCCCATGGCGGTGCTGGGCATCCACCCGGTGGTGATCGTGACGGTGGGCGCCTTCAACACGCTGTACCAGTTCTGGATCCACACGAAGGCGATCGGGAAGATGGGGCCCTTCGAGTGGCTGTTCAACACGCCGAGCCACCACCGGGTACACCACGGCAGTGATCCGAAGTACATCGACCGCAACCATGCCGGAACGCTGATCGTGTGGGACAAGCTCTTCGGCACCTTCCAGCGCGAGGAGGAGGAGCCGGTGTACGGCATCACCACGCCGCTGTCGCGCTGGGACCCGCTCACGGCCAACTTCCACTACTGGGGCGACCTGTTCCGGCTGGCCGCGCAGGCCCGCACCTGGGGCGACAAGCTGCGCGTGTTCACGAAGCCACCGGGCTGGCGACCGGCCTACCTGGGCGGTTACGCGGGGCCCGTGGGCAAGGACCGCCACACCTACCGCAAGTTCGACACGCGGGTGCCAGCGGCCGTGGGCGGCTATGTGGCCATGCAGTTCACGCTGCTGCTGGTGGTCACCACCTTCTTTCTGTTCCGCCATGGCGACCTGGGCGCCACCCGCCAGTGGGCCAACGGCGCGCTGATCGTGGTGTGGGTGATGAACATGGGGCTGCTGATGGAGGGCCGGCGATGGGCCGCGGGGGCCGAAGTGCTGCGCATGGCAGGGCTGTCCATGCTGCTCTGGTTCAGCTCCGACCTGCTGTCCGGTGTTGCGACACTTGTCGTGAACACCTCGGTGACCCTGGTCTCCATGGTGCTGCTGTGGAACGCCGACCGCGCAATGGCTTCAACGCCCATGAACAGCACGGTAACACGGGCTGATTAACTTGCCCGCGCTCCGGTCGCGAACATTCGTCGCGCCAAACCAAATGGACATTCGGAAGAACACACCCTTGAACGGCGTGGTGTACGGGCTGGCCCTGCTCGGCACCATCATGGGCGGCACGCTTGGCATGCAGTGGCTCGTGTACCTTTGCAAACCCCTGCTGATGCTGGTGCTGAGCAGTTGGTTCTACTTCCACAGCCGTCGCGTGGGCGACCGGTTCACGCTGTTGGTGCAGGCCGGCCTGTTCTTTTCGTGGATCGGCGACATTGCCCTGATGTTCCAGCACGTGGACCAGTTCAACTTCCTGATCGGGCTGGCGGCCTTCATGATCGCCCAACTGTGCTACACCATGGCCTTTGCGCACAACGTGGCCGACGTGCCGGGCGGGCCTTTCCCGTGGCCGTCCATCGTGCTCTCGGTGGTGATCGCGGCCTACGGTTATTTCTTCGCGGGACGCATCCTGCCATCGGTGGATGACGGCATCGTGATCCCGGTCATGGTGTACGCCATCGCCATCAGCCTCATGGGCATTGCGGCGGCGTTCCGCTTCGGGCGCACCTTTCCGCGCAGCTTCTATGCCGTGGTCGCCGGTGCCTTCCTGTTCATTGCGAGCGACAGCCTGCTGGCCTTCAATCGCTTCGTGCGTCCGCTGGACGGTGCTGAATGGATGGTGATGCTCACCTACGGCCTCGCGCAAGTACTGATCGCGGGTGGCTGCCTGACCCATGTGCTGGACCCCGAGGAGATCCGCAGGCGTGCTGCCCTGACCACCTGATCAGCTGATCCGGCCCCAAACGGCCTGCCCTTTCAGCTGTTCGTGCAAGGCCCTGGCGATGGGCGCGTGGCGCGGTTCGGCGAGCCCGGGATCCGTATCCAACAGGCGCATGGCGGCCTGGCGGGCCTGTTGCAGCAAGGCACTGTCCTCCACCAGATCGGCGATGTGCAGCTGGGGCAGTCCGCTCTGCTGGGTGCCCATGAGGTCGCCGGGGCCGCGCAAACGCAGGTCGGTCTCAGCGATCTCGAAGCCATCGTTGGTGCGCACCATGGTCTCGATGCGGGCGCGGGCATCGTTGCCGAGCTTGTCGCCCGTCATCAGGATGCAGAAGCTCTGCTCGGCACCGCGGCCCACACGTCCGCGCAACTGGTGCAGCTGTGAAAGCCCGAAGCGCTCGGCGTTCTCGATCACCATCACACTGGCGTTCGGCACGTCCACACCCACCTCGATCACCGTGGTGGCCACCAGGATATTGGTCTCGCCTTTCTTGAAGCGCGCCATCTCGTAGTCCTTGGTGGCCTGGTCCATGCGGCCGTGCACGATGCTGACAGCGTACTGGGGCAGCGGGAAGCGGCGCACCATGCTCTCAAAGCCATCGTTCAGGTCCTTGAGGTCGCTCTTCTCGCTCTCCTCGATGAGCGGGTACACCACATAGACCTGACGCCCCTTGGCCATCTCCTCTTCCATGAATCCGAAAACGGCATTGCGCGCCGAATCGAAACGATGTACCGTGCGGATGGGCTTGCGGCCCGGTGGCAGCTCATCGATCACGCTGTTGTCGAGGTCGCCATACAACGTCATGGCCAGTGTACGAGGAATGGGCGTGGCGGTCATCACAAGCACATGCGGTGGCACATCGCTCTTGGCCCAAAGGCGTGCGCGCTGTGCCACACCGAAGCGGTGCTGCTCATCGATGACCACGAGGCCCAACTGCCGGAACTGCACGCGGTCCTCCAACAGGGCATGCGTGCCCACCACGATGTGTACTTCGCCAGCTTGCAGCGCGGTGAGGATGCTGCGGCGCTCGGCCGTGCGCGTGCTGCCTGTGAGCAAACGCACCACCACGGGCATGCCTTCCAGCATGCGGCTGATGGAATGGAAGTGCTGTTGCGCGAGGATCTCGGTGGGCGCCATCAGCGCGGCCTGGAACCCGTTGTCCAGCGCAATGAGCATGCTGAGCAACGACACCACGGTCTTGCCACTGCCCACATCGCCCTGCACCAAGCGGTTCATCTGGCGTCCGGTGCCCATGTCCTTGCGGATCTCCTTCACCACACGCTTCTGCGCACCTGTAAGGGCAAAGGGCAGGTGGTGGTGATAGAAGCGGTTGAAGTGCTCGCCCACTTGCGTGAACACGTTGCCGCGCAGGCTTTGCTGCAACAGCAGTTTCTGCTTGAGCAGTTGCAGCTGGATGAAGAACAGCTCCTCGAACTTGAGGCGACGCACCGCCGCATCGAGCTTGGCGCGGTCCTGCGGGGCGTGTACCTGGCGGAAGGCCTCTTCGCGCCCCACGCCGCCCACGAGGTCGAGCAGTTCGCGGCTGAGCGTTTCGGGCAACTGGCCCATCACCGTTGGCAACAGTGCTTTCTGCAATTTCCAGATGGCACGGCTCGTGAGCCCGCGCGCCGAGAGCTTCTCGGTGGTGCTGTACACGGGCTGCAAGGCGGCATCAAGTCCCTGGTCCCAAGTGGTGGCCAGCTCCAGCTCGGGGTGTGCCAGGTTGAAGCGGCCATTGAACACGGTCGGTTTCCCGAAGACCACGTATTCCTGCCCGGGCTTCAACGAGGTCTGCAGCCAACGGATGCCCTTGAACCACACCAGTTCGATGGTGCCCGTAGCGTCGGTGAGCGACGAGGTGAGGCGCCGACCCTGTTTCTCGCCGATGAGCTTGATGGGCCCCAGCTTCCCACGCAGCTGCACCTGGTTCAGTTCCTCGTTGATCTCGCGCACCCGGTGGAACACACTGCGGTCCACGAAGCGGAACGGGAAGTGCTGGAGCAGATCGCCGTAGGTGCCGATGTTCAGGTCCTTGCGCAGGAGCTCGCCCCGTTGAGGGCCCACGCCCTTGAGGAACTCGATGGGGGTATCCAGCACGCTCGGCACCGGCCGAAAATACGGCCGGGCGCGGCGTATAGCGGGATATCATGCACTACAGGGCGCTGCGGTCGTAGCTTGGACAACGGGATGGAACTGCGCAACACGGCCATACGCACGGTGCAACGCTATCGAAAGGCGCTGGATGAGGCACGACTGCGGACCGACCGCGAGGGGCTGCACCGGCTGCGTGTGCGCATGAAGAAGATGCGGTCGCTCCTGCGCTTCCTGGAGCACTTGGACAGCGAGGCCGAACCGCGGAAAGGCGCCGTTCGCCGGACCAATGTCCTGTTCAAGGCCGCTGGTGCATTGCGTGAGATACAGGTGAATTGCGCGCGGCTTCAGGAGCTGCATGGTGTTCCGGCCGCATCACGCAACATCGGGCTCGCGCATTTGCGCAGGAAAGAGGAACGTCTGGCCCAACGGCTCCAAAAAGCCCTGACGCGTATCCGTCCGGTGGACCTCCAACGGTTGGAGCTGCACACCCTGCGTGTACTACAAGGCCGCAGGAAGAGCGGCATCCGGGCCGCCGCCCGGAACTACGTGCGGTCCGAACTGGGGCATGCCACCCGACTGACACGCGCGGCCGATGCCCACCTGCACCTGCATGAGGTCCGCAAGCACCTGAAGCATGTCCGCCATCTGTATGAGCTGCTGGACCCCGGCATGCCGGAACCCGCCGGGCTGGGGAAGGTGTTGGGACGGCTGGGTGCGTGGCACGATGAGGTGGTGTTGCGCAACACCTTGCAAAAGCTGCGGAAACAACCCGAACAGCGGAACGAACTACTTGCGGCCGTTGACCAACGGCTGCACGACCGACAGACCGAAGCGGTGGAACGCTTGCATGTACTGCTTGGCGGGCAAGATCATTCGCCCCGCACGAACAACCAGCGCACGCCCTTCCACAGGCCCACGAAAACGTAGCCGAGCGGACCCAGCTTGTCCTTCTCCTGCAATTGCACGGTGATGGTGGCCATGTCGGCGAGGTGGGTGAGCTTGTTCAGTTTGCCCTCGAACGACTCGATGTCGCCGTTGACGCGTTCGAGCTCCTTTTCCACAGCGAGAGCGGCCTGCACGTTCTCGGCCTGTTGCAGCAGTTGCAGGTAGCGTTCACGGGCACGGCGTGCATTCTCAAGCCGGGCATTGAGGTCCACGTATTGCTCCGTGACATCCTCGCCCTTGAAGGCCTTGGAGCGCAACTTGCCCAGTGCGGCCACCTCATCCACGGCTGCGGCCAGCTCCGGCTGCTTCACACGGATCACCGATCGACCATCGGCCAGGGAGACCACGTAGCCTTGATGCTTCTCAGCGATGGCCCGCAGTTGCACATTGGTGCTGTCGGCCTCCTTCACCTTCAGTTCCAGCGTGGCCGCGTATTGCACCACACGCTCACCGGGCGCATACTGCGACTTACCATCGGCGAGGTAGCGCGCATTGGAATAGGCGGTACTGCTCGCGTGCTGGCTTCCTCCGCAGGAAGTGGCGACAAGAGCGATCACGAACAGGCAGAACGGTGCAAGGCGCATGGAAACTGAAGGTATTGAGCGTGCAGTGAACGCAAGAGCGGCAATCGTTCGTGTGAACGAGCGCTACTGCATCTCGGTGAACATGGAATCGATGCGTGCGAAGCTCTGCTGCACCGCACTGTCCAACTCGACGCTCGGTGTGGTGAGCGACTGGCGGATGAGCCCGGTGCTCAATGAGCGTTCACGAGCATAGTCCAGCAGGCGGTCGCGACGATACGCCACTTCGGATGAAAGCTCCAGCGTGAGCGTTCCTTCCAACAAGGCCACCGCGCTATCCCAGGCCGGTGCACTGCGCTCGTCCAACAGCACGAGCTGCTGTTCGGCGGTGCCCTCGTCGCCCAGCCGGAACATCGCCAGGCCTTCCTCCTCCATGCGCGTGAAATCGGCCATGCGGGCCTCGAACACGTGATCGTCGGCCGGCAGCGACCCTACGGCCCAGCCACCGGCCAGGACCAACAGCACCGTTGGAGCGGCCATGGAAACCCACTGCAGCCCGGACGCTTCGGGCTTGCGCAGGGCAGGATACAGCGCAAAGCCCATCACCACGCCGCTCAGCAATCCGCCGATGTGCGCGGCATTGTCCACGCCGCCCTTCAAACCGTAGATCAGGTTGTACACCACAAAGACCCCGATGCTGGAGAGCAACTGCTGGCGCACCTCCTTGTGCAGCAGGTCGGTGGTGAGCAACGCCAGGAACACGCCGTATAGCCCGAAGATGGCGCCCGAGGCACCGGCGCTCACGGTATTGTCGTGCCACCAAAGACTGGCCACGCTGGCGAATATCCCCGTGATCACATACAACGCGATCACACGCGTACTGCCGAGCAGGGGCTCGAGCTGCAGGCCCACCATCAGCAGGGCGTACATGTTGAAGAGCAGGTGGATCACGCCGATGTGAACGAAGCAGCAGGTGAGCAGGCGCCACCACTCGCCGGACATTGTGACCGCGCGGTAGTTGCCGCCCCAATTCAGCAGGTCCTCACCAGTGGGCGACATGAAGTGAATGCCCGTGGCCACCATCCCGATGTACACGAGCACACTGATGTCGAGCAACAACGGCGTGGCGAAGAAGTCACGGCGTGGGATGAGAACGGAGCCGATGTCCTTCCAGTGGAACTCGTTCGCGTGGGAGGTGCTCGCATCCAGTTGCATCACGCCGCTCTCCTCGAGCTCCTTCAGTTCCGCGGCCATCACTTCGGGCGTGGTGGAAACCCGCGCTTCAGCGAAGGCATCGATGAGCTTCTCGAGATTGACCTGATGGCGCTTATTCTTCGCAAAAGGGCTCCACTCCGATGGTTTGCTCAAGGCCGTGAAGCCACGATCATCGAACTCGATCACCACATCCTCTCCTTTGGCGAAGCCTGTGGCCGGTGTTTTGGCCACCACGCGCATGGGATGCAGGTGCTCCACGCCCCACTTGAGCGAACGGAATGCCTGAAAGAGCAGAACGATCACTTCGGGCCGCGAAAGACCTTCGGTGGAATGGTGGATGGTGGGTCTATCGGCGGCCATGGTCGCTCAAGATAGGGAGCCCATTTTACCACCGGAAGGCCTCAGATCGCCCCCAACCCAAGCAACAAGGCCGGCTCCTCCAGCAACTGCTTGAAGGTGTTGAGGAAGGCCGCACCCGTGGCACCGTCCACCACACGGTGGTCGCAGCTCAGGGTCACTTTCATGGTGTGGCCGGGCACAATGGCGCCATTGCGCACCACGGGCTTCTCCACGATGCCGCCCACGGCCAGGATGCACGCATCCGGCGGGTTGATGATCGCGGTGAACTCCTCGATGCCGAACATGCCCAGGTTGGAGATGGTGAAGGTGTTACCCTCCCAGTCCTGAGGCTGCAGCTTCTTCTCCTTGGCCTTCCTGGCGTAGTCGCGCACCTCGGCACCGATGGTGCGCAGGGGCTTGCCATCGGCGAAACGGACCACGGGGACGAGCAGGCCTTCCTCCACGGCCACGGCCACGCCGATGTGCACGTGGTGGTTGGTGCGGATGCGGTCGCCGAGCCAGCTGCTGTTCACCTTGGGGTGCTGCTTCAGGGCCACGGCAGCGGCCTTGATCACCAGGTCGTTGAAACTTATCTTGTCCGGTGCAATGTGCTTGTTGATGGCCTCGCGGGCCTCCATGGCGCGGGCCATGTCGATCTCCAGTGTGAGGTAGAAATGCGGCGCGGTGAACTTGCTCTCGGCCAGGCGACGGGCAATGGTCTTGCGCATCTGGCTCACGGCCACTTCCTCGAAGCTCTCCACTTGCGGACCGGCGTAGGCCATGCCGCCACCGGTGTAGCCTTCCACATCGCGCTTGGTGATGCGCCCTTCGGGGCCACTGCCTTTCACGCGGGCGATCTCGATGCCTTTATCTTCCGCGAGCCGACGAGCGAGCGGACTGGCATGCACCCGGCCATTGGAGGACACTGCGGGCGCTGGCGCGGCAACAGGTGCTGGGCGGGGAGCAGCAACGGGAGCGGGCGCCGGGGCAGCAGCCACCGGAGCAGCGACCGGCGCAGGAGCCGCCGCAGGAGCAGCAGGGGCCGCGGCCGGCGCAGCAGCGGGTGCGCTCTTCGCGGCATCAGCGAGCAGGGCGGTGATGTCCTCCCCCTCCTTGCCCAGCACGGCCAGCACACTGTCAACAGGTGCGGTCTTGCCTTTCTCCACCCCAATGTGCAACAGCACACCGTCCGTGAAGCTCTCGAACTCCATGGTGGCCTTGTCGGTCTCGATCTCGGCAAGCACCTCGCCGCTCTTCACCTTGTCCCCCACCTTCTTGTGCCAAGCGCTCACCACCCCTTCGGTCATGGTGTCGCTCAATTTGGGCATGCGTACGATCTCGGCCATGTCTAAAACGCCGTAGCCCGGCGCAGGTGTTGGTCAGTCCTTCTCGAATGGATAATCCTTCTCGAAATACACGTCGTTGTAGAGCTCCTCCTCAGTGGCCATGGGGCTGTCCTCGGCGAACTTCACGGCCTCCTCCACTTCCCGCTTGATGGCCTCGTCAATGGCCTCCAGCTCGGCCTCCTTGGCCCACTTGTTCTTCAGGATGGTCTCGCGCACGGTCTCGATGGGATCCTGCTTCTTGTACTCCTCCACCTCTTCCTTGGAACGGTACTTCTGGGGGTCGCTCATGCTGTGCCCCTTGTAGCGATAGGTCTTGATGTCGAGCAGGTACGGCCCGTTGCCGGCGCGCACGTGTTCACAGGCCATGGCGATGGCGTCATGCACATCCTCGCAGCGCATACCGTTCACGCCCAGGCCGGGCATGTCGTAGCTCTCGCCAAGGCGGCTGAGGTCGTGCACATTGCTGGTGCGCTCCACACTGGTGCCCATCGCGTAGTTGTTGTTCTCCACGATGAAGATCACCGGGAGCTTCCACGTCATGGCCATGTTGAAGGTCTCGTGCAGGATACCCTGGCGCACGGCGCCGTCGCCCATCATGCACAGGGTCACGTGGTCCTCGCCGCGGTAATTGTCGGCGAAGGCGATGCCGGCCCCCAGGCCGATCTGCCCGCCCACGATGCCGTGCCCCCCGAAGAGGTTGCGCTCCTTGTCGAAGTAGTGCATGCTTCCGCCCTTGCCCTTGCTGGTGCCGGTGAGCTTGCCGTAGAGCTCGGCCATCACGTTCTTCGCGGGCACGCCGAGCATGAGCGGGTGGGCATGGTCCCGGTAGCCGGTGATGATGCGGTCCGTTTTCCGGATGGAGGTGCTCATGCCCGCCAGGATGGCCTCCTGACCGATGTAGAGGTGGCAGAACCCACCGAACTTCTGCATGGTGTAGAGCTGGCCGCACTTCTCCTCGAAGCGACGCATCAGCATCATCTCCTTGAACCAATGCAGGTAGGTGGCCTTGTCGAAGGTGCCTTGGGCAGGCCCTTCAGCGGTCTTCTTCGGCTTCCCGGGGGAAGCGGTCTTGGTGGTCATGCAGGACGCGTTCGTGAGGGCGCAAATATAGACCGTGGCCCGCCAGCCTTGCGCCCTTTCAAGGGTTCAGGAAGGTGGCGTCGAAAGAGAAAGGCAACAGGTCCTTCGCGCTGGCCAGTTCCACCACGGCACCGCCCGGCACGGCCATCAGCAGGCGCATGGGGCCTCCCTGCCGGAACTCCTGCTCCAACAGGGCCTGCCGACAGATGCCACAGGGCGCCACCGGACGTTCTCCCTTGGCCGAGGGAACGATGATCGCCATCACCTCCACCCGGCCATCGATCTGGGCGGACATGGCGGCGTGCAGGGCGGTCCGCTCGGCACAGATACCCGCCGGAAAGGAAGCGTTCTCCTGGTTGTTGCCGGTCACCGTGCGGCCATCGCCCATGCGCAACGCGGCCCCCACCTTGAACCGCGAATAAGGCGCGTAGGCCCGCAGCGCGGCGTCATGGGCATCCCGCACCAACTGCTGGTCAGCGGCGGAGAGGGCGTCTGAGCTGGCGTGCTCCGTGAAGGTGATCGTCACCGTACCGTGTTTCATGGGGATCCGGACAAAGGGCGTCGAAATTACACCCTGCCGTATTGAACCCGGCGTACCCTTCAACGTCCCAACCCCGCACGAACCGTAGTTTTGGCAGCCTTGCTCCCTCCCGTGACCGACCTCAACAGCATCCTTCAACGCTTCGAGCCCATCACGCTGACCGAAATGGACAGTGTGAAGCTGCAGAACCGTGTGGACACCAAGTACGTGTTCGCTACAGGCACCCTGCCCGGCCTGTTGGAGGCCATGGCGCCCGATTACCGGCTGCTGCATGTGAACGGCTCCTCGGGCAGTGCCTACCGCAGTCTCTACTTCGATACGCCCGACCTGCAGCACTTCCGCGACCATCATAACCGGCGCACGTTCCGCAGCAAGGTGCGGTTCCGTGAATACATCGGCAGCGACCTGGTGTTCCTGGAAGTGAAACGGAAGACCGGTGGTGGACGCACGGACAAGGCACGCATCCGGGTGGAGGCCATTCCCGAGCAGCTCTCGGCCGAACAACTGGCCTTTGTACACAGGGCAACAGGAAAGGCGGAGGTGCTGGTGCCTTCCCTCTGGAACCATTTCACGCGCTACACCTTCGTGAACCGGCACACGCCCGAGCGCCTCACCATGGACATTGGCCTGAGCTTCAGCGATCCGAAAGGGCAGCGCCCGCTCGGGCCCATCGTGGTGGCCGAACTGAAGCAGGAACGCGCCAACAGAAGCTCACCGTTCGTGAAACGGATGCGTGAACGGGGCATACGCCCGGCCGGGATGAGCAAGTATTGCGTGGGCATGCTCCTGCTGGAGCGTCCGGTGAAACACAACGCCTTCAAGGAGGTCCTCCTCCAATTGCAGCGGCTGCGCAACGCGGCCTGAAACCCAAGACAGAACGAAACGTGATGAAGATCTTCGGAATGCCCGTGTTCCACAATGATATGTGGGAGCTCCTGTTCAAGTTCGGTCTGAACGCGCTGGTGTTGTTCATTCTTATCCGGGTCATCTACTACCCCATCCACCGGAAGAAGGACTACCTCTTCACCTACTTCCTGTTCAATGTGCTGATCTTCTTCCTGTGCGTGCTGCTGAACAGTGTGAAGCTCAGCATCGGCTTCGCGTTCGGACTGTTCGCCATCTTCGGTGTGCTGCGCTACCGCACCGAGCAGATCAGCATCAAGGACATGACCTACCTCTTCGCGGTGATCACCATTGCGGTGATCAATTCGCTGGCGAGCAAGAAGGTGAGCGTGGCCGAACTGGTGTTCACCGACGGCATGATCCTGGTGATGACCTATGCGCTGGAGCACCTGTGGCTGACGCGCCACGAGGCCATGAAGCAGATCATTTACGAGCGCATCGAGCTGATCAAACCGGCCAACCGGGTGCAGCTCTATGCCGACCTGCACGACCGACTGGGCGTTAAGGTGAGCCGGGTGGAGATCGGCAAGATCGACCTGCTGAAGGACACGGCGCAGCTGCGGGTGTTCTACTTCGAGGATGAACAGGGCCACGGCTCGTTCACTGAGCTGGCACCGGACAACGGTGATGATTGAATCGAGGGATCAGCTACGGCGCTGCACCAAGGCCACGGCGTAGGCACAAACGCCTTCCTCGCGGCCCACGAAACCCATCTTTTCGTTGGTGGTGGCCTTGATGCTCACGGCATCCTCGCCCACGCCCAACAGCGGGGCCATGGTGGCACGCATCGCGGGTACATGGGGCATGATCTTGGGGCGCTCCAGCACCAGGGTGGCGTCCACATTGCCCACCTCCCAGCCGCGCTCGTGCAACAGGTCCACCACGGCCTTCAACAGCACCTTGCTGTCGGCGCCCTTCCAGCGCTGATCGGTGTCGGGGAAATGGAACCCGATATCACCCAGGGCCACGGCGCCCAAGAGGGCATCGCACACGGCATGCAGGAGAACGTCGGCATCTGAATGCCCCAAGGCCCCCACGGTATGCGGAATAAGCACACCGCCCAACCAGAGCTCGCGGCCCTCGGTAAGGCGGTGCACGTCGTAGCCGAAGCCTACACGGACCATTATTCGGCCGTGGGCTTCTTCTTGCCCTTATCGAAACGGAAACCGAGCGTGAAGCGCAACGTGTTGGCCAGCGGGCTGCGGGCCGTGTTCGCGATCAGGAAGCTCAGGTCGAGGGAGAACACATTGTAACGGACACCAGCACCCAGGGTCACGTACTTGCGATTGCCCTTGGTGTAGTGCTCCCAGAAATAGCCCGTACGGAAGGCGAACTGCTCGGCATACCAGTACTCCAGGCCGCCCCCGATGTTGATCTCGCGAAATTCCTCCCGCATTCGGCTGCCGTCCTCGACAATGATGTTGCCATTGTCATCGTAGCTCACGTTGCCGGGAGCATCGGAGAAGGACTGGATCATGCCGGTGGCCACACCCACGTTGGGGTTCTTGCCGCTGGCGATCACATACTCACCCGTGGCAGGGTCCAGGATCAGCGCACCGTTCTCGTCCAACTGGTACACGGGCGGCGTAGGCACCAATAGCTTGTTCACATCAAAGGCGAAGGTGAGCTTGTTGTACTTGTCCAGGTCCAGCGTGAACGCAGGGCCGAGGCGAAGGTTGATGGGGATGAAGTTCTGAGCAGCGGTCTCCGAGTAGGACATTTTCGCCCCGATGTTGGAAATGTTCAGGCCGAAGCTGAAGGTCGCATCCTTGTCACCCACCTGCATGTCCGGCTTGGTGTAGAACATCGATACATCGGCCGCCACGCTCTGGCCTGCCTTGGTGTTGGCCCCTTGCACGCTGATGCCACCGGTAAGGTTGCTGTTGATGTAGCGGATGGCCACACCACCGGAGAAGTTCTCACTGAACTGCTGCGCAAAGACCAGGTCCACTGCGAACTCGGCCGGCTTGAAATCGCGAATGGTGGAACCGTTCTGGTCGGTGAACAGGATGCTCCCCAGATTGAAATAGCGGAGCGAGCCACCGATGGCGCTCTTCTTGTTGCTCAGGCGCTTGTACCCGGCCAGGTAGGCCAGGCTCATGTCGGGCACCAGATTGCGCAGCCACGGGCTGTAGCTCATGGTGAACTCGCCATCGTGCTCGGCAAAGGCCAGCTTCGAGGGGTTCCAGTGGATGGCGTTCGCATCGGCGGAAACGGCCACGCCACCATCGCCCATGCCACCGGCACGGCTGTCGGGCGAGATCATCAGGAACGGCACAGCCGTGGTGATCGTGTTGATCTGGTCGTTGCACTGCTGGCCAGTGGACCGGTACTGCGGATCGCAGGGTTGGGCCACCAGGCTTGCCGGAAGGGCAAGCGCGACGACCAGTAAG
>JBKDXR010000053.1:0-6319 GCA_046306055.1 Flavobacteriales bacterium
GTGCCCGTTTCCAAGTATTCCTCAATGACCTTGCGCTTGAACTCTTCGCTGTACCGCGATTCGAATTTTCCGTTCTTGTTGTGTTTGAACTTGCCTTTCATGGGTCGCCGTTTAGCGTAAACCCATTTTAGGACGAGTCAAAAGCCCCACTGCTCCGTGTGGTAGTGCGGCTGCGTGGCATGGGGCCATGAAAGTAGGGGGAGCGCCGGAAAGCGGCAAGCACCTGTGCATGCTCTAAGGCCAGAGCGTGGCTTTCCATGCAATGAGGTCAGGTGACCTTACATCCACCGCGGCCACGCCAGGTATCACTTCTCCACGGGCCGGGCCAGCGCGTTCTTGTGATGTTGTGGAACCGTGAATGCAACTGCCGGAGAGCCGTCGTGAATGGGCGCTCTATTTCCGTTCATGCACGTCCATTCCCGGTTGAATTCTTGAGCTACAGGAGAACCGTGAACGGGCGGATCAAGGACTTTCTGGAACAGGATGGAACGGACCTCAGGGGCATCTACAAACTGATCTTCCACACCAGCCCTGCTTTGCATCCCTCGGGCAAACGTCCTTCCATCCCTTCGTGGCGGTGGTCTTTAAGCTGGTTGACGATGCACACTACCATGTGCAGATAACCTTGTCTCCTTATGGCTACTCCACGTACAGGGGGAGCTAGCAGCGGCGCGCGGAGCAAAAGCGGATCGCGACGGTCCGGCTTTGCCGGCCTCCCTGCTCAGGCCCCGGGCTCGGGTGGCGCCAGGGAGGCGGGAAGCATGAGCAGGAAGGGCAGGGCCTGCGCGTAGTTCAAGGTCTCGTACTCCAGGCCCAGGGCGCGGATGTTGCGGTAGTAGAGCTGGTGGTGCTGGTAGTAATGGCGCTCACTGGGGATGAGCCAGGCCTTTTCGCCGAGTTTCCGGGCCAGGAACCATTTTTCCAGCAGGCGGGCGCAGCGCCCGTTGCCATCATCGAAGGGGTGGATCTTCACGAACACCAGGTGCAGCAGCGCCGCGAAGTGGAACACCTCGGCCAGCGATAGCTCCATGGCCTGAAGTTGTTCCAGGTCCACGAAGAACTTGTCCAACTCGGCCTCCACCGCGTGGGGTGGGGCGGCCACGTACTCGATGCGGCCATCGGGCGTGGTCACGTACATGGTGGTGGTGCGCACACGCCCGCCCCGGCCTGCGGGCAGGATGTGGCGGGTGAGCATGCGGTGGGCCTCCAGCAGACCGTCGCGCTCGCAGGGGTGGCCTTGGGCGTATTGGTAGGCGGCGTAGAGGTCGTCGATCTTCTGGGTGTGGTCCGGGCGGAAGGGGATGCCGAAGCGTTTGTGCTTCACGTAGCTGTCCAGTTCGATCGCCTCACCCTCGATCTTGCTGGAGAACACGGCCGAGACCGAGGTGTAGAAGCTGAAGGCTTCCACGGACAGTTCGCTATCCTGCAACATGCGGTAACGCTCCAAGGGATAGGCCGCCACGGCCTGCTGGTAGGGTTGCAGCAACAGGGTGGGGAGGAGTTGGAAGCGCGGGGCCATGGGTCGGTCCGTTGGTCGGCGGAAGGGATGTGCGCGAAGATGGGGAGGATGGGCCAAGAACGGTGAAGGAGCGGGTCCCCTCCGCACATCGCTCAGTCCGCGAGCCACCGCGGCCACGCCAAATAGAACTTCTCCACGGGCCGGGCCAGGGTGTTGGCGTTCTTGTGGTGTTATGGAACCGTGAATGAACGGAAATGCACGTGAATGGGGAGCTATTGCCGTCCATCACCGTTCATTCCCGGTTGAATTAGAGTTCAATCCTCCAGCCACCGCGGCCACGCCAGATAGAACTTCTCCACGGGCCGGGCGAGGGCGGCGATGCCCAGGTTGTCGCTGGCCTCGGCGATGTCGCGCAGGGTGCCGTCCTTGTAGCGGAGCTCGATGCGGTCCTTGGCGGGATCGTAGGCGTTGTTGACGATGCTGCCGGTGAGCACGAAGTGGGCGGCATCGGCAAGGGGGATGCCGAGCTGTGCGGCCACCTGTTGGCGCAAGTGCGCAATGCGGGTATCGTCCCACGGGATGTTCTGCAGGCGGATGCGCAGGTTGCGGCGGTGCACGAGGTCGGTGGCGAGCTGGGCCAGCACGGTGTCCGGATGATCGCACCACACCTTCACGGCGCCCATCACGTCGTGGTCGTCCAGCTTGAGGAAGTCGCCGAGGATGGCGGGGTCGCGGAAGGAGGAGCGATCGTGGGTGGCGGTGAGGAATTGCAGCAGGGCGGGGGAAGCGAAGACGCCGGTGCCCTGCATGGCCAGGTGCTTGGCGCGGCGCAGCGTTTCCACCAGCATGAGCTCGCAGGCCACCACGGTCTTGTGCAGGTACACCTGCCAGTACATGAGGCGGCGCGCCACCAGGAACTTCTCGATGCTGTAGATGGCCTTCTCCTCCACCACCAGCCGGTCATCCACCACCTGCAGCATCTTGATGATGCGCTCGCCGCCGATGACGCCTTCGCTGACGCCTGTGTAGAAGCTGTCGCGGTTCAGGTAGTCCAGCCGGTCCACATCCAACTGGCTGCTCACGAGCTGGTGCAGGAAGTGCTTGGGGTACTGGTCGCGGAAGATGCGGATGCCGAGGTCCAGCGCGCCGTTGAACTCGGTGTTGAGGGCGTCCATCACCAGGGCGCTCACAGCTTCGTGGCCGATGCCTTCCACCAGGCTGTGCTCCAGTGCGTGGCTGAAGGGTCCGTGGCCGATGTCGTGCAGCAGGATGGCGATGCGCGCGCCGAGCGCTTCCTCTTCGGTGATGTCGTGCCCTTTCCCGCGCAGCGTGGCGATGGCCTCGCCCATGAGGTGCATGGCGCCCAGGGCGTGGTGGAAGCGCGTGTGCAGCGCGCCGGGGTACACCAGGTGGCCCAGCCCCAGTTGCTTGATGTAGCGCAGCCGCTGGAACCACGGATGGTCGATGAGCCGCAGCACCGTGGGGTGGGGCACGGTGATGAAACCGTAGATGGGGTCGTTCAATATCTTCATGGTTCGCAATGTGCCTTGGGGGCCAGGCAACGTTCATGGTTGCGCACCGGCGGCGTCGACCCTCCGGGTCGACCTACGGCCTGCACCATGGCACCCACACGGACATCCCTCTGGGCACACGTTACCTTCACGCCCCGAAAGTACAGGGCAACACGGGAAGGCATTCCGCGTTGTGCCTGGTATGCGAACGTTCAACCCCGCGCCTGCGGCACCCACAGGCCCCTCCCTGACCACCATGACCGCCAACATCCTCTGGGCCGACGACGAGATCGATCTGCTGCGTCCGCACGTGTTGTTCCTGCAACAGAAGGGCTACGTGGTGGATACCGTGAACAACGGGCTGGATGCCGTGGAGAAGGCGCAGGGGAAGGAGTACGACATCATTTTCCTGGACGAGAACATGCCCGGCCTCAGCGGGCTGGAAACGCTGAACCGCATCAAGAGCGTGCTGCCCCATGTGCCGGTGATCATGATCACCAAGAGCGAGGAGGAGCACATCATGGAAGAGGCCATCGGCGGCAAGATCAGCGACTACCTGATCAAGCCGGTGAACCCGAACCAGATCCTGCTCTCGCTGAAGAAGCACCTGGAGGGCCGCCGCCTGGTGAGCGAGAAGACCAACAGCAGCTACCAGCAGCAGTTCCGCCAGCTGGCCATGCGCCTGGGCGACCGTCTGAGCACCGACGATTGGAAGCAGCTGTATGACGAGCTGGTGAAATGGGAGCTGGACCTGAGCGGCAGCCAGGACCAGGGCATGACCGAGATCCTGCGCAGCCAGTGGGCCGAGGCCAATGCGCAGTTCTGCCGCTTCGTGGAGAAGAACTACGTGGACTGGGTGAACGGCCAGGGCGATGATGTGCCGCTGCAGAGCCACCAGCTCTTCAAGGCGAAGGTGGCGCCGCTGATCGACGAGAAGCAGCCGCCCCTGTTCATGGTGCTGATCGACAACCTGCGGCTGGACCAGTGGCGCGTGCTGGAACCCATCCTGGGCCAGTTCTACCGGATCGAGGAGCAGGGCATGTTCTACAGCATACTGCCCACCGCCACACAATACGCCCGCAACGCGCTGTTCGCCGGCATGATGCCCAGCGAGATCGAGAAGCGCTTCCCCGGTAAGTGGATCGGCGAGGAGGAAGAGGGCAGCAAGAACGCGCACGAGGAGGAATTTGTGGGCGACCAGATCAAGCGCCTGGGCAAGAACGTGAAGTACAGCTACCACAAGATCCTGAACCTGAACGCGGGCCGCAAACTGGCCGACAGCCTGGACAACCTGATGGGCAATCCGCTGAACGTGATCGTGTACAACTTCGTGGACATGCTGAGCCATGCGCGCACGGAGATGGAGGTGATCCGCGAGCTGGCCGAGGACGATGCCGCCTACCGCAGCCTCACCAAGAGCTGGTTCGAGCACAGCCCGCTGTACGATATCCTGAAAGGCATTGCCGAACGCGGCGGCCGCGTGGTGATCACCACCGACCACGGCACCATCCGCGTGGACGAGCCCAGCAAGGTGGTGGGCGACCGCAACACCAACAGCAACCTGCGCTACAAGCTGGGCAAGAACCTCACCTACGAGGGCCGCGACGTGCTGGTGATCAAGGACCCCGCCAAGGCCCACCTGCCGCGCACCAACGTGAGCACGGTGTACATCTTCGCCAAGGGCGATCGATTCTTCGTGTACCCCAACAACTACAACCACTTCGTCACCTACTTCCGCCACACCTTCCAGCACGGCGGCATCAGCCTGGAGGAGATGATCGTGCCGTGGGCGGTGTTGAAGGCGAGGTAGGCAAGCATGTGGACATGTGCTCCTGTGAGCATGTGCTCATGGCGGGACCTGATCCGTAGTCGAAGCCTGGAGGGTTCTGCGGTTCTACCACACGCGGTTCGAAGGGCTACTTATGAATGCGGCGCCGCCCTCGTTCGAAGCGCGCATTCATGAGCACATGAACACATGCCCACATGAGCACATGAAGATCTGATCTCGGATCTTCGCCCCGTGCTTGCCACCCTCACCCTCCGCAAACCCTCCGAGGCCCCGGACATCGCCCAGCTCATCCTGCAGGGCTATCCCGAGGCACGCGTGTTCGCGTTCCACGGTGATCTGGGTGCGGGCAAGACCACGTTGATCAAGGCCATGGGCCAGGTGCTGGGCGTGGCGGACGCGATGAGCAGCCCCACGTTCGCGTTGGTGAACGAGTACCGGTCAGGCGCCGGTGACCCCGTGTACCACTTCGACCTCTACCGCCTGAAGGACGCCGCCGAGCTCGACGCCATCGGTTTTTCCGAGTACGTGGATAGTGGGAACTACTGCTTCATCGAGTGGCCGCAACTGGCAGAAGAGCTGTTGCCTCCGGGCACTTTGCATGTGACGTTGGAGGAGGGGGCGAACGGAGTGCGGCTGATCTCGCTCGGAATTAGTGGCGAGTAGCGAGTGCTGAGTGGCGAGTGGGCAAAGGCACTCCGGCCCACTCGCCACTCGCCACTCATTGCTCTCCCGTACCTTCGCGGTTCAGCCATCCCCCCCATGAGCACCTCCTCCGATCTGCTGAAACAATTGGCCCGGCAGTCGGCCATGTTGCCCCAGGAACAGGTCATGGAAGTGGGCCGGCGGAAGAAGAGCCTCTTCATCGGCATCCCCAAGGAGATCACCTTCCAGGAACACCGCGTGCCGCTGACACCTGCCGTGGTGGCCGTGCTGGTGGGCCGTGGGCACGATGTGGTGATCGAGCGTGGCGCCGGACAGCCCGCCCAGTGGCAGGATAGCGACTACAGCGAGGCCGGTGCCATGGTGGTGGACAGCCCCACCGAGGTGTTCAAGGCCGACCTGATCCTGAAGGTGGCCCCGCCAACGCATGAGGAGATCGAGATGCTGCGCCACAAGCAGATCCTCATTTCGGCCCTGCAGCTCACCGTGCAGCCCAAGGACACCCTGAAGCGCATGATGGAGAAGCGGATGACCGCCGTGGCCTGGGACTTCATCAAGGATCGCGAGGGCATCTACACCATCATCCGCGCGATGGGCGAGATCGCGGGCAACACCAGCATCCAGATCGCCGCGGAATACCTCAGCAGCGACAAGGGCGGCCAGGGCCTCATGCTCGGCGGCATCAGCGGCGTGTCCCCTGCGGAAGTGGTGATCATCGGTGCCGGTACCGTGGGTGAGTTCGCCACGCGCGCCGCCATGGGCCTGGGCGCCAGCGTGAAGGTCTTCGACAAGAGCATCTACCGCCTGCGCCGCCTGCAGAGCGACCTCGGCCAGCGCATCTACACCAGCGTCATCCAGCCCGAGGAGTTGAAGCAGGCGCTGATGAAGGCCGATGTCGCC
>JBKDXR010000054.1:0-7928 GCA_046306055.1 Flavobacteriales bacterium
TGGTAGCGAGCCGGAGGGATTTTGCGGGCAGCCTAGGCGCGAGACCCGCGCATAGCTGGACGCTCTGTAAGGGTTGAGCAACGACGGATGCCCGGAAAAGACCCCGGCGTAGACCGAAGGATTATTTTGAGATGGCTTCTAGTGAAGGTGACCGTGGCATTCACCCCGTTCACGCTGGCATCCACACAGGCCACCTGGGTGAGCGAACTGGTACAGGTGCCGGAGAACACGTGCAGGATGGCCGGTGATTGTCATCCGGATCGAAGGTGACCACCGTGGTGTTGCTGGTGGCCACGAACCGTCCCCAGCCATCATCGAAATTGCTCGCACCGCAGGTGCCAGGGTTGTAGGTGGGGGTGTAGCTGCCCGCCACATCGAGATCGCTGAACGAGCACGATGCGCCTGCCGTGTACAGGTTGGCAGTGGCGTAGGTGTTGGTGGACTGCGCAACAACGGTCATGGTGGCCATGCTGCATAGCACGAGCGCCACGATCGTGACCCATCGGAAAGCGATCGGTGCGTTACAGAAGAGGTTCCTGTTCCGTTCCATGGTCGTTCGGTCGAAGAGGTTCAGGGCAGGGATCATTCAACGGCGAGGTCCGCCCGTTCACCGGGCATGCGGCGGGGCGTGAGCGTGACCCCCACCTGGGCGGCCAGAGAGATGACCTCTTGCAGATCGAGCGGACGGTAGGCGAGCAGTCGGACCTGCTGGAGCTGCGGGTCGTGGGAGACCTTGAGATGTGGGTCGAACCCCACCATCAGTTCGGTGAAGATCTTCTCCGTGTTAGGAGTAGCGAGCCCCTGTGCATTGAACTGGTAGAGGTGCTCGGCACGGGCCTGTGCATTCAGGAGCGTGGACGTTCCCTAGAACACCATCAGGGTAAGGAGTAGCTTTCTCATGGTCGTTGATCCGTTGGCGCACACCACAGGGTGCCGGGCGCTTCAGCGCGATCCGATGAAGCAGGGTTACAGAACGACGAACGCCCCTCGGTCAGGACCGAAGGGCGTTCATGGGAAGTAGCGGAAAAGGGGTCAGCCGATGGCGACGGCCTTGGCCATGGCGGCCTTGTCCGTGCCCGGGTAAGCGGCCAGGGCCTCGCGGAGGCACTCCACGGCCTTTTTCAGCAAGGGTTGCTCCAGCACGTAGGCCAGTCGCACCTGTTTGCGGCCGGTGGCGGGTTCGGCATAGAAACCGCTGCAGGGCGCCATCATCACGGTGTGGCCTTCATGGCTGAAGGACTCCAGGAGCCATTGGCAGAAGGTGTCGGCATCGTCGATGGGCAGTTCGGCCACGCAATAGAACGCTCCCTTGGGTTTCGGGCAGGTCACCCCGGGAATGGTGTTCAGACCGTCCACCAGGATGTCCCGACGCTGCACGTACTCGCCGATCACGCCGGTGAAATAGCTGTCGGGGGTGTTCAGGGCCGCTTCGGAAGCGATCTGCCCGAAGGTGGGTGGGCTGAGGCGGGCCTGGGCGAAGCGGAGCACGGAGGCATACAGTTCCGCATTGCGGGTGATGAAGGCCCCGACGCGGGCCCCGCACATGCTGTAGCGCTTGCTCACGCTGTCCACCAGCACCACGTTCTGATCCAGTCCGGCCAGGGTCATGGCGCTGATGTGGGTGGCGCCATCGTAGCAGAACTCGCGGTACACCTCATCGGCAAAGAGATAGAGGTCGTGCTTGAGCACGATCTCGCGCAGGCGGTCCAGCTCGGCCTGGCTGTACAGGTAGCCCGTGGGGTTGCCGGGGTTGCAGATGAGAATGCCCTTGGTGCGCGGGGTGATCAGGGCCTCGAACGCGCTGATGGGCGGAAGCGCGAAGCCGTCCTGGATGGTGCTGCGCACGGGCACCACCTTTACGCCGGCGGAGAGCGCGAAGCTGTTGTAGTTGGCGTAGTAGGGTTCGGGGATGATCAATTCATCGCCGGGCTCGAAACAGGCCATCATGCCGAAGAGCAGGGCCTCGCTGCCACCGTTGGTCACGATGATCTGCTCGTGGGTGATGTGGATGCCGTGTTTCGCGTAGTAGGTCGCCAGCCCTTTGCGGTAGCTCTCGTAGCCGGCGCTGTGGCTGTACTCGATCACGGTGCGGTCCAGGTGGCGAATGGCGTCCAGGGCCACATCGGGCGTGGCGATATCGGGCTGGCCGATGTTGAGGTGTATCACCTGGGTGCCGCGCTTCTTGGCCGCTTCGGCAAAGGGTACGAGCTTTCGGATGGGCGAGGCGGGCATCTGGCGGCCCTTGGTGGAGATCGATGGCATGGCGCTGCTGGTTGTCGCTGCGAAGATCGGCTTTCGGCCGGGATGGTGCTCGAACGAAGAACCCCGCCAGGGTCGCTGGCGGGGTTCCTTGAATCGGGTTGACAAGGTCAGTTCTCCACGGGGGCCATCGGGCTGCCTTCCTTCACCGGTGAGGTGGGCGACTCGGGCGCGGCAGAGACCGAGCCTTTGATCCGCACCACTTTCTCCGGTTCATTCGTGGCATTGCTGCTGATGGTCACCGTTTTGTTGATGGCGCCCACGCGTTTGGTGTCATACTTCACCGTGATGGTGGTCCTGCCGCCGGGCTTGATGGGTTCGGTATCGCACTTCGGCACCGTGCAGCCACAGCTGCCTTTGCAGTTGGTAAGGATCAGCGGTTGGTCGCCGGTGTTGGTCACCACGAACTCGCATGTGCCATTGGCGCCCTGGGGGATCGTGCCATAGTCGTGCACGTCCTTGTCCAACGCGATCTGTGGTCCGGTCTGGGCGAACGCGTATCCGCCGAGGACCAGCATACCGAAAGCGAGGAGGAACTGTTTCATGTTCTAAAGGGGTCTTGGTCGGTCTTGGGACAGAACAAGTACCGTGCCTTAGTGCTTCTCCACAGGGGCCATGGGGCTGGCCTCCTTCACGGGCGTGGCGGGCGTGGTGGCGGCGGCCTCCACGGTGCCCTTGATGGTGACCACCTTGCTGGGCGCGTTGGTGGCGTTGCTGGTGATGGTCACGCTCTTGTTGATGGGGCCTACACGGTTGGTGTCGTACTTCACCGTGATGGTGCTCTTCGCACCGGGCTTGATGGGCTGGGTCTCACACTTGGGAACGGTGCAACCGCAGCTGCCCTGGCACTGGCTGATGATCAGGGGCTGATCGCCGGTGTTGGTCACCGTGAACTCGCAGGTGCCATTGGCGCCCTGGCTGATGGTGCCGTAATCGTGCGACTCCTTGTCGATGGAGATCTGGGGACCGGTTCCGCCGACCGGCTTCGAGGGGGTCTGGGCGAAAGCGCCGATGGAAAGGATGCTGAGCGAGAGGGAGAAGAGGAGCTTTTTCATGTGAAGCTGAGTGGTGTTTCGTTGTTGGTACGCCGAAGGTAGAAGGCTTGTTCCGGGGGGGGGTGGACCTTAACAGGACTTTAACAGGATGCCCCTTACCGGCCGTTGGTGACCGATTCCCGAGAGGTATCCATCGGTAACACTTCGCCCCGGATCGAGAGCACGATCTGCGGCCGCAATGGATCATTGGTGGTGAGCGTGGCCGACTTGCGGAAGGGGCCGACGCGGCGGGTATCGTACAGTAGTCGTACGTTGCCGGAAGCACCGGGTGCAACAGGTTCACGGTCCCAGTAGGGCACCAAACATCCGCAGCTACTTTGGAACTGATGGATGATCAGCGGCGCATCACCCGTGTTGGTGAACGTGAACGAACAACGGCCGTCGGACCCATAGGCGATGGTGCCATAGTCGTACACCTCCTGCTCGAAGTGGATACGAGGTCCGTTGCTCTGGCCGGGAGGCAGGGAAGACCCGAGCAGTAGCGGGAGGAGGAGGGAGGAGAGCCGTGTTCGCATGGTCGTGTGCTGCAAGTATCGGCGGGCGAGGAAATGGTGGAGCGAACATTAACAGGGTATTGACAGAAGCGGCTTAGCATGTGCTCTTGTGCTCATGTGGGCATGGGGCGCTTCGATCGGGGATTCTGATTATCCGCTTGTACGGGGCTTCGGAGTGCTACATCGCCGTTGCAGGTGACCTCCCTAGGAGCGGCATTTCCATGGGCACATGAGCACATGTCCACATGGGCACATGAACCTACCTTTGCGGCTTCATTTTCCAGGCATGTCCTCCACCGAGATCCCCAAGCGCTTTGAACCCGCCACCGCAGAGAGCAAGTGGTACGCCCATTGGATGCAGAAGGGCTACTTCCGCAGTGTGCCCGACGCGCGTGAGCCCTATACCGTGGTGATCCCCCCGCCCAACGTGACCGGTGTGCTGCACATGGGGCACATGCTCAACAACACCATCCAGGACGTGCTGGTGCGCCGCGCCCGCATGCTGGGCAAGAACGCCTGCTGGGTGCCGGGTACCGACCATGCCAGCATTGCCACGGAGGCCAAGGTGGTGCGGCTGCTGGCCGAACAGGGCATCAAGAAGAGCGCGATCGGACGCGAGGAGTTCCTGAAGCACGCCTTCGCCTGGAAAGAGAAGTATGGCGGCGTGATCCTGGAGCAGTTGAAGAAGCTCGGAGCCAGCTGCGACTGGGACCGCACGCGCTTCACCATGGAGGACGACCTCAGCGATGCCGTCATCGACGTGTTCATCGACCTGCACAAGAAGGGCCTGGTGTACCGCGGCCTGCGCATGGTGAACTGGGACCCGCAGGCCTTGACCGCGGTGAGCGACGAAGAGGTGGTGCACAAGGAGGTGAACTCCAAGCTGTATCACATCCGCTATCGGGTGGTGACCAACAACGCGGACTGCGAGGAGTACGTGACCATCGCGACCACTCGTCCGGAGACGATCCTGGGCGACACCGCTGTGGCCGTGCACCCCGAGGACGAGCGCTATGCCGACCTGAAAGGCATGCAAGTGGAAGTGCCGCTGATCGGGCGCAAGATCCCTGTGATCTTCGATGAGTACGTGGAACGCGAGTTCGGTACGGGTGCGTTGAAGGTGACGCCCGCGCACGACGTGAACGACCATGAGCTGGGCAAGAAGCACAGCTTGGAGACCATCGACATCCTGGAGCCCAACGGGACGCTTAGCGCCGCTGCGCAGTTGTACGTGGGCGAGGACCGCTTCGCCGTGCGCAAGAAGATCGTGAAGGAGTTGGAGGAGAAGGGGCACCTGGTGAAGACCGAGGACATCAAGAACAAGGTGGGCTACAGCGAGCGCACCGATGCGGTGATCGAGCCGCGTCTCTCGCTCCAGTGGTTCGTGAAGATGGGCGAGCTCGCCAAGCCTGCCTTGGAGGTGGTGAACGACGGCCGTGTGAAGCTGCACCCGCAGAAGTTCGCGAACACCTACCGCCACTGGATGGAGAACGTCCGCGACTGGTGCATCAGCCGCCAGTTGTGGTGGGGGCAGCGCGTGCCGGCATGGTACAACGAGCAGGGCGATGTGGCCGTGTGCAGGACCGAAGCGGAGGCCATCGCGCAGTTCACCGCTGCGGGCCAAAGCACCAAGGGCATCAAGCAGGACGAGGACGTGGTGGACACTTGGTTCAGCAGCTGGTTGTGGCCCATCAGTGTGTTCGATGGATTCAAGGACCCGGACAACACCGACATCAAGTACTACTACCCGACCAACGACCTGGTGACCGCACCGGAGATCCTCTTCTTCTGGGTGGCGCGCATGATCATGGCGGGCATGGAGTACCGCCACGAGGTGCCGTTCAAGAACGTGTACCTCACCGGCATCGTGCGCGACAAGCAAGGCCGCAAGATGAGCAAGAGCCTGGGCAACAGCCCCGACCCGCTGGAGCTGATCGAGAAGTTCGGCGCCGATGGTGTGCGGGTGGGCATGTTGCTCACCAGTCCGGCCGGCAACGACCTGCCCTACGACGATTCGCTGTGCGAGCAGGGTCGTAACTTCAGCAACAAGATCTGGAACGCGTTCCGGTTGGTGAAGGGCTGGACGGTCGCGCAGCAGGAACAACCTGCAGCGAACGCCGCCGCCGTGGCCTGGATGCAGAGCCGCGTACAGCGGGCCACCACCGAGCTCGATGGCCTGTACGATCAGTTCCGCATCAGCGAGGCCCTGATGACCACCTACAAGCTGATCTGGGACGACCTGTGCAGCTGGTACCTCGAATCGATCAAACCTGCCTTCGTGGACGGTGTGTCACAGCCCATCGATGCCGCCACCTACGAGGCCACCGTATCGCTGTTCGAGGACGTGCTGAAGCTGCTACATCCGTACATGCCCTTCCTCACCGAGGAGCTCTGGCATCACCTGCGTGAACGCAAGGCAGGGGAGGACATCATCGTGGCCGCGTGGCCCATGGGCGGTGCAGGCGATGCGAAGCTGGAGGCCGAGGTGCAGCATGCCTTCGACCTGGTGACGGCCGTGCGCAACACGCGCAACGAGCGTGGCATGAGCCCGAAGGAAGCACTGGACGTGCAGGTGAAGGGTTCGGTGCCGATGCGCGCGGCCGTTGCGTCGCTGGTGAACAAGCTGGCCAACGTGGGTGCGCTCAACGCAGTGGAGAAAGCCAGCGAAGGCAGCATCACCTTCCTGGTGGGCACCACCGAATATGCCATCGACCTGGGCAGCAACGTGGATCCCGCCGCCGAAGCGAAGAAGGCCGAGGAGGAGCTGAACTACCTGCGTGGTTTCCTCAATAGCGTGGACAAGAAGCTCAGCAACGAGCGCTTTGTGAGCGGTGCGCCGCCGCAGGTGCTGGAGAACGAGCGGAAGAAGAAGGCGGATGCGGAGGCGAAGATCAAGGCGCTGGAGGAGCGGCTGGCGGTGTTGAAGTAGTTCCGATCTGTGCAACGCGTGGACCACTTGCATCCTATCAAGTGATGAAGTTCCACGTGATCGCCATGGCGCTTGTGCTCTTTTCGGTCACCGGTCTCCGGGCGCAGGAGGAAGGTGTGCGCAGGTTCTCTGCGCGCGTTATCGATCGCACGAACGACGAACTACTTCCATTCGTAGAGGTTCAGCTTGAGGGCTCAACGATATCGGCCTTGACCGATGAGAACGGGGTGGTCAGCCTTGATATACCTGTCAACAACACAGGTGAGCGGTGCTATCTGACGATCACCTACGTTGGATACGAACCGCTGCGCTTCCGGGTGCCGCGCTCGAACAAGGGCCGTTTGCGAACGATCGAACTGCGACGGGTCATGTTCGACATGAGGGACCCTCCAGTAATTCGTTACAGCAAGGATGGCCCTCCTCCGTTGATCGGGAAATGACCGCATCGGTCCATGGTCCCGTATGACCAGCGCGGGAAGAACTAGTCGCACTGGCACGTATCGACCAATGCGCTGGAGGAATGGCTGGCGGTGTTGGAGTGAGCGACGGCTAACTTGCACAGCATGGAGCAGGAGGAGCGGCAGCATGCCATTGCCGTGAGAACGGTGTCGCGCATCAAGCCGAGGACGCTGAGCGTTTTACTCGTACTGGTCTGGTCCGGCGGCTCTTGGGCGACGGTCGTAACCCTGGCCTACGGCTTCCTGACCGATACACGGCGAGATACGGAGCTGGTGCTGGCCCTGCTGGGCTCGTTGATCGCCGCGATCATGAGCACGAGTTGGCTCATTTGGCAATGGAGAGGCCGGGAGATCATCGAGATCACCGATGAAGGGCTGTGCATGTGGCATGAACCGGCCTTGTTCGAGCGTCGCTTGTTCCTTCGCCTTGATGAGGTGGAGTACATACGCGCAGAGGAGGACACGAGCACTCCGTGGTGGATACGGGAGCGTTGGGCGCTCGGAGGAGGGGGGGTCGCGATAGGCCACAATGGTCGCAAGCGCCGCTGGGGTATCGACCTGGATGCGATGCAGGCCGAGGAACTGGCAGGGAAGATCCGGAGGGACCTCGAGGAGCGGTTGGCGGTGCTGAAGTAGGTGGCCTACGGCAATTGCTGCAACCTGGTCGCCGTAGGCACTACTCCCCCGATGGTCTGCAGGATGAGGTCGCGGTCGTTGTTGGCACCGGTGTAGC
>JBKDXR010000055.1:0-12680 GCA_046306055.1 Flavobacteriales bacterium
AGGCGATAGTAGTTCAAACCGACCAGCGGAGCGCGATCGTAGGCCATGTACTCCAGTACCTGAAGGGAGGTCCCGGCACCGGGCACGCCGAACAGTGGGCTGAAGTCCCTGCCATCCGCACTGCGGTACACGGTGAAAAGCGCGTTGTCCAGTTCGGTGGCCGTTGCCCATTCCAAACGCACGTCCTCCCCTTCCGGCTTGGCATCAAAGTAGAGCAGTTCCACCGGCAGCGGCGAGGCGATCACCGACAGGGTGAAAGGCCCGAATGAGGAAACCGTGTTGGCCGTGGCGTTGTAGGATGTGCCCGAGCCCTCCAGCTGGTCCTGCCAGGATTGGGTGGCGGCATCCCAACGCTGGGCCCGCAGGGCCAGCGGATCGTTGAAGGGGGAAACAGGCAGTTCCGCTGCGGCGTAGCCAAAGGTCAAGGCCGCTAATGGGGTGCCGGTCACATCCACCTGCCAGAAGCGGTCCACCGTGGCATCGCGGTTATCCGGCGACAATCCCGTAGTGCTGGCCAGATTGGTCACCGCAGTGGGGGTCACCGGCCAGGGCAGATTGTCCGGCGGGGTACGATACGTGGCCACGGTCACCGTGCCAGCATCACCGCTAGTGAGGTTGAAGGTGAAAGGCATGTAGGCACCGGCCCGTCCGAAGGGGATCAGGTGCGCACCGGTGGTGGTGCCGATGGCCCAGGCCACGCGGGAGGCGTTGTCCGTGCGTTCGCTGAAGATGTAGCGCGTGGTGCCGAAGGTGCCCGTGATCGCGGTCGTGGCCGGGTTGGAAATGGTCAACAAGTTGCCGTTCAGGTCCAAGCGGGCACCGGCCCCGGCCAGGTTCAGGTTGTTCAGCACCGTCACGTTGCTGTTCATCTGCACCGTGGGGTTGGGACCGCTCTTGCTGATCTGCCAGGAACGGAAGACCTCGCCACCCGGGGTGGTGAGCACTTGTGTGGAGGCCGTACCGTTGAAGTTCACCTGCCCATTGCGCTCTTCGAAGCCGGTCTGGACGTAATTGCTCCAGTTTCCGGCCACGTTCAGACCGAAATTGCTGGCGGTGACATCCAGCACGGGTGAGCCGGAGGCGTTGTTGATCTCGAGATTACCCTTTACGGTCGTTGGTCCGGCTAGCGACTTGGTGTTCGCTCCGGTGATCCGAACATGACCATAGCCGCCGGGAAGCGGTTGCACCACTTGAGCACCCGCACTGCTGTAAATGAACTGGCTTGTTGTGTTCAACAAGAATACATTATTGGGAGCCCCGGAATAGGCTGTCCAAGCAGGAGATCCGGTCACCTCCATGGTGCCGCCTGCATTCATCGTCAGCACATGCATGTTAGCGGCACCAGATATTCCCGAATTCAGCTGCGTGGCGCGCACATAGCCACCGTTATTGATGGTGAAGCGGCACTGCTGGGCCACATTGTTCGTGGTCAGATAGAGGATACCCGGGATCAGCAAGGTGCCGTTCACCGTGTAGGAACCTCCTGCTTGGAAAGACCCTGGCAGACCTGCGCCATCCAATCCGTCCAGCGCAACGTTCCCCGTACCACCGGAACCTAGAAGAGCCACGGTCACACCAGTCCCTATTGTGACATTAAAGTTTGAGGAAGCGGTATTCACGGCATTGTACATCATGGTCGTGGAGCCCGCGCTGAAGCGCAGGTTCACATTCATGCTGATGGTGAAGTCGGTGGTCGCGATGGCGGCCAGCGTCATGGGATGAGCCGCAGAACGCTTGCTGATCCGGGCCACATCCACCGTACCGGTGCCGCTCAAGGACACGGTGGGCCCATCGATGCCCAGACTGATGCCGTCCAACGTGGTGCCGTTGCCCAACTGGCCGTCCACCGTGATGGTGGTGCCGTACACCTGCACGTAGGACAGGTTGGTGCCGCCGGTGTTGTTATTGAAGAGCTTGGCGCCGGGCTCAATGATCAGATCGGAGCAGAAGTAGGTACTTCCGAATGCAGCAGTAACGGTGCTGCCCGTGAGGATGTAGACCCGATTATTGGCATTGGGCACGGCCCCGGCCACCGGCGAGGAGGCCCAGCTCACGCCGTCGTACACCTTCCAGGTGCTGGTGCTGTTCCACAGGCCGGTGTTAACCGCACCATAGTCGCCCGCGAGGTATTGCGCACTGGCCGAGAGCGCCAGAAAAATGAGGAGCGCCGAAGCAGCTTTTCTGAGGGTAACGACAGTGCGCAACTGTGTGGTCATCGACGGCAAAGGGAGTCTGAACGTGTTACTCCAGCATGAAGCCTGAGCGAAACATTCACCATCCGGCGGCAAAAGTACACGATCCGGGATCCTAAGGAAAGTCCTTCATCCCTCGCTTTCAACCGGTTATTGAACGATCAATGGGCCGATGACCTTGCGGGGGGGCGCCAACGCGATCAGCTTTTCCACGGAAACCAGGAGGACCTGCGCTCGCAGTAGGAGCCATCCAAACGAGACCCCAAGCCACATTTGCACCAGAGCGCATCCTCGTCTTGCAGCGCAAGACCAGAGCCATCTCAAGACGATCCTTTTGGCTGCGCCGGGGCCTTAGGTGGCCATACGTCGTTGCTCAACCCATTCAGAGCGTTCAGTTATCCGCGGGGTTGCCTCGGCTGACCTCAACATTCCTGCGGCCCACACCCCAAGATCTGTTTTGTGAAGTCTTCCAACCTACCACTTCATTGCAGCGAAGTTCGGAGTGGACGAGGCAAGCACCCTACTCCTCCTCCACCACCGGCGGCAGACCTGTCCCGAAGAAGCTGGCCGGCTGTGGCTTTGCCAGTACCGTGGCCTCCTTCAAGGTGAGCACCACGATGCCCATGGGGCCACCGGCCTGCTCCACCGTATGGGGCAACAGCACACCGCCCACCTGGCGATGGTCCTTGTAGTCGGTGGTGATGGTCATGGGACGGCCTTGGGCGTACTTGCGCTCGATACGGCGGATGCGGAGACCGGTGTCCACGTGGAAATAGTCCTCCACGCTCTGCATGTTCATGGTGGTCATCACCACCTTGTAGGCCTCGCGGTCGGCGATCTTGATGCGACCTCCGAGGATCATCTGGTCGATGAACTTCTTGAGATCGAGCTCGGGAATGAGAAGCCCATTGAATTGGAGGTCCTCCAGCTCCCCGTCCATCACCTCGTATTCACCGCCTTGTCCGCGACGCACCGCCCGTGTGCCATCGAAGACCTCCTCGGCCAGGAGCTGTTCGCCCATCCGGGTCTCGCTGCGATAAAGCCCGCCCCTGCCATACCATTGGGTGATGGTGATGTTCATGCCGCCCAACGTGGTGGCGTAAACGAGCTTGACGTCGTTCAGCTTGGCGGCCGCAGCACGACCTCCGATGGCCTCGATGTAGGCATCGATCACCTGTTCGGGCGTGCGGTCCGTCACGGGCGTGAGGGTCTCGTTCCAAGGCTCACCGTTCTCATCCAGCTCGAACACGGGGGCCACGATATCGCGGCTCAGCGGCACCAGCTTGTTGTAGACCTCCTCCTTGTCGCCCACCACGAAGAGCACGGCGTTGTCCGGATGCAGGAAGGCCTCGGCGGCGGCCTTTACATCCTCCTTGCTCACCGCATCCAACCGCTGCAGGTAGGTGGCGTAGTGGTCCTCGGTCAGTCCGTTGAGGTAGGTGTTCAAAGCGAATCGGGCCACGGTGCGGGGATCCTCGAGGCTGCGGGCGAAGCTGCCGGCCATGTACTTCTTGGCCAGATCGAGCTCCTCGGTGGTGACACCCTCGTTACGCATGCGCTCGAGTTCCTTCACGATCTCGGTGAGGGCGCTATCGGTCACATTGTTGCGAACGCTCACACTGGCCGAAAAACTGCCGTTGAAGCGATCGGCATCGAGGCTGGAGTAGGCACCGTAGGTCCAGGCCTTGTCCTCGCGCAGGTTCTGCATCAGGCGTGCATTGAACACGCCACCACCGAGAATGGTGTTCATCACCTGTGCGGCCAGTGCCCGGTTATCCTTGGGCTGCAGGTTGAGCGGAAAGGTCACGCGGATCACGGACTGGGCCGAGCCCGGACGGTCCACCAACTGCACACGGCGCAGGCCGGTGGCGGTCACGGGTTGCCCCAAGTAATGGATGGTGCCCAGGCCTTCCA
The DNA here is from genome assembly GCA_046306055.1 of Flavobacteriales bacterium. GTDB lineage: Bacteria > Bacteroidota > Bacteroidia > Flavobacteriales_F > PHOS-HE28 > PHOS-HE28. The sequence goes on from JBKDXR010000055.1 coordinate 4,107, forward strand.
CGATCTCGTTCCCGTTCTCATCCATGGTCATGGGCGGCATGGCGGGCTTCCAGGCACCAAAGGCCTCCTTGGCCAACTTCTTCGCCTCCTTCACGGTGATGTCCCCCACGAACACGAGGTAGCCTTTTTCGGGACGGAAGAAGCGCTGGTAATAGCCGTTGATGTGCTTGATCGCGATGTTGTTCAGCGACTTCTCCGTCATCACCTCGCCGTACGGATGGTTCCTTCCGAAGGTGGCGGCGCGGCCCACGGCCTCGGCAATGGCATCGGGGTCGTCCTTGCGCTGCTGAATGCCCGAACGGTAGCGGGTGATCGCCTTGGCGAACTCGCGCTCGGGAAAGCTCGGCGCGGTCACCACGTCCTTCAGCACGGTCATGAGGGCCGGCAGGTTCTTCTTAAGGCCGGCGGTGTAGGCCCCATCGCTGCTGGTGACCAAATATCCGCCGAGCTTCTCCACCGATTCATCGATATCGGCCTTGCTGCGCGTGGCCGTACCGGTGGCCAGGAGGTCGCCCACCAGGTCCACATAACCGGTCTTGTCGCCCTGCGCCACGGGAGGTATGTCGAAGCGCACCTGCACACTGGCCAGCGGCAGTTTGTGGTTCTCCACCACGATCACGCGCATGCCGTTGGGCAGGGTGAAACTGGAGTGACTGCCGAGCTGCACGGTGGGTGCTGGTCCGGGAACGGGCGGTCTGCTGCGATCGATCTGGGCGTTCATCGGGGCCGAGGAAAGCAGGCTACCGGCCAGGCACAGGCCGACGAGGCCGATGCGCGTGAAAGGGTTGGCACTGCGGATCATTGTGGTTTCTGGTTCATGGGCAGGTAGTGGAGCACTACGCGCCGGTCGGTACTGAAATAGGTCTGGGCCGCGCGCTGCAGGTCGGCCGGGGTCAGGGCCAGGTAGCGCTCCAGTTCCTTGTTCACAAGGGCGGTATTGCCCAGCAACATGTGGGCCGTGGCGAGGTTTCCGGCAACACCGGCCACCCGGCTGTTATCCTGAATGGCCTCGGTCTCCAACTGGGCCAGCAGCTTGGCGAACTCCTCGGCCCCCACACCCTCCTTCTGGATGCGGTGCAGCTCTGCATCCATGGCACGCTCGAGGTCCGTGGCATCCACGCCCGCATTGGCAATGGCATAGAGGATGGCCAGTCCGGGGTGCTCGAACGGAAGGGAGAAAGCTCCGGTATACACGGCCTTTTGTTGCTCATCCTTCAACGATCGGTTCAATCGCGAGGCATTGCCATTGCTCAGCAAGCGGTTCACCATTTCCACGGCATAGAAATCGGGGGTTCCGTTGGCGGGGATGCGGTAACCCTGCACCACGGCAGGCAGCTGGATGCGATCGTAGATGATGTCTCGGACCTCCTTTTCCAAGGGCGGTTCCACGGCCATGGGCTGTTTCACCGGTTCGCCCTTGGGAATACCACTGAAGTACTTGGAGACCAACACTTTCGCTTGCGCCGGGTCAAAGTCTCCCGCCACCACCAGAACGGCGTTGTTCGGGATGTAGAACTTCTTGTAGAACGCCTTGTAGTCGGCCTCACTGGCGGCGTTCAGGTCTTCCATGAAGCCGATGGTGGGCCACTGGTAGGGATGCTCGGTGTAGGCCCGCTTCAGGACCTCGATGAGGATGGTGCCGTAAGGTTGGTTCTCGTACCGTTGGCGGCGTTCCTCCTTCACCACTTCACGCTGGGTATCCACGCCTTTCTGGTCCACCTTGGCATGCAGCATGCGCTCGCTCTCGAGCCAGAGGCCCAGTTCCAGCTGGTTGCTGGGCAACACCTCGTAGTAATAGGTACGATCACCGGTGGTATTGGCATTCAGCACCCCGCCGGCACGCTCCACATGCTTGCTGAACTCACCCCGTCCGATGTTCTCCGACCCCTCGAACAACAGGTGCTCGAAGAAATGCGCGAATCCGCGACGGTCCTTCTCTTCGTTCTTGCTGCCCACGTGATACATGACGCTCACGGCCACGATGGGGGTGCTGTGGTCCTCGTGGAGGATCACGTGGAGACCGTTATCGAGGTCGAACTCGGTGTAATTGATGGCGCGGGTCTGTGCGGCGACGGGTGCGGCAAGCATGGTGGCCAGGGGGATCAATGTGAGGTGCCTCATGCCGGTAGGCTTGGGGGTTAATTCCTTCACGGACCTTATGGGTCCGGCGAACGGGCGCCTAATTTAGCGGGTGTGGAGGTGCGATGCCCATCGATCCGTGTGGACCGGACCCGCCGACCCCTTTGGAGCAGGTGTTGAACGTACGCTGGCGAACGTCCTACGCTTGACCATAAAAAGGAGCCTCCCATTCGATCCGTCGATACCCACCTGCGACCCGTCGACAACCTTACCCGACCGGTCCGCGTAGAATGTGGCCATTGACGAGCGCACCATGCTGACCGGCACCGTGGAGGACCGCATCCTCACTCCCGCCTTACGGGCTTTGATCACCGAGCTTGAACACAGGCATGGCAAACGGCGCACGGACCTTTTGAACGACCGCGCCGGTCGACGCTCGCAACTCTCAGAGGGCCACGTGGCCTTTCGCGAAGAGACGGCGCATGTGCGCAGCACGGAATGGAAGGTAAGCTCTCCGCCCGAGGTGCTACAGGAGCGACGCGTGGAACTGATCGGCGGTGCCACCCGCAGCGAGCTGATCAATGGTCTCAACGCTGGTGCCAAGAGCTACATCGCCGACCTGTGGAACTTCACGGCGGCCGATACCTGGAGCATGCTGCGCGCGCATCGCAGCCTGGAGCGTGCGGCCCGACTGGACCTCGCCTACCTCGACCCCGTCCTGGGCCGCATCCGCGTCAATCCCGCCACCACCACCCGACTGATGGTGGTGCCGCGTCCACTCTATGCGTTGGAAGGCGCGCTTACCCACGATGGCGACCCGGTACCTGCGTGCTTTTTCGACCTGGCGCTGTTCGCTTTGACCAGTGCACGCGAATTGGCCAAACGCCAGGGCGGCGTGTGGTTCTACCTCCGCGATGTGCAGGGTCACTTGGAAGCGCGTTTCTGGGCACAGGTCTTCACCACGCTGGAGGAACAGCTCGGTCTGGAGCGCGGGACCTTCAGGGTCACCGTGATGATCGACACCGTGGCCGGAGCGCTCGAGTCGGATGAGATCCTCTTCGAACTGATGCACCACACTGCCGGGTTGAGCTTCGATCCGCAGGGCTATGCCGCCGATCACGTGGCGCTGTTCAACGGCCCGGAAACACCGGTGCTGCCCGACCGCGAGATCATCGGATTGAACGCCCCGTTCCTGCGCGCGCTGAGCCTGTTGCTGATCGGCACCTGCCACCGCCGGGGCTGCCATGCCATCGGGGCGCCCTCCTTCGTACTGCCTCCGCTCGACCCCATGAAGGTGAAGGCCAGCTACTTGGAAATGCTCGCCGACAAGGAACGCGAGGCAGTGGACGGTCACGACGGCACCATTGTGGTTCACAGCGGCACAGTGACCTCCGCCATGATGGAGTTCAACAAGAGCATGCCGCGCGCCAACCAGCTCTATTACCTGCGCCACGACACCATTACGCCGGCCGATCTGGTGCGTCGCCCCGAAGGACCCATTACTGTGGACAGCCTTGTGGGCATCATCCGGACCGCCATGCGTGCCTTGGTGCAACGACACGAAGGCCGCGGCTGGGTGGTGCAGGGTGGCCGTTTGCATGACCGCACCTCCCTGAGGCTTGCGCTGCGGATGCTCTGGCAATGGAGCCACAGCAAACACGGCGTGATCACCGCCACAGGTCTCGTCGTGCAGAAGGACCTGCTGCGCTACTTGATACAGAAGGAAACGGGCAAAATGTTCGCCGATGCGGACGAACGCACCCGCCAACTTGCCGAACAGGCCAAGACCCAGGTCATGGACCTGGTGAACGGCGACGAGGTGCCGTTGGAACCCATGGTCTGAACCGGCCCGTCATCATCCGCTATCTTGGCCGCGATGGCGACCTGGACAAGCGTGCACGATGGGCTACCCGAGGACGGGGCACGCGTGCTGTGCTTCATCCCGGGCAATAGTGTTTACCTACCTGGCAAGACCGGTGCCACTGAACTACGGGAGGTGGTGGTGATGCGCTTCGCCCGCGATTTTTTCATGAAGAACCCGAGCAAGACCGGCTATACCGGAGCACCGCATTTCTGGCTTGGCGAGGGTACCAGTAATCGCTTCTTCCTCGAAGTGACGCACTGGGCACCTCTTCCGGAACGCCCATAACGGAAGGACCGGTGCTTGCTCGGTATTGATCAGAGGGTAAGGTGATGCGATAGCGGTCGGTGTTTCCTGGTCAAGGGAGGGACGGTCACGAGGATGGATCGGGAACCATCGGGGACCAAGAATATATGCATGGCCATACATACTTTGGCCTGCGATCGTGGCAGTTTACCCGACCTTGAATATCCAGAAGTAGCTGAAGGCCATTACCCCATAGGTGCCAAATTGGCACAAAAGCTCTTCAAAGAATGTATGGCCATACATATTTAGAATAGACACCGATCCTTACCGACCACCAGCCACTATCCGCCAGTCCAGCTCTGCCCGCGACCCGAGCTTAACAACCACTATGAAAAAAGATGCCCGGCCTTGAAGGGCCGGGCATCGAAAGGAAAAAACGTTACCGGACCTACTTCACGACCTCCAGCAGTTCCACCTCGAAAATGAGCGCGCTGTTGCCGGGGATCTTCTCACCCGCCCCTTGGGGACCGTAGGCAAGGTCGCTGGGAATGTAGAACTTGAACTTGCTGCCGGTAGGCATCAGCTGAATGCCTTCCACCCATCCGGGGATGACCTGGCCCACGCCGAAGGTCGCGGGAGTGCCACGGTCCACCGAACTGTCGAACTTGCTACCATCGATGAGCGTGCCGGTGTAGTGCACCTTCACCTTGTCGGAAGCCACGGGCTTGGGGCCAGTGCCGAGGGTGATCACTTCGTACTGAAGACCACTGGCGGTGGTCACAACACCCGTGCGCTTGCCGTTCTCGGCCAGGAACTGTTCACCGGCCAGGCGATTCTCCTCTCCTTTGGCGCGCTCGGAGGCCATCTGCTTCTCCTGCACCTTCGCCATGTACCCCTGAACCACTTGCTGCACGGTGGCCTCATCGAACAGCATGGCGCTGTCCAATGCATCGCGCAGGCCCATGGCAAGGGCGTCCACGTTCACGCTGTCCAGCTTGGATCGCTTGAAATTGCTGCCGATATCGGTACCGATGGCATAGCTCACGGAATCCATTTCGGTCTGAAGGTTGACACGGCCTTTCTGGCCCTGCGAGCAAGCGCTGAGGATGGTCATCGCCAGCACGGCGGAAGCAAAACGTACGTTCATGGGGTTGTAATGGGGCGCGAAGGTAGCAGTTAGGCGATCGCGCGGCATGCACGACCTTCGCGGCCGCAGCCATGGAGACCGGATCCTTCCGAATGATCGCACAGACCCTTCACGGTCTGGAGGATGTGCTGCGCACCGAACTCGTGAAATTGGGTGCACGCGACACCGAGCGCCACAACCGCGCCGTAAGCTTCACCGGTGATCTTGGCTTCCTGTACAAGGCCAACTTCATGCTGCGCACGGCGGTGCGGGTACTGGTGCCCATCGCCAGCTTCCAGGCGCGCAATGCCGAAGAGTTCTACATGGGCGTGAAGCGCATCCGCTGGGATGCCCACATGGCCAACACGGACACCTTCCTGATCAAGTGCAACTTGAACGCGCGCTGGGCGGACAACAGCCAATTCCTGGCGCTGAAGGCCAAGGACGCCATCGTGGACCGTTTTCGGGAGAAGACGGGACGTCGCCCATCGGTCTACCTGCACGAGCCCACCCTGCGGATCCATATCCATGTGGTGAACGAACACTGTACGGTATCGATGGACAGTTCCGGCGGCTCGCTGCATGAACGGGGCTACCGGCAGGACACCAATGCCGCCCCATTGAACGAAGTGCTTGCTGCGGGCATGGTGCTGCTGAGCGGCTGGGACCGTCAGATGCCCCTGGTGGACCCCATGTGCGGATCGGGCACATTGCTGATCGAAGCCGCGCTGCTGGCCGCCAATATTCCACCTGGATATTACCGCGAGAGATTCGGCTTCGAGCGCTGGCCCGACTTCGACGCCGATCTCTGGGAGAAGATCCGGGGCGCCATGATCGACCGGATCACGGATGCATCACCCGTGCTCCTGGGCGGCGACCTCAACCGGACCACCGTCCGCAAGGCGCAGGACACCGTTCGTGCGGCCAAACTGGAAGATGCGATCACCCTGCGGCACAGCGCGTTCGCCGATCTGGAGCCGCCTTCCGGCCCGGGCATGCTGATCATGAACCCGCCCTACGGCGAACGCATGGACCAGCACGGCATCGGACGTGCATCGGACGATGAGGAGATCCGTGCGCTTTACACCATGATCGGTGATACGCTGAAACACCGGTGGTCGGGATGGACGGCCTGGGTGCTCACCAGCAATCTCGAAGCCGCCAAGGGGATCCGCCTTACACCCGGCAAGCGCATCCAGCTCTTCAACGGCCCCTTGGACTGCCGCTATTTCCGCTATGACCTCTACACGGGTTCGCGCCGTCTCACAACGCCACCCGCACAAGAAGGGAACGAAGTTCATTGAACGCTTGGGCCGCTTTCGTGTACCGCTCGCAAAACCGAACGGAACATGAACCCGAGCACACGCACCCTGATCCTATTGCCGGCCTTCGCACTTGCCCTCACCGCCCGACCGCAGGCCATGGGCAATCTGATGTACGAGAGCAACAGCCGCATCTTCTTCCAACAGGCCGAACAGCCGGTGAAGGCCACCATCCAAGGCAACATGCTGGTGCTGGAGGTGAACGCCATGATGAACATGAAGGCGGACAGCTACCTCGCCATCTTCCATGTAACGCAGCTGGGCCAGAGCGCCGAGGAGGCCGACAGCCTGATGAACGAGCGCATTGATGGTGTGCTGAGCCGGGTGAAGGAACACGGCATCAAGGAGAAGGACGTGTTCACCGACATGCTCTCCTTCATCCCCGTTTACGAGTTGGAGACCACCCGCAAGCTCTTCAGCAAGACCTACCAGGAAGTGCCGGCGGGCTTCGAGATCCAGAAGAACATCCACATCAAGTTCACCGACGCACGCACCCTGGACAAACTGGTGACCGCCGCCGCCAAGGAAGAGATCTATGACCTGGTGAAAGTGGACTTCTTCGTGGCGCAGCAGAGCGCCTGCTACGACACCCTGCGCATGTTCGCGACCCGATTACTGCAACAAAAGCTGGCCAACCTCGAAAAGCTCGGATTGAAGGTCGCCGAAAGCCATCGCCTGGCCGCCGAGAAGAACGGCGCCTACTTCCCATTGGACCGTTACACCACCTACCAATCGCGCACCCAGAGCAGCTTGAACAGCCGTCGCAAAGGCCAGCTGGTGAACGACGTTCGCAAGAGCAACACCCATTTCTATAACAAGGTGCCCTACGGCCAGTTCGACATCGTGTTGCACGCCGAGATCACCGAGCCACCCGTGCAGTATACCTATAACATCACCATTCAGTGCCAGCTGCCCGAGGCCTTCCCCAAGAAGGACGTAAAGGAGATCATCAAGTACATATGGATCACGGAAAAGGGCGACGTGAAGGAACTGAAGATGTGACCTGGCCGCAGGGAGCTAGCAACGCATCGGGCCTTGGCAGGTGCCGGTGCGTTGCTAAGGACCGGGATGTTCCCCAGTGCTGGCATGCCCGTACTTTCGGGACCGTTGTCGAGCACTGCATCGAATAGCACTGAGAAGCCTTCCGTGAAACCGCCACGGAATTGGCGGCGCCTGCTCCGGAAGATCGCGCTGCGGCTCTTGCTCATCCCGATACTCGTCGTGGCCTTCGTGGTCCTGCTGGTCTATGTGCCACCCGTGCAGCACCTCATCCGTGGGCGCGCCGTGGCCTACCTGGCGGGAAAGACAGGCACCAAGGTGGAACTGGAGCGGCTGCGCATCATCTTCCCCTTGGATGTGCGCCTGGAGGGATTGTACGTACCCGACCTGAACGGCGACACCCTGCTCCATGCTGGGCACATCAACGCATCCTTGGGGCTGCGCGCCTTGCTGCAGGGGCGACTGTTGTTCAAGAATGTCGAACTGTCCGACGTGCGCGCCGACCTGCGCCAGGACGCCGACAGCACCTTCAACTTCGACTTCTTCATCACCGCCTTCACCAAGGAGGACCCCGCCACCCAGGAGGTGGTGGCCGATACCACCGAAGGCATCCAGCTGGATCTGCGGTCCATGCACTTGGAGCGCATCCACTTCAGCATGCACCTGCAACCCTCGGAGCTGGACATGCAAGTGCGGCTGGGCGAACTGGACGCGAGCCTCGACACCTTCGATCTGTCCCCGCTGAAATTCCACCTGAACAGCATCGTGCTGCGCCACACCAGCGTGGACATGCGCACCACCAGCGGCGAACCAACGCCACCGATCTACCCTGCGCTCACCAACCCACTGGCCGATATCGACGTGCGGTTCCGGACGATCGATGCGGAGGACGTGCGCTTCACCCTGGCCACCACCAACACGGGCGACAGCCTATGGGTGGC
>JBKDXR010000056.1:0-28385 GCA_046306055.1 Flavobacteriales bacterium
GAAATGGGCGCCGAAGAAGCCCTTGTGCACGGGTTCCAGGTAGATCGGGTCGCTCTTCTGCACCAACTCGCCGCGATCGGCGACGATCACGTTCACATCGTTCTTGTTGGTGACCACCTCGGCCAGGCTCTCGTTGCGGTAGGCATCGAGCTTCGCGAAGTACTCCATTCGCATCCCCGGGGCAGCGGTCAACTCTGCGATCAACTGCTCCTTCTCCGCCTCGGCGGTCTTATAGGCCGAGCGATAGTGCTGTGTCAGGGTCTGCAAGGCCGCATCCACCTGGTCCAATACTTCGATGTCCACCCGACCCGGTTCCAAGCGGTCCATCAAGGGGACCTCAAAACCGTTCAATGCCTTGGTCTCCCTCTCCAATTCGCCGCGCAACAAGGCCAGATCATGTTCCACTTCAACCGGGACGGACCGGCCGGCCAGTGCCCTGCGCACATTGCCCGATGCGTTCTCCAGCTCACGCAACCAGAGGTCCTTCTTCCAGTTGGCGGTCTTCATGCGCTTGTCCAGCGGATAGAACTGCTTCTCGTAGCGGTTCTCCATGAACTGCGTAACGGCGAGCCCTTCGTAGGCCCAACGCGATGCCATGATGTTCCCGATCCATGGCACGCTCCGTTCGGACGCGAACCAGGGGTGAAGCTTGTCGAACTTGACAATGATGCCACTGAACAACAACTGCGGTATGATGAGCACAGGGATCATGATATAAATGACCTTGGCGCTATTGAAACTTGCGCTGATGTTGAGCCCGAGCACGTTGGCGAAACAGGATGTACTGAACAACAGCAGCCAGTGCACAATGGTGAGCCCCTCGATGCCCAGAACGGTGTTGCCAACAAGCACGAACAGCAAGGTCTGGATGGCCGAGATCAGGAACATGAGGCCCACCTTGCTCACGAGGTAGCTTGCCCAGCTCAGGTCCAGGAACTTCTCGCGTTGCAGGATCTTCCGATCACGGATCACCTCCTCCGCACTCACCGTAAGCCCAAGGAAGAGCGCTACGATGACCGCAATGAACAGGTACTGCGGCAGGTTGTCGTTCTCACGGAAGATGTAGGCGTCCAGCGTTCCATGGCCGGTGCGGTAATACCGCAGGAAGAACGACATGATGAAGGCAAGCACCGGGGCCTCCAGCAAGTTGATGAGCACATACTGTGTATTGGCCAGCTTGCTCAGGAGATCGCGCTTGAAGTACACCCGCACCTGACGCCACTTGCCAGGTGCGGCGAACGTGCTTCTCGGCACGCTCCGCTCCTCGGGCACAAGAGCGGCACGGCCTTCCATCTGCGCGCGGAACACCTCGTTCCATGCCTCAGGGCTGATGCGTCGCTGATCGGTCTCGTTGCCGTACTCATCCACCAACTTGGCCTCGAGGATGTTGAAGATCTGCTCCGGGTTCACATTACCGCAGGCACTGCACTGGCCTACATCGCTGTTCACCTGGCCAGTGACACGCTTGAAATAGACCACGGCATCCACGGGGTCACCATAATAGACCGGATGCCCCTCCTGGTCCATCAGCAGCAGCTTGTCGAAGAGCTTGAAGATGTCGGATGAGGGCTGGTGGATGACCACGAACACCACACGCCCCTTGAGCGCAAGCTCCTTGAGCAGGTCCATGATGTTCTCCGAATCGCGCGAACTAAGGCCGCTCGTGGGCTCATCCACGAACAGCACACTGGGCTCGCGGATCAGTTCCAAGGCGATGTTCACGCGTTTGCGCTGTCCACCACTGATGGTCTTCTCCAACGGACTACCCACTTTCAGGTCCTTGGTCTCGAACAGTCCAAGGCTTTGCAGCATGCGCATCACGCGCTCGTGGATGCCCTTATCGTCCTGGTCGCCGAAGCACAGCTTGGCGTTGAAGAACAGGTTCTGGTAGACCGTGAGCTCCTCGATGAGCAGATCATCCTGGCTGACGTGACCGATGACGCCCCGAATACGCTCCCGCTCGGCATGCACATCGATCCCATTGATGGTCACGTGGCCACGGCTGGGCTTGAGGTTGCCGTTGAGCACGTTGAGCAGCGTGCTCTTACCGCTGCCACTGCCGCCCATGATCCCGATCAGCTTGCCTCCGGTCTCGGCCATATGCAGCTCATGCAGACCGATCTTCCCGTTCGGGAAGGCGTATTCGATGCCCTCCGCCTTGAACACCGTGCGAGGACGGCCGTTGCGGCTCATGAAGGCACCGAGGATATCGCTGTAATAGATGGGCACTCCGTGCGGCGGCCGCACACTGCTGCCATTGCTGAGCACGTAGTGGCTTCCACGGCTCATGCGCTGTCCGTTCAGCAGCACTTCAGCCTGGCCGGTGTAGCGCATCACGTACAGATTGACGCTCGGAACGTGCAGCACGCGTAGATCACCATCGAGGCCGTGCGCATGCAAGTGCCTGGCCTGATCAAAGGTGTTCTCGTGCGCCGCATCGACGTAGAGCAGATGGGCAGCATCCTCGCGGTGCTCCACCTTTGGGTCCACGAACTGAAGGCAGCGTTTGAAATCCTCATGTCCGATATTGAAGGTCTCGGCCACAGTGGACACGAACTCCATCTCCTGTTCGCTGGCATGGCCATCCGCATGGATGAACTCGAGCAGATGCACCAGCACCACGAACTTCTGGCGTTGGTTCAGCTCCTCGTTCACCTGGGTGCAGATCTTGAGCACCTTCACCGAATTGAGCGAGGTGCGCTTGCGACCACTGCGGCTCTGCCCTCCACTGGCGTGGAAGGCCTGAACAAAGGTCTGGTAGCGGACCATGTGGCCCGCAGCCACTTCAGGACTGAACTGCTTACGCAGGAAGCGCTCCAGCGGAGCCGCATTCTCGGGTCGCGCACCTTCGGCCACGGCCTCGCCCTTGGCGATGATCGCGAACAGTTGCAGCAGTGCCTTGAGTATCTTCTCGCTCATGCGACCCTTCCTATCGGAAATAAAAAAGCGCCCCTCTTTACGGGAGGGGCGCTGGAAGGTTGCGGAAATACCGAGCGAACCGCTACTTCTTGAAGCCGATGAGCATGACCGCGCAGCCGCTGCCTGCCTTGGATGGGTCGATCATGGCTTCCACGGTAACATCGAGGGTATTGGCCACGACCAGGTCCCAGAAGGGCGCATTACTATGCTCCTTGTTGGTGAAGAGCAGGTTCCGGTCCTTGTCGTACACGCTGAAAACGAGGATGCCGTCCGTATCACCGCTGCAGGCCGCGATCCGGTAAGTGGTACCACCGAACAGGGTGAGGCTGAACTCGGCCAGTTCATCCCCTTGCAGCAGGGCACGGTAGAACTGTCCGTCGGGGATGTACTGCGTGGTGATATGCTGCTCGCAACGCGTGGCGATCGGCTCACAAAGTGATTGGCCATTGGCTCCCATCGCCAGTCCCATCAGGAGGCCAAGGGAGATGATCGGGAAGAACAGGTTGTTCCGGTACTGCATGGTCAGGCGAGGATCAGGGAACGGATGATGGCGACCTGCTTGGTAATGGCATCGATGGTCTCTGCCGGAATGGTCACCGTGCTTCGGCTGTTGATGAACGTGGTGCGCTTGGACGCATCCGTGACCGGCTGTTCGTAGGAATACGTGCGCTGAATGCCGGCGAACCGTACCTGGAGTTCCTTGAAGGCGCCCACGAGCGGTGCCGCAGCAGGATCGCTCACATGCTGTCCAAGTAATTCAACCATCCCGTCCAATGTGTTCTTCTGGTCGCCGATGCGGTCCAGCAGTCCCTGGTCCTTCAGTGCTGCGGGATCGGCCAGCGTGAAGTGTAGCGAACCCACCCAGCCACCGGCCAGAATGAGCGTGCTGACATCGTTCCTGTCGTTGTTCTTGAGGTAGGCATCCGCTGCACGGAACGCCGTTCCACTGAAGCGGAGCAGGCTGTCCTCGTTGCCCAGGTTCGTTTTGAAGCGGTCCAACAAGGCCCGATCGAACGCATTGGTCAGTTCGAGCTTCTGTCCCAGTTTCTCCACGGCCTGCATGGTGGCCAAGGCCCGCTGTCCGTCCTTGTGCACGGTCACATAGGCCAGGTCCGCACCATACAGGCCCAGTGCGGCGGACTGCATGGACCTGGAGGTCATGGCCTCCCCTTTGTCCAGGGGCGTGGTCAGGTCCTTCCGGTACTTCAGACCGGCCTTGCGAATGGCCATGGCCGTTTGTACGGGTGATGGGAGACTGAAAAGCCGCCCACCCACGCTGAGCAACTGGCCGGCCTGGGCGGTCGTATCGGTGGTTAACGTATCGGCCCCCGTGCTTTGGCCATCCGGCTGGTCGGGACCGCCACAGGATGCAAGGAAAAGGCACAGGCCCATTCCGATGGCAACGGGCGACAGGTGATGTAAGGTCATCGCGTTCAGTGCTGTATCTTCTGAGGTCGAAGGTAATGGGCACGTATACGGGGCTCCGCGAGAAATGGCTTCAGTTTTCAACACTCCGACCCGGCTATCGACCAACGATCGTCCAATTCCGCAGCCTCCAACCGTGAAGACCATACCACCCGATGAACAGATAGCAGGGCACCAGCAGCCAATAGGCTGCCCTGGGCCCCACCTCGGCCATGGCGGCCAATGAACCGTAAACAGGCGGTAGCACGGCCCCACCAGCGATCGCCATGATAAGTAAAGCGCTGGCGGTCTTGGTATGCCGACCGAGACCATCTATGGCGAGCGGCCAGATCGCCGGCCACATCAATGCATTGGCCAGACCAAGCAGGGCAATACAGGCCACAGAAGCCCGTCCATCGAGCAAAAGAGCGGCCAGACTGAGGCCGATCCCGAGCAGCGCGGAGACCAGCAGCGCGCGCGATTGGCTGATGAACCTCGGAATGGCCAGAATACCCAGAATGTAACCGACCACCATGGAGACCAAGGTCCAACTGGTGAGATGCTTGGCCTCGGACAAAGGCATGCCCTGGGCCTCCCCGTAGGACGGTATGGTGTCCCCGGCGATCACTTCAACGCCCACGTAAAGGAACAACGCCATGACGCCCAGTACCAGATTGGGGAACGAGAGCACCGAACGTCCATCGCCGTCATTCGTTGTGGACTCCACCTCCGGATCAAGCTCCGGCAGGGGAGCGTACCGCACCAACATACCCAATCCGAAAAGCACCACGGTCATTACCGAATACGGCAGGATCACACGCGACGCGACCGTATCAAGGCGTTCGTCATGTGCAACTCCTTGCAACTGCGCCAATTCGCCCTGCAACACATCGGCATCACCAAGGAGAAGGGCCCCAAGGGCGATGGGCGCGATGACCCCGGCCAACTTGTTACAGATCCCCATGATACTGATCCGTGCAGCAGCACTTTCAATGGGACCCACCACCGTGATGTAGGGATTGCTTGCGGTCTGTAGCAGGGAAAGTCCGGTTCCGATAATGAACAATCCCGCCAGGAACAAGGGGTACGAACGCATCTGCGCCGCCGGGACAAAGAGGAGTGCTCCCAGCGCCATGGTCCAAAGGCCGTACATCATGCCGCGTTTCATGCCCGTATGCATCAGCACCCTCGACATGGGCAGCGCTGTGACGAAATAGGCGATGTAGAACGCCGATGTCACATAGAACGGTTCTGCACCCGACCGCAGCTCACAAATGATCTTGAGGTAGCCGATCAACGGACCATTGATCCATGTAGTGAACCCGAAGAGGAAGAACAAGGCACCCAGGAAGGCAATGGCCGAAGTGGTCCGGGAACTGTTGGTCATGGTGCTGCAGGGCCCGAATGGGGGCCGGGCGGAAAAGTAGTCCGCTCCATGCCTGCACGGAGCGGCCCACTGGAACGCCTCGCGAACAGGTCATTGTCAACGATAACCGCTCAATCCGATGAAACGGCGCTCATCGCTCCGCGGACCGACCAGATCCGTGACCACTGCCCGCCGTTGAGTTCGATCGGATCATCACCGGACTACCAGTTCAGCACACGCTTGTAATACCGCGGGAACTTGATCGTACGCCGCACTTTTTGATAGTACGCGTTCCAACGCGGAGTGGCCAGGTCATAGAACGGTTCCAATGCATCCCAACGGCCGACCAAGGTCCGCTCCTCCCCTTGCTGCCTCTGCCTGCCCCTGTTCTCCATGCATCCATGACGCGCCCCCCATGCTTAACGCTGCCCGCGATGCTTCATCACCAACTATCATGACCTTTCCATGACCAAAGCCATGGTGGTCCGGAAGGATCAACTTTGTGCCGCCCCATGCCGTCCGTTTACATCGATGTGATCCTTCCCCTGGCGGTGCCCGGCATCTTCACCTATGCCTGGCCCGAGGACCTGCCTGTTGTGCAGCCGGGCATGCGGGTCTCCGTTCCGTTCGGCAAGGGGCGCAAGCTGTATGGCGGCCTTGTGCGACGGGTCCACGAGGATCGCCCGGGTTACCGGACCGTACGACCGGCCCTGGCCTTGCTCGATACCATTCCCATTGTAAAGGAGCACCAGTTCCAACTATGGGAACGAATAGCCGCGCATTACCTGTGCAGCCTTGGCGAGGTGATGATCGCTGCATTGCCAGCACAACTTGCATTGAGCAGCGAAACACGGTTGGTGGCCAACCCGGCCATGGCGCTGGACCCGGTACTGAAAGGCCGTGCCGGGCTTTTGCTCAATGCCTTGGAGCATCGCCATGTGGTGACCTTGGAGGAGGCCGGGGAACTGCTGGGCCTGAAGAACCCCATGCCCGCAGTAAAGAGCCTCATGGACCAGGGCGCCCTTCAGTTGGAGGAGGAACTGAAGGATACGTGGAAGCCACGCATGGTGACCTATGTGGGCCTGAACGATGCTGCCAGGGCGGAACAAGCGCTTCATGAGTGGTTCGACAAGCTGGAACGAGCCCCGAAGCAGTTGCACCTGCTCATGCGCTACATCGAGTTGAGCCGTTGCCTGAGCGATGCCCCCCGGGAGGTGGAGCGTAATGCCATTCTTCGCGCAAGCGGTTCCACGGCCGCCATACTGAAAAGCCTGGTCGAAAAGGGATTGTTCACCACTTACGAGCGCGAGGCCGGTGTTCCGGTGAACGAGGCGTTGCGCAAGCCCACCCCTTCGTTATCGTCCGCTCAAACGGTCGCGCTGAACGCGGTCAAGGAGCAGTTCAAGGAGAAGGACGTTGTGCTGTTGCGCGGTGTGACGTCCTCGGGCAAGACCGAACTGTACATCACCCTGATCCAAGAGGCCATGGACCGCGGCCAGCAGGTGCTCTACCTGCTGCCGGAGATCGCGCTCACCACCCAGATCATCAGCCGACTGCGCGAGCGGTTCGGCGAGCGGATCGCGGTCTCGCACTCGCGCATGGCGCAGCACGAACGCACCGCCCTGTGGCTGCACATGGTCCAAGGCGAAGCCCCTCCCTCCGTGGTGGTCGGGGCACGCTCCGCCTTGTTCCTGCCCTTCAAGGACCTCGGTCTCATTGTGGTGGATGAAGAGCACGACCCCAGTTACAAGCAGCACGATCCCTCTCCCCGTTACCACGCACGGGACATGGCCATTGTGCTTGCCGGGCTCCATGATGCGAAGACCCTATTGGGCTCCGCGACACCCGCCTTGGAGAGTCTCCACAACGCCAAGGGCGGCAAGTATGGCCACGTGGAACTGCTGACGCGCTTCGGCGATGTGGCCATGCCCCATGTGCTCCGTGTTGACCTGCGCGATGCGCAGAAACGGAAGCTCATGCGGGGGCACTTCTCGCAAACGCTCATAGACACCGTGCAACAGGCCCTGGCGCGGCGTGAACAGGCCATCATCTTCCAGAACCGGCGTGGCTATGTGCCCGTGTGGCAATGCGAGACCTGCGGCTGGGTGCCCGAGTGCGATCAGTGCGATGTGAGCCTGACCTACCACAAGCACCAGCACCAGTTGCGTTGCCACTATTGTGGTCGCCATTATGCACCACCCACCTCCTGCGGACATTGCGGCAGTGCACGGTTGCGCATGCTGGGCTTCGGTACCGAGAAGATCGAAGAGGAACTGGCCGAGATATTCCCGGAGGCCCGCATCGGACGCATGGACCAGGACACCATGCGCGGCAAGCATGCCATGGACCGTCTGCTCACCAGTTTTGGCCAGGGCGGCATCGACATTCTGGTGGGTACGCAGATGGTGACCAAGGGCCTCGACTTCGACCATGTGAGCGTGGTGGGGATATTGAATGCCGACAACCTGATGCGCTTCCCGGACTTCAGGGCCCATGAACGTGCCTTTCAGATCATGGCGCAGGTGGCAGGGCGTTCAGGAAGGCGAAAACAGGCCGGCAGCGTGATCATACAGGCCATGGACGTGAACAACCCCGTGCTGGACCTGGTGGTGCGGCACGATGTGGACGGCATGTACCAACGCGAGATCGAGCACCGAAGGGCGCATGGCTACCCACCCTTCACGCGGCTCATCGAACTGACCCTGAAGCACCGGTCCGAGGAACGCGTGGCGGCCACCGGTGCGGTGCTCGGCATGGCCCTGCGCGAAGGACTGGGCGAGCGCGTGCTCGGACCGGACATACCGCTGGTCTCGCGCATCCGGGACCGTCACCTGCGCAAGCTGTTGATCAAATTGAGAAGGACCGCGCATCACGAGGAGAAGTCCTTCGTCAGCGACACCATCGATCGCATCTTCGGGGACCCAGCCCACTCCGCCGTTCAGTTGGTGACCGATGTCGACCCCATGTGACCTCGCTCAAGGGCGCATCACTCGATCATCGCTCGAAGCACCACCGGTCCCCTTTGCGCCTGTATGAGCAGGAAGCAAGGTCCATGGCCCGTGCCCTTGAACGAAATGTTGCCCGCACCGCCAAGCACCTGCACCACGCCCTGCTCCACCTCTCGCCCATCAGCGAGGTACAGACGCCAGGGAAACACCCCATCCGCCTGTTCGTCCACAGTGATACGCACATGGTCATGTGCCGGATTGGGAGCAAGGCTCCATGTTGGCTCCTCCACCTCAGGCACACTGCTCAAGGCACAGGGCCACCTCAGGGTATCGAACCAATTCTTGGAGCCCAGCAGGGCCGGAAAGGCGCAATCACCATGATCGAAGGCGGCCCCTGCACTGACGGTCTGCACGTTGAACGCACCGTTGGCCAACATGGCATCGCGGCACACAACGCTGTTCTGGTAGAATACGTGGCTGTCGCTCTCGCAATAGACCATTCGCACCGGTGCCTGCGGGGTCCAGTCATACACGTCATTGTCCCGCAGGGCCACCCGGAAATAGTGATCGGGATCATTGGTGAAGGCTTGGAGCATGCTGTCGACCAGGATCACGCTGGGGACATCGGGCATCACCGCATCCACCGCGCCTGAACCATTGTTGCCTTGGAACAAAGGCGGCAGCAAGGTGGCCCAAGGCTCTTCGATCACGTCACTGATGTTGTTGTACAGACCGGGATAGACATAGCCGTATGAGAACAGGATATACGGCAGGTAATAGGGCGCTGGATATGGAACGGTGTCCACCATCACTTGGGCCTGCACACCGCTCACATCATAGGGGCCACTGCATGGTGCACTCGCGGTCACCGTGAACTCATCGCCAAGCTCGGCCTCGATCATGCGATGCGTGGCCATGCAAGCGTGACCGCCTTGGGAGTAGCCAAGGAGAAAAAGCTGTCCGCTCAGGTCCACATTTCGAGCCTCACAGAACTCGCGCGCCGCACGCAACATGTCAATGGAAGCCGTGGCCTCCGAACGAGCATGGATATAAGGATGCGGCCCCGGACCGTCACCTAAACCCAGGTAATCGGGAAGCACGGTGACATAACCGGTACCACCGAGAAAGTAACCTACCACGATCTCATCACTAAGCCTGGAGGGCACGTCCTCCCTATCAAGGATGGTCCCATGCATGTAGGCGGCCAAAGGGAATGAACAATCGACCAAGGGTAATACAAGCGCACCGCTCGCGACAGTAGGCTGACCGAAGGGATCCACCGAGGCATACAGGATGCGATGTATCTCAATGCCGTTGCTCGCATTGCCCACCCCCCAGTCCACGAGCTCCTCGGTGGTGTAGGTCAGCAACAAACTGTCTCCCAAAAGGACCTGGGCGAATGTTGCAGGGACCACGCAAAGAGCAAGGGCTGAAATGAAGGTGCGGATCATGGGCTGGGAAGTATCCCGTCCAAGATACGATGTCATCTTCACCGGTCGAAGGTCACTGGGCGGCCAGCAGACGCCAAACACCCTGTATGGCTAAAGGCGCCTCGATAACGACCTCTTCCTGGGTAACGGGGTCCGGCACGTGCAAACGCAATGCGTGCAACGCGATGCTCCGATCGGGCTCACCACGGCGGGCACCGTACTTCACATCTCCCTTTATCGGATGCCCCCAGAACGAAAGCTGGGCACGCAACTGATGAAAAGCCCCTTCGCGAGGCTCCAATTCCAGTGCGGTGAATCGCTCAAAGCGGCGCACCACGCGCACCAACAAGTGCACCTCCCGAACATCCTGATCACCTGCACTGGCCTGCCGTGCCTTATGTACACGTGTGTCATGCACCAAAAGATGGGTCAGCTCAACCGGGTCATCGGCCTCAAGCCCACCTTCCACGATGGCGTGATACACTTTCCGGACCTGTCGCTCCCGGAACGAACGGTTGAGGGCCACCAACGCATCTCCGGCAGCCAGCACCACTGCTCCGCTGACAGGACGGTCCAGCCGATTCACCAATTCCAAGCGGTTGTCGCCAGTGGTGGCACGGACCCATGTAAGCAGGTCGGCACTTCCTGAAGGGTCCGGCTGCACGGGCATGCCGGCAGGCTTGTCCACCACCAGCCAGTCCGACCCTTGATATACCAGTGCCGGTCCTTTGGGTGCCTCAGTATTGCTCGCTGGCATTCGGGAAATCCTTGGCACGCACATCGGCCACGTATGACGACACTGCACCTGTGATCACACTGTGCAGATCGGCGTAGCGGCGCAGGAAACGCGGCCTGAACTCGGTATTGATCCCCAGCATATCGTGGAGCACCAATACCTGACCATCAACACCTGGCCCCGCTCCAATGCCGATCACGGGGATCGATACGATCTGCGCGACCTCTGCGGCCAGTTTGGCGGGGATCTTCTCCAGCACGAGCGCGAAACACCCGGCCTGCTCCAACAGCTTGGCATCCTCGCGCAAACGCTGGGCCTCGGCCTCTTCCTTGGCGCGCACCACATAGGTGCCGAACTTGTAGATGCTTTGAGGGGTAAGGCCCAGATGGCCCATCACCGGGATGCCAGCGGTCAGTATTCGCTCGATGGAACCCAGGACCTCGCGTCCGCCTTCCAGCTTCACGGCGTGGGCACCGCTCTCCTTCATGATCCGGATGGCCGAGTTGAGCGCACCCTTGCTGTTGCCCTGGTAGGTCCCGAAGGGCAGGTCCACCACGATCAGCGCACGTTGGCAGCCACGCACCACCGCACTGGCGTGGTAGATCATCTGGTCCAACGTGATCGGAAGGGTGGTCTCATGCCCGGCCATCACATTGCTGGCGCTGTCACCCACCAGGATCACATCCACCCCTGCAGCATCCACCAAGCGGGCCAGCGAATAATCATAGGCGGTGAGCATGGCGATGGGCGTACCCGAATGCTTCATCTCCTGCAGCACGTGGGTCGTTATGCGCTTTACGTCCTTCAGGCTGGTGCTCATTGGGGGCGGGGGCTGTTATCGGTCGGTCCAAAGCTAAGGTCCTGACCTTTGGACGGCATGCCACCGCCGCCGACCGGTCATGCCGCGCACCACACCGTTCCCCGTTCGTGCCGCACGATGGGCGGCATCCGGCTATATTTGACGGCCCTGCACCAGGCAGACCATGCAACGCACCCTTCTCATCCTCGCCGCCGCTGCCACCATGGCCGGCTGCAGCACCGACCTCGACATCAACGCACCCTACAAGGACGTGACGGTGGTGTACGGCCTTCTGAACATGCGCGATTCGGTGCATTACGTGAAGATCAACAAGGCCTTCCTGGGCGAAGGCAATGCCTTCACCTACGCGGCCATTCGCGATTCCAACGAATACCGCGACGAGGACATCACCCAGGCCGTGGTGTATCGCGTGAACAGTGCGGGAACACCCGTCGATTCGTTCCTGCTGCGTGACACCTTGCTGACCGGACGCCTGCCCGGCGATTTCTACTATCCCGAGCAAAAGGTCTACTACTTCAATACTCCGCAGCGCATTATCAACCAGAGCGGATCGCCCCAGATCAGCTCCGGCCCCACGTTCCTTTTCCAGAACGGCATCTACAAGCTGAAACTTCGCATCAAAGGCAAGGACGTGACGTCCACTTCGAACATTGCCAGCGACATCACCATTGCTTCCAATGACCAGGACACATTGAACAGTGCCTCGGCCATCAACTTCATGAACCCGCTGGGCAACGGCTACGGCATCTACGAGTTCAACTGGACCTCTTCCATTTCCGGCATTCCATGGACCAACAAACGCTTCGTGGTCAACTTGGACTTCAAGTTCGATGAGGTGCGCGACGGGGTCTCCCAGCGCATCGTGAAGAGCCGCGAACTGGGTACGGTGGTGGCCAGTGCCGCATCGCAGCCACTGGCGGTGACCCTGGCCGGCGAGACCTTCTACAGCTGGTTGCGCAATTCCATTCCGGACGACCCCGCGGTCGACCAGCGCATCTTCCGAGGCATCGACTTCCGGGTGGATGCGGCGAACGAGGACTTCCACACCTACTTGACCCTTACCGAACCCATCTCCAGCATCGTGGAGGACCGACCGCAGTATTCCAACGTGGATGGCGCCTTCGGACTGTGGGCCAGCCGGTACTACAAGAACGTGGTGAACAAGCGGCTGAACCCAGCCTCGCTGAACGAGCTGATCAACGGCACGTACACGGCCACCATGCGGTTCTGCTCGGGGTTCAACTCGGGCCCGCCCTACGGCTGTAACTGACGATCTGTCCTTTTGGCAGTCATGTCGGCCGTGACATCGGCTCCGACATGGCGATCCTGTCATATTAGGCAGGGTCCCCAACCGCTGGCATGCGCCTTGCCCAAGGCGAGCCAACTGAAACCAGCTAAGAAACTTAAGTCATGAGCAAGATCATTGGGATCGACCTGGGAACCACCAACAGTTGCGTATCCGTTATGGAGGGCAACGAACCTGTGGTGATCTCCAACAGCGAAGGGAAACGCACCACACCCAGCGTTGTGGCCTTTGTGGAAGGTGGCGAACGGAAGGTGGGCGACCCGGCCAAGCGTCAGGCGATCACCAACCCCACGAACACGATCTTCTCCATCAAGCGTTTCATGGGCAACTCGTACGACGAGTGCTCCAAGGAAGCCTCCCGCGTGCCGTACAAGGTGGAGCGTGGCCCGAACAACACGCCCCGCGTGCAGATCGGCGACCGGCAGTACACGCCCCAGGAGATCAGCGCCATGGTGCTGCAGAAGATGAAAAAGACCGCCGAGGATTACCTCGGCACCACGGTCACCGAGGCCGTGATCACGGTACCGGCCTACTTCAACGATGCACAGCGCCAGGCCACCAAGGAGGCCGGTGAGATCGCCGGTCTGAAGGTGCGCCGCATCATCAACGAACCCACCGCGGCCGCACTGGCCTATGGGTTGGACAAGAAGGGCATCGACCAGAAGATCGTGGTGTTCGACTGCGGTGGAGGTACCCACGACGTGAGCGTGCTCGAGCTGGGCGACGGCGTGTTCGAAGTGAAGAGCACGGACGGCGACACCCACCTCGGCGGTGACGACTTCGATCAGGTGATCATCGACTGGCTCGCCGACGAGTTCAAGAGCCAGTACAGCATCGACCTCCGCAAGGACCCGATGGCCCTGCAACGCCTGAAGGACGCGGCCGAAAAAGCCAAGATCGAACTGAGCAGCACCACCAGCTCGGAGATCAACCTTCCCTACATCATGCCCGTGGACGGAGTGCCCCAGCACTTGGTGCGCAGCCTCACCCGGGCCAAGTTCGAGCAACTGGCCGACAGCCTCATCAAGCGCACCATCGCCCCCTGCGAGAGCGCGCTGAAGAACGCAGGCCTCAAGACCAGCGACATCGACGAGGTGATCCTGGTGGGTGGCAGCACCCGCATCCCGGCCATCCAGGACGCCGTGAAGAAGTTCTTCGGCAAGGAGCCCAGCAAGGGTGTGAACCCGGACGAAGTGGTGGCCGTGGGTGCCGCCATCCAGGGTGGCGTGCTCACCGGCGAAGTGAAGGACGTGCTCCTACTCGACGTGACCCCCCTGAGCCTCGGCATCGAGACCATGGGCGGTGTAATGACCAAACTGATCGAGGCCAACACCACGATCCCCACCAAGAAGAGCGAGACCTTCAGCACGGCCAGCGACAACCAGCCGAGCGTGGAGATCCATGTGCTGCAGGGCGAACGCCCGATGGCCAGCGGAAACCGCACCATCGGTCGCTTCCACCTCGATGGCATCCCTCCCTCACCGCGCGGCGTGCCCCAGATCGAGGTCACCTTCGACATCGATGCCAACGGCATCCTTCACGTAGGCGCCAAGGACAAGGCCACCGGCAAGGAGCAGAGCATCCGCATCGAGGCCAGCAGCGGCCTGAGCAAGGAGGACATCGAGAAGATGAAGCAGGAGGCCGAGGCCAACGCCGACGCCGACAAGGCCGCTCGCGAACGTGTTGACAAACTGAACGCAGCGGACAGCCTGATCTTCCAGACGGAGAAGAGCCTGAAGGATTACGGCGACAAGATCCCGGCGGAGAAGAAACAGCCGATCGAGGATGCCCTGACCCGCCTGAAGGATGCCCACAAGGCCCAGGACGTGGACGCTTGTGAAAAGCTGATGGGCGAACTGAACACCGCCTTCTCAGCCGCCAGCGAAGAGATGTACAAGGCCACGCAGGAAGGCCAGGCCAATGGCGGTGCATCCAATACGAACAGCACCGCTGATGCCGATGTGACCGATGTGGACTTCGAGGAAGTGAAGGACACGAAATAAGGTCCACTTCCCAAAGACCTGAAAACAGAAAGCCCCGTTGCGCGAGCAGCGGGGCTTTTTCATGTATTCAGGTCCCGCTATCGCGTAGTGTGCACCTTTCCGTCCACATGGTCCTCCTCGCGTACCAACCGTCCGGAAGGGTCATAGAAGCTCCAGGTACCGATACGACGTGAATCCATGCGTTGCGTATCGTACTGCGACCGCCCGGATGCCTTCAGCGCGCCCCCGGGGAAGAACTCCTTCTGCTCGAAGATGAGCTTGCGCTTATCCACCAAGGCCAGCAAACTGATCGGCTTGCCATCGGCCGCGTAAAGGTCCATCCGGATGAAATACGGATCCTTGCGGCCACGCTCCTCGGCATAGCGCAACTGGCCGTTCAAATAGTGATCCTGGTAGCGATAGACCGCTCCATCAGCATAATGCACTTCGGAACGAACGTTACCATTGGCGTGCCATGAACGCTGAACACTGCGCGTGGCATCAATGGCCTTGAACTCACGCTCCACCTGTCCATTGGGATGGAAATTCCGATAGACCACCAGGCGCCCATCCGCATAGGAACCGCGGTGCTTCAGCGTTCCATCGGGATAGTGGTCCTCCACCCAACCGATGCACGGAAATCCACCGCACATTCGCACTGAATCGCCTCCAAGTGCCGCATTATATGCCTCATAAGCATTGAGGTCGGGCGAGGGATCATCGCCGGCATCGCCGATCATGTAATGGTCATCGTACGCCAACAGCACCGTATCCGGCTGAGCCATCACTGACCCCAGCGACATGGCCGTCGCTCCAAGGAATAAACAGACCTTCATGTGCCGGTTGAACGACACGACGGTAGTTGAGGTTACAAGCTCCGCCGGGCGATGCGCCAACCGATCGCGCCCTGCAACACGGTCATCAACGGGCTGATGAGGTTGAAGAACGCGAAGGGGAGATAGGTCATGGTGGCCACACCAAGCACTCCGCTCATGTACGCCCCACAGGTGTTCCAAGGCACCAGGGCGCTGGTCACCGTACCACTATCCTCCAGGGTGCGGCTCAGCACTTTGGCATCCAGTCCACGCTCCCGGTACACCGGTGCGAACATGCGGCCAGGCACCACGATGCTCAGGTATTGATCACTGGCCGTGGCATTGACGAAAACGCACGATGCGGCCGTGGTGGCGATCAGCGAACCATCGCCCCGCACCAACGACATGATCGCCCGGGTGAGCCGCTGCAACGCGCCACTGCCCTCCATGGCCCCGCCGAAGGTCATGGCGCAGAGCACCAACCACACGGTCTTCATCATACCTGCCATGCCTTTCGAGGTCAGCAGGTCGTCCACGGTAGTGTTCCCCGTGACCACGCTGACCCCGGAGCCCATGGACCCGAGCACCACGCGATAGACACCGCGCCAACCGTCCTCGCCGGCCAGCTCCCGGATCAATGGCGCTTGGAAAAGGACCGCGAACAATGCACCCAAAAGGGCACCCATGAACAAGGCGGGCAAGGCCGGCACCTTCCGCCAGATCATGACAACAACGGCCATGGGAACCAGATAGAGCTCCCAGCCGATGTGGAACTTGGAGCGTATGGCGGCCTGCAGATCATCCGCACCCGCCGCACCCTCGTTCACGTCCATGAACAGACCGACCCCCAGAAAGAGCACCAGGGTGATGACCAGAGTAGGCACGGTGGTATTCAACATGTAGCGGATGTGGCTGAAGAGATCGGTACCCGCCACGGCCGGGGCCAGATTGGTGGTATCGCTCAGCGGGCTCAGCTTGTCCCCGAAATACGCACCACTTATCACCGCGCCGGCCACCAGGCCATCATGCAGACCCATGGCCTTGCCAATGCCCATGAGCGCGATGCCCACGGTGGCCGCCGTGCTCCACGAACTGCCGGTGGCCAGGGAGACCACGCTGCACACCAGGCAGGCTGCCAACAGGAACACCTTGGGGGAAAGCAGTTGCAGCCCATGATCGATCATGGTGGGCACGATCCCGGCCAGCATCCAGGTACCGGCCAGGGCACCGATCAACAACAGGATGAGGATCGCCCCCATGGCCGTATTGATGCTACGCACGATGTGATCCAACAGATCGGCGAACCGGTGGCCGTTGACCAATGCGACCACCAAGGCCACGGCCGCTGCGAACAACAAGGCCAGCTGGTTGGGACCATCCAGCCCGGAATCACCAAAGACCAACACGTTCACCGCCAGTAGTACCACCAGCACCGCCATGGGTAGCAAGGACTGAAGGAAGCCGGGTTCGCGGGGCGTGCGCATGAGCGTCGAAGATAGAGAGTGGTCAGAGTGGTTGCCTGAAACTAAGTTTCCAAGACGAGTGACTTTGCCAATGGTTGCCTATCGACGAATATTCATCATTCAGAGGTTGACAACGGCCCTCGGTTGACCTTAGTTTCACCGTTCGACCTTGGACCAACCCCTCCTCCCAACGACCCGCCTGACCAGTTCACTACTTCCCTCCAGCCCTATCCATGAATATCGTCGCCAGCACTACTGCTGAGTGGCGAACGTGTTTTCAGGCCGATCGAAAAATGGCCTTACCAGCGCTGATGGTGCGCAACTGCCATCCCCCAAAGCACAAACCTAACCAACCCCCTTTCGAATGACCAGCAAGACCAATACGACAGGCAGCCGGCGGCGATGGGCCTCATGGAGAACGCTGCTCTCCATCATGGCTCTGACCCTGGCCAACTGGATGAACGCCCAGGTCACGGTGACCATATCAGCGAACCCCAGTGCATCTGCGAACGTGCCCCTGGGCGCATCCAGCTACCATGTGGGGGAGCATATTTTCCTTGCTTCCGAGATCGGCCAGGACTTCACCATCAACCAGATCAACTTCAACATGACCACCTTGGGCGGTACGCCTGCGGTGAACACCTTCAACAACGTTGCCTTGTATCTGCGG
Organism: Flavobacteriales bacterium; assembly: GCA_046306055.1. Taxonomy (GTDB): domain Bacteria; phylum Bacteroidota; class Bacteroidia; order Flavobacteriales_F; family PHOS-HE28; genus PHOS-HE28. The sequence goes on from JBKDXR010000056.1 coordinate 17,860, forward strand.
TACACCGCCTCGACAACCTTTACAACAGGCGCTTACACGACGGCAGGATACACCTTGGTGTACAACGGCACCATGGCGTGGTCGGCGACAGGGTTCACTGGTGTGCTCCTGACGACCCCTTTCGTATACACACAAGCTTCCGGTAACCTTCAACTACTGGTCGTACGTACGGACAACGCCCCCCATGGTGGTGCGATATTCGCCACCGCCAATGGCAATTCGAGCGGTGCGGCGTTGACGACCAGTCGACGATATAACGGGTTGGGTGCACCGGTTTCGGGTACGACCAGCCTTACTGCCAGCAACTTCCGTACGGCCATCCAGCTGGTGAACGTGCCCGTGTGCAGCGGTACACCAGCACCGGGCAACACCACTGCGACCGTAGCGGGTGCCTGCACAGGTCAGAACTTCTCGGTCGGATTGCAGAACACCGGCGGAATTGGCGTTACCTACGCCTGGGAGTTCGACAACGGCGGTGGCTGGACCCCCTTCGGCACCAGCGCTCCCACCCAGACGGTGAACCAGTCCGTGGCTACCAGCTATCGCTGCACGGTGGACTGCGCAGCGGGTGGAGGATCACCCACGGCCACCACCAGCACGCCCATCAGCGTGCCCATGGCCACCCCGTTCCCGGTGAACTTCACCCCGTTGACCTTCGCACCCAACTGCTGGAGCGCTACGGCCAACGCCAACTTTGTTCGTGCCGCCTCGAATGCGTTCGGAGCACCAGGTACCGGTTCGGCCCAATGGAACTTCTTCAATGCCCCGAACGGTACCATCCTCAGTCTGACCAGCCCAACGCTCGCGCCGATCGGTGCTGGCCAGCAGATACGTTTTGATGTGGCCGGCACCACTTATACCGGTGGAGAGATCGACTCCATCGCGGTCGAGGTCTCCTCTAATGGTGGCACCACTTGGGCGCTGCTCCAAGGCATGTCCAATAACACGGGAGGCCTGTTGAACACCGCTGCACCTCAAACGGCCAATTTCGTTCCAACGGCAGCACAATGGAACACCCTTGCGTTCCCGGTACCCGCCGGCACCGATCGCGTCCGCTTCCGGGGCCGTTCCAACTTCGGCAACAGTGTCTACATCGACAACATCGTTCTGGAACCCGTACCGACCTGCCTGCCGCCGACCAGCGTCGCCGCGATCGGCACCAGTACGACCACTGCTAACGTGTCCTGGAGCGGCACCGGCACGTTCATCGTTGAATACGGACCCGCCGCGACCTTCACAACGCCAGGCACGGGTGCGACCCAAGGGCCCGAGGCCACAAGCACCGTGGTCACCGGCCTTACAGGCAACTCCTACTCCATTCCAGGCCTCACCCATCCTACGCAATACCGCGTGTTCGTGCGCAAGGACTGCACGGGCAGTAACGAAGGGTACAGCACGAACTCGCAGGGCGTCCTCTTCTTCTCGCAACCGCCCTTTGACCAGTGCCAAAGCATCACCACCTTCCCCGGTGTTAGCCCGGGCAGCTCCATTCTGCTCACGGGCAACAGCTCTGGTGCCACGGATACCGAAGGGTTCGGTGCACTGGTGTCCTGGGAGGCGTTCACGCTGACAGGCTGCACGGACCTGCTGACGATCGACTACTGCGGCAGCACCCCTCCGCGGACCAACGCGTTCGTCAACCTGTTCGTAGGCTGCCCGCAATCCGCAGGGTTCATTCCCCAAACAACGGCCGCATTGAGCTGCCCCAACGGCAGTGCGAGCATCACCTATGCCAGCGTACCTGCCGGCACCTACTACATCGCTGTGATGAACCAGGCCGGTGCCACAGGCCCCTATGGTATCACGGTGACCGCCGGTGCGGCATGCCCCCCTCCACCTGCGAACGATGTGTGCAGCACGGCAACGCCCATCGCGTGCGGACAAACGCTGAGCGGGACCACGATCAATGCCACCTCGACCGGAGCGCCGGCCACCCTGTGCAACGGTTTCCTGAACAACACTTCGGGAGGCGTTTGGTATGTGGCCTCGGGAATCTGCGGTCAAGCCACGGCCTCCATCTGCGGCACACTTACGCCTTGGGACTCGAAGATCGCCGTGTACAGCGGCAGCTGTGGCACACTGACGTGTGTGACCACGGATGATGATGGCTGTGTTCCGGTAACCGGCCTTAGCAGTGCCACATGGACCGCCAATGCCAGCACCACCTACTACATCTATGTGCTCGGATTCGGTACCGCCGATGAGGGCGCGTTCGACCTTTCACTCTCCTGCGCGAACAGCCCGGTACTGGCCACTGCGGCTGCCACCGATAACTGCGCCAACAGCCAGTTCAGCGTTGCGGTGAACATCACCGACCTGGGAGGGGCCGCCTCGGCATCCGTCAATTACAGCGTGAACGGTGTGCCCCAGACACCGGTCTCCGGTGTACTGACGGGTATCACCAACCTGGGTCCGTTCGCCAGCAGTGCCGAGGTTTCGGTCACGGTGTCCAATGGGGCCACTGGCTGTACCGCCAACCTGGGCAACTACTACAGCAATTGCCCGGTGACCCTCACCTGTGGCAGCACGGTCACGGTGAACCACTGCTACACGAACAACGACCCGCGTACCTGGACATTCAGTTCCCCGGTGCTGGGCGAGACCGTGACCGTGAGCTTCGTTGCAGGCACCATGGCCCCGAACGACATCGTACGGGTGTGGGACGGGCCGGACAATACGGGAAGCACGCTGGTGAGCGGCAACTTCGCCAGCCTGGCGGGCGTAACGGCCACCTCCTCCGGCCAGAGCGTCTTTATCGAGATCGATAGCGACGCCAGCGGCAGTTGCTTCGACGGTAGCGCCACCCCGTGGACCTTCGAGGTGGAATGCACGGCCGGCTGCACCGATCCCGATGGCGCCGTGGCACCGAACGTGACCTGCGCCACCTACAGCTTCACGCTGGATGTGGAGATCCTGGGCACTGGCGATGCGGCCACCACCGACCTCGTTTACACCGTGAACGGAGGCAGCCCCATCACCATACCTGATCTGGATACCGACAGCGGCATACAGACCATCGGTCCCTGGCCCATCGGCACCACCATCAACGTGATGCTGATGCACGAGACCGATGGCGCGTGCAACAGGAACCTCGGCAACTTCCAGCCCGGTCTGGCGTGCCCGCCTCCCGGTACTTCCTGTGCACTGCCGTTCCCGGTCAACAGCTACCCCTTCACGCAGAGCAATACCACCTGCGGCAAGGGCAACAACGTGGTGGGCACACAGTGCGGACTGGCCGCCAACTATGGCGGTGGTGAGGACTTCGTGTACCAGCTGAACATCAGCAGCGCGGGTGACTACCAGATCAGCGTGCAGCTGACCGGTGGTGCCAGCTTCGCGGGATGGTTCCTCAAGAGCGGCACGAACTGCAACAACGCCAGCCAGTGCCTCTCGAACGCGGTGACCACCGTGGTGAACGGCACGGCCAGCGGCATCGTCTCGCTCGCTGCGGGCACCTACTACCTGATCGTCGATTCACGTCCGCTGCCCAACTGTGTGGCGTACAACATCAGCATCACACCCTTCGTGTTCCTGCCTGGTGATAATTGCTCCAACGCCATCAGCCTGACCCCGGGCCTGACCTGCGTGCCCACAGCGGGCAGCGTGGCCGGTATGACGCAGACCATCGCGGCCGGCGTTTGCGGAGGTACTGCAGATGATGACATCTGGTACAGCTTCGTGGCCACGGCGACCAGCCATGAAGTGATCCTCGATGCCGCTTTCGATGCCGTACTGGAAGTACGCAGCGGTGCCTGCAACGGTGCGAACGTTGCCTGTGCGGACAACAACTTCAGCACGGGTATCGAACAGCTGAGCCTCACCGGCCTGAGCATTGGCACCACCTACTTCGTGCGCATCTGGTCCTGGTCGGGTGTGGTACAGGCCACACCGACGTTCACCATCTGCGTGAGCGCACCACCACCGCCCTACGACCCCTGCGCAAGTATTGCGAACATCTCTGCTTGCGAAGTTCCGACCGGTGCGGTTTCAACCACGGCAGGCAACGGTGCGTTCAACAACTACGGTGGGCCTTTCCCGACACCTGGTCAAGAGAGGATCTTCACCTTCACGGCCGCGGTGACCGGTGTCCACCTGATCAACGTAACGCAGCTAACTGGCAGCTGGATCGACTTCTTCTGGAAGCAGGTCGGCACTTGCGATGCCACAGGCTGGAACTACTACGATGATGTGATCGCCACGGGCGTGGTAACCCCCACGGGTGTTCCATTGAACTTCACCGCCGGCACCACCTACTACATCATGTGGGACCCCGAGGACACGGGAGCTCGCACGGTGAACTTCACCGTGGTATGCCCTGTACCCGTACCAGCGAACGACCTGTGCGCGAACGCCATTCCCGTGGCCTGCAACAGCACCGTGACAGGGACTACCCTCGGTAGCACGAACACTGGGAACCCAGGGACCTGCACAACGGACCTTAGCACCGCTGGTGGCGTATGGTACACGGTGCAAGGCTGGAACGGCCAGATGACCGCAAGCCTCTGTGGCAGCGGCTTCGACACCAAGATCGGTGTGTTCACCGGCAGCTGTGGTGCGCTCACCTGTGTGGCAGGAAACGATGATGCATGCGGCCTGCAGAGCCAATTGACGTGGACCGGCACTTCAGGCACCACGTACTACATCTACGTGACCGGTTTCGGTACGGCCACAGGAGCGTTCACCATGACGGTGACCTGCGGCGATACCAACCAGGCATGCACCACCAACGGGCTCACGCTGGAACTCGAGACCGACGCCAACTTCCTGCAGACCAGCTGGGAGATCGTGGCACAAGGCACCAACGTGGTGGTCCTGAGCGGCAACAACCTGCCGGTGCAGGGTATCATCACCCAGAGCGCCTGCCTGCCCAACGGCTGCTACCGTCTGCGTGTGCTGGATAGCGGCAACGATGGTATTGCTGGTGGCGGTTACATCCTCCGTACCCAAGGCACCAACCAGCGCATCATCGACAACCGCGATAACTTCACCAATGGTGGGGTGAGCGCAGTGACCGGCAACGGCGGCTTCTGCCTGCCACTGGGCACCGACCAGCTGATCTACACCAGCTGCGACAAGCTCGACTGGGTGAACAACCAGTTCCTGGTGGCGGCCCCGAACGCTGCGGTGAGCGCACAATGGCAAGTGGGCGACCAGACGGACGATGGATACCAGTTCTGGATCTTCGACCCCAACGGCACCTACGGCTACACCAAGTTCCGCAACCACGCCACCAGCGATGGCTTCGGACCTGCCAATGCCATCCGTGCCTGCCACATGCAGATCAACAACTGGAGCCCCAACCAGATCCCGGCCAACGTGCTGATGAACGCGAAGGTGCGCAGCCGTGTGAACGGTGCCAACAGCGCATGGGGTCCGGTGTGCCGCTTCAAGATCGATCCGATCCGTGCGGCATGCCCCCTCACCAAGCTGATGGACATCCCCGGCAACCAGTTCTTCAGCTGCGGAGTTACCCGCGCCTGGGGTAGCGGAGCTGCCAACAGGGTGGTGGCCAGGACCGTGGACGGCGCTACACAGTACCAGTTCCGCTGGAACAATTCGGAATTGGCCGCTCCGGTGGTCCGCACCACAACTACTGCTGTGCTACAGCTTAACTGGACGCCCGCCCTGCCCAACGGTACCTACCAGGTACAGGTGCGTGCCTTCAAGAACGGCCAGTGGTGCGTGACCAGCCTGCCTTGGGGTGATGAGTGCAATGTGACGATCACCGGCAGCCCCGTTGGTCAGAACATGAACCTGCAGACCACCGGCAGCACCAGCTCAGCTGAACTGACCATGTTCCCCAACCCCAACCGCGGCGATCTGCTCACCCTGAGCCTGAGCGCTGTGGAGGAAGGGGTGAACACCGTAAGCGTGGACATCTACGACCTCACCGGTGCCATGGTCAGCAGCCGTACCATCGTTGTGAATGATGGCATGGTCTACCAGGTGCTTGAACTGAAGGAGATGGCCAGCGGCCTGTACATGGTGAACATCACCGCAGGCGACCAGCGCTACACCGAACGACTGGTGATCAGCAAGTGAGCTGAGCGCTTGAACGAACACTGAAGGGGACACCCCGTCCGCCTCCTGAACGATCGGGATGGCGGGCGGGGTGTTCCGCATTTAACGGGTATGGACGTGCTCCGTTGGCAACGAGGCTCCCCTTCCGGACTTCATGGAACACGCCCAAGGCTCGGCAAAGCCCACACTGGCGCGCTGTACGATGCCCGGAACGATCAGTTCCCTATTGTTCAAAAGTTTTTTGATGTTGTATTCATTTGTTGAATCTGCTAATATTGAGGCTCGCTGAACGATCATCAACCCGCACGAGACAAGATCACCATACTGCTCCGCACGATTTCCTATGGACAGAACGGAGCCCTTCTCCACAAGACGATGCCCAGCCTACCCCAAGGCTGAACCAACGGAGGTGACCCGCACTGCCACCAGACCCTGAAGACCCCCCAAACCCAAAACCAAGAACACATGAATTGTCATAACCCACTGCGAACGTGGTTGAACAGCGCCCAACGATGGGTGCAGGTCATGGCCCTGTTCCTTATTGCCCTTTCGTCCGTTGGCCAGGTCAACTATTCCTTCAATTTCAATGCGAACAGCACGGGTTGGACGGGTGACTTCGCGCGCTTTACCGGCACCACGGCTTGCGGTGGCACCGGCGGCGCCATGCGGCGTAACCTTTGGTCAAGCGCCCAGACCGGTCAGCTAATTTCCCCGCAGACCGGCACGGCGCAAGGCGGGCAGATGACCATCGGCTACACCTACAAGGCAGCCGTTTGGTCAGCGAACACAGCTCCGGCACCCACTCCTTGGGGATCGTTCATCATTCAGTACGGGGCCACGGCCGCTGGACCATGGACGAACATTGCCACGGTAGCTAATGAAACACAGTTAGGCAATGCCTGTATTTCGAAAACGCACACCTTCAATCCACCTCCAGGAGCTCTTTTCATTCGATGGAGTGCTACTTGGTCCGGCGGCGACTTCTTCCTGAACTTCGACAACGTCACGGTCACGGAATTGCTGACCCCCTGCTCGGATCCACCTGCACCGGGTAATACGTTGGCCTCTGTGGCATTGCCGTGCCTCAACACGAACTTCACACTGAGCCTTTCCACCCCACCTTCGGGTACCGGGCTTGCATTTCAATGGCAGCGCTCTGCGGACAACACGTTTGCCAGCCCCATCAACCTGGGCACTGCCTCTACGCAGGTCACCTCGCATGCAGCCGGTGAAAACTGGTGGTATCGCTGCCTGGTGAGCTGCAGTGGTGGCGCACAAGTGGCATCCACCCCGCTCGAGGTCGGCACGAACAGTTCTGTGGCCCAATGCGGTAACTATTGCACCACCGCACTTTACACCACCGGTACCGGCGCAGGTGATCTGATCTCCAATGTGGCGATCAGTGGTACTACCCTGAGCAACAACACTGGCTTCGTGGCCGGAACGCCTTCATACACGTTCTATCCCCCGAACCCGCCCAGCAACACCCGCACCGCCACCCTCCAGGCCGGTTCGAGCTATAACATCAACGTTTCCACCGGCGAGTGGGGCAACCAAGGCTTCGCTGTTTGGATCGACTACAACGACGATGGTGTGTTCTCCACGCCTTCGGAACGGGTCGGTGCCACCCCGGGACAGATCGGTTCGGGACTGACCACAGGCCAGGTCAATGCTTCCGCTTCCTTCCCCATCTCACTGGCCTGTAACCCTGCGCTGGGTGACCACCGCATGCGGGTCCGTTGCGTTTACTTTGTGAACGGCGTGGATGTGGACCCCTGCTTGGGCTACACCTTCGGCGAGGTTGAGGACTACGTGGTAACGATCAGTGCTGCTGACCCCTGCCCTGTGCCGAACACCCTGGCCGCATCCTTGTCGGCTGGCACGGCCACTCTTAGCTGGGTGTTGGGCTGCGCCGAGACCCAGTGGGATGTGCATGTGCAGAGCGCCGGTGGCGGAGCACCAGTAACGCCTTCTAATCCTGGCCTGACCTCCACCTCCTTGGTGGTGGGCCCCTACACGCCTGGCAACTATGAGTTCTACGTTCGCGCCGTATGCGGCGGTTTGGCCGGTAACAGCAACTGGGCCGGTCCCTTTGTGTTCACGGTGCTGGCGAACGACGATTGTGCCACGGCCACACCACTTACCGTAGGAGCCAACGGAAGCTGCCCTGGTGCAGCCACCGCAGGTACCACGGTGGGTGCCAACGGCGGAGAAGCGCCGCAGCCGAGCTGCCTCACCACTGGCCTAGTTGATGTGTACTACTCCTTCAACTCGGGCACCAACACCTCGGTGATCTACAATATCACCTATGGCACAATGAGCGCCGTGGGTGTTCAAGTGCTTACTGCGTGCGGTGGAACCCAAGTGTTCTGCTTGGGCGATCAGCTCACAGGCACCATTCCGGTGACGCCGAACACGGACTACATCTTCCGCGTGCTGACGCTCTCCACCACCACGGGCACTTTCAACATTTGCCTTCAGGCAGCGCCCCCACCGGCCTGTGCGACCACGCCCAACCCGGCCGATGGCGGCACGGCCTGCGCTGGCCAACCCGTAACGTTGAGCTGGCCTGCAGTGCCATTCGCCGGCGGTTATGATGTGGTGCTGGACGGCAGCACCGTGGCCATTAACCAACCCGGCACCACCTTCAATGCCGGCGTTCTTGCCCCAGGACCCCACACCTGGAGCGTGACCCCCCAGAGCGGCCAAGGCCCTGCCACCGGTTGCCCCACCTGGACCTTCACGGCCAACCTCCTGGGCTGCTACTGCGCAAGCGGTGCTACCGTGAACGCCGATGAGGAGATCTACAGTGTGACGGTGAACGCGGTGACCAACGGTGCTGGCGCTGCGGATTGCGGCATAACGGCCCCGGGTACCGGGTCCATCACCGGCCAATACGCGAACTACTTCCCGCTCGGCCCGATCTTCTCGGTGCAGAAGGGTGTGACCGCCTCCTTCAACATTGAAGAGAACGAGTGCGACGGCGCGCCCTTCTTTGCCTTCGGCACGGCCATCTGGATCGATTACGACCAGAACGGCGTGTTCAGCGATGCCACGGAGAAAGTGTTCGTGGAAGCCGCCACCGCGATCGGCCCTCGTAACGTCGCCGGCACTTTCAACGTGCCCATGACCGCCTTGCTCGGTACTACCGCCATGCGCGTAACGGTAGCGGAAGGCAACTCCGGCGATCTCCTCACCTCCTGCCTGAGCTATGGCTTCGGCGAGACCGAGGACTACCTGATCACCGTACTTCCTCCGCCCCTGCCCGCCACGGCCTTGGTAAGTGTTGTGGATGATTGCATCGCCGGCACCTTCGACCTGAGCGTGGACATTACCAGCTTGGGCGATGGCGTAAGCGCTACGTTGATCTACACCGTGAACGGTGGCTCACCGGTGAGCGTTCCCGCCGCTTTGGGCGTGAACGTGCTGGACAACGGTGGCCTTGGCTTTGCTGCCTTGGACATTGTGAACGTCGTGGTCGATAACGGAACGGTGAGCACAGTGAACCTGGGCAACTTCTCCTCCTCGTGCCCTGTTGAGATCACCTGCGGTAGCACCACCACAGTGAACTACTGCTACCAGAACAACGATACCCGTTCGTGGACCTTCACCACGCCGATCCTGGCCGAGACCGTGACGCTGAGCTTCGTGAGCGGCACCATGGCCCCGGACGATGTGATCCGCGTGTATGATGGCACTGACAATACGGGCGCCTCGATCACCAGCGGCAACTTCGCCAGCCTGGTGGGCGTTACCGCCACAAGCTCCTCCAACTCGATCTACCTCGAAGTGGAAAGCAACAGCACCGGAAGCTGCTTCGACGGCGACCCTGGTGCCAGCGCCTGGGTGTTCGAAGTGGAATGTACCGCCGGCTGCACCGACCCCGAGGGCATTGTGAACGTGAACAACTGCAACGGTACCATTTCAGTGGAAGTACTGAGCGTTGGTGATGCAAGCACCACCTCGCTGAGCTACTCAGTGAACGGTGGCGCTGCCACGGTGATCCCTGGCCTGGTCGACTTCGACGTTGCGAACATCGGTCCTTTCACGCCCGGCCAGAGCGTTCAGCTCTTCCTGCTGCATGAAACGGACGGTGCCTGCAACAAGAACCTCGGAGCCTTCACGATCGCGGCACCGCCGAACGTGAGCCTGACGGCCTTTGCCTCGCCCGGCACCATCTGCACGGGTGGTACCAGCCAGCTCTCGGCCTCGGCCACCACGCCCGTGGGCAACATCACGAACTATCAGTTCACCACGCTCACCGGTGCTGTGAACCCCATGGCGGGTGCCACGAGCCTCGCTATCAGTGGTGACGATGCCGTGAGCGCATTGACCAACATCGGCTTTCCCTTCATCTACGAGGGGAACACGCTGACGCAGTTCACCGCCACGACCAATGGTGTTGTGCGCCTCGGCGCCACGCCGGCCACGAACGCTTGGACGAACACCGGCACGTTCCTCTCGAACACGCTTTACGCCCTGTGGGACGACCACAGCGCAACGTC
>JBKDXR010000057.1:0-53467 GCA_046306055.1 Flavobacteriales bacterium
CTTCAGGTCCAGCGCGAGGATGTCACCCTTGGGTGAGCTGCGGTCCTTGAAGAAGAAGCCCTTGCCGGTCTTGCTGCCGAGCATGTTCTTCTCCACCATCTGCTGCAGGTAGCCGGGGATGGCGAAGAGCGCGTTCTGCTCGTCGTTGGGGCAGTTGTCCTTCACGCCCTGCGCCACTTTCACCAGCGTGTCAAGGCCCACCACGTCGGCGGTGCGGAAGGTGGCGCTCTTCGGACGGCCCAGCGCTGGACCGGTGAGGCGATCCACCTCCTCCACGGTGAGGCCCATTTCCTCCACCAGGTGGAAGAGGCCCATGATGCCGAACACGCCGATGCGGTTGGCGATGAAGGCGGGCGTGTCCTGGCAGCGCACGGTGACCTTGCCGAGGATGCGCTGGCCGTAGTCCTCCAGGAAGTCGAGCACCGCGGGGTCGGTGTCCGGACCGGGGATCAGCTCCAGAAGCGGCAGGTAGCGTGGCGGGTTGAAGAAGTGCGTGCCGCAGAAGTGCCTGCGGAAGTCGTCGCTGCGGCCCTGCGCGATGGCATGGATGGGGATGCCGCTGGTGTTGCTGGTGATGAGGGTGCCCGGCGTGCGGTGCTTTTCCACGTTGGCCAGCACCTGCTGCTTGATGTCCAGCCGCTCGATCACCACCTCGATGATCCAGTCGCAATCCTTGATCTTCGGCAGGTCGTCGTCGAAGTTGCCGGTGCTGATGCGCTTGGCGAAGCGGGCATCGTACAGCGGCGCGGGACTGCTCTTGATCGCGGCGGTCAGCGCGTCGTTGACGATCTTGTTCTTATCGCTGCCCTCCTTGGGCGCGATGTCCAGCAGCAGCACTTCAGCGCCGATGTTGGCGAAGTGGCACGCGATACGGCTGCCCATGACGCCGGAGCCGAGCACGGCGATCTTGCGGATGTTTCGTTTGGTCATTGTTCGATCGGATTCTCACCGCCAAGACGCGAAGAGCGCGAAGTGGACTTCCTTGGCGTGCTTGGCGTCTTTGCGGTGAATGGCATTTCAGAAGAGTTGTTCCTGTTCGAGGATACGATCCAGTTCCGTCATCACTTGACGGAAGTTGTTGAGTTGCGCGGGGGTAAAGCGGCTCTGCACCGCCTCGTTGAATTTGATCACCGTGTTGCGGCTCACATCGCGCATCTGTTTGCCCTTCGCGGTGAGGTGGATGCGCACCACGCGCTTGTCCTCCTTGCACGCGATCCGCTTGATGAGCCCGGCCTCCTCCATGGTCTGCAAGGTGCGCACCAGGCTGCGGCTCTCCATGCCCATACGCGGACCGAGCTTGGTGCTGGGCGTGCCCTCCGGCTCGATGTTGAGCAGGATCTGCCCCACGGCCATGCTGCCGCCGTACTTGGCCGCCTCAGTGTTGTAGATGCGCGATATGCGGCTCCACACCTTGCGTATCGGAAAGTCGATCGTCTCTTCGGGCTTCATCACAGGTCCGGCTTCGGAGCCTAAGGTAATCGGAAAAGTTATGCGCGCATACTATCGTCAGCTGCGGGTAGAATAGGAGCCAGGCACGGTCCTTGGTACTTTTGTGGCCCACCGATTCCCCATGAAACACCTGATCTGGGCCACGATGGCCGCTTTCGCGTTGACCCTCGGAGGTTGCACCAAGGACGAGGCCGAGGACCCTGCAACGACCCCTGCCGGTCCGCGCCTTATCCTGAAGTTCAGGTTCGATAGCACCCAGGTGCGGTTGGGCAACCTGGGGCAGCCCAGTGCGGTGCCGGCCGGACGCGGCGCCTACAGCCCGCGTTTCAACAAGATGAGCGCCCACTATGTGGAGTTCTCACCCACCGCTTTGACCCAGGTGGGCCAGGGGGATGTGGTGTACCACGCTCCGGAGACCACCATGGCCGGTGCCACGGCCATCGACCATGACCTGGGCATCAACGTGGGCGACGGCCAGGCCTTTGTCAACATCCCCCTGAGCGACCTTAACCCCGGTACATACCAGTTCCTCCGCGTGTCCCTGGCCTACCAGAACTACGATGTCCGCTTCTACTACAACAACGTGGGGTACATGGGCACCATCGCATCGTTCATTGGGTATAACACCTACATCGGGTCGCACCTGGTGCACGATTCCACGGTGACGGTGAACGCCAACAAGTTGCAGGGCTACTGGGCCTTCGAGGTGCAGGACCCACCCATCCCAACACCTGTTACCGAAGGCCAGGCCCCAGGTACCACCGTGGTGAACCCCATCCAGGCCACTTCGCCCATTCCGGCCGGTTCATGCCTGGTCACGGGTGCCTTCGCAGCACCGCTCACCATCACGGGCAATGAGACGCAGGACATCGTGATCACCGTGTCGCTCAGCACGAACAAGAGCTTTGAGTGGACGGAACTGGATGGCGACAACAAGTTCGAGCCTGTGAACGGCGAAGCGGTCGTCGACATGGGCATCCGGGGCATGATCCCCATCGTGCAGTAACGCTCAGGGTCGGACCGCGATCTCCAGTAGCGGGGCAAGTACCCCTGAATGGCAAGGGTCGGAGGTGATCTCCGAGCGTAGCCATTGCGTGCCTTTCGCGCCACGCTTGACCTTCAAGGTCACCGAGTTCCCGTTCCGTTCGATGATCTCCAATCCTCCGCTGGCGCGCCATACGATCACGTCCTCAGGTCCCCCCAGGATGTATGTCCGCGTATCACCAGTGCGGGGTGGCGTCGCCGAGGCGTCCGCGGGCAATAGTCGCCGCCGCTCGCCACAATGGTCGCGCAAGTGTTGCTCAGGTCTTCGTTGATAGACGCGGACATAGTCCACCTCAAAGCGCGTTTCCCCGGGCCAGATGATGGGGGCCTTGGGTGCTTTGCAGTACCCGCCCGGTTCCGACACGGCCAGGTCGAGAACGAGGTTGATACCGTCCGTTGACCTCGGGAAGTAAGGCGCTGTGGCCAGTTCGCCGGGGGCGCGGTCGCAGGCTGGTAATGGCCGTCCTCGGCCGTCCACGTAACGACCGCGTTGGTGCACCAGTTCGCCGTCCAGATACCAGCGGGTCTCGTCGGCATCCCATTCCACCGCGTACACATGGAAGTCTTGCGAAAGGTCGTTGGCCTTGTGCTTGCCGGTGTGTGAGAACTTGCGTTGCCCCCATCGGTGCAACGAGCCTTTCATCCAGTTGGGCTTTTCGCCGCAGAACTCGAACACGTCGATCTCCGTCTCTCCCCCGAAACCCCAGAACGCGGGCCAAAGACCGGCGCCTTTCGGGATGCGGCAACGCACTTCGAATCGTCCGTGGTTGAAGTGTGCTTCGCCGATGGAATGCACCATGCTGCCCGCGTGGTCCTTGCGTTGGCCATACCATTCCTCGGCACTGGTGCGCACGCCCAACAGGAGCATCCCGTCACGTACCTGCACCAGGTCATCACGAAAAATGGTGTTGCTGGTGCCCATCACCCGGCAGCCCGGGCATTGGTCGCTGCCATCGGCGCTGTAGGTGAAGTAGGTCACCCACTTGCTGCGGTCCAGGGTGGTGCCAGTGAACTCGTCCTGGAAGACCAGTTTCCATGCACTTGTGTCACAGGGGCCGCCGGGGCTGTAGGCCGCCGGTCCCACACGCTTCTCCCGCCTGCCTTGGGCCGTGGCGACCAGCCCGCACAGGAGGAGGACGGTGAAGGCGACTGGTCGAAGATGGTCGAGCATGGTGTCCGGGAAGGGCGGTGAGGGGAACCGTGAACAAGGTACAGGGATCACCGGCGCTGAAAGGGGGGGCAGGAGTTGGTCCACCAGGTATTCGTTGCACGGCCCCTGGTCGGTGATGTTCCCCATCCAGCGGCGAAGTTGCGCGGACACCAATGATCGGATCACCCGAGGCAGGAAGATCGTGGGCCACCCATGCGGTACGGTCCCCGGATCGGTTCTCTGCGCCCCAGCCATCACGCGGCGCTGACCATCACGAAGAGGGGAACACCATGGCGGCTGTGCCCATCCAATACCAAGCTGGAATGGAGACCCGCATGGAACGCTTGTGGCATGTTGCTCCCGGCCGCGTAGGTCGCTGCTTCACGCAGCAGCACGACCGGCAGTTCGTCTGCTGACCCGAGGCCGTGGTTGGCGTGATCACGTTCCATGCTCCGGACCGTGGCCTGACCGGTCCTGGAAGTACATCAGTGCGGCACACCGGCATGGCGGGCTCACCACATGTGTTCCGCCCGCTGTTCCCTGAATGCGCAATGAGGGAGGCTCTCCGGTCGCATCCCGCATTGCGCAGGGTGCAGCTGCCGCTCACTTCACAACGGTGCGTCGGGTTTCCACGCCATCAGAAAGAATGCGAAGCGTGTACGTTCCTGCCGGCAGGTCTGCGGGAAGCTGAATGTCGATCGGTCCGCCATGTTGCGGCAATCCGTGGATCGCCACCCGACGTCCTTGCATATCCAACAGTTCCACATGTATGGCGGTTCCGAAACCGTCCGATGCGTTGACCCACAAGGTGGACCCTGTGATCGGCACCGGGTAGACCGTGATGTCGTTCCTCTCCGGACTGCCGCTCAGCCCTACGGAAAGGTCATTCGTCAGTCGGATGAATACCATGTCGTTGTTGGTAAAGGAGGCGAAGCCCGCCAGGATGATCTTGCCGTCGGCCTGCAGGGCAATGCAGTTGGCTTCCTCGAAGCTGGCGGACACCGGGATGATGGCGTAGCCGCCCGTGGCGAATGTGGGGTCGATGACACCGGTGGGGAGATACCTGGTGATGAACATGTCCCGATTCCCGAAGGCGCCCTGGCCCGTAGTTCCGACACAGATGATCTTGCCATCAGCCTGAACGGTAACTCCCAGCGCTGCGTCGATGGGGTTGTAATTCGCCATGACCGTTCCGCCGGAGCCAAAGCTCGTGTTCACCGTGCCGGTCGTGTCGAAGCAGCTCAGTCCCATGTCGAATCCGCCGGTGCTGCTGATGCGTCCTGCGAGGTACACGGCATTTCCGTCGACAGCCATGTCGAAGACCTCGCTGATGGTCGCCCCGGAATAGATGCCATTGATGGCGAAATCCGTGTTCAGGGTACCATCGGCTTCGAAGCCGGCCATCAATGCGTTCTCCGTATTGTTGATGGTCGAGTATCCGGCAGCGATGAACCTGCCTGATGCCAGTACGCTTATGCATCTGAAGGAATCTTCGGAGGTTCCTCCCAATTGAAGGGTGGTGTAACCGCCCGTGCCGAAGGAGTTGTCCAGGGTGCCATCTGGCAGCAAGCGCATCACCACGGCACGCTTGTAGGTGAATCCCGGAACGCTGGATGCCCCGGCCAACAGGATCTTGCCACTGGGCAGCAACTCCAGGTCGTAAGCATAGTCCTCGCTGAGACCGACCTGAACGATGGAAATGCCATCGCCACCCCCGAAGGTGGCATCGGGTGTTCCGTCGGCAGTGAGCCGGACCACTATGAAGTCGGTATTGTCAGCCGTGACCGAGTAGCCTCCGCACACAACGATTTTTCCATCCGGTTGGATCTTCACGTCGTACCCGAAGATGGATCCTCCTGCCGAGGCAAGGTTATAAAGGCCATTGTTGGCGAACGTACTGTCGGGACTGCCGTCCGTCTTCAGCCGGCCGATGACCAGGTCCGACGTGAATCCGGTCGTTGAGGTGATGCGTGCCACTCCCGCGAACACGGTTTTCTGGTCGGGTTGGATGGCGATGGCGTACGCCACATCGTGCAGTGTTCCGGGGCCCAGTCTGACGATCCCGTCCGAATCGAAGGTGACATCAAGGGCGCCGACCTGTGCGCGGGCGGTTGTGTGCAGCAGCAGGAAAGCGGTCAGCGTCAAGTAGAGGTTGTTCATGATGATGAATGTGGTAGTGGCTAAGGTAGCAAGCGCGTGAACACCGATCCGGGTAGGTTGGTGCTATCCGCGCTGATCCGCTTACATCATATCGGGCTTCTTCACAAGGCGCTTGCGGCCATCCACCCACAGCGCCAACCCCTCGCTCGCCTGGAATGTGTAACGAAGCCTCGAAGCATGCAGCACCTGGTCCAGGTGACCGGACTGGTCGTCGTACAGGTATACGCTGTCACAGGCAAAGCGCCACACGGACGTATCACCTTGCACACTGTAGCGCATTTGAGGTGCCACGTTCCGGCGCTTCAAGCGAAGGGTATCGTCCTCGATCACGCGTTCAGGCAAGGCCACATGCATGAAGCCCCTATCCGAGAAGTCCCGTTCCAGCCAGATCAGCTTCTGCCCCCAGCTTTCCTTCTCGCCGAAGTTGGCCAGTACCCAAAGGGCTTGTGTGTCCGTACTGTCCGCTCCGAAGAAGGTGGGCAGCATCGTCCAGCTATCATAGGCGGGTGACGAGACCGCCATCATCTCCACGGCGCTATCCGCTGCGAACCGATAGCGGTAAAGTCGAAGGCCTTCGAAGGTCTCCTCCACATTGGAGGCCACCATGAGGTAGGTCATATCGCCCAGATCGAAGGTGGTCTGGATGAGCAGGGTATCATGCGCCAGGTTGTCGTCGATGGCCGGGAATGCGAACGGTCCGCTCCCCCTGATCCCGCTCGCAGGAGTGGGTGCCGGCTTCTCCGCAGCCGTGCAGCCCAGCATGAAAAGCAGTGCGCCCAGCCAGGCGAAAAGGCCGGTCCTCATTTGGTCTTGATGGGGCTCACATTCCCGGACCCGGTCACGGTGACGTTCACGCTGGAAGGAGTTCCCAGATAGCGGACATCCCCGCTGCCCATCACCTGTCCATCGATCACGCCGTTCGTGCGCACTTCAATATCCCCACTGCCCATCACCTCTGCGGTCACCTTGGTCGCCGTGAGTTCCGAGGCCTTTACATCGCCGGAGCCCTGTACGCTGGCTTGCAGGGCATCACAGGTGCCCGACAATTTCACCGCACCGGAGCCTTGCACGGTCGCTTTCACAGCACCGCCTTGCACGTTCATCTTGATATCGCCACTGCCTTGCACGTCCAGGTCGAAGGCGTTCGCGACAAAGGTGCCGGTGCTTTTCACATCGCCGGACCCCTGCACCGACAGGCGATCCATCGAACGCACGCGCAGTCGTACCAGGAATGGTTTGTCCGTGTTGTAGCATTCCGAAGTGCGAATGGTCCAGTGGCCGTCCTTCACCACGGTCTCCACCAGGCCCACCAGGTTCGCCTGGCCTTCCACCTCCACGGATTGGTCCGTGCCTTGGGTCAGTTCAACATCCAGGGAACCCTGAAGAGTGATGGCGTGAACGGCAGGAAGGTCAAGTGTTCGTTTAACAACGTCCCCCTTGCCCGTTACACAGGTTGCCGAAAGGCAGGACAGAATGAACAGTGATGCTGCTACGGTTGCAGCTACCATGAATAGATGGCGCATGGGTTCAACGTATCAGGGTGAGGTGTCCTGTCCATTCGAGCCCACCTACCTTGAAGACATAAAAGTACGCTCCGGACACCACGGGTTCACCCGCGAAGGTCCGGCCATCCCACGTGATGTCGTTGCCTTGCGAGGCGAACACGCGTTGGCCATACCGGTTCCAAATGGCCAGGTCCGCACACGGGCCCAGGTCCGTAAGGTCGCTCGGTCCGAACGTATCGTTGATGCCATCCCCGTTCGGCGTGAACACCGTTGGCATTTCCAGCCGGGTGAGGTCGGGTTGTTCCACTGCCGGGTAGACACTGCTGAAGGTCTGCTGCTCGCCGTTCCCGTCGGTAGCCACAACAGTGGCTCCAATTGGTTCGCCAAAGGCGAAGCGATGCACCGGGTCCGGGTCGGTGGTGGTGGCTCCGTCGCTGAAGGTCCAGATCGTGCTGACGGCGCCTTGCGGCCCGGTGAAGAAGCCCCTGACGCCCTCGCAATCCGGTTCAAGACGCACAATGATCTCCTGTTGCTGAGCGCTCGAGTTGGTGGCGCACCAGAGGACCAGCGCCATCAGGATGACCTTCGGCAGATGTAAGGTCTTGGTAGTCAAAGTCATGAGTGCTTTTTGTTCGTCCCTCATCCTGCCGGGTAGGACGCCTTCCTCAAAGGTCGAGCGAGGTTCAGTCGCAGCTTGGCCCACCTAGGGCATTCTTCCACCACCGCCATGTTGACTGAGCGCGCAAGATGTCGTCGATGTTCCGAGGTAACCCGTCGGCCGATCCGTTCGTATCATCATACCCGGATGGCCGTTCTGTCTTATCAGAACAAGCCCTCCATCGAAGTAGAACGCATTGATCTGGATGCATCGTGGACCCGACATATCGGAGCACTGGTCAGGCCAGGCCATAGGTCATTTGCTGGCCGGGTCCGGGCATCGGCCCGTGTTCGCCCATTTCGGGCGCGTGGACCACACGGTAGTGGAGCGGTTGCTCGCCGAAACGGAATCCGCCAGCTTGGCAGTGGGCGATGCCGTCTCGGTGCGTAAGCGGTTGTTCAATGTGCTGGTCGAGGGGCTGGAGAACGTGCGGTTGCATGCCGGCGAACAGTTCGAGGATACCGCCTTTGCC
This sequence comes from Flavobacteriales bacterium, assembly GCA_046306055.1. GTDB lineage: Bacteria > Bacteroidota > Bacteroidia > Flavobacteriales_F > PHOS-HE28 > PHOS-HE28. The sequence goes on from JBKDXR010000057.1 coordinate 8,439, forward strand.
TTGCTGGTCGACGCGGGAGATGGATACCGACTGGCGTTCGGGAACGCCCTGCCACTGGCAACGGCGGCCATGCTCAGCCATCGCATGGAAGTGCTGAATTCCATGGAGGAAGCCGACCTGAAGCAGCACTTCATGCTGATGCTCGGGAACGATGCACGCACCGAGCGCGGAGGTGCCGGCCTCGGCCTGTTGACCATGGCACGCAAGAGCCATCGCCCCATGTTGGTCCGGACATTGCCCCTGAATGAGGGCACGGCCTATTTCGTGATGGAGCTCGCCGTGCTCCGGAGCTGAAGCCCTATTGACCGGCAGCGTAGTCGGCGAGGTAAAGGAAGTGGTCGGTCAAGTGGCCCCCCTGTGCAATGGTGGCACGATCGATCATGCCTTCCACGTCCATGCCGACCAAATGGGGCAGCACACGTTCGACCAGGTCGTTGCCGAAGGCATCCGAAGCATCGCGCGGGAGTTCACAGGGGAGGTTGTCCACCGACATCACGGTGACGCTGCCTGGTGAGCCAGGTGGTACTTCCCGGCCCGTACTGCGATCATATCCGAAGAACGGATCGGCGATCGTGCTGGCTTTCAACGTGCAGTCGATCGGGCCGCCCACATCGCATGAAATGTCGGCCACCACCTGGAGCATCAGCTCCTGATCGCGCAGGTCTTCCGCAGAAAGGATCTTCGGGCCACGCGCATCCCAGAAATGGCACGCCATGTAGATCTGCGCTTTCCGGGCGTAGTGCAACAGTTTCGACCGGTGGCCTGACGGATCGTGGTGAAAGGCTTCCTTGTCAAAAGGTCTTCCGTCCTCCCGTTCGTACAGGTCGGCCGAGCCGAGCGCGGTATATTCTGGACCGTTGAACGTGTCGGCGAGGAAGGCCTCAGGCGTCACGCGCTCCACACCGGCCCGCTCCAGGACACCCATGGCGCCCTTGCCCACACGTCCACCACCGGTCATGATGATCCGTAGGTCCTGGGGCAGGGGATAGGCGTGAAGGTGCTGTTCGAGCTCCTCCAGGTCGTGGCATTCGTGGGCGGGTAGCAAGGCAGGGCCGCCGTGCAGCAACTGCCAGGCACGGAAGCCGTTGTACGCACCCACCACACCGGCCCAGTACCCGAAGGCCAGCACGCGTTCGCCATGCGGGTTGGTGAGCAGTTCGTGGTCGATCAGCGTGATGCCCTTGTCCAACACAGCGCGTAGCAACTTCTGGTTATGGGCCTGTTTCTTGATCGTATGGCTGAAGAACAGGTAGCTCTTGTTGGCGAGCAACATGTCCAAGGGCACTTCTTTCACGCCCAGGATCAGATCGCGGTCCGCGAGGTCGTCCACCAATGTGATGCCTGCGGCCTGGTATTCCGCATCCGTGAAGGCACGTACCGGGCTGCGCTGCACCACGAGGTCCAGATGGGGGAACCGCTCCAGTACGCGACGGCACTGTGCGGGGGTCAAGGGAACTCGGCGATCGGCGGGCTGTTTGCCTTCGCGAATGATGCCGATCTTGCTGTAGGGAACTGCCATTTTGAACGGCCGCAAACTTAGGACATTGAATGTGTGGCCTTGGCACGGTGTTCGTGCGGGTGTTGGTGCCCGTACCTTTACGGACCTGTTCTTTGGAAAACCACTTGGGGCCGATCTGGATTTGACAGCGGCTTCGTGAGGTGTGTAAGCATGTCGGGCGTGTGGTGCGGCCCGTATCCCAGTGCCACAAAGCCGTAACTGGCGAAGTAGACTACGCTCTCGCAGCTTAATAGCCTCAGGCTGTTCGGCTTAATCCGCGCGAATAACAGTAGCGCGGACGAGTACCCCTCGGGGAGGCCCGTCAACCTCCTTCCCGGATCAGGGGTGTCATCATGGAAGACTGGCCTGCGCGGTGGTCCGGAGCGCAGGTAAGAAACAGGACCTAAGTCCATCGTGGGGTGCCCTTCCCCAGCGGCGGATCGAAAACCAATGAAGCGGCTAAGCATGTAGAAAGCCCATTTTGCGGTCGTTTGGACGAGGGTTCGATCCCCTCCGGCTCCACCTTCGCCTCGCCGAAGCAAGGCACATGGCGCTAGCCAATGTGCCTTGCGAAGGCGGGCTTTGTTGTATTGGACGGCCTAGTCGAGTGCCTTGCCACGGAGAGGCTACGGCGGACACGGTCCACTGCTCACACCAATGGTCTTGGACTTTCAGGTTTACATACTGCTATGTGCCGACGGTCACTATTATGTGGGCTGCACAAGCGATCTGAATGAACGAATGCGACGGCACACGAACGGACAGGTCCGTTACACCAAGGACAAACTACCTGTGCAATGTGTGGCCTCTTTCGGATTCCCGGACAAATACAAGGCATACGCCTTTGAAAAGTATCTGAAGAGCGGCTCTGGACGGGCTTTCATGAAACGCCATCTCATCTGATCATCAGCATCCCTTGATGAAGGGAATGAAGACCATGACGGGGGGGCCTTTCTTTGACTTGCAGGTCAGAAGCCTACACCAGCACCCACCGAGAAGAAGGGTTGGGCTCCATACGGGCTACGGATGTCCTGGATCACATCCCAGGCGATCTGGAACATCATAACGCTGTTGCCCCCGAGCTGTTGGGCGTATCCCCCTCCCACCATCAGGAAGGGCACCCATTCGCGTTGGAAACTGTCCCCGAACGGGTTGTAGATCTCGTAGTTCTGCGAATTGTACGAGGCGTGCAAAAAGGCCTGGGGGATCACGCGGTAGCGTTGGAACAAGGACCAGCCATAGTTCGAGCTCTCGTAAGGTATCACGTACCGACTGTCCTTGAAGTAGAAGTAGTTCGCGCCCAGACCGGCGGACCACTTGCCCTTCTGGTCGATCTTGTAGCCGACCATCGGAGCGATACCCATGTTGGTGACGGTGCCGAACATCAGGCTTACACCGCCGCCATACCACAACCTGTCCTTCATCGGACGAGGGTCCTTCTTGTCGGAAGATGGCTTGGGGGCAGGTGCTGAAATGGCGTAATCCTGGGCCACGAGCGGACCCGCGCCGACTACGATGCCGATCAGCAGGAGGAGCAGCGCACGCATGGATACGAAGGTAGCATGTCGGTCTCAGTGGGCGGTCCTCGCCCCGAAATGTCGTTCGAAGGCCATGGCGAGCAATCCGCCACGCACCGCCATCCAAAGGAGGAATGCGGACCAGATGGCATGCAACTGCCAGCCCAGGTGGTCGCCCAGTACGATCAACGGCACGAACGCGCCGAAGGTGGATGCCAACAGCACGTTGCGCAGGATCTTGCCATTGCCCAATCCCTTGTAGATCCCATCGAACGCAAAGGCCACGGCATTGATGGGCTGCGTGATCACCACCATCCAGAAAACCCCTTGCAACAGGTCGAGCACCGCCTGGTCCTGTGTGAAGATGGATCCGAGGACATTGTAGCCGGCGAGGTAGATCACGGCAAGCACAGCACCGATGGTCACGCTCATGCGCACCACCTGCCAGCTCACCCGGTAGAGGTCGCGCCAATTGCGTTCGCCGTTCAGACGACCCACAAGAACACTTCCCGCTGCTGCATAGCCATCAATGAAGAAGGCGCTGAACAACCAGATCTGCATGGCGATGCTGTGCGCGCCGATGAACGCCTCGCCATACCCCGTGGCGTAGCGGTTGCCGAGGTAGTAGCACGTGTTGAGGGCGATGGTGCGTGCGAAGAGGTTGCCACTGAGCAACCAGAGCCCCCACAGCTCCGGATGTCGCCAGCTCTGCGGCACCAGGCTGAACGGTGTGCGGCGTTGCAGGAGAACCACGGCCATCCCGAACATCACCACTTGGGCGATGAAACTGGCCCATGCACTGCCTTCGATGCCCATGGCCGTGATCGGGCCCCAGCCGAAGATCAACAGAGGGTTGAGCAGCCCGTTCACCGCCGCGCCCGCCAAACTGATCCACATGCTCCAGCTGAGGTTCTGTATGCCCCTGAATGCTCCGGTGATGGCGAAGGTGGCCAGCACGATGGGATGCCCGTAGCTGCGGATGTGGTAGTAGGCCACGGCTTTTTCCAGCACCTCGCCTTCGGCGTTATAGAGCCTGAAGATGGGTTCGGCCAGCTGGTTCGTAAGCGCGAAGAAGCCGAACCCGAGGAGGAAGTTCATCCAGATGGCGATCGGCACGAGGCCTTTGATCTCGTCGAGCCGCTGTTCACCGTAGTAGCGGGCCACCACGGCCAGCACGGCGCTGCGCGTTTGTGCCAGCACCCACACCACCAATAGGAAGAAGCTGCTGGCAATGCCCACCGCCGCCAGGTCGGCGGTGCCCAATCGACCCACGAAGGCGGTGTCGACCAATGAGATCACCGGCTCTGCGATCCCGCTGATGATCGCTGGCACGGCCAGACGGTCCAGGTCTTTCCGGGTGATGGGGCTGTTCGACGTCCGTGTCATGGGTGGCCGTGCAACGCACGACAATCGAAATGGCGGGCAAAGATCGACACCTTCAGGTGCGGCAGGTCAATTGGCCCGGATCCTGTACAACACCCACGGTGGCCAGCCCTCGTTCCACGTGTACCAACGCAGCAGCAGCGCTTCCCAGTGCGGTGCTGTCCGGGCCACGGGTTCGAACCTCTGCCCGGTCCGCTCACACAAGGTGTGCAGGTCCTTCTCTTGGGCCATAACGAACGTTGTGCGCAGCGGGGCCTGCACCGTGCCGGGGGCGATCACGGTATCTCCTTCGAGCTTGGTGCGGTAGAACGGGGCCACTTCGATCCGCCATGCGATGGAAGGGTCGATCACATAGGTCACGTTGCCCCCTTCGCGCAGCACGGGTAGCAAAGCGGTCCGTCCGTTCCCTGCCGGTCGCGTTAGGACCACGAATAGTCCCATGATGTTGGCCACCACGGCAAGGGCGATGGTCGGGTTCAACAGGACCGTCGTTGCCCGGGATGACCATTTCCAACTTCGCCATTCAACGAACCCCAGCACCAGCAACCAAGGCAACAGGTCGGCAACGGGATAGAGAAATCGCAGTTCCTTGTGGGGAATGATGCTCAGGACGAGCAACAAGGGTGTGATGCACCAAACGACCAAGTGGCGAGGTCGTCGGACCAGCACAAGGGCGTACGCGACCAGTAGCAGCACACCCACCGGTGGCAGGGCATATTTCACGATCCAGGGCGGGTAGTAGTACCAAGGCAGCGTATCGAAGGCCGCGCGCGGTGGACCGGTGATGGCCATCATCCAATAGTTCCACGTGCTGAAGGTGGGTGTCGCGTAGAACAGGGAGTCGAGCAAGGCCCCGATGCCGGCCATGGTCACGGAGGAAGTGGCGATGCCCACCCACTGCCCCTTGTTGGCCCGTTTTGCGAAGAGCAGCCATGCCAATGCACCCACGATCACCACAACGCTCGATGGCCGCACCAGTATGGCCAGTGTGCCCCAAAGGCCCATGAGGTATGGCGATCTCGTGCTATTGTCCAGGCGTAGCAGTTCGGTCAAGCCCAGCAGCAGGAAGGTGGCCGACCAGCCCTCGGAGCTGAAGCGAACGTGCAGGAAGGGCAGGAACCAGAGGAAATAGGAGAGGAGGATGAAAGCAGGCTGAAGCCCATGCTCGATCTGGTCCATTGCCGTGCGTACGAACCGATGCACCGCCCAGAGAGCGAGCGCGGCACTGAGCAGGCGCAGCAGGAGCATCAACTGCTCCGGGTCGGTCAGCCCAAGCGTTCGGGTTCCCTTGAACACCGCCACAGCGATCAATGGTTGGATCGATGATCGGATGTGTGTGGGGTACTCCCAGGCGAGGTGTCCGCGTGGTAGTTCGTCCAAGTGATATTGCGCGAACTCGATGATCTGGTGGTGCTCGTCCGCACTGTGATACCCGGTGCTGTTCCAGGCCGTGATGAGGTGCGCCAACACGGCCGCCACGAACACCATGGCATGGAAACGACTGGGGTCGATCTTCCGTCCGATCATCTGCACGAAGGTGCATAAAAGCGAACGGGTCCCGCAGGACCCGTTCACAGGAAAGTGTGTTGGTCGATCACATGGTGCGCTCCAGTTCCACACGCAACGCGGCCATGAAGGCCTCGGTGCTGAGGTAGTGGTCGGCGCCGACCTTTTCGCCATGGATGCAAACGGCCAGGTCCTTGGTCATCTTGCCGGCCTCCACCGTGCGGATGCATACTTGCTCCAGCGCGGTGCAGAAGTCGACCAGTTGCTGGTTGCCATCGAGCTTGCCGCGGAAAGCGAGGCCGCGCGTCCATGCGAAGATGCTCGCAATGGGGTTGGTGCTCGTGGGCTTGCCCTGCTGGTGCATGCGGTAGTGGCGGGTCACGGTGCCGTGCGCGGCTTCCGCTTCCATGGTCTTGCCGTCCGGCGTGATCAGAACGCTGGTCATCAGGCCCAGTGAACCGAAGCCCTGTGCCACCGTGTCGCTCTGCACATCGCCGTCGTAGTTCTTGCAGGCCCACACGTAGCCGCCGCTCCACTTCATGGCGCTGGCCACCATGTCATCGATCAAGCGGTGCTCATACACGATGCCGGCCTCCTGAAAGGCGGCCTTGAAGTCCTTCTGGTAGATCTCCTCGAAGATGTCCTTGAAGCGCCCATCGTATTTCTTCAGGATGGTGTTCTTGGTGCTCAGGTAGAGCGGCCATTTCTTCGCCAGGGCCAGGTTGAAGCAGGAGCGCGCGAAGCCCTCGATGCTCTCATCGGTGTTGTACATGCTCAGGGCCACGCCATTGCCCTCGAAATCGTACACGTTCCAGGTCTGTACCTCGCCGCCATCCTCCGGGGTGAAGGTCATGGTGAGCTTGCCCTTGCCCTTGATCACCGCATCGGTGGCGCGGTACTGGTCGCCGAAGGCATGGCGGCCGATGATGATCGGTTGCGTCCAGCCCGGTACCAGGCGCGGGATGTTGCTGATCACGATCGGCTCGCGGAACACGGTGCCGTTAAGGATGTTGCGGATGGTGCCGTTGGGGCTCTTCCACATTTGCTTCAATCCGAACTCCTCCACCCGTGCCTCATCGGGGGTGATCGTCGCACACTTGATGCCCACGTTGTACTTCAGGATGGCCTTCGCACTTTCCACGGTCACCTTGTCGTCGGTCGCGTCGCGGTACTCGATGCCGAGGTCGTAGTATTCGATCGGTACGTCCACATAGGGGAGGATCAGCTGTTCCTTGATCCACCGCCAGATGATGCGGGTCATTTCATCGCCATCGAGCTCCACTACGGGCTTCGCAACCTTGATCTTCGACATCGTTCGCTACTTGGATTGGTGCCGCGAAAGTACCGATACCGATCAACGACGGCATAACGGTCCTCAGGAGTGCTCAGCCGCTCCTGTAGGACGTATATGCTGGATGGCTATCCCAGGTCCAGGTCCACCTCGTTCTTCAAGGTGATCAGCGCTGGGTTCTTTTCGGCCAACAGGCGGAAACGGTCCATGGCCGTATAGCGGGGCTTCACCGTCACCTGTTCCTTCACCACCTCCAGTTCCATCCCGGGGTCGCCGATCTGTCGGCGCAGAAAGCCCAACAGCTCAGGCTTTTCGTCGCGCAGGTAGTTCTCCTGCACTTCGTTCACAATGGCGAAGGTGATCTTGCCCGGTCCAGCGATCTGGGGTTCGCGTGCCGATAACGTGGCATGCAGGCTGCTGCGCCCTTGGTCCTTGCACTTCTGTGCGTACTCGCGCCAGGCCTTGGCCAGCAACGAGGGGTTGATCTCCTTGGTGGAAGCAGGAGTTACACCTTCCACATCAGCGTTGGGTACGGCCACCACCGGGGCCGAAGTGGTCGTTGCCGAGGTCGCCGTGTTGGCCTTGATGCTCACCTGGTTGGCCAGCCGACGCTTGGGGACGTAGTTGTCGGCCGGGGGCGCCGACGCTATGGGTATGGCCACCGGAGCTGCGGGAGCAACAGGTATCGGCGGAGCCGCTGGAGCGGGCGGGGATGCACTGCCCATCGGCTCGGGAACCGGCGCTACAGGCCGCTGGACAGCCGCTGCGGGACGCGTTATGCTCGCGTCAGGGCTTTTTTTTTCAGGGTCAGCTTCCACCGGTGCGGCGTTCAGCCGGCACAGTTGGATCAACATCAGCTCCACCAACAGGCGGGGCTCCTTGGTCAGTTTGTATTGGGCATCGCCTTGGGCCAAGCGGTCCAAGCCTTTCAGCAGGATCTCGCGGGGCGTGTTACGGGCCTGTTCCGCATAGCGCTGCCCCAGGTCCTCGCTCACCTCCAACAGCGGAATGGTCCGCGGGTCCTGGCTCACGAGCAGGTCGCGGAAGTGGCGTGCCAATCCGGTCACGAACAGGTGCCCATCAAATCCCTGTTGCAGAATGGCGTTGAACTCCACGAGCGCGGCGGGTGTATCGCCCGCGATGATGCTTTCGGTGATGCGGAAATAGTGCTCGTGGTCCAGCACGTTCAGGTTCTGCACCACCGCCTGGTAGGTGAGCTGGTCGCCGGCGAAGCTCACCAGCTGGTCGAAGATGCTCAGCGCATCGCGCAGGCCGCCGTCCGCCTTCTGGGCGATCACATGCAGGGCTTGCGGTTCGGCGGTGATGCCTTCCTTCTGGGCGATGGAGGCCAGGTGCCGGGTGATATCGCTCAGCTGGATGCGACGGAAGTCGAACACCTGGCAACGGCTCAGGATCGTGGGCAGGATCTTGTGCTTCTCGGTGGTGGCCAGGATGAAGATGGCGTAGGAAGGAGGCTCTTCCAAGGTCTTCAGAAAGGCGTTGAACGCTGCCTGGCTCAGCATGTGCACCTCGTCGATGATGTACACTTTCTTGGTGCCGACCTGAGGGGCAATGGTCACCTGCTGGATCAGGCTGCGGATGTCCTCTACACTGTTATTACTGGCGGCGTCCAGCTCGAAGATGTTCAGGCTGTGGCCTTCCTCGAAGGTCTTGCATGGCGCGCACTGCCCGCAGGCCACCAGGTCCTCGCCGAGGTTCTCGCAGTTGATCGTGCGTGCCAGGATCCGCGCACAGGTGGTCTTGCCCACCCCCCGGGGACCCGTGAACAGGAAGGCCGAGGCGAGGTGATTGCTGCGGATGGCGTTCTTCAGGGTGCCGGTCACGGCCTCCTGGCCCACCACCGTATCAAAGGTGGCCGGGCGGTACTTTCGGGCGCTGACAACGAACTGGTCCATGGGCTGGGCCTGCGGCCCGGCACGAAGATAGACCGCCCTGGGCCCTTCATCCGTGCGGGAGTTGTCCACGATCGTGGATGGCGGGGGAGGGTGGCCATAGGGAAGGGGCTTGGCCCGAATTGCTGGATATCAACAAGATCTTGTTACCTTCGCGGCCCATTTTCAACCGAAAGGCTATGACCAACCGGTACGAGACCGTCTTCATTCTTACTCCCGTTTTGTCTGAGGACCAGACAAAGGAGACGGTAAAGAAGTTCAAAGACCTGATCAAAGCAGGCCATGGTAAGGTCCACCATGAAGAGAGCTGGGGGATGCGCAAGCTTGCCTATCCCATCCAGAAGAAGTCCACGGGCTTCTACCACCTGATCGAGTTCGAAGCGGACGCTGCGTTCGTTGCCAAGCTCGAGACCGAGTATCGCCGCGATGAGCGTGTGATCCGCTTCCTCACCACCAAGATGGACAAGCACCACCTTGGTTTCGCTGAGAAGCGCCGCAACAAACAGAAGAACGTCGAATCCACCAACGCGTAAGCCATGGCAGCCGACAACAACGAGATCCGGTACCTCACTCCGATCGCCATCGAGACGAAGAAGGAGAAGTACTGCCGTTTCAAGAAGATGGGCATCACGTACATCGACTACAAGGATGCCGACTTCCTGCTGCGCTTCGTGAACGAACAGGGCAAGATCCTGCCCCGTCGCCTCACGGGCACCAGCCTGAAGTACCAGCGCAAGGTGGGTCAGGCCATCAAGCGCAGCCGCCACCTCGCGCTGATGCCGTACGTGGCCGATATGATGAAGTAACCGCAACACGCCTACGACCATGGAAGTGATCCTGAAACAAGACGTGGAGCACCTGGGCTACGCCAACGACGTGGTGAAGGTGCGCGACGGTTACGCACGCAATTTCCTGCTGCCCCGTGGCCTGGCCATCGCCGCCACAGAGCCTGCCCGCAAGCAGCTCTCCGAAACGATGAAGCAGCGTGCCCACAAGGAGGCCAAGATCAAGGCCGAGGCCGAGAAAATGGCCGATGGGCTAGCCAACAAGACCCTGAAGATCGGGGCCAAAGTGGGCGAAAAGGGCAAGATCTTCGGCAGTGTCAACACCATCATGCTCGCCGATGCCATCAAGGCCCTCGGCTTCGAGGTGGACCGCAAGAACATCAAGATCAAGGGCGATGCCGTCAAGGCCACCGGCAAGTACGAGGCCGAGGTCGCCTTTCACCGCGATGTGGTGCGTACCATCGCCTTCGAGGTGGTGGAGGAGTGATCCTGCCTCACGATCAAGACAAGCGCAAGGGGCCGGAAGGCCCCTTGTTCGTTTCAGTCCGTCCATCGGTGGATGGTACTTCGTTCATTTGCACCATGATGCATTCGAACGCCCTGCTTACCGGGCTGGCCTTCCTGTTCTGCATGGACCTGGCCGGTCAGACCCCCCAACTCGTCTCGGACCCTCCGCCGGGCAAGTGGTACATCACCTCCGGTGGTGAATGGATCTTCTCCACCGCCCTGCTGGATGTGCGCACACCAGGCCCCAACGGTACCGAGAGCTCCAGCGACCAAGGTTCCATCATCCGCTTCTCGCCGTTCTTCAATGCACAGGGGGTGGCCAACCGCGACTTCAGCGCCAAGGCCGGCATGTTCATGGGCCTTTCCATCCGCAACGTGGGCTTCATCTATGATGTGCCGGACACGACCCTTCGGTTCAAGTACCGGACCTATAACGTGGGTGTGCCCCTGGGCCTGAAGTTCGGCAACATGAACGGAGGGCTCTTTTTCCTGGGTTATGAACCCGAGCTCGTGATCAACTACAAGGAGAAGAAGTTCGCCAACGAGCGGAAGGAGGACAAGTTCAATGTGTGGTTCAGCGATCGCACGGACCTGTTCACCCACAGCTTCATGGCCGGTGTGCAGTTCGGCAACGGGGCCTGCCTGAAGGTGAAGTACTACATCACCAATTTCCACAATGCCGATTTCGAGGAACAAAAGGACGGCGTGCGCTACAAGCCCTACGCCGGCCTCAATGCCAATGTGTTGTATGTGAGCCTGGCCTTCAACCTGTTCAAGTACGAGCGCTACGAGTTCCCCGCCAATGCTCCTCGGGAGCATCAGGCCCGCCTGTAGGGCTCAAGCGGCAGGTGTTGTGCAGGCTGCACCTGCCCCAGGGAAGGTCCTTGAACTGACGGGTGTCATCCAGTGGCCTTGATCATTTCTTACTTTAGTCCCATGAACCGCTTCATCGGGGCGTTGCTGGTGGCCGTGGTCGGCATTATGCTGAGCATGCCGACGGCCATTCTGGTGCGGTTCCAATGGAGGCGGGCCTATGTGGAGCGCGAGTTGTGCGTACAACGCGAGGTGATCGCGGATATGCGCACCTGCCATGGTGAGTGCCACCTGTCGAAGCAATTGAAAGCGCTGGAGCACGAATCGGAACAGGGATTCCCTGCCGAACGTTTCCAAGAGCGATTTGAGCCGTTGGTCGGGATGGCCTTTGAGCACACCTCATTGGCCCGCAACCCGGTGGAACGCGTTTTCCCCGTGTTCGTGGAAAGGGTGCTCCCCGGTCATTTCGGGACCTTGGACGCCATCCCCCGAGGTTGATGTGAGCTACCGACCTGCTGTCGGCAACCCTCCGTTCAACCTTAGATCAACCTACATGAAGACCTTCTTGGTCGCATGGATGGCGCTCCTGCTGCCATCCATGGGCCAGGCCTGTGATGTCTGCGGGATTTTCCTTGGGATACAACCGCACGACCGGGCCAGTTCGTTCTCAATGCTCTACCGCTACCGCCACCTCGAAGGCATGGTGCCCGGCGTGGCCAAGGCCTTGCCCAAGCATGGTGGCCATGGTTCGGAAGCGGCGTCCACCGGTTCCTCGCTCTACCGCGAATTTTACATGGTGGCCGAACTGCGTGCCGACCTCTGGTTGTCGCAGCGCATCAGCCTGTTGGCATCTCTGCCATTGGTGAACAACTATCAGGCGGTGAACGGCGTCATTGCTGCGGATGTCTATGGCGTGGGTGATCCCCTGCTCATTGGACGTTACCTGCTGGTGAATACCAAATGCACAAGCCTGGAGGAGCGCACCGTGCATCGGGTGCAGGTGGGTGCCGGGCTGAAAGTGCCTTTGGGCCAGAGCGATCTGGCCTATCGGGGTGAACCCGTGGCTGATGACCTGCAACCGGGTAGCGGTTCGTGGGACGCCTTGGGGACAGCGGAATACATGGTGCGCCGTGGCCGGAATGGCGCTTCGCTCGCTCTCATCGGCCGTTACAACGGTGACGATGCAGATGGTACGCGTATGGGCCATGGCCTGAGCACAACCGCGGAGTTCTTTCGCCGCTGGGACGTCGGCGAGGACTGGAAATTGATGCCCTCCTTGGGCGCGTATTGGGAGCTGACCGGCAAGGATGCCCACCATGGCACGGACGTGGAAGGCACCGGAGGTTCCACCTTGTTCGCCAGCGCAGGGGCCCGCGCTTGGTGGCGGTCCTGGGGCGTGCAGGCCATTGGCCAGTTCGCCGTGGCCCAGGACATCGGGCAATGGATGGTGCCCAACAAGGAACGTTTTGTGATCGGCCTGACCTACAACCTCATCAACAACTGAACCTACACACATGAACCTTTCGAAACTGGCCTTACTGGCCTCACTGCCACTGGCTTTTGCAGCTTGCAAGAAGGATGAGGACGCTCCTGCACCATCACCTGCGCCCGCACCTTCGAACGCCACGATGAAGATGTCCTTCAATTTCGTGAGCGGCACCAGTCCCTTCAATATGGCCGCCAATTACACCGACGGGCTCGGCCATGCCATTCGTTTCAGCACGCTCAAGTTCTATGTGAGCGACGTGCACCTCGAGGACGATGACAGCAACATGGTGGCCGAGTACCACGACACCTATCTGCTGGTGGACGGTTCGGCCGCGAGCAATGTCTTCACCCTTGGCACCATGGCCCCGGGCCACGTGCACATGGTGAACTTCGCGCTTGGGCTGGATAGTGCAACGAACCATGCCGATCCGCTCACCGCGGCCTACCCGCTGAACGTGCCGGGCATGCACTGGAGCTGGAACCCCATGGCAGGGTACAAGTTCCTGAACATGGAAGGAATTGTTGATGGCAATGGCGATGGCGATGTGGACGACTCCGAGGATATTCCCTTCACCTACCACTGCGCCACGGATGCGCTGCTGCGCGAGAAGCACGTGCATATCCATGCTGACGTGGTATCGGGAAGTACGGTGACCTTGGCCGTGAAAGTGGATGTACAGGTGCTGCTCAATGGACTGGACCTGCTGACCAACAGCGTGGCCATGGGCGGTGGCGCCAACAACCAGGCCGCCATGAACAACCTGGCCGCATCGGTCGACGCGCAATAATTGAGACCCAACATGCTGCGAACGAGGGGCGGGCCGTAGGGTCCGCCCCTTTGCGTTTTCCGCTTTTACCCGTGGGTTACCTTTGCGCCCGCAAACGAAGGAACCCGCATGAGCCAGATCTTCGACCTCGACATGATCAAAGCGGTGTACAGCCGCTATCCCGCCCGTGTTGCCGCCGCCCGCAAGGCCGTCGGCCGCCCGCTCACCCTCACCGAGAAGATCCTTTACGCGCACCTCTGGGATGGTGATGCGAAGGCCGCCTTCAACCGCGGCAAGGACTATGTCGACTTTGCGCCCGACCGCGTGGCCATGCAGGATGCCACCGCGCAGATGGCCCTGCTGCAGTTCAGCACCACCGGACGCAAGGCCGTGGCCGTGCCCAGTACCGTGCACTGCGACCACCTCATCCAGGCCCGGGTGGGTGCGAAGGCCGATCTGCAGGAAGCGCTGCTGAAGAGCAATGAGGTGTTCAACTTCCTGGAGAGCATCAGCAACAAGTACGGCATCGGCTTCTGGAAGCCCGGTGCAGGGATCATCCACCAGGTGGTGCTGGAACAGTACGCCTTCCCCGGCGGCATGATGATCGGCACCGATAGCCATACGGTGAACGCCGGCGGCCTGGGCATGATCGCCATCGGTGTGGGCGGCGCGGACGCCTGCGATGTGATGAGCGGATTGGCCTGGGAGCTCAAGTGGCCCAAGCTGATCGGTGTGAAGCTCACCGGTAAGCTCAGCGGCTGGGCCAGCCCGAAGGATGTGATCCTGAAGGTGGCCGGCATTCTCACCGTGAAGGGCGGCACCGGTGCCATCGTGGAATACTTCGGTCCCGGCGCTGAGAGCATGAGCTGCACTGGCAAGGGCACCATCGCCAACATGGGTGCCGAGATCGGGGCCACCACCAGCACCTTCAGCTACGACGACAGCATGTCCCGCTACCTCAAGGGCACCGGTCGTGCCGAGGTGGCCGCAATGGCCGATGGCATCAAGGAGCACCTGCAGGGCGACCCTGAGGTCTATGCCGACCCATCGAAATATTTCGACCAGGTGATCGAGATCGATCTCAGCACCTTGGAACCACATGTGAACGGTCCCTTCACCCCGGACCTTGCATGGCCCATTAGCAAGTTCGCTGAAGCCGTGAAGGAGAAGGGCTGGCCGGCCAAGTTGGAGGTGGGCCTCATCGGAAGCTGCACCAACAGCAGCTACGAGGACCTTACCCGCAGTGCATCCATCGCCCAGCAGGCCATCGACAAGAACCTGAGGGCCAAGAGCGAGTTCACCATCACTCCTGGCAGCGAGGTGGTGCGTTTCACCGCCGAACGCGATGGCCTGCTGAAGACCTTCGACGCCATGGGCGGCGTGGTGCTCGCCAACGCCTGCGGACCGTGCATCGGCCAGTGGGCGCGGCACACCGATGACCCCGACCGCAAGAACAGCATCATCACCAGCTTCAACCGCAACTTCGCGAAGCGCAACGACGGCAACGCGAACACGCACGCCTTTGTGGCCAGCCCGGAGATCGTGACCGCCCTGGCCATTGCCGGTGACCTGACCTTCAACCCGCTCACCGACAGCTTGGTGAATGAGGACGGGGTGAGCGTGAAGCTCGATGAGCCGAAAGGCATCGAACTGCCTCCGCGTGGCTTCGATGTGGAGGATGCCGGTTACAAGGCCCCGGCCGCCGACGGCAGCACGGTGAGCGTGGTGGTGAAGCCCGACAGTGAGCGCCTGCAATTGTTGGAGCCCTTCCCCGCGTGGAACGGCAAGAACATCAGCGATGCCGTGCTGTTGATCAAGGCCAAGGGCAAGTGCACCACCGACCACATCAGCATGGCCGGTCCCTGGTTGAAGTACCGCGGTCACCTCGACAACATCAGCAACAACACGCTCATCGGTGCCATCAACGCTTACAGCGGTGATGCCGACAAGGTGAAGAACCAGATGACCGGTGAGCATGGTGCCGTTCCGGCCACGCAGCGCGCCTACAAAGCCGCTGGCGTGTCCAGCATCATCGTGGGCGACCACAACTACGGCGAGGGCAGCAGCCGCGAGCACGCCGCCATGCAGCCCCGTCACTTGGGTGTGGCCGCCGTGCTGGTGAAGAGCTTCGCCCGCATCCACGAGACCAACCTGAAAAAGCAGGGCATGCTCGCCCTCACCTTCAGCAACGAGGCCGACTACGAGAAGATCCAGGAGGACGACCGCATCGACTTCACGGACCTCACCTCGTTCGTGCCCGGCAAGCCGCTCACCCTGGTGTTCAAGCACAAGGACGGCAGTAGCGATACCATCCTCTGTAACCACACCTACAACGAACAACAGATCGAGTGGTTCAAGGCTGGAAGTGCCCTGAACATCATCCGGGCGCAGCAATAGGGACGGAACGTTAGTGCTTGCTAAGGCGCTGGCACAGAACTTGTCAACAATCGACGAACCAATAATTAACAGGGTCGAAGTGGCGGACAATTAAAGATCCTTCTACCTTCGACCCGCAAACCAAGCAACCATGAACATGAACAAGAAAGTACTGATGACCGTTGTGCTGGCCGGTGCCACTACGTTGGCCATGGCCCAGAAGCCTACCGAAGGCAACCCCAGCTCGCTGGAGGTACAGGTGAATCTGGCCGGTGAGGGCAGCACTGTTGTGTCCCCCGCGCTGAAGTATCGTTACTTCCTGTCCGAGAACCTCGCCATCCGTTTCGGCCTGGGCTACAACAGCTCCAAGGACACCGAGAACGTGACCGAGAACGGTGATGGTACGGGTGGTACCGGTACGCGCGAGGTGAAGACCTCCAACTTCAACGTGGCTCCCGGTATCGAATACCACTTTGCTGGTACCGACCGTCTGAGCCCTTACCTGGGTCTGGCCATCTCCTTTGGTAGCGGCAAGACCACCGAGACCTGGGATAACTACGCTGACTTCGGTGATGGCGGTGGATACGCTGAAGGTGTGACCGCCGAAGTGAACAACCCTGTGGGTGTCTTCGGTTTCGCACTGCTCGCTGGTATGGACTTCTACGTGGCTGAGAACCTGTTCCTCGGCGGCGAGTTCGGCTGGGCCAGCACCACCACCACCCAGAAGGAAGGTGACGTTTCGGTGACCATCGATGGTGACACCAGCACGAGCACGACCCCTGAGCAGAAGTCCAGCTCTTCGGGCTTCGGTGCAGTGGCCGGTCTGCGTCTCGGCTGGCGCTTCTAAGCCTCGGCTTACACACTCCGATAACAAGGCCCGTGCGAAAGCACGGGCCTTGCCTTTTTTCAGGCGGTCGTGCCCGATGAATGGACCAGCAGAATGTGGCCCAGCGCGACTGGCATGAAGTTGGTGTTACCGGGGTGACACTTAACTTGCCAGCGCTCTGCTGGAGGTCAGCATGGCGAACCCCACCAACCGTCGAACCATCATCGCACCAATGCGCACGCTCCTCTTCTCCCTGGCCACGGTCTGCATCACGGCCACCCACGCTCAACAGATCGACACGACCCGCTCCTGGGTGGTGAACGGCGATTTTGAGAAAGTGGAGACCAAGAAACTGAAACGGGCAGGTGCCATCGATCTCGCAGCGGGCTGGTCATCCCCAACGGAGAAAAAGGCGGACCTGTTCAGCGAGATGGCCCCCAAGGAGAGCAACGTGTCCGCGCCCAAGAACCTGGCCGGTGATCAAATGGCGTTGAGCGGTTCCAACTATGCGGGTATCAGGGCGTGGAGCTACCAGAACCAGGAGCCGCGCACCTACCTGCAGACCCAGATGAAGCAGCGCATGAAGAAGGATTCCCTGTACTGCGTCCGCTTTTATGTCACCCTTGGCGACCTGAGCAAGTACGGTGTGTCGGAACTGGGTGTATGGATCGGCAATCAGAAGGTGGTGAAGAGCGATGATGCCAGCCTGACCTACAACATCAATGTGCCTGCCGTGCGAGAGAAGGTGCACAAGGACATGAGCAGCTGGCAGGGTGTATGCGGGGTTTATGAAGCGAAGGGTTCGGAGCACTACCTGGTCATCGGCAATTTCGCGGCCACCGAAAAGACGCTGAACGAAAAAGTGAAGCGCCCCCGTGGCGAGAGCCGCATGCAGGTCAATTCCGCCTACTACTACATCGACAACGTGGAAGTGTATCCGATCAAGGACCGTGGCGCGTGCAAGTGCGAGCAGCTCAAGGATGCCGAAAGCGAATTCATCTTCGGTCGCAAGGGTGCCGTTAATCCCAATTTGAAACCGGCCCAGCGCGTGGATGCCAACGTGTTCTATTACAAGCGCTTCCAGCGTGTCATGGACCCCTCCATGGAGCCGTGGTTCACCGAGCTGGTTGCGGACCTGAAGGCCGACCCGACGATCAAGGTTCGGCTCACGGGCCATATCGACGTCACCGAAATGGACCGCGCCCGTGTGCGCCCCGACCTTACCGAGCTGGGCAAGGAGCGCGCAGAGTCCTTGCGCGATGCATTGGTCGAGGCCGGTGTGGATACAGGCCGTATCACCGTGGTGGGCAAGGGGGCCGATGAGCCTGCTGATGCCTCGGGTACCGATGTGGGCATGAGCAAGAACCGCCGGGTGGAGGTGGACCTGAACTAAGGCTGGCATTGTAAGTTCTCAGGAAGGCGCCCTTGTGGCGCCTTCCGCATGTATGCGCCAGCCTTACCTTGCCCCAACATGACGAAGTCGAGCCTTCCCAAGGGCGACCGCCGCATCATTCGCGGATGGACCATGTACGATTGGGCCAATTCGGTCTATTCGCTCACCATCACCACGGCCATTTTCCCGGTGTTCTATCTCGCCATCACCCACGAGGGAACACAGGACCTGGTGCTTCAACAGTATGGTATCCCTGCTCAATCCCTCTACTCCTACGCGCTGTCGGCAGGCTTCCTGATCGTGGCACTGACCTCGCCCTTGCTGAGCGGAATAGCCGACCACACCGGACGCAAGCTGGCGTTCCTGAAAGCCTTCTGTTACATGGGCGCGGTATCCTGTGCCGGCTTGTTCTTCTTCGGGTTGGAACACCTGTGGATGGGCCTGTCCCTGCTGATGATGGCGAGCGTG
This sequence comes from Flavobacteriales bacterium, assembly GCA_046306055.1. Classification (GTDB taxonomy): domain Bacteria; phylum Bacteroidota; class Bacteroidia; order Flavobacteriales_F; family PHOS-HE28; genus PHOS-HE28. The sequence continues at coordinate 26,970 of JBKDXR010000057.1, forward strand.
GGCTTCAGTGGAAGCCTCATTTTCTATGACGCGTTCCTGCCTGAGATCGCAGCACCCGAGGACCATGACCGCATCAGTGCACGGGGGTACACCATGGGCTATGTGGGCAGTGTGATCCTGCTCGTGCTGAACCTGCTCATGGTACTGAACCCGGATGGGGGAGAGACCACCCTGCTCGGGATCCCCGATCGGGATGGGGTGCCCGCACGCATCACCTTTCTCACCGTGGGGCTATGGTGGGCGGGATTTGCACAGTTCGCGTTCCGCGTGCTGCCCGACAACCCTCATGGTCGAAAGCCCACCGGACAGGTGTGGGCGAACGGCTACCGGGAACTACGCAAGGTGTGGCGGCAGTTGCGGTCCACCCGCCGGTTGAAGAGCTATCTCATGGCCTTCTTCGTGTTCAACATGGGTATTCAGACCATCATGTACCTGGCCGTTACCTACGCCAAGAAGGAGGTGAACGACCTCGACGCTTTGGGCGCTGTTGTGCCCATCAGTGATCAGAGCCTCATCGTCAGCATCCTGATCATTCAGTTGGTCGCCATTCTGGGTGCTTTCCTCTTCGTACGCATGAGCAAGGCCTGGGGTAATCTTGCCGCTCTTACCGTGGGCTGCTGTATATGGATCGTGCTCTGCGTGGCCGCCTATGGGATCCATTGGGCGTGGGAGTTCTACCTGCTGGCCTGTGGTGTGGGCCTGGTCATGGGCGGCAGCCAGGCGTTGTCGCGCAGTACCTACGCCAAGTTCCTGCCCGACACCATGGACCATGCTTCGTACTTCTCCTTCTACGATGTGAGCTACTACGTGGGCACGGTGCTGGGGACCTTCGCCTATGGCCTGGTCTATCAATTGACGGGCGACCTGCGCAACACGGTGGTCTTCATCGGTGGCTTCTTCGTGGTGGGCCTTATCCTGCTCATCATGGTCCCGCGCGCTGAGGTGGAGGTACTGCCGCAGGAAGAGTGAGCGGTGCCCGCGTACCTTCGTCGCGCTTACTCATCAAGCATGCACGCTACCTCGGATTGGGATGTCATCATCGTGGGCGGTGGCATCGTTGGTGCCGCCACCTTGTACAAACTGCAGACCCGCCGACCAGGGTTGAGGATCCTGCTGCTCGAGAAGGAGCAGGCGCTGGCCGACCACCAGACCGGCAACAATAGTGGGGTCATTCATAGCGGCATCTATTACAAGCCGGGAAGTTTCAAGGCGCGCAACTGCGTGAAAGGTCGCCGTGAGCTTGTGGCCTTTGCCAAGGAACATGGTGTGAAGCACGACATCTGCGGCAAATTGATCGTGGCCACCGATCCCGAGGAACTGCCCCGGTTGGAGAAGATCTACAACACGGGCATGGCGAACGGTATCGAGGACATGACGCGGGTGGATGCCGCCCAGATCAAGGAGATCGAACCGTATTGCGAAGGCATTGCCGGTATCCGCGTGGGATGCACGGGCATCATCGATTTTCGCGGTGCCACGGAACGCATGGCCGAAGTGGCCTTGGGCATCCAGTCGCAAAGCCGGGTGAGCCTGGGCGAGGCGTACATCAGCATTGACCAGGATGGTGATCGCAGCATTGTGCGCACCAGCAAGGGCGAGCATTCCACGCGGTATGCGATCTTTTGCGGAGGGCTGCAGAGCGACCGCCTGGCCAAGGGCGATGGCGTTTCCTTCCCCGAGCGTATCGTGGGCTTCCGTGGCGATTACTACGAGCTCAGCGAAGAGGGTCGCCATAAGGTGAAACACCTGATCTATCCGGTGCCCGATCCACGTTTCCCGTTCCTGGGCGTGCACTTCACGCGGATGACCGATGGCAGCATCGAGTGCGGACCCAACGCGGTGTTCACGTTCAAGCGCGAAGGCTATGGCAAGACCGACTTCGACCTGCGCGATACCGCAGATGCACTTTCCTATGGAGGCACGTGGAAGCTGTTCTTCCGCAACATGGGGTATGGTATCAACGAGTACCGTCGGGCATTCAGCAAGCGCCTGTTCCTGAAGACCCTTCAGCGTCTGGTGCCGTCGCTCACCATGGAGGATATCGTCCCGGGCCGAGCAGGTGTCCGTGCCATGCTACTGGGCACCGATGGTAACATGGTGGATGATTTCCGCATCGAGCGGAAGGGGAACCACATTCACGTGCTCAACGCCCCTTCGCCTGCAGCCACCGCAGCGCTGGCCATCGGCGAGCAGATCGTGGACATGGCCGTGGAGCAGCTCCACCTGTGAGCGCCGGACGTCATCCTGGAAAGCGTTGGTGGGATCAGACCACGCGGTAGTTCTCCGCCACTTCCGTCCAGCTCCAGATGAAATAGCCCATCAGGCCGTTCAGCCGTTTCAGGATGATGGGGTTCGGGGCGCGCATCTCTCGGAAATAGCTGTCCTGGAAACAGAACAGGTCGTACTCGTGGAACAGCACCTTGCCCATGGCGTACACCGTGTTCTTGCTGGGGAAGTTCAGACGGTCCATACGGCCTTGGATCTCCTTCACCCGGCGTTCCACCGTGGTGGCGTCACCATCGATGGCCTGGGCGAACTTGGAGATCGATAGGGCGAACATCCGCTTGTCCAGGCCGGGGCCCAGAATGCGCTGCATTTCCGTAAGGTTGGCCGCCAGTACGATCAGGGCAAAGGCGATGTCGTCATCTTCCTTGATCGCCGGTGCTACCTCGAACTCGGGCGATTCGTTCAGCTCGGCGGCGATCGTGGGGAAGCCTTCGGCCGTAAGCTCCAGCATCGCGTTGATGAACGCGTTCGCGAGCTTGTCCTCAGTGATCTTCTTCTTTCCGAACAGTGTTGCGATCATGTGGTCGTCGTCCCTGCGAAGTTCGACGGAACTGCTCTGATGATCGATGGACGCTGGTGACCTATTTTTAACAAGGTTATCCACCTATCCCCTCATGAAGGAACTGCTTGATCAGCTCGCCGGGTATGATCGCTGGGCGAATTCCCGCTATGTGCAACGCTTGCAGCGGGTTCCCGAGGAATGGCTGGACCGTGAAGCCGGAGGCAGTTTCCCGACGATCAGGGCCACTTTGTTGCACATCCGCGATGCCGAGAACACCTGGTGGGGCCGTATCACCGGCAATTCCACCACGTGGCCAGCATCAACGGACCGTTCGATCGGCTCACTGTTGCCCATCAACGAACTGTTCCACGGGATGGTCCTTGCCCTGGATGAGGATCGCCTGCGTGAGCTCGTGACCTATCATGACCTGAAGGGGAACGCGCACATGCAACCCGCTTGGCAGCTCATATTGCATTGCCTGAACCACAGTACCCAGCATCGCGGTCAGCTGATCTCGCAGATGCGTGCGCTGGGCATGGAGGATATCCCCGCGAACGACCTGGTCGTCCATCAACGTTCGTTCACGATACATTGAGTTAACATAGGCTTCACACATTTGCTTCGCGATGTACCGGAACCTGATCTTTGGGGTGCTGGCAGCGGTGCTGTTGAGCCTCCCGGGCGTTGTTCACGCCCAGACCGAAGTGGATGAACGCGCCCTCCTGGATGTGAAGGACGGGGTCAGCATCCGCAAGGACTCCCTTTTCCTGATGAACCTCCGCTTCCGGATGCAGAGCCGGATGGGGTTGACAACGGAGGGCGGTGATGACCTGGATGTGGCCCGGGTGGATGCGCGGGTACGACGCCTGCGTTTGCGGTTCGACGGCTTCGTGCTTCAGCGAAAGTTCCAGTATTACATCCAGCTCTCGTTCGCACCCTCGGATATCGATCTGGAGTCCGGTTCGCCGCAGACCGTGCGCGATGCCATGGTGTACTACCATTTGAACAAACGGTTCTATATCGGGTTCGGACAAAGCAAGTTGCCCGGCAACCGCCAACGCGTGATCTCCTCCGGAAGCCTGCAGTTCCCGGACCGTTCACTGGCCAATGCGGTGTACACTCTGGACCGGGACTTCGGTGTATTCGCTTATTGGACCCTGCCGGCAGGGTCGCAGGAGTTCCAAGTGAAGGGGGCATTCACGTCCGGAGATGGCCGCGGTGCACCTCCCAGTGATCCTGGCATGTGCTATACCGGCCGGTTGGAGTGGCTTCCACTGGGGAAATTCACGAGAAGCGGTGATTATTCCGAGGGTGATCTGGAGTTCGAACCCCGCCCCAAGCTGAGCCTGGCCGGGACCTACAGCTTCAATGATCGCGCCTACCGTACGGGTGGGCAGCTGGGGCCTACGCTCTATGGAAGTAGAAGTATGACCACACTGATCGCCGACATGATGTTCAAGCTCCACGGATGGGGCCTCATGGCCGAGTATTTCGATCGGAGCGCCAATGATCCCTTGACGGTCTCGGATGAAGGTGCCGTGCGCTTTGTTCAGGTAGGCACCGGTTTCAATGTGCAGTTGAGCAAGTTGCTTCGAAGCAAGTACGAACTGGCCACACGCTATACCTCCGTAGTGCCCGATGCATCCCTTGGGACGATGGTGAAGACCACTGAAGAGATCCTGCTGGGCTCCACGAAATACCTGAATGGACACCGCATCAAGCTGCAGTTGTACGGCGGTTATCGCTGGCAGCAACGCCACATGGAGCTCGATGCGCCGGGCAGTTCCTGGACCGCCATGTTCCAGGTGGAGTTCGGTATTTGATCAGCGGGCTTGTGCCTCGGGGACCAGCGGGGGATGATCGCCCGGGAAGTGCTGCTCGCCGATCACCACGGGTTCGCCAAGGAAGTGCGGCTGAACGCCCAGCAGAGCATCGATGTACACCTTCACGCGCGCCAGACGTTCACGGAACATGGTGCGAAGACCGTGCGCTGTGCCCACATCCCGGGCATTGTAGCCCAAGGCATCGATGCCCAGCCCGCGTGCAATGAAGACCGCACGCTCGTTGTGGAAGCGTTGACTGATGACAATGAACCGCTGCTGTCCGAAGACCTCTTTCGCACGTACCATGGAATCCAGCGTGCGGAAACCGGCAAAGTCGAGCGTGATGTGTGAGCTGTCCACGCCGGCTGCGATCAACGCCTTGCGCATGGCCCATGGCTCGTTGTAGTTCAAGTAACGATTATCCCCACTGAGCAGCAGGTGGTCCACTTTGCCGGCGTGATAGAGCGCGGCCGCGGCCTCCATGCGGTTCGCGAAGTACTGGTTGGGCCCGCCGCCACGGCTGCGCTGCGAGGTGCCGAGCACCACGCCCACGTGCTCATGTGGTACGGCTTCCACCCTGTCGTACAGAAAGGCGCTGGTCCGTTGCCGCACCTGCCGGTCGCACCACCACAAGCTGAACAGCGTGAGCGCAACGGTGCCCAGCAGTCCCCAGCGGAACCAACGTGCCGAGAGCACGTGCCACATGCGTGCGATCATGGGCGCTGAGGTGTTCAGGGCAGCACGCGCCCCAGCAGGTCGATACCCGTGTAATTGTGCGGGGTCAGTTGCTTCAGCCGGTCCTTCACGTCGGCAGCAACGTCAAGGCCATCAATGAAGGTGGCGATGTCCTGCTGCGTGATGCGTTCCTTGCCGCGCGTCAGGTCCTTCAGGCGCTCATACGGCTGCGGATAGCCTGCCCGGCGCAGGATGGTCTGGATGCCTTCGGCCACCACGGCCCACTGCGAATCGAGGTCGCGCTTGATGGCGCCCTCGTTCAACAGCAACTTGCCCAGTCCTTTGCGGATGGCATCGAGCGCGATCATGGTGTGCGCCATGGGCACGCCGATGTTGCGGGTCACGGTGCTGTCCGTAAGGTCGCGTTGCAGGCGGCTGATGGGCAGCTTCTCGCTGAGGAAACCGAACACGGCATTGGCCATGCCCAGGTTGCCTTCGGCGTTCTCGAAGTCGATGGGGTTCACCTTGTGCGGCATGGCACTGCTGCCGATCTCGCCCGCCTTGATGCGCTGGCGGAAGTAGTCCATGCTGATGTACTGCCACACATCGCGGCACAGATCGATCAGGATGGTGTTCACGCGCCGCATGGCATCGAACAGGGCTGCGAGGTCATCGTACTGGTCGATCTGCGTGGTGAACTGCTGGCGGCGCAGGCCCAGTTTTTCCTCGAGGAAACGGTCGGCGAGTTTCACCCAGTCCAGCTCGGGATAGGCCGCGTGGTGCGCGTTGAAGTTGCCCGTGGCACCGCCGAACTTGCCACTGAAGGGCATGTCGCGCAATTGCTTCAACTGGCGGTCCAGGCGCTCCACGAACACCTGCAGCTCCTTGCCCAGGCGGGTGGGGGAAGCGGGCTGGCCGTGGGTGCGTGCCAGCATGGGCACGTTCGACCATTCCAGCGCGAAACCGTGCAACTGGTCCTTCAGGGTGATCAGTGCGGGCACGTACATCTCCTGCACGAAGTCCTTCACCAGCAGGGGCAGGGCCGTGTTGTTGATGTCCTGGCTGGTGAGCGCGAAATGCACGAACTCCTTCTGTGCCGAAAGCCCGGCCTCTTCGAGCCGTTCCTTCAGGAAGTACTCGACGGCCTTCACATCGTGGTTGGTCACCTTCTCGATGTCCTTGATGTGCTGGGCATCACTGGTGCTCAGTTCGTCAATGCGCTTGCGGAGCGTGTTGGTGCGCGCCGTATCGGTGCCGGCGAGCTCGGGCAGCGGCAGTTCACACAGAAAGTTGAAGTAGTCCAGTTCCACGCGCAGGCGGTAGCGCATCAGCGCCTGTTCGCTGAACCATCGGGCCAGGTTGCGGGTGCGGTCGCGGTAGCGTCCATCGATCGGTGAGAGGGCGGTGAGGGCGTCCAGTTCCATGCGGTCGTCGTCAAAGGACAAAGGTAGCCCGCCGCTTCCGCGCGGTCCGCATGTCCATCGCCGTTCATGGATCTTGCCGCGCACACGTCATCCGGCAGCGCATCTTTGGCCATCATGTTGCGCGATCTGCGTCTCGGACTGTCCGGTTTCCTGCGGGCCTTCGGTTTCGCCCTGCGCCACGGCATGGGCTGGATGTTCGTCGCGCCCTCCGTCCTGTTCGCTCTGCTCGTCTACCTGTTCTTCCAGGCGGTGCAAGGGCCGGTGAACGAGCTGTCGGCATGGCTCGCATCCTTGCTCGAACTGCCTGTTGGTGCGGCCGAAGTATCGTTGTGGAGCGATCTGAAGGCCTTCCTGAACGGTGCCCGTGAGCTGTTCGTGCTCATCCTGCTTAAGGTGGCCGTGCTCTACGTGCTCTTCAAGGTGAACAAGTACCTTGTGCTCATCCTGCTATCGCCCATGCTGGCCTATGCGAGCGAACGCACGGAGGAGGTGCTCACCGGGCATAGTCACCCCTTCAGCATGAGGCAACTGGTGAAGGATGCCCTGCGCGGTGCGCTCATCGCCTTGCGCAACGGTTTCCTGGAACTGGGCCTTACAGTAGGGATATGGCTTGCCACGCTGTTCGTGCCTGTTCTTTCTCCCATCAGCTTCACGCTGTTGTTCCTGGTCTCGGCCTATTTCTACGGTTTCTCCATGGTGGATTATGTGTTCGAGCGACGCCGCATGCGCATCGGCGAGAGCGTGCGTGCGGTGAACGATCGCATGGGCATCGTGCTGGCCAATGGTGCGCTGTTCAGTTTGCTCATGAAGCTGCCGTTCCTTGGCGTGATGTTCGCTCCGGCCATGGCCGCCATTGGGGCCAGCATCGCCATGGTGGAGGATCGAGCGCGCGAGCAGGTGGTCCAGCGCTGACCGTCCTCTTCTGCTACTTCACGGTCGGCACCTCCTCCAGCCAAACCTGGATGGACTTTCCGCCCACGACCAGGTCCTCGATCACGGCCTCGCCGTGCAGCACGCGCACCACGGCATGGGCGGGAAGCGGTTGCACCAAGGTGTCTTTGTTCCATTGGGGTTGCAGCATCTTCTCCGTCGTGGCGCCATCTCCTTCCTCCAGGTAGAAGCGGTCGAACGGCAGAGACACGCGTTGCACATCATCGTTGCCCCAGGTCATGAACCGGACCTTGATGAACGCACCCTCTGTGGGCCTTGCCCCCTGCAGTTGGCCGATGCGCGCGAATCCATCCGCATCGCGCTCCAGCAGGCCGTAGGCCATGTTCTCCTGATAGGCGGCGGTCGCGCCGGGCATAGACCAATTGCCGGTCTCCGCCTCAAAGTCCAGCTGCACGTATTCACCACGGAAGGGGTCGCGGGGGTCGATGGGTGCCGTGCGGAACAGGAAGACCTCGCCCTGTTGCAGCACCCGTTCGTGCCCGATGATCATCCACCCGGGCAGTGCCAGTTGGAAGAGCGCCATCAACCCGAAGGCCAGCCATTTAGTGCGTGCTCCCATCGCGTTGCCGTTGGCGCACAAGGCGCAGGTTCATATACAGGAATCCAGCCCCGATGGCAATGAACACCAGGCCGCGCAACACAAAGCTGAGGTCGGTGTCGAAGAAGCGCATCAGGATGGTGAGGCTGAGCACAGCGAGACCAAGGTTCATGCGCTTCAACGATCCCTGCTCGATGCCGTGCCGCACGGTGACCACGCCCATGCCCAGCAGGGCCAGGTTCATCAGGATGGCGGCGGCAGCGGGCGAGACCAACGCCACCACGAAGGCCACCACGAACAGCAGGAAGCCTTCGGGGTAGGGCCAGCGTTCCAGCAGGCGCCTGCGTCGCGCGGTGATGGCATAGATGGCCACCCCGGTCGTTAGTGCCAAGGTGAGCGGAAGGGTATCCTCGCTGACGCCTCGGTCCATCTCCTCCATCAGTTCCTTCCACACCTCGCGGAAACTGAAGGCGAAGAAGATGCAGAGCTGTGTGGCCGCACCCACCAGTACCCAAGGCCAGGTGCGCACGGTGGGGTCGCGGTGCAGCCAGGGCACCAAGGTGTACGCCGCTGCGAGCGATACCAAGGCCACCACGTGCAAGGCGCTCCAATCACTGTAGAAGAGCTGGGCGATGGTGCCGAGGGCCAGGGCCATGAACAGGCTGAGCCACCAGAAGCCGATAGAGCTTCCTTGGGCGCGGGCGCGTTGCAGGTAGTAGGGCACGGCAGCTGCGAACAGCAGCAGCGCGGGCCACGGTAGCTCGCTCCCGTTCCAGTGGTCCACCCGCGCCAGGGTGCCATACCAGGTGGCCATCGCCAGGTAACCCAGCGCCACCACATACGATCCCGGGATATAGAGCAGTGGCACCATCAGCAACGCACAGGTCAGCAGGTAGCCGCTCAGTTCGCCGTGGATGTGGTAGATCTGGCTGATGAGCGCCACGCACGCGCAGAGCCCACAGGCCAGGAGCACCGCGCTGCCCTCGCGCCAGCCGGTGGCTTCGTGCTTATGGCGCAACGTGTACCACACCAGGCCCTGGCCGAGGAGCACGGGAACAAAGGTGAGCAGCGTTCGCAGCGGGCGGGAAAGATCGTCCCAGTTGTGCGCAATGATGAGGATGATGCCCAGCCCCATCAGCAAGCTGCCCAGGATGGCGAACACCAGCAATTGCCGGTTGCCGGCCTGCTCGCTGCCTGCTTGGTAGCGCGTCCGGATGCGCTCGGCCTGCTCAGGCGTCAGCAGTCCTTCGCGCAGCAGTTCGGGCAGGGCTTCAGAGAGGCGCGGGTCGGGCATGGAGACGGAAAGTTAGGGGCTGAACGCAGAACGGCGGCCCTCGGGCCGCCGTTCCATTTTTATCGATCAGCCGAAGCTTACTTCTTCACCGGCTTGGCGGGCGCAACAGGTGCGGGTGCCACAGGAGCGGCTTCCAGCTTCACCTCTTCCACCACCACGGGCTTGCGCTCCACCAGGGTCATCTCTTTCACCAAGTGCCCGGCACCAGCGAAGGTGTCGATGGTCCACAGCACGTAACGGATGTCCACGCTGATGGTGCGCTGCAGGGCAGGCTCGAAGGCGATGTCACCGCTCATGGCCTCCCAGTTGCCATCGAAGGCAATGCCGATCAGTTCGCCGTTGCCATTGATCACGGGGCTGCCGCTGTTACCACCGGTGATATCGTTGTTGCTGATGAAGCACACGATCAGGTCGCCATTCTCATCGGCGTAGCGACCGTAGTCCTTTTTGCGGAGCAGCTCCAACTGGCGGGCCGGCACAATGAACTCATCGTTGGTGGGGTCCTCCTTCTCCAGGATGCCCGCAGCGGTGGTCACGTGCTTGTAGAACATGCCATCGCCGGGCACGTAGCTGCCCACCTGGCCGTAGGTGAGGCGCATGGTGCTGTTGGCGTTGGGGTACCAGCTCTTGGTGGGGTCCTTCTCGCGCATGGCGGCCACCATCAGGCGGTAGCCGCGGTCCAGGTCGGCCTGGCTGGCATCCACGGCGGGGCCGAGCACGTTGCGGTAGTGGTTCAGGCAGCTCTCCGCGGCCTGGAAGCCGAGGTCCTTGTCCAGCGCCTTCAGCGTGGGCTTGGCCAGGAAGGCATCGAGCTTGGCGCGGTCGGTGAGCATGCTGGTGCTGAACACCGCACGGGCCCAGGCCTCGAAATTGCTCTTGTACTTCTTCTCGATGGTGGTCATCACCGGGGGCTGCAGGTCGCGCTCCACATCGTCATGCATCATGCGGAACATGGCGGCGGTCACCTTTTCGTCGGTGGCGGGGTTGTAGTCCTTCCAGAAGTCATCGGCAGCGGCCTGTACGCGGGCCACCATGGCGCTCACCTTGGCGGCGTCCTTGGGGTCGGTGGCCAGCTGGTTCTTCAGGCCCATCATGCGGAACCCGAGGATGATGGCCTCGCTGCCGAACGCGGCCTCCTGCATGTAGGTGTTGGCCTTCTCGAACTTGGTGCGCTCGTTGTACCCGCGCTCCAGCAGGGTGATGATGTCGCCGTACTTCGCCTTGCGGTCGGCGTTGGCGTTCACCCAGCTCATCAGTTCGTTCTCCTGGGCCTTCTTCTTGTCGTACACCTTCAGGCGCTTCAGGCCGCGCTGCTGGCCGATGAAGTACTTCCAGTAGTTGCTTACACTGGCGTGTTTGCTGGCGTATTGGATGCGCACCTTGTTGTCGGCGTCCATGAACTCCTCGTAGATGTCGAGCTTGGCACGACGGATCTTCACGCGGCTGGGCTGCTCGATGTCGAGGGCCAGCTTCACGCCGTGGCTGCTCAGGAAACGGTCGGTGCTGCCGGGGTAGCCCATCACCATGGCGAAGTCGCCTTCCTTCACACCCTGCATGCTCACCGGGAAGTGGTGGGCGGGTTTGAAGGGTACGTTGGCCTTGTCGTAGTCGGCGGGTTCGCCATCGGGACCGGTGTACACGCGGAACATGCTGAAGTCGCCGGTGTGGCGGGGCCACATCCAGTTGTCGGTGTCGCCACCGAATTTGCCAATGGCGCTGGGGGGCGTTCCCACCAAGCGTACATCGCGGTAGGTCTTGTACACGAAGAGGTAGAACTCGTTGCCCTCGAACATCACCTTGAAGTCGGCGCTCATGCCGTTGCCCTTCACTTCGCCGCGCAGTTTCGCGCCGACCTCCTGCACCTTGGCGTTGCGCTCCTCCTCGGTCATGGCGTTGTTCAGCTCGGCCAGCACCTGGGCGGTCACATCATCAATGCGCTGCAGGAAGCTCACGTTGAAACCAGCGGGCAGTTCCTGCTCACGGTTCATGGCCCAGAAGCCGTCGGTGAGGTAGTCGTGCTCCACGCTGCTCAAGCCTTGGATGGCGTCGTAGCCGCAGTGGTGGTTGGTCAGGAAGAGGCCCTCGGCGCTCACCATTTCACCGCTGCAGAAACCACCGCCCAAACGCACCACGGCGTCCTTGATGCCGCTGCGGTTGATGGCATAGATGTCCTCGGCCGTCAGTTTGAAACCGAGCTTCTGCATCTCGGCCTCGTTCACCTGCTTGAGCTTGGTGAGCAGCCACATGCCCTCGTGGGCCTGGGTGGCGATGGCCAGCACTGCTGCGAAGAGCAATGAAAGGGAACGCTTCATGATCATGTAAAAAGGGTTCATTCGTTTGGACCGGAGCGGTCGTTCGTTCCGGCTGCTTGAGGGGCCGCAAATGTAGCAGCTTCGGCCCTCACCTGAGGTCGCCGGGTGATGTCCGGGGTAAAGCGGGACGGACGGTCTCGAACAGTTGCTTAGTCCTTGGCGGGCAGGGGCTTCCAGGGCACCGGCAGCAACAGGGCCTCCACCTGTTCCACGTAGGCCTTGAAGGCGGGCGGAGTGCCCACGCGGGCGTGTACCCGCTTCTCCTTGCCGTTGGCATGGATCTTCACGATCGTACTGGGCAGGTCGGTCACTTCGGCGTCGTAGCTGTCCTTCATCCCGAAAAAGCCGATGCGCTCGGCCTCGCTCAGCAGCAGCGCCAGGGTGTCGGCACCGATGCGGCCTTCGTGCAGGCCCTCCTTCTCCACGTTCAGGCGTCCTTCGTACTGGGCGTAGCCGCTGCGGTAAATGCTGATCCGGTAGGCCTTGCAGCGCCCGAAGCAGGGCGTGCGTTCCAGGAAGAAGAAGAGGGAATCGCCCTTGGCAGCGCCGCCGAATTGCGGTGCCTTGTCCTCGGCGGGCATGGTGGCGGCCGGGGTCTGTTCAGCGGTGGTGTCGGATGCGGCCGGGGCCTTGTCCTTGCAGGCCAGCAGCAGGGTGGTCGCGATCGCGGGGAGGAGCATCAGGAGGGTGCGGTTGTTCATCGCAGGGGGTGTTGATGCGGATCGCGTGCCAGCTTTCGGGCTCACTTGCGGCGGGCGGCCTGCTGTTGCTTCTGCATGTCCTCGAGGCGCTGCTGCCAGCGGCTCTTCTTTTTCGGTGTCTTCATGTTCTGCACCAATTGCGCGCGGATCTTGTCCTCGTTCACGAACAGGTGCTTGAACAGCGTCATCTGCAGGATGCTGATCACGTTGGCCAGCAGGTAGTAGTAGCTCAGGCCCGCGCTGAAGTTGTTCAGGAAGAACAGCATCATGATCGGGAAGAGGTAGATCATCAGCTTCATGCTGGGCATGCCCGGCTGCTGCGGCATCTGCTGCTGGTTGATCAGTGAGTACACGATGGTGCTGGCGCTCATCAGCAGGGTGAAGAGGCTGATGTGGTCGCCGTACATGGGGATCACGAAGGGCAGGTCGAGGATGCTGTCGTAGCTGCTGAGGTCATCGGCCCAGAGGAAGGCCTGCTGGCGCAGTTCGATGCTGGCCGGGAAGAAGCGGAACATGGCGTACAGCACGGGCATCTGGATCAGCAGGGGCACACAGCCATTGGCGGGGTTCACGCCCGCCTTGCGGTACAGGTCCATCTGCGCCTGTTGTTTCTTCAGCGCATCATCGGGCTTGAACTTGGCGTTGATCTCGTCCAGTTCGGGCTTCAACAGGCGCATCTTGGCGCTGCTCACGAAGTTCTTCCACGTGAGCGGCATCAGCAGCATCTTGATCACGATGGTGAGCACCAGGATGATGATGCCGTAGCTCCATCCCCAGCCATCGAGCCAGTTGAAGATGGGGATCACCAGCCACTTGTTCAGCCAGCCGAAGATGCCCCAACCCAGGTCCATGATCTTGTCGAACTGCGCGATCTCGGTGTCCACCAGGGTGCCGTAGTGGTTCGGGCCCATGTAGATCCGCATGTCCACGGCCGGTTCGGCGCCGCGCTCCTTCTCGAAGAACAGCTTGGCCCCGTAGCGTTTGGTGTGCGTGCTGTCCGCGAGGGTGGCGATGGAGAGCTCGGAGCCGCTGCCGGCGAACCCTTCATCGCTGACCAGCGCCAGCGTGAAGAAGTCCTGCTTGAAGCCCACCCAGTTGGTGCGGCCCACCAGTTCCTTCTGGTCGTCGCCGGTCTCGTTCAGGTAGTCGCGGTCGTCGCTGAAGTACTTGAAGTACACGCCACACTTCTGCTGTTCGGTCTCGCGGTGCTTCTCATTGTGCAGGCCCAGCAGCTCCCAGCGGAAGAAGAGGCTGCGCGGGTCCACGTTGGCGCCCGCTCCCACGAAGGCCGTGTTCACGTGCATGAAGTAGCCCGTGCTGTCGAGCCGGTAGGTGATCTGCAGCCAGGTGCCAGGGTCGGTGGTGGCGGCCTTCAGCACCACGGCATCCTTGGTGGTCTGCTCGGCGGTGAAGTAGAGGTCGTTGGTGCTGAGGTCCAGGTTGCCCTGGAAGAAGCGGAACTCGTAAACACCACTGTCGGGGTCGGCGAGCAGGAGGGGGGTCTTGCGGTAGGTCTGGTATTCCTTCAGGCGGATCACCGTGGGACGAGCGCCGTGGGTACGGATGGCCACCTGCAGGCGTTCGTTCTCCAGCACCACCTCGCTATCGGTGCCCGAAGCGGCGGGATGGAAGGTGCCATAACGCTTGGCCAGCATGGTGTTGCGCACGCTGTCCGCCAGGGCGCTTTCCAGTGCGGCCTCCAGCGAAAGGGTGTCCGTGGCCGCAGTGGTGTCCAGTGCGGCGGCGGTGGTCGTGGTCGTGGTGCTCAACTGGGCCTCGGCCTCGCGGGCGCGCTTCTCCAGTTCCACGCTGGCCAGGCTGTCCTGGGTGCGTTGCATGCGCGCCTGTTCTTCGGCGCTGGGCATGGTGTACCACGTGTAGCCGAAGAGGATGGCCACGATAAGGACAATGCCGATGATCGAATTACGGTCCATGAGGTCGGGTCGGTCGCGCGGGCTTCATGCACTCACGCGAAGGGCGGCAAAGATAGCCGGGCGGGGGGATGGGGATGTGGCCATGCGGACCACCGCTCTATTGCCGACCCGCCATGTGCTCATGTGGCCAGGAGGTGGCACGGAAAAACACCACTTCGGCTTTCGGCGATCGGATACCCTTGGATACCACGGGTCTTGCGGCAGAGCATTACCTGTTGCGCGCGCAAGCTGGGGAGATGGCCCCGGTGGTGGTGCGGGGGAGCTTGGAGCGGTAAGGGCCGGCACCACTTGTTTTCGCTGCTGTTCAGCATTACCTTCAACCTACCAAAACATCGTTGGCATGAAGCATTTGCCTCCCCTCCGAACACCGCGTTTAGTTCCTGCTCATTCCTCTAAGAAAGGAATAGTCTCGGTCATTCGCTTGCTTTTGATCATGCTCCCGATTTTCCTTATGAACGCACCCTCAGAAGCGAAGGCTCAAAGCATTACGATCTATAACTTAACCGGGCAGGACTTCGCATTGAATTTTTACTATGCGGCCACTTGCACTCCTCCAGGGACGCAGCAATTGGCTTGCATTCCATTGGCAAATGGTACTAGCTACGTATACACGCCGCCAAGTGGGTCCATTTGGTACGGATTCAAGATCTATTGTGGTACTGACTGTTCATTCCCATTGGTTGGTAGTACCTCTTGCTCTGGAGGAAGGCCTTTTGACTGTGGCGGAGTTACGTTTTATACCAGCGTAGGCACCAACGAAGTAAGGATCTACGAATGATGGGGAGCAAGATGAGCGTTCTGCAGATGCGGACCAACTGTGCCACATTGATACTCTCGTTCGCCATGCCCCTCTTGGCTTGCGGTCAGATGCGCAATGCGAATTGGCTATTGTCCAATTACTGGATCTCGTTCTCCAACGGTGTTCCGGAGAACCTCCCCCCTTCACCTTACTATTTACCGGCCGCCAGCCTAAGCGACACGACTGGTGAACTCTTGGTCTACTACACGGTGAACTCAAGTGGACAGAGTACTGGTGTTAGAGGCGCCGACCACGAATTGCTGCAAGGCAACCCACCTTATGAGGGTGTGTTCTCTGGTGGGAACATGCAGTCCGTCATATTCATCCCCAAGCCGAATGATCCGGAGCGGGCGTTCTTGATCGCTTGGAACAGGGTGCCATCCCTCGGGATACAGCGCTTCGGATGGTTGGAGGTGTTTCTAGGAGATGGTGTCGCCCCCCCTCAGGTCCTGAGTACCGAGTACACCTGGTTCATGACCGGTGCTGCATGCAGGCGCATGGTGGTGCCTCATGCTAATGGAGAGGATTATTGGTTCATCGGGCAAATGGCCGGCACGAATGAGTATCATGCCTATGTGGTATCCAGCACGGGCCTATCTTCCGCTCCGATCATCAGTGCGGCAGGTTCTGTAGTTCCATTGGACTTCGATCATGGGAAACTCATTCCGACCGTTGATGGTACCCGTTTCGCCGCCATTTCGGAAACCTATGGATTCACAGAGCCTACTGTTGCTCCGAGCCTGACCGAGGTCCATTCCTTCGATCCGGGGTCCGGTGCGGTCCAGCATGAGTTCGCATTGGATGCACCTGTTCGAGTGGATGGAGTGGAATTTAGTCCGAGCGGTAGATACCTATATGTGATGCATTGGCTGTACGACGATCCGGTGATCACGCACGAGCTCTATCAGTATGACCTGCAAGCCGATGATCCGAACCTAGCGCCGGTACTGATGGATGAGTATGAGGTCGGTGGACTCAGCGGCATTACGACCAATATTCTGTCCCATGCCCCTGATGGAAGGATCTATGTGAGCCATTACGTGCCCAGCATGGGCGTGATCAGTGCACCGGACCAGCCCTATCCGCAATGTGCCTATGAACACGACGGCTTTCTTGCATCCGTTGGTCCACAGTTCCTTCCTGCGGTGATCAAGCGCTACAACGACCCGCCGGTCATTGGGCCGTTGGGTACCAGCGACCGCCCGGCCATGCAGGCCACGGCCACCGTGCTGCCCAACCCTTTGCAGGGCGCGGGTGAGCTGCGCCTGCCAGGTGCCACTGGTCCGGTCGTGCTGCAATGGCTGGATGCCCAAGGCCGGTTGGTACGGAACATCACCACTTCGGCCTTCGGCGAGCGGGTGTCCTTGGATGCCGATGGTCTTGCGACAGGGCATTACCTGTTGCGCGTTCAGGCTGGGGAGATGGCCCCGGTGTTGGTGCGGGTGAGCGTGGAGCGGTAGAGGACGCTGGCGCACTGCCTTGCCCTCATGAGCACATGGTCACATGGGCACATGCCCACACGTTCTACGCTTCCGCCTTCACCTCCTTGGGCACGGCCGCTTTCAGCGCCGCCTGTACAAAGCCGATGAACAGCGGGTGCGGACGCGCCACGGTGCTGCGGTACTCCGGGTGGAACTGCACGCCCACGAACCAGGGGTGGTCCTTCAGTTCCACGATCTCCACCAGTTTGCCTTGCGGGTTGATGCCCGTGGCGTTCATGCCGGCCTGTTTGTAGGCGTCCAGGTAGGCGTTGTTGAACTCGTAGCGGTGGCGGTGGCGCTCGGTGATGTCCTTGCGGCCATAGATGCTGCGGGCCAGGCTGCCTTCGCTGATCTTGCAGGGGTAGGCGCCCAACCGCATGGTGCCGCCCTTGTCGGCGATGGTCTTCTGCTCTTCCATCATCGCGATCACCGGGTGCGTGGTGTCGGCGTTCATTTCGGTGCTGTTGGCATCGGCGTAGCCCAGCACGTTGCGGCCGAACTCGATCACCGCGCACTGCATGCCCAGGCAGATTCCCAGGAAGGGCACCTTGTTCTCGCGGGCATAGCGGATGGCCTCCACCTTGCCCTCGATACCCCGGTTGCCGAAGCCCGGTGCTACCAGGATGCCGCTGAGCCCCGCCAGCTGCTTGGCCACGTTCTTGGCGTTCAGCTTTTCGCTATGCACCCACTTGATGTGCAGCCGCGTTTCGTTGGCAGCACCGGCGTGCTCCAGGGCTTCCTTGATGCTCTTGTAGGCGTCCTTCAGTTCCACGTACTTGCCCACCAGGCCGATGTGTACCTCGCTCTTGGGCTCCTTGTAGCGGCGCAGGAAGTCCTTCCATTGCGTCAGGTCCGCGTCTGGGAAGCTGTTGATGCCCAGCTTGCGCAGCACCACCTCGTCCAGCTTCTCTTCCTGCATCATCAGGGGCACGTCGTAGATGGTGTCCGCATCGCGGCTCTCGATCACGGCCACGGGGTCCACGTTGCAGAACAGGGCGATCTTCTCCTTCATGCCCTTCTGCATGGGGTGCTCGGTGCGGCACACGAGCACATCGGGCTGCACGCCCAGGCTCAGCAGCTCCTTCACGCTGTGCTGCGTGGGCTTGGTCTTCAGTTCGCCGGTGGTGCCCAGGTAGGGCAGCAGCGTCAGGTGGATGGTGAGGCAGTCCTTGCCCTTGGACCACTTCAATTGGCGCAGGGCCTCCACGTAGGGCAGGCTCTCGATGTCGCCCACGGTGCCACCCACTTCGGTGATCACGAAGTCGTAGATGCCCTTGCGGCCCAACGCCTGGATATGGGCCTTGATCTCGTCGGTGATGTGCGGGATCACCTGCACGGTCTTGCCGAGGTATTCGCCGCGGCGCTCCTTGCTGATGACGTTCTGGTAGATGCGGCCGGTGGTGACGTTGTTGGCCTTGCTGGTGGGCACGTCGAGAAAGCGCTCGTAGTGGCCCAGGTCCAGGTCGGTCTCGGCGCCATCCTCCGTTACGAAGCACTCGCCGTGCTCATAGGGGTTCAGCGTGCCGGGGTCCACATTGATGTAGGGGTCCAGCTTCTGAATGGTGACCGTGAAGCCGCGCGCCTGCAACAGCTTGGCCAGGCTGGCACTGATGATGCCCTTGCCCAGTGAGGAGGTCACGCCCCCGGTAACGAAAATATACTTGGTGGAACCCGTCATCGCCTTTGGGACCTGCCGGAATTGGCCCGGCGATCACGGAGTGTAAAGGTAACACCTTGGGACCGGACGTTGATATTGAAGCCGGGGGTTGTGAATAAGTAGGGCGGATCGTTGGATCAGCTGGCAGCTGGTATCACGGAGTATTCAGCCGGCAAGGAGCAGTAGGCTGGGAAATTGGCGAAACCACCTTTGGTCCGTTCAGAGAACATGGTTCGGGGTGCTCCGGTCAAGCCAAACGCAAGAGCAGATCATCGATCTCCTTCAACCAGTCCTCATAGGATTCCGACTCCATCCAAAGCTCCGTGAGGTGAATGCCCTTCGTGTTGCGCACCTTCAGCACTGCGGCTTTAGCAAGATCTTTTATCTCGTCGGTCAAGGTCATGCGGAGGGCGCTGAAATTCAAGGGCATCGTCCCAGTGTCATTCTGGAAAGCGTAACCCGGGAGTTTTTCCGAGGGTTTACCCAATGCGGCCGCGATCAATTCCGCCGCGACCAGCACTTTCAACGGCTCCTTGAACCCGTCCAACAACAGATCCATGTCCTCCAGGTCGTACGTTTTTCGGAGCACGGTATCGAAGTCGGACCTGAGCTGTCCCATATCGGTGAGCTCAGCGCAATAGTCGTCGAAGATACTCAGCGCCGTATCGTCCTCAAATGCGCTTGTTCCCCAGGTGCCCATCGATGGTGTTCTATGACTGAAGGTATGGAACGGTCCTTATTGAGGTCTGGAGCGACGCGTCGGATCAACGCGCGCGCAGTCATGTTCATGATCAGTGCATTCCTTCGCTTGCGGCTCTAACGCGTTCAACGAAAGGTGTGTCAGAACTTGTAGCTCACGCCAACGCTGGGCAGCAGGGGCAGCTGGTCCACGCGCTCGAAGCGCACACGGTCGAAGTAGAAGATGTTCTGGCGGTCGTAGGCGTTGGTCACGCTCAGGTCCAGGTCGATCTGCTTGTGCTCGTCCAGCTTCCAGATCTTCGTAACGCCCACGTCCATGCGGTGGTAGGCGGGCAGGCGTCCCTGGTTCAAGGGGCCGAAGATCACGGCCAGGTCGGCATTGCTGGTGAGGTAGTTGGTGTTCACGTTCCCGTTGAAAGGCACCGAGCCGTAGTAGCCCTGGGTCTGCGTGAAGGGGAAGCCGCTGCCGAAGTTCCAACGCACGTTCACCTTCCATGAGTCGTACTTGGCGAAGGCGTAGCTGGCCACCAGGTTCACGTTGTGGCGACGGTCCCACACGGGGTTGTACTCCTGGAACCCATCGAAGCGGTCCACATAGGTGTAGCTGTAAACGCCCCAGAGGTAGAGCTTGCCTTTCTCGTACTTCAGTTGCAGGTCGGCACCGTAGGCCTGGCCGGTCTCCACAATGAAGTCCTTCTTCAGCTCATCCGGCTTGTCCTCGAACTCGGGGGTGTCGTTAAAGAGCTTGTTGCGGTTGATGTTGGTGACCTGGCGGAAGTCCTTCAGGTACACTTCGAAGTTCACCGTCAGCTCGTCCGACAGGTCGTATTCCAGACCGGCCACGAAGTGGTTGGCGCGCTGCAAGGGGTCTTTCAGTTCGCGGTCATCGCCGTTGCGTACCGGCACGGTGCTGGGCAGGTCCTCGGGTGCGCTCAGGAAGCCGTAGAACAGGTTCACCACGTCGCGGTCGCTGTTGGCGGCCACCAGGTTCTGGCTGTACATGCCGGCGGCGCCCTTGAAGCGCAGGTCGTCGGTGATGTTCCACTTCAGGCCGATGCGGGGCTCAACACTGGGCACGGCCAGGGAGGCGTAGTAGTGCAGGTGGATGCCGGGTTCCACCAGCACCTTGTCGAACTTCTTCTTGTAGCTGAAGTAGCCCACGATCTCCGAGGTGTTCTGCTGCTGCTGGTACTTGTTGCCCAGGCTGTTGTAGTACTCGAAATTGGTGCGGAAGCCCAGCACCTCCACGCCATAGCGGGCCTCGTCCTCGCCCATGAAGTACTTGAAGTTGAGGCCACCGTTGAACCCGGCGATCTCGCTCAGGCGCGGCGGCAGGTCGCCCTCGACCAGCTCGATGGCATAGTTGCTGTAGGAGAACACCCCGTCAATGAGCACCGATGAGCCCGCAGGGACCAGCACGAAGTTGGTGCCCGCGCCGAAGTTGTTCCAGCCGAGGTCGCTCACGCCCTGGTAGTTCACCGCATCGCTGAAGTTGAAGCCGAACAGGTTGAACTTGCTGCCGTTCGCGCCATTGAACGACAGCTTGCCGTACAGGTCCGTGAAGGCGAAGGGCAGGCCCGCAGTGTCCACATAGGAGTACAGCGTCTTGCTGGTCTGGTCCAGGTAGCTGTGGCGCATGTTGAAGAGGAAGGAGGAGGAGCCATCGCCGGGCGCTGCCTGCTTTTTCAACGGACCTTCCAACATGGCCTTGGCCGCGAAGGTGCTGGCGCTCACCTTGCCGCTCAGGCGGGTCTTGTTGCCATCGCGGGTGGTGATGTCCATCACGCTGCTCACGCGTCCGCCGTGCTCGGCATTGAAACCGGCCGTGTAGATGTCGGCATTGCGGATGATGTCGTTGTCGAACACGCTGAACAGGCCGATGCTGTGGAAGGGGTTGTACAGCACCATGCCGTCCAGCATCACCTTGTTCATGATCGGCGAACCGCCACGCACGTAGAGTTGACCGCCCTGGTCACCGGTGAAGATCACCCCCGGCACCACTTGCAGGTACTGCGCCAGGTCGGCGGTGCCGCCCACGGAGGGCATGCGCTCGATCTGGCGCGGCGTCAGCTTGGTCACACCCGTGCGCACCTGGGTCTGTGATTCCTGCTTTTCGCCCTTCACCTCGAACTCTCGCATCTGGATGGCGCCTTTGGTCAGGTAGAGCTTCTCGGTCAGGATCTGGTCGCGGGCCACGGTCACGGCCTTTTGAAGGGTGTCGTAGCCCAGCGCGGTCACCATGATGGTGTAGCTGCCCGGCGTGATGCGGGTGATGGAGAAGTAGCCGTTCACGTCGGTGGCCGCACCGGTGGTGGTCCCTTTCAGGATCACGTTGGTGAAGAGCATAGGCTCACCCGTGGCCTTGTCGTACACGAACCCCCGGATGGTGCCGTTCTGGGCAAGACCAGCGTGGGCGGTAAGCAACAGGAGGAAGAAGAGGCCGGTCTTGAGGGCGTTACGCACCATGGTCCAAAAAAGGGGATTTCCTTGCAAGCGCTGCGTCCCGAACTTTTCGGGAGGCGGCTAAGGTAGCGGAAGGGGCCTGATCGTGGCTGCACCGTTCGGCGGGCGGTCACTACCGTTCCCCGGTCACCTTGTTCGAAGCTCTTGGAAGCCTGGCCGCTCAGCCCATGATCCGGGCCAGCAGTTCGCGCAGC
Source organism: Flavobacteriales bacterium (assembly GCA_046306055.1). GTDB lineage: Bacteria > Bacteroidota > Bacteroidia > Flavobacteriales_F > PHOS-HE28 > PHOS-HE28. Next base: position 48,703 of record JBKDXR010000057.1, read on the forward strand.
AGCTCGCCATGGTCGCCGCCATCGCCGCCCACGCCCTTGCTGCGCAGGTCGCACTGGCGGATGTGGCGTTGGATCTCCACGATCTTCGGCAGGGGGTAGTTCCGCGCCTGGGCCACGTAGTCCTTCACGAAGAAGGGGTTCACCTTCAGTTCGGCGGCCAGTTCCTGGGGGGGCTTGCCCTGCAGGGCATGCACGGTGGCCAGCTTGGCGAAGTAGGTGTTGAGGAACCCGATGGTCAGCACCAGTGGGTTGTCCTTGGGGTCTGCGGCGAAGTGGTTGGCGATGCGCTGCGCCCGCTCGGCGTTGCGGTTGCCGATGGCGTTCTGCAGTTCGAAGATGTTGTAGTCCTTGCTGATGCCCACGAAGCGCTGGATGGCGTCGCTGGTGATCTGCCCGCCCTCTTCGGTCACCAGGCACAGCTTCTCCACTTCCTTCACGGCCTTGGCCAGATCGCTGCCCAAATGGTTGGCCAGCAGCTGCGCCTCGGCCGCTCCCAGCTTGCGCTTCATGCCCTTGGCGAAACCCATCAGCACATCGGGCAGCTTGTCGTCCTTCACCTTGTCGCTGGTGAACACCATGCCGCCCGCCTTCTGCACGGTCTTCAATATGGACTTGCGCCCATCGATCTTCTTGTGCTTGTAGCACAGCACCAGCAGGGTGGTGGGGGTGGGCTTGGCCAGGTAGCTCTCCAGTTTCTCCACCTCGTCGATCCTCCACGCCTGCAGCTCGCGCACGATCACCAGCTGGCGCTCGGCCATCATGGGGTAGCGTAGGCAGGTGTCCTTTACGGTCTCGTGGTTCACGTCGCGTGCATACAGGATGCTCTGGTTGAAATCGCGCTCATGGTCCTGCAGGGCCAGGTGCTCGATCTCGTCGGCAATGCGGTCGATGAAAAAGGTCTCCTCACCGTGCAGCAGGTACACGGGCTTGAACTTGCCCGCCCGCACGTCAAGCATGATCTTCTTGTAGTCGTCGATGGTGGAGGCCATGGCAGGGTGGTGGACATGCTGCCGTTCATGCAGCAGTTCGTTGTTCGCTCCTTCGTTCTATCCGTTCATTCCAGTTACCCCGACCACAAGCAGCCCTGTTCGTTCTTCTACCGCCCCCAAGCCCACCTGAGCTCTCGTCTTATCCGCACTCCAGCACTGTCTTTTCCCTCTGCGCCCTCCGCGTCTCCGCGTGAGACCGCATTTCTCTCCTTATATCACCATTCTCACCATCGCTCCATGCCCCTCTGCGCCTCTGCGTTAAAACCGCATTTTTCTCTCTCTTCTCCCCACCTCACTCGAACCGCAAGTGCTTCACCGAGCGCCCCTCGTTGATGATCTCGCGCAACGCTTCGATCCCCACGCGCACGTGCGTCTCCACGAATGAGCCGGTCACCTTGGCGTCGCTGGCACTGGTCTTCACGCCCCACGGCACCATGGGCTGGTCGCTCACCAGCAGCAGCGCTCCCGTGGGAATGCTGTTCGCGAAGCCGGTCATGAACAGGGTGGCGGTCTCCATGTCGATGGCCATGGCGCGCAGCACACGCAGCCGCTCCTTGAAGGCCTCGTCGTGCTCCCACACGCGGCGGTTGGTGGTGTACACCGTGCCGCTCCAGTAGTCCAGTTCCATGTCGCGGATCACGCCGCTCACCGCGCGGTGGATCATGAAGCTCGGCAGCGCCGGCACTTCGGGCGGGAAGTAGTCGTTGCTGGTACCCTCGCCCCGTATGGCCGCGATGGGCAGGATCAGGTCGCCCAGCTCGTTCTTGCGTTTCAGGCCCCCGCACTTGCCCAGGAACAGCACCGCCTTGGGGTCTATGGCGCTCAGCAGGTCCATCAGCGTGGCGGCGTTGGGGCTCCCCATGCCGAAGTTGATCATCACCATGTCCTCGGCCACCGCCACCTTCATCGCCTTGTCCTTCACAGGGATGGTGGCCCCGGTCTGCTGGCAGAAGATGTCCAGGTAGTTGTCGAAGTTGGTCAGCAGGATGTGGGGTTTGAAGTCTTCCAGAGCAAGCCCGGTGTAGCGGGGCAGCCAGTTCTTCACGATGTCCTCCTTGGTGCGCACTTTTGTAGGGTGATGGAGCCCGGTGTCCCGACATTGGAACTGCCCGACCACGGTGTCAAAACTAAGCACGGTCCCGATGGGCCCCGGGTTTTCGATCCCGTGCGGCGCCGTTGGGTGGCCCTTACGCCCGAGGAATGGGTGCGCCAGCATTTCCTGAACTTCCTGGTGCACGACCTCGGAACCCCCATGGCCCTGCTCGCCGTGGAGCGTTCGTTGGTGATGAACGGGCTCAGCAAACGCGCCGACATCGTGGTGCACAACGACCATGGGGCACCCATTGCCCTGGTGGAGTGCAAGGCGCCCTCGGTGCGCATCATTCAGGCCACTTTCGAGCAGGCCGCACGCTACAACACGGTGTTCCAAGTGGCCTACCTGTTCGTCACCAACGGCCTCCAGCATTATTGCTGCCGGGTCGAACATTCCACCGGCCGTGTGGATTTCTTGGTTGAAATGCCCTCCCATGCCCGTATGAGCGGCCAGTGACCGCCGATACCTTTAGCCCATGTTCCAACGCTACGCCCTGCTGTTCGCGACCACCCTCGTGCTCGTCGCGCCGCTCTCCGCGCAACAACGCACAAAGATCGATCTGGTGCTGCGCGCCTACCTCGATGGGGTGCACGCCGCAGATGCCCAAGTGGACCTCTTCATCCACGGGTCGGCCGCAGCGGTGGCCCAGGCCGTGCGCACCCATGGTGGTGTGGTGAAGATGAGCACCGGACGCATCACCAGCGCCCGCATCCCTGTGGCCCGCGTGGAGGCCCTGGCCGCCGAGGTGGCCGTGGAACGCTTCGAGTTCAGCCTCGATCCCGGACAGGTGTTCAACGACACCATGCGCGTGCGCAACCGCATCGACCTGGTGCATGCCGGACAGGCGCCGCTGCCGCAGGCCTACGATGGCACCGGCGTGGTGGTGGGTATCATCGATTCCGGCCTCGACCACCAGCACGGCGACTTCAAGGACGCCAACGGCCGTACCCGCATCGTGAAGTACTGGGACCAGACCCTGCCGTTCAACGCACAGCTTACCCCGCAGCCTTATGGCTACGGCCAGGTGTGGGACAGCACCATGATCAACAATGGGCAGATGACCTCGGTGGACCAGCCCGGCTTGAACGGCCACGGCACCACGGTCACCGGCACGGCCGCGGGCAATGGCCTGGCCAACGGAAGGCACAAAGGAGCGGCCCCCGGCTCGTCCATTATCGTGGTCTCCAGCAAGTTCAACTCGCCCAACTGGCGCAGCGTGGTGGCCGATGGCGTGAAGTACATCCTGGACGAGGCCGAGGCCATGGGCAAGCCCGCTGTGATCAACGCCAGCCTGGGCACCTACTACGGTTCGCACGATGGCAAGGACGCCGCCGCGCTGCTCATCGACAGCATGCTCACCGCACGTGGCGGTCGTGCCATGGTCTGCGCCATCGGCAACAGCAACCAGTTCCTGCCCTATCACTTGCGCACCGAGGTCACGCCGGATAGCGCCTTCACCTGGTTCCGTTACAACCCCAACCTCACCTTCAATGGCCAGCAGTACGGCTTCGTGTTCTTCGAGGTGTGGGCCGACCTGGCCGACTTTGCCAACGTGCAGTATGCCGTGGGGGCCGATCGCGTAACGCCCAGCTACCAGTTCAGGGGCCGCACGCCCTACCGAACCATTGCGCCCAACCTGGGCAACGTGATCGTGGACACCCTCAAGAACAGCAGTGGACAGCGCCTCGGCGTGGTGCAGTACTACGCGGCCCAGCGTGGCGATCAGATCCAGCTCCAGGTGGTGATGGCGCAGCCCGATTCCAGCGCCTACAACTTCCGCTTCATGACCACCGGCACCGGCCGCTACGATGTGTGGAGCAGCCTGCAGATCGGCAACGGTTGCCTGATGGTCACCGACATTCCCCCCGTGGCCACCTTCCCGCCCATCGCCAAGTACGTGCTGCCCGACCGCAACAAACACCTGGTGGACAGCTGGGCCTGCTCGGACAAAGTGGTCACCGTGGGCAACCACTACAACGTGGTGTCCTACATCGATGTGAACGGCAACCCGCAGACCGTGCCCGGTACGCCCGGTGCCATCACCATCAACAGCAGCCTGGGGCCCACACGCGATGAGCGCCAGAAGCCGGACCTCACCGCCACCGGCGACGTCACCTTCACCGCCAACACCCTCCAGGAACTCGCCATCCTCACAGCGCTTGGGCCGCACAAGGTGGCGCAGGGCGGCCTGCACTCGCGGGCCGGCGGCACCTCCATCGCCTCGCCTGTGGTCACCGGGGCCATTGCGCTCTACTTCCAGAAGTGTACCACTGCTCCGGTAGAGGAGGTGATCGCCGCGCTGCACAGCACTGCCGTGGCGGATCAGTTCACCGGTGCCGTGCCCAACAACATCCACGGCTACGGCAAGCTCGATGCCTTCGCGCTGCTCAATACCACCAACCTGGACAATGTGATCCTGCAGGCCGAGAGCGACCAGCTATGCGACAACGACCCCATTGATGTGTTGGTGCCCGGCGACCTCACCACCTTTGTGTGGAGCAACGGCGGCGATACCAATCCGCTGGCTTACGTGGGTGCCGGTCCGCTCAGCGTGGTCGCGTACAACGCCGCCGGCTGCCGCACCTTCAGCGACACGCTCACCTTCACGGTGCTGCCCGCACCGGCCGTGCCTGTGATCACCGCCAACGGCCTCGAGCTCACCAGTACGCCTGGCGATGCCTAC
>JBKDXR010000058.1:0-232226 GCA_046306055.1 Flavobacteriales bacterium
CATCGGTCACCAGGTATGAGCGCCATCGGTCATCCACTTGCCTTTCACCTTCAGCACCTGTTCAAGCAGGTCGCGCACGCAGCCGTCCCCGCCTGCGTATCGGCTCACGAAGGCGCTGATGCCCTTGATCTCCTCGGCGGCATCGGCCGGGCAGCACGGGAAGGCCACACGCTGCATCACCCGCATATCAGGGATATCATCGCCCATGTAGGAGGTGGTGGAAGGTTCCAATCCATCGCTTACCAACCGATCGAACAGTTCCAGCTTGTTCGCGGTGGCCATGTACACCTCGGTCACACCGAGCCGGTTGAAGCTGTCCAGCACGCCCTGCGACCGTCCTCCCGTGATGATGATGATCCGCAGGCCTTCCTTCACGGCATGCTGCACCGCATAGGCATCGCGTGTGTAGAAAGTCCTCACCGGATCGATGCCGGGGTAGAGCACGACACGGTTGTCCGTGAACACCCCGTCCACATCGAACAGGAAGGTGTCCAGCGCTGCGAGCTTTTCCTTGTAGGTCTTGTCGGTCATTGGCCGGAAGGCTCACGGTGGCCGTGGGCGTGGAGGATCATCTCGCTCAGCAGCTCGTATGCGCGACGAAGTTCGGGCTCGGGTGTCAACAGATCGAGGTGCTTGCGTATCGTTTCCGTGTCGCCACGCCGGGCGGGGCCGGTGAGGGCCTCTGCCGGGCCAATGGCGGCGGCCTTTGAAGCGGTCATGCGCCAAAGGGGCATCAACAGATCGGGGGGGAGTTGCTGTGCACGCAACAGGCGGCGCGCCTCACCCAGCAGGAACACCGGGAAATTACTGGCCAGCACGGCCGCCAGGTGGATGTGCTGCCTGCGGGCATGGGGCAGTTGCAGCACGCTGTCGCTCAGTCGGCGCGCCAGTTCGTCCAGCATCGCAAGGGCTTTGTCTTCGTTGCCGTCCACCACGAGCGGTACTTCACGCATATCCACCGGGGCACCATGGCTCAGGCTCTGGATGGGCCACAGCACCCCACGGTGGGCGTGTGGGGCCAGTACATCCATGTCCTTGGCCCCAGCGGTGTGCGCCACCACGGCATCCGTAGCGGGCAATGCAGCGGCCACTTCCGCTATGGCATCGTCGCTCACGGCAAGCAGGATCAGGTCGACTTTGGGCAGCGGTTCGTGCAGTCCGTAGGCGCGGCGGTCCAGGAAGAGCGCAAGCTCATTCAGGGCCTTGAGGTTCCGCCCGGCCACGCCCACCAGGTCCGCCTTTTGCTGCAACAGGGAGTGCCCGAGCTGATAGGCCATGCGGCCGGTGCCTACGAGCAGGATGCGAGGGTTGGAGGTCATGGCACGAAGGTCTTTTCTGTTTCCGGGCTGCGCCGATCGATGTACCTGCTTATGCGTTCTGGGCGGGCTTTTTCCGGATGCGTTGCCACACGGCCATGCCGGTGCCCAGTGCCAACAGCACACAGCCGATCCAGAGGATGTTGATGCCCGGGAACATGATGGCCTGCATTACCACGAACTCGGCCTCCGCCACGTTCATGCCCACTTTCACCGGACCTGCGGGCCTGCCGCCTTCTATGGCAGGAGCGTTGTTCAGGTCCACGCTCGCCAGCCCGTACTTGATCCGAAGGGGTGCGATCTCGGCGGCCTTGCCGGCCACCACCTCACCGTTGCCATAGATCACCATCGGACGTGCGTCGAACCAACGGTCGCGCTGGTAAAGGTCCCTCACGCGCAATTTGGCGGCATACACCTGGAACTTGTCGCCGAGCATTTTCAAGGTCACGCTGTCGCGCACCATATACACGCTGTCGATGATCACGATGGCGGTGGGGGTGATGATGGTATCGCCTTCCTGCTTTTCGTACAGCCGGTCCGGCATCCAGGCGTCGTCCGCGGTGTCGCTGGCCATGGCCAGGTCGGCGTAGCGCACATGGGTGTACAGGTCGCGCTGCAACCAGTGTCGTGTACTGGGTTCGGCCACATTGCCGAAACGCGGGTTGATCTGCACGAACGGGGCCAAGGCGAAGGAACGCTCACCGGGAAGGGATGGGCTCCACTCACGGGCGTGCCAGAGAGCGCGCAGGCTGTACCCCTCGAGCGCGTCCCAGTGCGCGGGCTGGTCCTGCAGGAATAATTCGGTGGCGCGGTGATCGTTGCGCGCGCGGAAGAGCATGTCGCCCACACGGACCGTGTCGCCGGTGCGGTAGTCCCGTGGGGCCACAGCGAAGTAGTCCATGTCGTACACCAGGTTCGGACCGTCCTGGCGCTTCTGTCGGTAATGAACGTAGTGGTCGCCCATCAGCACGGTGTCCCCTTTGTAGAGCAGGATGTCCGCATTGTTGTTGAAGGCTTCGTTCAGGAAGCGCAGGTCCATGTTGCGGGTGTTGCGGCTCACCTCGTTCTGGCGGCTGGTGCTCACCAGTGCGCCGAGCAGCACCAGGGCGAAGCCCACGTGTGCCACCGAGGGACCGGCGTTCTTCAAGCTTCCTTTCAGCACCACACGGATGTAGGCGGCATTGGCCACCGCAGCGAACACCGTGGCGAAGAGCAGGGCGCCCCAGTGCAGTTCAGCCAGTTTGTAGTCCAGGGCCCAAACGGCCAGTGCGGTGATGACCACGGCGACGATCAACGAGATCAGGATCTGTTGCCTGAACTTCTTCATGTCGCTGTCCTTCCAGCGCAGGTATTGGGTGAAGGACACCAGCATGGCCGTGATGAACGCAAAGGGCAGCTGCCACTTATTGTAGTGCTGGATCGCATCGCCCGGGGGCGCGAACCGGGCCTCGGCCAGGCCACTGAAGAAGGTGCTTCCGGTCTGTTCAGCCAGTTTCGAGAACAGGTTCCCGAAGGGCTCCAACAGCAGGTTGATCACCGGAATGCTCGTGCTGAAGGTGATCTGTACGGCGCTGATCAACAGCACCAACGAACCGATGAAGAGCCAGAACTCACGTGACCAGAGCGCTTCCTCCGGACCGCTGCTGTTGTAGCCACGCAGGTAGGCCTTCAGGAGCATGCCCAGCGAAATGGCGCCGAACAGGATGATGGCCGCCACCTGCATTTCAAGGAGCACCCCGATGGCCAGAAGGGCCAGGGAGATCAGCCCATAGAACCGACGCTGCCCATTGTCCGGTATCAACAACAGCACGCTGAGGCCGATGAAGAAGAGCAGGAAGAGGACCAGGCCCGGCAGCATACCATCGCCGGTGAAGCTGTGCACGCTGGTATCGCCCAGCACGCCACTGCGTGTCAGGAAGGTGGAGTAAAGCACCAGGATGAACGTGACCAAGGTGAGCAGGAGCGTGCTGAAGAGCGAGGTCTCCTTGCGTTTGTTCACGAGCATGAGGTGACCGGCGCCCACGAGCGTGAGCCATGGCACCAGCGATGCGTTCTCCACCGGGTCCCAGGCCCAGAATCCACCAAAGCTCAAGGCCTCGTAGGCCCAGGCGCCCCCCATCAGGATGCCCGTGCCCAGCACCATCACGCCGAAGAAGGTCCACGGCAGCGCTGGCTCCATCCATTCGCGCTTGCGGCCGGTCCACAGTCCTGCAATGGCGAACGCGAAGGGCACCAGAGTGGCCGCAAAGCCCAGGAACAAGGTGGGCGGGTGGATCACCATCCAATAGTTCTGGAGCAACGGGTTCAGGCCGCGACCGTCGGCGAACTCGGGGATGCGGGTGAGGTAGTCAGGCAACGCGGTCCATGGCAGACCGATGTTGTCGCTCACTTCCCGGATCAACAGGAACGGACTGCTGCCAATGCGCACATCACCGATGTACAGGCCCAGGATCATCACCGCGAGGAACACCTGCACCGTGGCGAACACGGCCATTACCGGTGCCTCCCAGCTCTTCGCGCGGGCGATCAGGATGTTGCCGATCACCACATGCCAGAAGGTCCACAACAGGAACGAGCCTTCCTGCCCTTCCCAGAAGCAGGACAGGATGTACTTCATCGGCATGGCGCGGTTGCTGTGCTTCCACACGTAGTCGAACTCGAACCAGTGGTTGAACAGCATGATGAACAGCAGCACCACGATGCCCAGCACGGCAGCGGTGTGCATCCTGAAGGCCAGTCGGCCCAGGGCGGCCCAGCTGCCATCGTTGCGCTTTGTGGCGATGAAGTAGGCCACCAGTGCCAGCAGGGCCCCGGTGAGGGAGAGGGAGGTAAAGAGGTGGCCCAGAGTGCCGGCCCAGGCGTGTTCGCCGATGTGTTCGATGGATGCCATGGCTCAGGCGCGTGGCCTGTTCGGTGTTTTGGTCGAGGGATGGTGTTCGAGAAACCGCAACGGTCCGCGGACTGTTCACGAACGGGCGCAAAGATCGGTCCTAGCCCGACAGGCCCGACCACCGCTCCACGGTTCAGTACATCCGTGCCCGCTTGGTCAGGAACTCCAACAGCACCGGTCCGAACCCGGCGTTGATGTCGGCCTCCACCAGGTCGATCCGGTACTGGCCGCACTTGAGCTTCAGGCGGTGCCAGCGTTCCGCCACGGCGGTCTTGTAGGCCTCGCGCACTTCGCTGGGATGGGCCTTCACTTCCTGTCCGGTCTCCACGTCCACGAAGGTGTATGGCCGGTCCTGAAGGTCGAGTTCCAGTTCGTGCCGCCGGTCCACCACATGGAACAGGATGATGTCGTGCTTGTTGAAGCGCAGGTGCTGCAAGGCATCGAATACTTCGTTCTCCCGGTCGGCACTGTCGAACATGTCGCTGAGCACCACCACCAGGCTGCGGCGATGTGCCCGGCGGGCAATATCGTGCAAGGCCTCCACCACGCTGGTGCCTTTGCCCCGTGCCGGAGCATCGGCGGCCAGCAGACCTTCCAATTGCTGGGTCAGGTGGCGCAGGTGGACGGCATTGCTGCGGGCGGCCTCGGCCACGGTGACGCGGTCGCTGAATACGGTCAGGCCTACGGCATCGCGCTGTTTGCGCAGGAGCTGGATGAAGGCCGCCGCGGCGTGAACGGCGAACTCCATCTTGTTGAACTCGGTGGCGCGGTATTGGGACGCGCCCGCCGAAGCCTTGGCGGAGGCGGGGTAGTACATCGAGCTCGATGTGTCCACCACCAGTTCGCAGCGGAGGTTCGTTTCCTCCTCGTAGCGCTTGATGAACAGCTTGTCGGTACGGGCGTAGAGCTTCCAGTCGATGTGGCGTGTGCTTTCGCCGGGGTTGTAGGCCCGGTGCTCCGCGAACTCCACACTGAACCCGTGGAACGGGCTCTTGTGCAGGCCGGCCAGGAATCCCTCCACCACCTGACGAGCCTTGAACTCCAATGCGCTCAGGGCCTGTATCTGTTTCTGCTCGATCGGCATGCCGTACAAATGTCGGGAGGATCGCGCGGGAATGGCGACGCCTTAAAAAAAGGAAAGCCCGGATCACTCCGGGCTTTCTGCGTGTGCGTGCGGCCGATCAGGCCAGTTGGCCGTCCAGCTTCTTCGCCAGTTCGCTCTTGGGCATGGCGCCCACAGCGCGGTCCACGATCTCGCCGTTCTTGAACACCAGCAGCGTGGGGATGCTGCGGATGCCATACTTCATGCTGATCTGCGCGTTGTGGTCCACGTTCAATTTGCCCACAACGGCCTTGCCTTCGTACTCCTTGCTCAATTCTTCCACCACGGGGCCCACCATGCGGCAGGGTCCGCACCATTCGGCCCAAAAGTCCACGAGTACGGGTTTGTCGCTCTTCAGAACGAGTTCTTCGAAATTGCTGTCAGTGAGTTCGAGTGCCATGTTGGTTGGTGGGCGTTTGGTTCGTTGCCCTTGCTTGGTTACTGTTCAATTGATCGCGGGCCGCAAGTTGGAATTTCCAACCCGACAGGTCAACACCGATCGGTGGAGGTTCTTCACGTTCCGGGGTGCAAAGGTATCCCCTAGGGGCAAGTTCCTTGCCATGGAAAGTATCCTGACGTTGTGTCAGTTCAGGGTGTAGGACACATCGGCAAGGGCGTCGAGCGAGCGGATGAGCTCCTCGCTGACGGCAACGCTCAAACCCTTGCTGGGCGCCTCGATCGCCATGTTCTCCACCGGGCTCACGATCTGGAAGTTCACCCGGCATTTGCCCGGCGAGGCCTTCAATAGCTGTCCAAGTTCGCGGGCCAGACTGTCATTGATGCGTTCGGCCTCAAGGCGCAGGTTCAGTTTGGTGATGTACTTGTCCCGAGCATCACCAAGAAGGTCGATGCTGTTGATCTTCAATTCCATCTGCCCTTCGTCGCGGCCCCAGGTGCGGGCGGCGGCGCGTCCCTTCACCAGCAGGAGCGCCCCGGTCTGCAGGTAGAGCTTGAACTTCATGTAGTCCTCGCTGAAGAACATGAACTCGTGCGTGCCGTTGTGATCTTCCATGGACAGGCTGCCGAAGGGCTTGCCGCTCTTGGCAATGCGGTGCTCGGCCTTGGTGACGATGCCTGCGAACGTGAGGTCGCGGCCGGCCAGCTTGTCCAGTTCCTTCAGGTCGGGCAAGGTGGTGTTGCACAGGTACTTGATCTCCAGCCGGTGGTCGTCCAGGGGATGGCCGCTCAGGTAGAAGCCGATCACCTCCTTTTCATAGTGCAACTGTTCCAAGGCGCTCCATGGATCGATGGCGGGCAGGGTGGGTTCGGGTATCCCGGCCGCATCATCGGCCTCGCCGAACATGTTCACTTGCGCGCTATCCGCACCGTCCTGGCTCTGCTGTCCATAGCGCACCAAGGTCTCGATGAAGGAGGGCTTGCCTTCGCCGGGACTGTGGAAGAAATGTGCCCGGTGGCTCTTGGGGAAGCCATCGAACGCCCCGGCATAGGCCAGGCTTTCCAGCGCTTTCCGGTTGGCGGCGCGCAGGTTCACGCGACGCATCAGGTCGTAGATGTCCTTGTACGGGCCGTTCGCCGATCGGTCGGTAACGATGGCCTCCACGGCGGATTCACCCACGCCTTTCACCGCACCGAGCCCGAAGCGGATCTGCCCTTGCTTGTTCACGCTGAACTGCAACTGGCTCTCGTTCACATCGGGCCCCAGCACGGAGATCCCCATGCGCCGGCATTCCTCCATGAAGAAAGTGATCTTGTCGATCTGCCCGCCCGAGTGGGTGAGCACGCTCGCCATGTACTCGCTGGGATAGTTGGCCTTCAACCAGGCGGTCTGGTAGGCCACAAAGGCGTAGCAGGTGCTGTGCGATTTGTTGAAGGCGTACTGCGCGAACGCTTCCCAGTCGGTCCAGATCTTGTCGCACACTTTGGCATCAAAGCCCCGTTCGGCCGTTCCTTCCAGGAACTTGCCCTTCATTTTGTCCAGCGTGGCGCGGTCCTTTTTACCCATCGCCTTCCGCAGCACATCCGCGTCGCCCTTGGTGAAGCCCGCCAGCTTCTGGCTCAGCAACATCACCTGCTCCTGGTACACGGTCACCCCGTAGGTCTCCTTCAGCAGGTCCTCCATTTCAGGGAGGTCGTACACGATCTTCTCCAGCCCGTGCTTGCGCTTGATGAAGGTGGGGATGTATTCCAGCGGCCCCGGTCGGTACAGGGCGTTCATGGCGATCAGGTCGCCGAACTGGTCAGCCTTCAGCTCACGCAGATACTTCTGCATGCCCGCGCTTTCGAACTGGAAGGTGCCGTTGGTCTCGGCGCGCTGGTAGAGCGCATAGGTCTTCGGGTCGTCCAGGGGGATCTCGTCGATCTCGATTTCCACCCCGTGGTTGGCCTTGATCATGCGCAACGCGTCGCGGATGATCGTCAGGGTCTTCAGGCCCAGGAAGTCCATCTTGATCACACCCGCGTCCTCCACCACCTTGCCGTCGTACTGGGTGAGCAGCAGGGTCGATTCCTTCGAGGTACAAACGGGCAGGATCTCCGTGAGGTCGGTGGGGGCGATGATGATGCCGGCCGCATGCACTCCGGTGCCGCGCACGGAGCCTTCCAGCTTTTCGGCGGCATTGAGCACGTCGCTGGTGAGCTCGCCGCTCTCGAGCACTTCGCGCAATTGCTTCACCAGTGCGATCTCGTCGGCACCGAGGTTCTCCTTCTGTTTCAGGCTGCCTTCGCCATCCAGCGGGGCCCGCAGCAGACGTCCCAGTTCAATGCCCGGCCGCTCCGGTACCAGCTTGGCCAGGCGGTCGGCCTCCTGCAGCGGCAGGTCCATCACCCGGGCCACATCGCGGATGCTGCTCTTGGCGGCCATGCTGCCGTAAGTGACGATCTGCGCTACCTGGTTCTGGCCGTATTTCTCCACCACGTAGTCGATCACCTTCTGCCGCCCTTCGTCGTCGAAGTCGGTATCGATATCGGGCATGCTCTTGCGGTCCGGGTTCAGGAATCGCTCGAACAGCAGGTCGTACTTGATGGGGTCGATGTTGGTGATGCCAATGCAATAGGCCACCGCACTACCGGCCGCACTTCCACGGCCCGGACCGATCAACACACCGATCTGTCGACCATGGTTGATGAAGTCCTGTACGATGAGGAAGTAGCCCGCGAAGCCCATGGTACGGATCACGAACAGTTCGAAGTCGAGCCGCTCCTTGATCTTGGGGTCCAGCGAATCGATGCCCGACACGCCATCAATGATGTACCGCTTGATGGCCCCCTGGTAGGTGAGGTGCTGCAGGAATTCGTCCTGGTCGGTGAAGCCTTCGGGCAGCTGGTAGTTGGGGAGCAGGATGTCTTTCTTCAGCTTCAAGGTCTCCACCTTGTCCACGATCAGACCGGTGTTGTCCAAGGCCTCCGGCAGGTCGCTGAAGGTCTCGGCCATCTGGGCCTGGGTCTTGAAGAAGAACTGGTCGTTGGGGAAGCCGAAGCGCTTGTCCTTGGTGGAGGTGTCCTCGTCCGTGGCGATGGGCGTGCTCTGCTTTTCGCCGGTGTTGATGCAGAGCAGGATGTCGTGCGCGTTGCTGTCCTCGCGGTCGGTGTAGTGGCTGTCGTTGCTGGCAATGATGGGCACATTGTACTTGCGGGCCCATTGCACCAGCACGGCGTTCACCTTGTCCTGTTCGGGAATGCCGTGGCGTTGCAGTTCGATGTAGTAGTCCTCGCCAAAGAGGTCCAACCACCATTTGAACTCGGCCTCCGCCGCGCTCAGGTCGCCATCACCGGCGCGCAGGATGGCCTGCGGTACACTCGCCCCCAGGCAGCAGGTGGTGGCGATCAGCCCTTCGTGGTACTGGAGGATCAGTTCCTTGTCGATCCGCGGGTACTTGCTGTAAAACCCGTCCATGAAGCCCAACGAACACAGCTTGCTGAGGTTCTTGTAGCCCTCGGCGTTCTTGGCCAGCATCAGCTGGTGGAAGCGCTTGTCCTTGTCGTCGCGGGTGAAGGTCTTCTTGAAGCGATCGGCCACCACGTAGAACTCGCAGCCCACGATGGGCTTCACCTTCAGGCTGCCGTCGTCGTTCTTGTGCTTGCCGGCCTCGGCCACGAACTTGAAGGCGCCGAACATGTTGCCATGGTCGGTGATGGCCAGCGCGGGTTGCCCGTCCTTGGCGGCCTTTTTGAAGAGGGACGGGATGCTGGCGGCCCCGTCGAGGAGCGAGAACTGGGTGTGGACGTGGAGGTGCGAGAACTGCATGGCGGAAGGGCCGCGAAGTTACCCGGTAGGGGTGGGGTGGACGGTATCAGTTTTCCACGATCGATCGAGGGTCCCGGGGTGCGCGAACTGTGCTGTTAATGCACCCGCACCACCGCCTCGCACCGCACAGGGAAGTTCACGCTTCGTGCGATGAAGCAGTACTTGTGCACTTCTCCGTGGAAGAAGCGGGCCTTTTCCGCCATGATGGCGTCAGCGACCACGACCTCTGGCCGAAGTACCACCTCCGTGAAGTGCCCGCCGCCGTCCTTGGTGAGCACCAGCGTTCCTTCTGCTAGGTCGCGGTAGCTGACCACGTTGATGCGCGCCCGGGCACACAGCGCCAGGTAGGTGAGCAGGTGGCATTGGCTCAGGGCGGCCACGAGCAGGTCCTCTGGGTTATGCAGAGCGGCATCACCCCGGAACATCGGGTCGGCGCTGCCCACCAGGTCGGGCTTGCCAGCAATGCGCACCACATGTTCACGGGAGTAGCCCTCATAGGTGCTGGTACCCGCACCGAGGTTGCCGGTCCAGTCGAGGGTGAGACGGTAATGATGCTCCGGTAGTGCGCTCATGGTCCTAAATGCAACGGGACCTTCAGTATGGTTCCTGAAGGTCCCGCCAAAGTAAGGCGTGCGCCGCGCAGCGAAGGGTATTACTGCCCTTCGATCATGAAGGGCGTGGTGCCGTCGGTGATGATCACCTTCGCGTTCGGTGAGCCGGCCAGCGATTTGAACGCTTCGATGCTCTGGTAGCGGATGATGTTCTCGTTAAGCCCCTCGCTCAGCACTTTCTGTGCATCGCGGATGCCTTCGGCCTCGATCACCCTGCGCTCGGCCTCCTTCCGCTCGCGCTGCAGTTCGAACTCCATCTGTTGGGCCCGTTGCTCGGCCTCCAGCTTGTCCTCGATGGCCTTGGCCAGACCGGGTGGTAACTGGATGCTCTTCATCAGTACGCTCTCGATCACGAACCCGCGGGGCTCGAGCAGCTTGTTCATGTGCGCGGCGATCTCGGCCTCGATCCCTGCCCGCTGGGCGCTATGCATGTCCTTGGCGTAGTAGCGTGCGCAGATGTCCGAAGCAGCGCTCCGAAAGACGCTGACGATCAACGCGTTCTCATAATTGGGGCCAATGGTCGCGATGATCGCAGGTACTTGGTCCGGAACAATGCGGTACAGGATGCTGATGTCGCATTGGACGTTCAGTCCTTCCTTGCTGGGCAGGGCCATTTGGACCTCGCGGTTCACGGTTTGTACGGGTACTTTGATCACCTTGGTGGTGAACGGGTTCAGGCCAACGAGCCCGGCCGTGATGATGCGATCGTCAAGCTTTCCAAAGCGCTGTTTAACGCCAACGGTTCCCTGACGTACCGTGGTGCATGATGTTGTGCACAGCACGAGGATCAATGCCATCCAGATCATTCGCTTGCTCATGGCAGGATTTATTTGATAGATCAACGCATCCTTGCCTTTGCTTGTTCTTGACGAGTCTGCCATTTTGCATAATTTGACGAACAGTTCATTCTGACAGGTCATCTTGAAGCGCGCACTGATATGTCCGTCCTCCACGCTTTCTACACCGCTTTTGCCCAACGCGATTGGGCCGTGATGGGCGCTTGCTATCACCCCGAGGCCCGTTTCAGCGACCCTGTGTTCCCCGATCTGGATGCCGCGCAGGTGCGTGCCATGTGGAAGATGCTGTTGAATAGTGATACGGACCTCTGCATCAGTTTCACCGTGCTGCACGAGGACCAGCAAGGGGGGCATGTACGCTGGGAGGCCTTCTACACCTTCACCCGGACCGGCAGGAAGGTCCATAACGTGATCAACTCCCGCTTCACGCTGAAGGACGGACTGATCCATACGCAGCACGACCGTTTCTCCATGTGGAAGTGGAGCCGCCAGGCCTTGGGACTGCAGGGCTTGATCCTGGGGTGGACGCCCCACGTCCGGGATAAGGTGCGTGGCATGGCGGCCGCTGGTCTGCTCCGCGCCATGGCAGCGGAAAGCGCAGCCGGGAACAAGGGTTGACGATCAAGCTCAAGCTCGTGTTCCGCAATGTCGCCGGAGCCTGCTGGCGGGCCCTTCAGAACGAAAGTTCGAAGGAGTTCCGGGGACGCTCACCGGGTTTGTGCACCTTGGACCGCGAGACCCGGCGCGATCCCACGTACCACGCGCGGTCCACGGCAATGCGCGCGCGTTTGCTCACACGCCGCTCGAGGCAGGTCCATTGCGTGGTGCAGTTCACGGTCGCTGGCGTCCCGTCCACGTTGATGCGTATGGGCATCCGAAGGCTGTCCGGGCAATTGGTCCAACGCACCCAGAGTTGCTTCTTCTTCACAGCGTGTTCCAGCTCGGGGATGCGGACATCACGCAGGTATTGGTCGAAGATGCTGGTGTGGAGCCGTTCGCGTGTGTGCGCACTGAACCCGATCATGAACGCTTCGATCTGCGCACTGGTGATGACGCTTTGGCCGAACTGCCGGTCCATTTCCAGCAGCATGGCCTTGAAGGTGCTATCGCCCACGATGTGCCGGATCATGTGGATGAGATTGGCGCCCTTGTAGTACATGTCGCCGCTGCCTTCCTGGTTCACACCATAAGGGCCGATGATCGGTCGGTCGTTGCGGATGTTCTTGCGCAGACCGACCAGGTAGTCCTCTGCCGCTTCCGTGCCTTGCTGGCACTCGGTGAAGATGGTCTCGGTGTAGTCCGTGAATCCCTCGTGCACCCACATGTCCGCGATGTCCGCCGTGGTGATGCTGTTACCGAACCACTCGTGGCCGCTCTCGTGAATGATGATGTAGTCCCACTTCAGACCATGCCCCGAACCGCTCAGGTCGGTGCCGCGATAGCCGTTCACGAAGCCGTTGCCGTAGGCGATGGCGCTCTGGTGCTCCATGCCCAGGTGCGGGGACTCCACCAGCTTGTAGCCATCCCGGTAGAAGGGGTAGGGCCCCAGCCATTCCTCGAAGCATTGCAGCATCTCAGGCACCTGCTTGAACTGCTCCCGCGCCTTGGCCTCGTTGCTGGCAAGTACCCAGTAGTCGCATTGGAGCGGCCCATCCACGCCTGCGTACACCTCGTTCCAATGGGTGTATTTGCCGATGTAGGGGACCAGGTTGTAGGTGTTGATGGGGCTGCTCACCTGCCACTCCCATGTGGTTGTGCCATCGCCGTTGGACCAGGTTCCGCGCAGGCGCCCGTTGCCGATGCCCTGAAGGCTGTCCGGCACAATGATGCGTAGGGTGGCCCCCTCCTCCGGTTCATCGCTCTGGTGGTCCTTGCAGGGGTACCACACACTGGCGCCCAGACCTTGGCAGGCCACGCTCACCCACGGGTTGCCCTGCGCGTCCTTCTTCCAGATCCAGCCACCGTCCCACGGTGGGTTCCTGGCCGCGCGCGGCACGCCGTGGTAATGGATGGTGAGGATACTGCCTTGATAAGACTCCATGCGCTTTGGCAGGTCCACCCAGATCACATCGCCATCCCGCTCGAAGGCCACCGGGACCTTCAGGGAGGTCACCCCCACGAACCGTCCATCCGGCATGGGGATCGGGGCCTCGATCAGGGTGGTGATGCTATCCACCACCAACGGCTGTTGCAGGTCGATCTGCATGCGCTGCCCGTCGGAAAAGGCCCCGAAGGTGATGGTCGTACTCCCTTGAATGCTGCGTTCGACCAGGTTTGGTCTTACGGTCACCACATAGGCGCTGACATCCCACCACGAGCGGTAGGGACCGATGCTGCCACGCAGCGAGTCCGCCCGGGTGAATGTGGTGCGGTCCTCGCCCAGTTGTGCATGCACCAGGCCCGCACTACACACTAGAAGAGCCAGCAGCACCGATCGCATCATGCTGCGCAAGGTAGTGGGGTGGCGAATGTGGGACGCTGTTCAGTGATGGTCCGCCGGAACGGTGATGGCCGGGTCCTTGGGTTTTTCCAGCATCACCACCTGCAGCTTGCGCATGCCGTACTTGGCATGCAGTGTCCGGCGGCTTTCATCACCTTCCTCCGGCGTACCGAAGAGCAGTACGTCCAGGTCGCTGGCGGGGATGTCCTTCAGTTCCGGGAACAGGGTCCTGAAACGTTCCGTGAGCTGTGCCTTGGTCATGGATTCCGAGGCCTCGATAAGGGGTGTGATATAGACCACCGGACCATTGCGCGAGTTGCCGATGGCGTGGCCGTAGATGGTGCTCTGGGCAGAGGCGCCCAGCCCAATGACGAGCAGTGCGAGGGTGAACAATGTGCTCATGGCCGTTTCCGATGGGTTGTCTTTTTCGTAGCGATGGTCGGGGTTTCGTTGGCCAAGGCACGTGCGAGGACTTCCTTCAGTTCCTTGGCACTGGGCAATTTGCCGCGCAGTTCCTTCGGGAGGTCGTGTAGCAGGCGATAGCTCGCCACTCCGATCGCGTTCTGTTTGCGCATCAGCGAGAACTCCACTTCCATTTCATCCTTTTCTGCGCAAAGAATGATCCCCATGGACTCGTTATCACCCGGTGCGCGCTCCTTCGCGTTCAGCACGTTCAGATAGAAGTCCATTTTGCCGGCGTGCTCCGGTTCGAATTCGTTCAACTTCAGGTCGATGGCGACCAAGGAGCGCAGAAAGCGATGGTAGAAGAGCAGGTCAACTCGGTAGTCCTTGCGGCCTAACGTCAGCTTGTGCTGCTGGCCCACGAAGCAGAACCCATAGCCGAGCTCCAGGATGAAGTCGCGCACGCGCTCAACAAGTCGCTCCTCCAGTTCGCGTTCGTCCATCACCTTCGCCACCCCGAGGAAGTCCAGGTTGTAGCTGCTCTTGATCGCCTCTTGGGCCTGTTCTGCAAGTACCGTTGGCAGCGCCTTGACGAAGTTGTTCGTGCGGTTGCGGCCGTGCCCATATGCATCGGCCAGGATCTGGTTCAAGAGCACGTTGCGGCTCCATCCGAAATGGGCGCATGCCCGCATATACCATACGCGCTCGGGCACATCGCTGAGCTTGTTCAATAGCAGCAAATGATGGCTCCATGGAATTTCTGCGACAGCCTGTCGCAGAATTTCGATCGGCTTTACAACCCTTGTGTTTGCTGGTCTTTTGCTTGTTCTTGTGCCCGTGATGATCTCTTTTCTGGAAGGCTTCTGCAATTCTGCGACAGCCTGTCGCAGAATTGGCGCCGAGGCCCACGCTTCGTAGAAACGGCGCATATCCCAGAGGTTCCGCGAGGAGAATCCGAAGGTGCCCGGGTAATGCCTGCCAAGGTCGCGCGAAAGGCGCTCCACCACTCCGTCTCCCCAACCCAGCTTGCGCTGCTTCTCCAATATGCCCTTGCCAATGTCCCAATAGAGAAGCACCAGTTCGTGGTTCACCGCACGTGCGGCCTGACCACGCGCTGCATCGATGCGCTCACGCATCGCTCCGAGGAATGCTCTGTATTCCGGTACGCTGATGCCCTTGGCCATGGTGGAACGAATATCGTGCGTTTACCGCACTTCGATCTCGTCCAGGAACAGCCACGCCGGGTTGCCCGCACCGGGGAAACCATCAGGGATCTTGCCGAGGTGCTTCACGTGGATGCGCACGTAGCGCGCCTTCCCGACCTTGCCTAGACTGAAGGCGTTGCGACCTGCGCCCGCTTTCACTTCCGCAGAACCGACCGGGAGGTAGGTCTTGCCGTCAGCACTGATGCTGAACTCGACCCGCTCGGGCAGGTGGATCCAACTGTGGGTCTCGTTCAACGCACCGATGCTCACCTCCCGCACGTCCTGTTCGCTTCCGAGGTCCACGGTGATGGTGACGCCCTCCGTCCAGCCCAACCACTCGGTGTTCACCCGCTTCTCCTGCGCGGTGATGCCATCCACCAAGGTAAAGGCGCCGCCCTCGTTGTAGCGCTCGTTGGGTGGCACGCTGAGGGTGGTGGGGCGGGCGGTGGCTAGGTTGAAGTGAAGATCCAGTTTCACATCGGGGCCTAGAGGCCGACCTTGTTTGTCATTCGTGTGAGCAATCAAGTGTGTTTCACTATTCACCCTGATCGTGTCGCTTGGGCCTCTCATAACAAGAAGGGAAGTTGAGTTTGGGATACTCTCCAGCCAACCCAATTCAACCCGGAGATCAGGTACATTGCATGTGGCGTAAGCGAGCAGGGTGCCGGGTTGGTCTGATCGGACTAAGTGGATCCTAGGTTGATACAAACTCTTGCTTGCATTCACCTTCATCGCCCCTAACCTGGGAAACTCCCGCTCCAGCCGAGCGATGAAGTCCGCCTCGTTCCGCTTCTCCTTTGGCGTCCATAGCACTTCCGCCAGTGCCAGCATACGTGGCACGGCCATGTACTCCACATGATCGCTGGTGAGGATGTACTCCGTCCACACATTGCCCTGCGCGCCGAGGATGTATTTGTGCTCCTCGGGTTTCAGCTCGGCAGGGATGGGCTCGTAGCTGTAGACCTTCTGCACGGTGGTATAGCCGCCGAAGGCCAGTGGCTCGTTCGCGGGGTCACCCTGGTAGTGGTCGAAGTAGCAATGGCTGCCGGGGCTCATCACGGCGTAGTGCCCGCTGCGCGCTGCTGCGATGCCGCCTTCTGTTCCCCGCCAGCTCATCACCGCCGCGTTCGGCGCCAGTCCGCCCTCCAGGATCTCGTCCCAGCCGATGATCTTCCGGCCTTTGCTGTTCACGAACTTCTCGATCCGCTGGATAAAGTAGCTCTGCAGCTCGTGCTCGTCCTTCAAGCCTGCGGCCTCCATACGGCGCTGGCATTTCGCGCAGGCCTTCCACGCATCCTTGGGGCATTCATCCCCGCCGATGTGGATGATCTCGCTGGGGAAGAGGTCCATCACCTCGGTGAGCACATCCTCGAGCATGGTGAACACGCTGTCGTTGCCCGCGCAGAACACGTCCTCGAACACGCCCCAGCCGCGCTGCACCTCATAGGGCCCACCCGTGCAGCCCAAGTGCGGATAGGCCGCCAGCGCCGCCATGGCATGCCCGGGCATCTCGATCTCCGGCACCACATTGATATGCCGCGCCTTCGCGTAGGCCACCACCTCGCGGATCTGCTCCTGCGTGTAGAAGCCGCCATAGGGAATGCTGTCGTATTGGAGCTTGGCATACGGCCCCACCTGACTGCCCTTCCGCCACGCGCCCACTTCGGTGAGCTTTGGGTACTTCTTGATCTCGATGCGCCAGCCCTGGTCCTCGGTGAGGTGCCAGTGGAAGCTGTTCATCTTGTAGCGCGCCAGCAGGTCGATGTACTTCTTGGTGAACTCCACGCTCCAGAAGTGGCGGCAGGCATCCAGGTGCATGCCCCGCCACGGGAAACGCGGGTGGTCGGTGATGGTGAGGCAGGGGAGGGAGGCGGTGGAGCGGCCTTGTTCCAGGAGTTGGATCAGGGTGCGGCTTCCACGGAAGAGCCCAGCCTCCTCCACGGCGCTGATGGTGATCGCTTTCGGTGCGATGGTCAGGGAATACCATTCAGCGGGTAGAAGGGTGTCCGGCCTGATCAAGGCGAGCGATACCACATTGGGTTCCATGCACTCTTGAAAACTTGTCGAAACCGAACGGTCGACGTCCGTTCGGATCAGTTCAACCAGACCCGGTCCGATCGGCGCGCCTCCTTCGACGAGGAAGGGGCATTGCAGGTCGATCGATCCATCGGTCAACCGCATCTCCACCGGCGCCGGTATGATGGAAGGCAGCACACCTTGCTGGGCCGATACATTCGCGGAGAGGAGCAGAAGGACTGGAAGTGAACGCATGCCGTAAAGTTGCAGTGTTACACCCTGCCGGCATCCGATGAGGGGGTGGTCGATCGATAAGTAGCTAGCGGCCAGTAGCTAAAGGCGAGCGGCTGCATTTGCATTTCTAACGAATTTCCCCCACATTTGCACCCCCAATTCCGGGACAACCAACTCAAACCGCGACATGCCAACTCGCATCCGCCTTCAGCGTAAAGGCAAAAAAGGCCGGCCTTACTACCACTTGGTGGTGGCCGATTCCCGTGCTCCCCGCGACGGGAAATACATCGAACGGATCGGTGCTTACGATCCCAACCAGAACCCCGCGTTCATCGAGATCGACAACGACAAGTGTCTCGACTGGCTCCAGAAAGGTGCCCAGCCCAGCGACACCTGCCGCGCGATCCTGAGCTACACCGGTGTGGTGTACAAGAACCACCTCCTCAACGGGGTGAAGAAGGGCGCCTTCAGCCAGGAAGAGGCCGAGCGTCGCTTCGACATCTGGAAGAACGAGAAGACGACCAAGATCGAGGCCAAGCGTAGCAAGCTCGCCGAAGGCAAGACCGACGCCGAGAAGGCCCGGATCGCTGCCGAGAACAAGAAGGCCGCTGAGAAGGCCGCTGCGATCAGCGCCAAGCTGGCCGCTGCTTCCGCTCCGCCCGCTGAAGCCGCCACCGAAGAGGCCCCGGCCGCTGAAGGGGAGGCTCCTGCCGCCGAGTAATTCGACCGAACTCCCTGAAAAGCCCGTACCGTTTGGTACGGGCTTTTTCTTTGCGCACGGGCATCACCCTAACTTGCGGCCATGGACCTGGAGAGCCTTCATCGCATCGGCAAGCTCGGCAAGCCTTGGGGGCACAGGGGGGAACTGACCGTGCACCTCGAGGATTGCGACCTGGACGACCTGGTCCATGCCGGATGCCTGTTCGTGGATATCGAGGGCCAGAAGGTGCCCTTCTTCTTCAGTCAGTTGCACGATAAAGGGCGCGATGTGCTGGTGAAGTTCGATGAGTTCTCGGACCCTCAGAGCGCATCCATATTGGTAGGCCGCGACCTGTATGCGCCGCCCGGCCTGCTTGCTGACGGTAGCGATGAGAGCTGGGACCCGGAGGAGTTCATTGGAATGATCGTGCGTGACGAGGAGCACGGCGACCTGGGCGAGGTGACCGGTATAGAAGGGACGGCGAAGAACCCCGTACTGGTGATGCTCCATGGCGAACAGGAGGTGATGGTGCCCCTGGCCGAAGAGATGATCCTGGGCATTGATCCGGAGACCGGGTCGTTGTTGGTGCGCACGCCACCCGGCCTGATCGACCTGTATCGCGGCCAGTGACCGAATGCCAAAGCCATCGTTCCGCTTCAAGCAGTTCACCATCCAGCAGGACCGATGTGCCCTGAAGGTGGGCACGGACGGTGTGCTCTTCGGAGCCTGGGTGGACCATCAGGGGGCGAAGCGCATCCTGGATATCGGCACAGGCACGGGTGTGTTGGCGTTGATCGCCGCACAGCGGAACGCAACAGCCACCGTGGATGCCGTGGAGATCGACGATGATTCCGCGGCGCAGGCGGCAGAGAACGCTGCTGACAGTCCTTGGGCCGCGCGAGTACGCGTACATCGCATGGATGTGCGACGCATGAGCACCAGTGAGCCGTTCGACCTGATCATCTGCAATCCGCCCTACTACGCGGGCTATTCCGCATCACCGGATTCGCGCATCGGCCTAGCCAAGCACAGCGATGAACTGTTGTTCCCCGAGCTGATCGAAGCGGTGGACAGGCTGCTCGCCGGCGATGGCCGGTTCGCAGTGATCATCCCCTTGAACCGTGAGAAGGAGTTCGTTCGTGAGTCTGCGCGTATCGGTCTGGCCCCCGTAAGGCGCTGCGAAGTGCGGTACGTGACGCATCGTCCCCCGAAGCGGGTGCTATTGGAGTTGGATAGGAGCGGTACGGCGGTCCAGGATGAGGAACTGACCATTGAGGCCACCGGCCCCTTCGACTACACGCCGGAGTACCGCGCGCTGATCAGCGACCTGATGCTGAACTTCTGAGCGTTCGCCTTATTCCACTTCCTCCTCGCTGAACACTACGCCGAAGCGCTCCAGTTCGTTGAGGATGGGGTCGTAGATCACGGGCTTCAGGGGGAGCAGTACGCCGCGGTCCTCGAGCTTGCCATTGAGCACCAGCTTGCAGGCCATGGCGATCGGTAGGCCTACCGCACGGGCCATCGCCGTATGCACCTGGTCCTGGCCTACTACGCCAAGCGATGCATGGATCTCCTGGTGCTGGCCTTCAACGTTGTAGCGGAACCGGTGCCACATCACCACCAGGTCCTTGTCCGCAGGCCCCAGCTTCCATTTGCGTTCCAATAGACTTTGCAGGGTTGCTGCGGGTGAAAGCCCTTTCACACCAATGGGGTCGTTCCCGAAAAGGCCCAGCCAATCCAGTTTCTGCATCACTTCACCTTCCATGGGCAGACCCAGGTAGTTGGCCAGGTTGGCCCGTGTGTCCAGGGTAGCGGAGTGGGGGAGGAAGGCATCGAGGTAATCCCTCCACGTGGCGTTGGCCTCCAGTTCCATGGCGAAGCCGTCGTCGGTACAACCCAGTTGAACAAAGGCGTCCCAGGCCGCACAATACCCGGCCTTTCGCAACGTGCCCCGCACCAGTGTCGGTATCTCCTCGATACCGTAGGCCTTGCGGTACTTCAGCGAATCGCGGTTGGCATAGCCATCGAAGCCGCCCAGTTCGGGCACTTCGATCCGAACGGTCTGCTGGAAGAGCTTGTGGTAGGGGATGTACTTGGTCACCCCATCGCGGATGTACTTCGCCGAGCCGCCTTGTCCGGCCAGGATCACGTTGCGTGGGTTCCAGCTGAACTTGTAGCCCCACGGATTGTCGTCGCTCTCGGGCGCCACCAGGCCTCCGCAATAGCTTTCAAAGGCCTCCATGCGGCCGCCTTCCAGCCGGATCCAGTCCAGAATGCGCATAGCGCTCATGTGGTCGATGCCGGGGTCGAGGCCCATCTCGTTCAGCACGATCAGCCCTTGTACCTTGAACTCTGCATCCAAGGCCCACAGCGCATCGGGCACATAGCTCGGGGTGATCACGTGCTTCTTCAGCCGAAGGCAGTCCTTCAGGACATCCATGTGCATGAAGGCCGGCAACATGCTGATCACCAGGTCGTGCCTCGCAATGGCAGCGGAACGGGCTTCAGCGTTCGTTGCGTCCAGTGCCAGGCCACTGGCCACTTCGACACCTTCATGCACCATTCTGGCCGCGCTGGCTCCGTCCTTGTCGGCCACGGTGATCCGCCATTCCTGTTGGTCGGCATGGGAAATGAGGTAATGGATGAGCGAGGACGCCGATCGACCTGCACCGAGAATGAGGATATTGCGCATGGACAAGGTCGCTCCGTGCCAAAGCGCCCGGACGACGCTGCGAAGATGCGAAGTGAGCGGTGATGAACATTGGAACCCTTGCCTGGGGGAAGGCGCGAACAGGCTTCGACCGTAGGGTCGCAAAGCTTTGGCACAGCGCTTGCCTGCCGCTTGCCATCGTCTAACTTCGCAAACCTCAAAATCGAGCCATGCTTCGACTTTCCGCCTTCGCTGCCATGCTGGCCCTTGCCGTAACGGGCCTTCAAGCACAGACCGCCGATCTCGTGTTCTTCACGGACGATGGTACCAAGTTCACGCTCCTGATCGATGGGGATGTGAAGAACAGCACACCTGCCACCCGTGTGGTAGCGACGGGCATCCGGAACGAGTCGCCCGTGGTGATCGTCCGTTTCGAGGACGCCTCCATTCCCCAATTAAAGAAGCCGGGTTATTTCCCCTTGGGCATGGAGTACACGGTGATGATCACCACGAATAAGAAGGGAGAGCGTGTACTTCGTTCAACGGGTGAGGCCGCTCTGGGAACTGCGGCAAAGGCCGAGCCTGAAAAGCCCAAGCCGACGACATTCGAGGAGGATAAGCCCGTGATGACCACCGGTACCACCACCACCGGGACCACGACAACCACCACCCAAGGCGTTCAACAGACCGTTGGTGTTGGCGGTGTTCAGCAGGTGACCACGGTCGTTGTGGAAGAGGAGGAAGGGCACGGAATGGGCACCGGCACCGGAGAGAATGTGAACATCAACATGGGTGTGAACGGTGTTGGCATCAACATGAACGTGAGCGTGACTGATCCGACAATGTCCACAACGGGTGCATCATCCACGACCCGCACCACAACGACCCGCACCACGACCACCACAACGACCACGGGTGGAACGGCTGCCACCGCGACGGTCAAGCCCGCCGATGTGGGCGGTCGTCCGGCGCCGGCACCTGTTCCGGTCAAAGAGCCCGAAGTGTACCGTATGCCTGGTTACTCCGGCAAGATCGGCTGTCCCTGGCCCATGACCGCGACCGAGTTCGCGGATGCCCAGAAGAGCATCGAGAGCAAGAGCTTCGAGGACACGAAAAAGACATTGGCCCAGCAGATCGCAGGCGATCGTTGCCTGACGGTGGACCAAGTGAAAGGCATCATGGCGCTCTTCAGCTTCGAGGACACCAAACTGGAGTTCGCCAAGTTCGCTTACGAGCACACCTACGACCAGAGCAACTACTTCAAAGTGAGCGATTCCTTCACCTATGAATCCAGTACGGAGGAACTGAACGAGTACATCCGGTCGCGCTGATCGACCGGCCACGGACCATACCGCATTCACCATGAGGCCCACCGCATACATCATCATCGCCAGCGCAGCGTGCCTGCTCCTAGTGGCGTGCAGCGGCTCCAAGTCCTTCTCGAAGAAGGGGGAGAAGCTGGACGAGGCGGGCCTGTATGCGGAGGCCGCGGACATGTATCTGCAGGCCGTACAGCGGAACCCCAAGAACGTGGACGCCAAGATCGGCCTGAAGAAGACCGGTCAACGATTCCTGGACGATAAGCTCAGCACCTTCTTCCGTGCCTGGAGCATGGGGGCTTCAAAAGGAGATGCCGTGGCCGCCTACCTGGATGCCAAGAATTACCAGGAGCGTGTCCAGCGGCTTGGCGTGCAATTGGAGGTGCCCGACCATTACCGTGCTGATTTCGAGCGGGTAAAGGGGGAGTACCTCGTGGAACTTTATACCGAAGGCCAGGCGCAACTGGAGCGTCAGGACTTCAAGGCTGCAGAGGCCACCTTTTCCAAGATCGCGAAGCTGGAGCCCAATTACAAGGATGCCAGCGGTCTGCAAAGCGTTGCCTACTTGGAACCCCTATATCGTGCGGGCAAGGTGGATCTGGAGGCCGGTCGTTACCGCAAGGCATATGACGAGCTGGACCGTGTGGTGCAGAAGGATGCGGCCTACAAGGATGCGTCCGCGCTACGAAGCGAGGCCTTGACCAAAGGACAATACACCATCGCTGTGCTACCCTTCACCGCTGCTTCGGGTCGAAAGGAGATCGCGGCCAAGGTGCAGGCCTATGCCATGACCTCGCTCACCGAGACCAATGATCCCTTCCTGAAGGTGGTGGACCGCGAGAACCTGGAGCGCATACTGGAAGAGCAACGCTTGAGCCTTAGTGGCGTGGTGGATGAACAGACCGCAGTGCGCGTGGGCAACCTGATGGGTGCCCAGGCCGTGCTGATCGGGCAGGTGACCGATCACCGGGAAGAGGCGGGCCAGTTGCGGCGCAGCACGAAGGATGGTTTCGAGGCGTACAGGGTTGAACAGATCAACAAGGAGACCGGGGAGAAGTACTTCGCGACCAACTACAAGCCCGTGCGGTACAGCGAGTATTACCAGGAGAACAAGGTGTTCCTCACCTTCAACTACCGCTTGGTCTCGCTGGAGACGGGAGAGGTCTTGGTGAGCAAGGTGGTGGAACGCCAGGCCGAGGACCATGTGTACTATGCCACGTATGATGGCAACCGGGATAACCTGTTCCCCAACCGTAATGGGGTGGTGGACCCCACGGACAAGGCCCGCCGTGACCTGCGTGGTCTGCTTACCGCTCAGCGTGAGATGAAGACCGTGGCCACGTTGAGCAACGAAGTGTTGCGCGGGGCCTCCACCTCGGTGGCCTCGGTGATCCAACAGGAGCTAAGCGCCAAGCTGCCATGATGCGCCATCTGCTCATTGCCTGCGTGGTCTTGCTGGCCTCCTGCAAAGGCCATCAAGAGGTGGTCAACGCACCTGTGCCCGATCCGGAACTGTCCAAACCTGAGTGGGTGAGGAGCCGTCCCGTGAGCAGTGCCTACTACATCGGTATCGGCCTCGCCAGCAAGGCGCGATCCGATTTCCAGGAGACGGCCAAGAAGAACGCCCTGAACGACCTGGCCAGTGAGATCAGCGTGGTGGTTGAAGGCAACAGTCTGCTGCAGACGCTCGATCGGCGCACCACCTTCGACGAGACCTTCAGCAGCACGATACGCACCAGCACCCGCGAGCACATCGAAGGTTTCGAACTGGTGGGTGCCTGGGAGAACAGCACCGAATACTACACCTACTACCGGCTGTCGAAGGCCGAACACGCGCGCATCAAGGCCGAGCGCAAGGCGCGTTCCATTGCCAGTGCGCTGGACCTGCATGGCCGTTCAAAGGCAGCCCTTGCCGCAGGTGATCTTCGGAGCGCCTTCGATAACGACCTGCGTGCGCTCATCGCCATGAAGGAGTATTGGGGCGAGAACGATGTGGTTGAACTGGACGGCCGCCAGGTGCCGCTGGTGAACGAGCTCTACAACGACCTGCAGAAGCTTTCCAGCGGAGTACAGCTGGCCATTCTGCCCGAGCGCTGTGAGCTGAATTACACCAACCATTTCCGTCGTGAGCTGCTGGTCAGCGCCCAGTACCGCAATGGCAATGGGCTGCGGGACCTGGTACAGTTGCCACTGGTGATCGAATACCCGGGAAGCACGGGCAAGGTGACGGAAATGAAAAGCACCGATGCCGAGGGCCGTCTTCGCACCACCGTGCAGCGCATCGATCCCCGGGCCAATGGCCAGGAGGTGGTGGTCCGGCTGGATGTGGTGGGACTGGCCAGCAAGGAGCTCGAACCACCACTGGTGAAAGCCCTGCTCGCCAGCCTCACTGTTCCCGAGAAACGGGCGGCGATCGCCTTGCAAATGCCCAAGGTGTTCATGCGTGCGAACGAGACCAATCTGGGGCAGCCCGTTGGCGATGCCGGAGTGTCCACGGCCTTGCGTGAGGAAATGACCCGGAACGGCTTCCGTTTCGTGGATAAGGAAAGTGACAGCGATATGCTGCTGACGCTTACATCGAGCACCCGCCAGGGTGGGGAGTCCAATGGATTCTACACCGCGTTCCTCGATGTCACCTTCAGCTTCCGCGACCGCAGGTCCGGTGATGTGGTGCATGAAGGCGGAAAACAGGCCATCAAAGGCGTGCAATTGGCCTACGACAAGGCCGGCATGGATGCCTACAAAAAGGCGGTGCAAGAGGTGCGCAAGGACCTGGTGCCCGCCGTAATGAACGCCCTTCAATAGCATTGACGGGGCTTTGCGTAGTTTGGCACGCAATTGGAAAGCAGAGAACCAGAGACAACATCAACGTCC
Organism: Flavobacteriales bacterium; assembly: GCA_046306055.1. GTDB lineage: Bacteria > Bacteroidota > Bacteroidia > Flavobacteriales_F > PHOS-HE28 > PHOS-HE28. The sequence goes on from JBKDXR010000058.1 coordinate 24,761, forward strand.
ACAAACCCATGAAAACCCTGAACACCTCCCGTACCATCACGGTGCTGATGACCGCGCTGATGCTGTCCGGTGCCATGACCGCCTGCAAGAGCAAGAAGAAGGCCGCCGCTGCCGCCGCACCGCCCGATGGCGAGACGGAAGTGAAAGTGCTTTGCTCCGGTCCCGAGTACTTCACCGACAACAAGGTGTTCCGTGCCAACGCACTGGGTGAGAGCATGGACCAGGCCACGGCCAAGAAGAAGGCCATGAGCAATGCCCGCGCCGACCTCGCTGCCTCCATCAATACACAGGTGAAGGCCGTGATCGACAACTATGTGAACAGCCGCGAAATGAACAACCGCGAGGAAGTGGGCGAGCGTTACGAGGCCCTGGCCCGCGAAGTGGTCGACCAGAAGCTGACCGGCACCAAGACCATCTGCGAGAAGATGATGAAGGTGAACAGCTCGGGCAACTACAAGTGCTATGTGGCCATCGAACTGAGCGCCCAGGAACTCCTGGCCGCCTACAACGAGCGCCTCAGCACGGATGAACGTCTCCGCATCGATTATGACTACGAGAAGTTCAAGGAGACCTTCGAGAAGGAAATGGAGAAGATGGGCAAGCAGTAAGCCCGCTCACCTGATCGTAACGAAGCCCTCGGCGTGTGCCGGGGGCTTCGTCTTTCCACACCTTTGCACCATGGAACGAAAGTGGATCGCCGTAGCCTCGGGCCTGATGCTCATTGCCGTTGCATTCGGTGCTTTCGGGGCGCATGGACTGAAGGCCCGGCTATCGCCCGAGGCATTGGCCCAATGGCGCACCGGAGTGGAATACCAGTTCATCCATGCTCTTGGGATCCTGCTCCTATCCACGCTGACCGGTCGCTTCGATCCAAGTGCGATGCGTTGGGCCTGCCGTGCCTTTCTGGGTGGGGTCGTGCTCTTTTCCGGTTCACTTTACTTATTGAGCACCAGGGAATTAATAGGTGCTCCGGGGCTGGGTGCCATCGTGGGTCCGGTCACCCCGCTGGGTGGACTGCTCTTCATGGTCGGCTGGGCCGTACTGTTGATAACCGCCTTGAAGCCAACTGACCGGGGTTAGCTGCGGGTTGCCCTCACCCTGTACTTTTGCGCTCCCATTCACAACCTTAAGGATCATGAACGAGTTCGGTCATAAACCGAAGAACGCCGACCTGTCGAAGATCGGTCTTGGCAACGTGGGCGATGCCTACTGGAACCTTGAACCGGCCGAACTGGTCGAACATTCCATCCTCAACGGCCAAGGCGTTTTCGCCGATAGCGGAGCGCTGGCCATCGAGACCGGTGAGTTCACTGGTCGCAGCCCCAAGGACAAGTTCTGCGTGAAGGACGCCAAGACCGAGAACACCGTTTGGTGGGGCGATGTCAACTTCCCCTTCGAGCCTGCGAAGTTCGATTCGCTTCACGCCCGCATGTGCGCCTACCTGATGAACCGTGATGTGTACATCAAGGACGCCTATGCCTGTGCAGACCCCACCTACAAGCTGAACATCCGTGTGGTGGCCGAACAGCCTTGGAGCGCCCAGTTCGCTGGCAACATGTTCCTGCGCCCCACCATGGCCGAGCTTGAAGGGTTCGAGCCCGAGTGGCACATCATCAATGCCCCCGGCTTCCAAGCCGACCCTGTGCTTGATGGTACGCGCCAGCACAACTTCGCCGTGATCAACTTCACCAAGAAGATGATCCTGATCGGCGGCACGGGCTACACGGGCGAGATCAAGAAGGGCATCTTCACCGTGCTCAACTATGTGCTGCCCCAGGAGCGTGGCGTGCTCAGCATGCACTGCAGCGCCAACATCGGTCACGATGGCGATACCGCTGTGTTCTTCGGCCTTAGCGGTACGGGTAAAACGACCCTCAGCGCCGACCCCGACCGCAAGCTGATCGGCGACGATGAGCACGGATGGAGCGACAAGGGAGTGTTCAACTTCGAGGGCGGATGCTATGCCAAGTGCATCGACCTGAGCGCTGAGAAGGAACCCCAGATCTGGGATGCCGTGAAGTTCGGCGCCATCCTGGAGAACATCGTGTTCGAGGAAGGCACCACCAAGGTCGATTTCAAGGACGGCTCGAAAACGGAGAACACCCGTGTGAGCTACCCGATCGACCACATCGACAATATCGCTGTGCCCAGCGTGGGAACGCACCCCCGGAACATCTTCTTCCTTACCTGCGATGCCTATGGCGTGCTGCCCCCCATCAGCAAGCTCACCCCGGGTCAGGCCATGTACCACTTCATTAGTGGTTACACCGCGAAAGTGGCGGGTACCGAGACCGGTGTGACCGAGCCCCAGAGCACGTTCTCAGCCTGCTTCGGCAAGGCGTTCCTGCCGCTGCATCCCACCAAGTATGCCGACATGCTCGGTGAGAAGATGAAGCAGCACAATGTGCGGATCTGGCTGGTGAACACGGGCTGGAGCGGAGGTGCATACGGCACTGGCGAGCGCATGAAGCTGAAGTTCACCCGCGCCATGATCACTGCTGCCCTGCGCGGCGAACTGGACCTGGTGGAGTACAAGGAGCACCCGGTGTTCGGTGTGAGCTATCCCACCAGCTGCCCCAATGTGCCCTCCGAGATCCTGGACCCACGCAGCACTTGGGCGGATAAGGCCGATTACGACCGCACGGCCGACAAGCTTGCCAAGCAGTTCGTAACGAACTTCGATAAGTACAAGGAAGGAGCCAGCGCCGAGATCCTGAGCGCTGCCCCCAAAGTGGCCGTGAAGGCTTGATAGGACCTGTTCAATGAGCGCCCCGCATCGGAAAGATGCGGGGCGTTCTTGTTCAGCAGTTACCCTGGAAGGGCCGACAGGCCTTGGTCCATACAGTTGGCCTTGAAGTGCAAGTGCCTGGGGCCTTGCCGGTTGATGTGGTCGGCCCGCAGTGGCTTGCGTGCATTCGGAAGCGTACCATCACTCATCAGTGTTCCCAATGAAGGACAACGATGCAGGGCGATACGTGGGATGGCCATCGTCCACGGCCATACCGTTTGACCGGAGTACGTATCAGCGCGTCAGGTACCCACCATCCACCGCGTAGTAAGCCCCGGTAACGAAGCTGGCCTTTTCGCTCGCGAGCCAAAGGACCAGTTCGGCCACTTCCTCCGATGTGCCCAGCCGTCCGATGGGGTGCAGTGCAGCGATGCCCGTCAGTTGCTCCTCGGTGAGGTGTTTGGTCAGCAGCGGGGTGCGTATGAAGCCCGGACCCACGCTGTTCACGCGGATGCCCTGTGCGGCATACTCCATGGCGGCGTTCTTGCTCAGGCCCACCACGCCGTGCTTGGCGGCCACGTAGGCACTGGCCGTGGCGAAACCCACCTGCCCCAGGATGGAGGCGATGTTAACGATACTGCCGCCACCGCTTTTCAGCATGGCCGGTATCTGGTACCGCATACCGTAGAAGACGCCGTTCAGGTTGGTGTTGACCACTTGGTGCCAGCCGTCCAGCGGATAGTCGCCGGTGAGCGCGGCAGGTCCGCCGATGCCGGCGTTGTTCACCGCGATGTCCAGGCGACCGAACGCCTTCAGCGCAGCAGACACAGCAGCTTCGCATTCGCTGGCCATCGATACATCGTTACGCACCGTGATCGCTTCGGCACCAGTGGCCTTCACGGCACCGGCCACGCGTTCGCAGCCCGCCATGTCCACATCGGTGAGCACCACCTTCGAACCTTCCCGGGCAAGCACAAGGGCAACGGCCTCGCCGATCCCCGATCCCGCACCTGTCACCAAGGCCACTTTTCCTTCCAACTGTTTCATGTACTTCTATGGTTATCGGCCTTTGCGGCCGTGGTTGTTATTGGTCCGAAGTGTTTCCGAACGAAGCTAGGTCGCGGCGCAGCTGCCGACCCTGACGCTGGTCAGGGATGGCGAAGAGGGACGGTTAACTTTGCGGTCCTTAACACGCACCGATCCCATGCCTGGCACCGAACTTTTTGGCGAAGAGGAAAAGAAGGAAGTGATGGACGTCCTCAACAGCGGCGTCCTGTTCCGGTTCAACCACGATGCGCAGCGCCAGGGCCATTGGAAGGCGAAGGACTTTGAGGCCGAGGTGGCCAAGTTCTGCGGGGCCAAATACGGGCTTGCAGTAAGCAGTGGCAGTACAGCCGTCAACACCATGCTGGCAGCCTGCGGCGTGGGCTACGGCGACGAGGTCATCGTGCCGCCCTTCACCTACATCGCCACCATCGAGGCCGTGATGCTCGCCGGGGCGCTGCCCGTCTTCGCCGAGATCGACGACACCCTGTGCATGAGCGCTGAGGGCATCCGCGCCGTCATCACGCCCAAGACCAAGGCCGTGCTGCTCGTGCACATGTGCGGCGCTGCGGCCGACCTCGACGGTATCATTGCCGTGTGCAAGGAGCACAACATCCAGCTGATCGAGGACAGCGCGCAGGCCCTGGGCGGCAGCTATAAGGGGCGCATGCTCGGCACCTTCGGGCGCATGGGCAGCTTCAGCTACGACTTCTTCAAGATCAACACCTGCGGCGAAGGCGGCGTGGTGATCACCGACGACCACCAGCTGTGGGACACCGCCCAGCAGTTCGCCGATCACGGCCATGACCACATCGGCAATAACCGGGGCATGGAGCAGCACCCCATCATGGGCACCAACTTCCGCATCGGCGAGATCAACGCCGCCATCGGCCTGGCCCAGGCGCGCAAGCTGCCGTACATCCTCGCCCAACAGCGCACCCACAAGGCCATCATCCAGGAGCGCCTGTCGAAGATCCCCGGCCTGCAGTTCCGCCGCCACACCGACGAGTCCGGCGACAGCGCCACCTTCTTCCACCTGCTGCTGCCCAGCGAGGCCGTGGCCCGCGCCACCGTGAAGCTCTTCGCCGAGGCCGGCATCCCGCACGGCTACTGGTACGACAACATGTTCCACTACATCAAGCAGTGGGACCATGTGAAGAACCTCAGCATGCCCTACAAGCTGGTGGCCCACGAGCTCGGCCTTCCGCAGGACCTCAAGATGCTGACCTTCCCCAAGAGCGATGCCGTCATGAGCCGGCTCATCAGCTTCAACATCCGCGTGACGTGGACGGCGGAGGAGCTGGATGTGATGCTGGGGAAGATGGAGGGGGCGGTGAGGAAGGCGATGGAGGGGGTGGTGGTGTAGAGCTTCAATCCGAACCTATGTGGGGCTATCTGCTGACCATAACAAGTTTTCTTCTCCAGATCGGAGCATTGCATGCTCAAGCGGATAGCAGTTCTGTGGTCATCGAACGGTTCCCAGATGGTGCCATCCATCGGAAGTATCATGTGATCGTCACCGAAGTCGTTGATACTGTTATGACCGAGGCGCTGGATGGGTCGACATGGAACATGGTCATATCGAGTTCCATGATGCGTTGTCCTAGTGGTCCTTTCATTGAGTTCGACCGCCATGGATTTATGGTTGCAAAGGGTGACCTGCTTTACACATATGGGGCTGCATGCAGGACCGGAACTTGGCAGTTCTTCATCTCAGATAAGCTCATTCGTACCGAGCATTATCTAGAGCCCGGCTTTGCTTGTTTTGAGGAAGACCCTCATTGTCAGATTGCGCAATAGAACGCAGCCTTGAACGAGTGTCTGACTCGCTATCTAAAGACAATTGTCAGCTCTTTGGGCGTTTCCCTCGCCGAGCCTCGGGTCGGGCTATCCGCTGCAAGTCCTCGCCGAAGCGGCTCCGGGCTTTCCGCTGCTATCCCTAACGCGCAACACCGGCTCCGACCCCTTCGGGGTCGAATGCAACCATACGCATAACGCCATCGCTGCGCGCTGGCTGCAGGGTCGGACCCCTTCGGGGTCTGAGGTTGCCATACGTGGGATTAGTCATGCCACGACCTATTCGACCATATCTTAACTGACAAGGCCATGGAGCGGTCATGGATCTGCCTCGAACAGGTGCCGCATTTGTCACGTCCTCTGCGACTACACCAACACAGACAGGACCCCGAAGGGGTCAGACCCTGTCGCCCGGTCACAACCGGGCGTTATCGACCCCGAAGGGGTCGGAGCCGGTGTTCGTTCGCGAACGTGTTCAAGGCAGGTATTTCGGATCGAAGTCCACGCCGGCTTCCTTCAACAGGGCCAGGTATTCCTCGTGGAAGGTCTTCTTGTCGTGATGGGCCTCTTGGTCAGCGATGTACCGTTTGATGATGTCCTTCTCCCGCCAGCCTACGGTGAACACGCCATAACCCTCCTGCCATTGGAAGGTCTTCAGCCCGGTATGCGTGCGGATCCAATCCGTTGACGACCGCTTCACCTCCCGCACCATGTCGGCGACCACGTGGGTGGGCCGCAGGTCGATCAGCATGTGCACATGGTCGTTGAAGCCGCCGATCCCATGCGGCACGCCGTTCTGCCCTTTGACCGCTCCGCCCATGTATTCCCACAGTTTGGGCCGCCAGGACTTGTCCAAGCAAGGAATCCGGTTCTTGGTCGCAAACACAATGTGGTAGTGCAGTTTGAAATAGGTGGACATGGGGTGCTGGTCGACTGAAGGTGAATTTAGAACACCGGTTCCGACCCCTTCAGGGTCGAATGTCTCAATAACACCGTTCAACATGGTCCGCCCCTTTGGGGTCGAATACACCGAATACAATTCAACAGGGTCAGACCCCTTCGGGGTCATCCGGCCCGCCGATCACCCCATGTACACCCACATTCCCCCCGCGCACAGTAGGAAGTAGGGCACCAGGCTCGCCGCACCCGCGTAGTCCTTCGCCACGCGCTGGCCGAAGAAGAGGAGAATGATGGCCAGGGCACCGAGCATGCAACCCCATGCACCCATGGTCGGGTCGCCGTGCAGGGCCACTTGCACCAGCCCGATCCCGGCGCAGGTGCCGGCCGAAAGCTCAATGGCCGTGATCACAGGCAGCAGCAGCGGCACCGTGCCCTTCAGCGACGACTTCGCGAAGTGGCCGGTCAGCCAGGCCAGGTTCCCTTTCCAGTCCAGTGCCTTGTCCAGCCCCGATTGCAGGAAGAGGATGGCCACCATGGCGGAGAAGGCCATGCGGAGGAGGTCGATGCCGGTGTAGCCGAACAGGATGCCTGTTTCCATGCCGTGAAGTTGGGGGTTCTCCGGCTTCGTCCGGCTGCGTTCCTTTGCACCATGCAATTGTTCCGCAACTTCAAGTCCGTCAACAAGACCTGTTACGGCCGCGGCAGCTTCGGCAAGCTCGGCGAGATCCTGGAACCGCACCGCAACACGGGCAAGGGGTTCATGGTCTTCCTGGTGGACCACTACTTCCAAGGCAACGAGGGGTTCCTGGCCCGCATTCCCAAGCTGGAAGCGGATGAGATCATCTTCTGCAGCACCGCCAAGGAACCCACTACCGAACAGATCGACGGCCTGCGCGACGACATCCTCGCTCGCCGTGGTCTACCCGCTGGGCTGGTCGGCATCGGCGGCGGCAACGTGATGGACGTGGCCAAGGCGCTCTCGCTGATGCTCACCAACGAAGGCAGCAGCGTGCAGTACCAGGGTCTCAACCTGATCAAGAAGCCGGGCATCTACCATTGTGGTGTGCCCACCATCAGTGGCACCGGGGCGGAGGTGAGCATGACGGCCGTGCTCACCGGTCCGGTGAAGAAGCTCGGCCTCAAGTGCGACTGGACCGTGTTCGACCAGATCGTGCTCGACCCCGATCTCATCGCTTCCGTGCCCACCGACCAGTGGTTCTACACGGGCATGGACACCTACATCCACAGCGTGGAGGCCATTACCGGCACCAAGAAGAACACCTTCGCCGAAGCCTACAGCGAGAAGAGCTTGGAGATGTGCCGCGAGGTCTACCTGCGCATGGACCGCAGCAACCCCAAGAGCGACGAGTTCCTGATGGTGGCCAGCTACATGGGCGGGCTCAGTCTGACGTACAGCGAAGTGGGCGTTTGCCACGCGCTGAGCTACGGACTGGGAAAGATATTGGAGATCCACCACTGCCTGGCCAACTGCATCGCCTTCGACAAGTTGGAGGACGTTTATGGAGACTACGTGCAGGAGTTCAAGGGCATGGTGAAGCACAACAAGGTGAACATCCCCCAAGGCCTCGCCAAGGATTGGAGCGAAGAGACCATCAGCGCCATGGCCGAGGTGGCCTACAACCTGCCGCATATGTGGGATCACGCCTTCGGCCCGGATTGGCAGAAGGTGCTGGACCGCGAGCGGATCAAGGGGTGGTACAGGAGGATGTGATCGGAGGTGCGCTCTTAGCCGACCGCACTGACAGCTATACGGTCCTTATTTCCGTGAGCCGCTTACCGCCACACCATTTCCACCGGTGGTGACTGCAGGCGCTTGAACGCCCAGTAGCCGAAGGCCAGGCAAATGGCCCCGCCAACGAGCACCGTGCCTGTGGTGCCCAGCACTTCAGCGGCAGCGATCAGCATCAACTTCAGCCAAGCTCGGCGGCCCGTTGGGGAGACATCGGTCCCAGCGGCCATTTCCTGAGCAATGAAAAAGGTCATGACGGTTAGCGCCAAGCTCACCAGTAGTCCGATGCCCGGGGTCTTGATCGCCTGTAGCTTGTCCGATGCCCGCTCATGCTTCGTCATGTTCCGGGTGCCAGCGATGGCTTCGGCCACCAGCTGTGCATCCTTCGCATCGTCGAACTCCACGGTGAAGTGCTGCTCTTTGCCCTTATCGCCGATCCAACTGAGCTTCAGGTCATCATCCGCGGGGATCAGGCTCAATTGGGTGATGCTGGCCACGGGGATCCTCTTCAGGCTTTCCAGAAGGCCCTTCTTTTCGGCAGACTCCAAGAAGCTGAGCGCGGTGTCGTGGCCCTTGGAGCTGACCAGTACCTGGCCGTTCGCGATCAAGAGGCGTTTCCACTTTTCGCTGGTAAGGCGATAGACGAGGTGCTCCATGGATGACGTTGAGGATGGAAAAATAGGATACCGATCGATCGACACAAAAGGCGCGTCTCTCATCCCCGGGCGATCTTCGAGAAGATGGAAGGTGCGGTGGGGCATCGACCTCAGCGCTTGGCCGGATCGAAGGCCCCCACACGGGCGGCTATCCGTTTGGCCGCCTTCTCGAGCAGTTGGGCCCTGGGCGCTCCTTTGCCGATCTCCTGCTTGTTCACCCGGATGATCTCGGATGCATGGATGCGGCCGGTCTCGGTGTCTATCAATTGCATCTGCACCTCGCACTGTTTGAAGAGCACGTCGTCGAACCGGAGAAGCTTGGCGGTAAGCACGTAACGCGCCCCCAGTAGTCTTCCGGCCTCGGTGCTGTAACGGTCATCATAAACCCCGCTCATCTGTCGTCGTTGCTCGGCCAGGATCTCGTCGGTGTTATCGCGGTCCACCAACACCACGAAGGGGTCGTTCAGGTCGAGGATCGTGGACTTGATGGTGGCAGCTAGTTGGGCTTCCACGGCCCCGTTCACGAACACCAGACCAATGTCGTTCGCATAAATGGCCCCGTTGTAGATGGGGACATAGCCCAAGGTGTATGACGCCTTATCACGGACCATGGACAATTGCGACCAAGCGTCCTTGTAGGTCGCATCGCGATCGGTGACCCACTTGAAACGCTGGTAGGCATCGCGCCATAAGCCCATTTCCATCGCCCGTTGACCTTCCCGGTAGCGCGGTTCCAATTGGGCGAGCTTCAAGAGATAGGTCGGCTCTTTGCGATCAGGCACCAGTTTTAGGCTCTTCGCAGCCAGTTCTTCCGCTTCGGTGAAACGGTCATGTCGAAATGCGGTGTCCGCGGCTACATAAAGCCGGTCGGCCTCCAACAGCAGTGCATCCCGTCGCCGCATTTCCAACAACGGGTCCAATTGAAGGTCCAGACCCAGGCGGTCCATCCCGTCCTTGTAGTTCAGGGCTTCTGCACGTGCGCGATCACCACGGTCCAGGTCATTGGCCATGTACAAGGCCGATGCTTCCTGCTGCATGCGGTCGAACAATGCCTGTGCAGTGCGTTTCATGCCTACATGGGCATCCACGTTCCGGGGCTTGCGATCGTGCAGGCCGGCGTACCCGTTGTAGGCCTCCTGCATCATGCCCGCACGCTCATAGGTGGACGCACGCTCCAACTGTTTGCGACCACTGGCACACGCCGTGGCCATTATCAGGATAAGCAAGGCGGCGTAATGGCGCATGGCGTGGCAAAATTACCCAGCAAGGACCGTTCCGTGTTGAACGCTCTGTAGAACGGGCAACTAAAAAGCCCTGTCCGCGTGTCTGCGGACAGGGCTTTGATGAGGTATTACGCAGGACCTTATTTGCGAAGCGCGTCGCGGATCTCCATCAGGAGCTTCTCTTCGTTGGTGGGGCCGGGAGGGGGAGCGGGGGCTGCTTCCTCTTTCTTTTTCGTGGCATTGATGGCCTTGACCATGAGGAAGATCACAAAGGCGATGATCAGGAAGTCCAATACGTTGCCCAGGAATGCTCCGAGCTTTACACCAGGACCCACTTCGATCGTTTTCCAATCACCACCCGGAATAAGCGGATTGATCAACGGCATGATCACATCGTTGACCATGCTGCCAATGATCTTTCCGAACGCACCACCAATGATGACACCGACCGCCAGGTCGAGCACGTTCCCTTTCATTGCGAACTCCTTGAATTCCTTCATCATGCCCATGGTGGTAGTGTGTTTGGTTGTTGTGTCAAAGTAAGTGAAATTGGTATGATGGCACGCTACTGCGCTTCCAGGACGTTCCATGAACGCACCGTGATGTTCCTGTTCTCCAGAGTGCCGGGTATGCTGACGATCAAATGCGGTCCGTTCGTATCCGAAAGATCCCCCCGGAAGCGCACGATGCCATATCGCAAGGGTCTGTCCGGTTCACGGGGGTGCAGTATCACTTCACCAACGACCGGGAGCGTATCCTGACCCGTCACCAATCCAATGATCTGGATGGGGAGCGCATGTACGTTGGCCACGGCCAGGTCGATGCCATCCTCCCTCAGGCTCTTGGCATACGCAAGCGCGAGGTCTCTTGGATGCAGCATCCGTTGGATGATATCGCGGTGATGATGGATCAGGGCCCGGTCCAGATGAGCACCCGGGTGCTCGGCCACCACGATACGCTCCTGTTCCTCGATCTTCGGCATCCATGCGTTGATGTTCCGTTCGAGCCACCCTGGGCCGCTCAGGCTGTCCAGGCATGCGATATAGGCCCTGAACATGGCGGGGTCCGCCAGGATCTTGGACACGATATCGGGTGAATTGTTGTTCCAGGACCGCTCGCGCAGACAAAGAAGATCCGGAATGGGAACGAACGCTTCACCACGGAGGGGAAGAACATGCAACAGGCCGGATAAACTGTCCACCATGAACCGCAGGTTGGGCCACCGCATGGCCTCCTGTGCGCCCAACAGATCGGCCAATGCGAGCAATCGTGCAGTGCTTTGAACTTCGAAGATCTCGGATGCCATGCGCTCCCCGGAGCGGAACTTTTCGAGGGCATCCACGGCCTTTGCCGCACGCTTGCTGAAGGGGCTTGTTGTTCTCAGAAGTTCGGGTCGTCCCAACATGATGGGTGCCGCCATCCAATCCGATTGGGGCAGGGGAGGTAGCATGCGATCCGTTCCACGGATATCCTTCATGGCGTTCACGGCCAGTTCATCGTCGAACCGCAATACCGGCCCGTTCCCCATGCCCCACGAGTTGATGCGGGTGGTCTCAAGGTCGCCACGGAGCAGGTATAATGCCGGATGGCCAGCCCCCAGGGCCAGTTCCACCAAGGCCGCACCGGATGTTGGGTGCCCTGATCCGTTCAGGATGTGGTCAAGACACCATTCCTTCAGGCCACTGCCATCGATCATCGGAACGGCCTCGAACGTCCTCATGCCAAAAAGGGTATCGCCTGGAAGCAGCCTGATGTGGTAGGACCACTCATCCGAACTGCTGGTCGGTCCCTCCAGAAGTCCGATAACACCCGGCATGCGGTGGTCGTCAAGGGTGAGGTCCACGGCGAAGCGAGCGGTCAGCTCAATATCGGTCCAGCCTTGCTCCGTTGCCCGGCGCTTGAGCTGATCGAGGCTGTCCAGTTCCGTTCCATCCATTTCCACCGATATCAGCGGCACTTCAGGTGGGCGGCCTCGGAATGCGTTCAGCACCGGACGAGAGATCCGTTTCAGGCCCGGGTCCAGCACATCACGCACGAACCCGGACCGTTCCAACAGGACGCCGAGCGAGAACACCAGGAAGATCAACATCAACGCGATAACGGCCTGGCTGGCGCGCAGCAATCGTGGAAGCGAGCGCTCCAGGAATAGACGCAGACGTTTCACGGGCGGGCGGGTTTCGATGATCGCAGGTCGATCACGGAATGCTTCGGTCCATTGGTCGTGCGCCCGCTCAACGAGACGCTCCAAACCTTTGGGGACGATCGGAAGTAAGTGATCCGTTGAGGGAAGTCGTGCGCGGTATCCTCAATGCACATCGAATCCCTGTCGATATGGGTCAGCTTGAACGCCATGGTCCGGCCATCGTTCTGTGATGGTATCCGTGCGGTATAGACCCAGTCGTCCGCTTGCTTATGGAGACCGAGGTGTTCGATCAGAACGGTGTCCTTCCCAGAGAGCACAAAGCCGGTGCCTGTCATCGAGTCGTTCCCGGCCAGGGCCCATTCCTCATGGAACTGGTGAGCTGGATGCTCTTCCAGAGCGCTCCACTTGCCGACCAAATGGTCGAAGTGCTGTTGGATGAGCTGGTCGCGCTCCGGATCAAGGACCTTGGCGTTCTCCTCGGCCTGGCCACAGCCCAATGCGAGCATCCAAGGCAGTGCACCGTGGAACCACTTCATGGCCTGAAATTACGCCGGACACAACTTGGCAATGGAGGCGCGCACGCTATCGGGTATCCGCATCTTGGTGGATGCGGTGTAGTCGAACATCACCTGTATGCTGGTCCCTTTGGCCACCAGGTCCCCCGTGCTATCGGTGATGCGATAGGCCATGGTGAAACTGGTGTTGCCCACGTGGGTGCACGTGGTAGCCACCCTTAGTGTGGTGGGCCAATGCACGGGCCGCAGGAAATCGCATGTGGTGCTCGCCAGGATCACGCCGAAGCCTTGGTCGGCATGGGAGCGCAGGATGCCCACTTGGTCCAGGAAGTGCATGCGCACGCTCTCAAAGTAGCGCAGATAGGCCACGTTGTTCAGGTGGCCGAAGGCGTCCTGCTCGCCCCAGGCAATGGGAATGTCCAATTGAACCGGGAAGTGGGCCGGCTGCTCGCTCAACGCAGTTCCTTCAGCAATTCACGAAGCTGGCCTTTCAGGCGTTCCACGTCACGGGCCAGTCGCTCGATCTTCTTCTCCATCTCCTTGCGCATGGCCTCGCCACTGGAGCTTTTGAAGTTGAACATGCCCATGTTGCGTTCCATCTGCCGCATCTCGTTCTCGACCTCCTCGATCTTGCGCTTGATAAAGCGGCTTTCCCGCTCAATGCGGTCCTTGCCATCCGGACTGCTCTTCAGGCTGTCCATGTGGTCCTGGAACTGCATGCGCCGCCTTTCGTCGCCTTCCATTTTCAGGAGACCATACTGCTTGTCAAGTGCAGCGCGGTATCGTTCGCCCATTGCATCATACAACTTAGGCGATACCCGGCCGGAGCTCATCCACCTTTGGGAGAAGGTCTTCAGCGTCTCGATGTCCTTGTTGCGGTCGCCGCAGAGCTGGTAGCCCTCGATCTCGGCCAGCAACGCCTCTTTCTCCTGGGCATGCACAGCCTGCTCGGCATCCATCTTTTCAAAAGTGGCCTTGCGGTTCTGGAAGAAGGTGTCGCACGCTTCGCGGAAACGCGTCCACAATCGGTTCTCATCGCGTGGTCCGGCACTTCCGGCCTCTTTCCAGCGCTGTTGAAGCACCTTCAGCTTGTCGGCGGTCTGTCTCCAATCGGTGCTGTCCTTCAACTTCAACGCTTCCTCCAGAAGGGCCTGCTTCTTATCGCGGGCCTCCTTGAACTGGTCCTTCAGCTTGTCGAAGTAGGCCTTTTTGCTGTCAAAAAAAGCGTTGCACGCATTGCGGAACTCCTTCCATACGCGCTCGTTGTCCTTCTTGGTGGCGAAGCCGATGGTCTTCCAGGCATTCTGTAGCTCGAGCACCTGGTCGGTGAGGGTCTTCCATTCCTTCGCGGATGGGGTGCCGATATTGGCGGTAAGCGTGGTCGCCTTTTCTACCAAGGCCTGCTTCGCCTGCAGGTTCACCTCATGTTCGGCGCGACGGGCCTTGTAGTGCTCGTGGATCTTGTCGTAAACGACCCGCGTGGAGTTCCAGAATCCATCTCGGATGGCTTCCCATTCCTCCTTCAGCACCGGACCGACCTGGTTCCATTTCTCCTGGTACTCGCGTACCTGTTGTTCCAGTTCCCGGATGTTGTCCTTCTGGCCAAGACTTTGCAGGTCACTGATGAGCGCCTGTTTCAAGGCCGTGTTCTTGCGCAGGTCGTGGTCGCGGAGCTCCTTGTAGATCCGGATGTGATAGAAGAACTCATCGAGCAGGTGCGAATAGTCGCTCTGCAATTCGCGGTATGCCTGCTGAGGCACGTTCCCGATGGTCTTCCACTTCTCCTGCAGGTCCTTGAATCGTTGGAAGGCCGTGCCGATGTTCTCCTCGCTCGTGACCAGGGAGCGTAGCTCTTCCATCACGGCTTTCTTGGCCGCGAGGTTGTCCGCCTCTTCCTTGGCCTTTTTCCTGCGGATGTCGTTCACCCGTTGGTTGAAGGCATCGAGCAGCTGCTTGAAGCGCTTGTCCTCTTCATCGAGGAGCGGAGCGGATTCAATGGCCATGGGGGCCTGTTCGGCAGCTACAGCAGCCTCGGCCTCGGCCCCGGCCCCTTCGGCCACGGGTTCCATGGCAACGGCGGGCTGTTCCTGCTGCGCAGCGGCCACAAGGGCCTCGTACGCTTCCTTCACACCTTCGACCGCCTCCGAGGCCTGTTCGATGTCCTCCTGTGCGGTAAGTTCCTCGAGCCGATGGATCAGCTCTGCTTTCGTTGCCATGCGCAATAGTCCAAGCACTGCCATGGTGCAGTGCACCTGCCAAAGATAGGGGGATGCCCCTGTACGCTTGTAAAGGGAATGTTATACCGCCAGCCCGAGCATGCACACGTCGTCCATTTGTTCGCGGCCGCCTTTCCACTGCAGGAAGGCCTGTTCAAGCACCAAGGCCTGCTGGTCCATGGCCAAATGTCCGTGTGTCCCGATCAGTTCCTGCAGGCGGCTGGCCATGAACCGGCGTCCTTCGGCGCCGCCGAACTGGTCCACGTAACCATCACTGAACAGGTAAATGCGGTCGCCAGGTGAGTAGGCGATACGGTGCACGGTGTACTTGCGTTCCAGTTCATGGTGGGCCCCGCCCACGGGCTTGCGGTCACCATTGATCACGCTGAGCTGGCCTTGGTGCAGCCAATAGAGCGGTCGCATGGCACCTGCAAAAAGTATCTCCCGCGACTCCCGGTCCACGCGGCACAGGGCTATGTCCAGTCCATCTCCACCACCACGTTGCTGGCCTTTTTGGTGCAGGCAGGTGATCAGGCGCGTGTTGAGCAGGCCCAGCATTTGGGCAGGATCAAGGTCCTGGGAAGTGGCTGCGATCTCCGTTAAGAGCGAACAGGCAATGGCCCCGATCATGGCACCCGGAAGCCCATGGCCGGTGCAGTCGGCCGCGGCCACCAGGCTGATCTGCGGCTGCAGGCGATGCGCCCAGTGGAAATCGCCGCTCAGGGTGTCCTTCGGTCGGTCGATCACGAAACTGGCATCGAATAGCTCGTTATAGACCTCGGGACGGGGGACCAGTGCTCGTTGGATCTTGCTTGCATAGGCCATGCTGTCGGTCACATCGGAATGCCGCACCTGGAGCTCCGAATGCGCTTGTGCATCGCGCGCCACCCAGCGGCCCACCGAGCGTTTCAGGAAAAGGCCTGCCACCAGGAAAAGGGCGAATGCCATCCCGATGTTCCGCCACAAGGCGATGGTGGCCCTGGCGTGGGCCTCACTTGCGGGAAGAGTTGCGAGCACCATGCCCATCGTACGCCCTTCATCGTTGACAATGGGTTCCATGGCGAGCAATCGTGCCTCGCGTTCGGCGTTGCGGGCCGACCGGCCGTAGTGAGAGCGGATGAAGGTCCCGTCGTTCACGAGGATATGGCGGAAGCTGGGGCTTACTTCGGCAGTTACGATCACCTGAAGCTCCTGCTTGAGACTGTCGTAAACGAGGATCTTGATCGGTATCTCAGGCCCGGTCCGTTCCTGTGTGCGTCGCAGCAGTTCATGTAGCACGTAGTAACGAGCGTCCTGAGTGTTCTTGAAGATCATGCCCCGGCCGTCGTACTGCCTGAGCAGTTGCTCCAAGTGGTTGGCATTGACCTGCGCTGCGAGCGTTGAGGTGGTGAGGCTGAGGCGCTCCATGGCCTCCCGACGCTGATCACGACGCTCGTTGATGTGAACGGCCACGAGGATGCCCGTGCACAGCAGCAACAGCGTGGCATAAACAGCCAACAGGACGTTGCGGGTAATGCGATGATCGGTGGCCTTCAAAACGAGGAACGTCCGCGCGTTGATCGCGGCGGACGTTCCTACGGAGAATTGGCGTTCAAGGTTCGCGGATGGCCCGCTCGCCGATCAGGCCAGGAAGGGGTACTTGTGGTCCGTGGGGGGGACGAAATTCTCCTTGATGGTACGAGCGTTCACCCAGCGGAGCAGGTTGAGGTAGCTGCCGGCCTTGTCGTTGGTGCCACTGCCGCGGGCACCACCGAAAGGTTGTTGACCCACCACGGCCCCGGTGGGTTTATCATTGATGTAGAAGTTGCCGGCCGCGTTGCGCAATGCATCAGTGGCTTCCACAATGGCCTTTCGGTCCTGGCTGAACACGGCGCCGGTGAGCGCGTATGGGCTGGTGCTGTCCAACAGTTTCAGGGTCTTGGCCCACTCGTTCTCGGGGTACACGTAAATGGTGAGCACCGGGCCGAAGATCTCCTCGCACATGGTGGTGCTCTTCGGGTCCTTGGTCACGGCAATGGTGGGCGCAATGAAGTAGCCCTCCTTCTTGTCGTAGGTGCCACCAGCGATCACTTGAACGTTCTTTTTGTCCTTTTTGAGGCCATCGATGTAGGCCGCGATCTTGTCAAAGGCCTTCTCATCGATCACGGCGTTCACGAAGTTGCGCATGTCGCGCGGGTCGCCCATGCGGAAACTGTTCACATCAGCGAGGAGGTCCTTCTTTACGGTAGGCCATAGGTTCGAGGGGATGTAGGCCCGGCTGGCGGCGCTGCACTTTTGCCCTTGGAACTCGAAGGCGCCACGGCTCAATGCTGTGGCCACTTGGACTGGATCGGCGCTGGGGTGGGCGATCACGAAGTCCTTGCCGCCGGTCTCCCCGACAATGCGCGGGTAGCTCTTGTACGTGTGGATATTGGCTCCAATGGTGGCCCAGATGGTCTGGAAAACGCTGGTGCTGCCTGTGAAGTGGATGCCCGCGAAGTCAGGGTGCGCGAAGATCACTTCCCCGGCATCCCTGCCGCTCACATGGATGAGGTTGATCACGCCGTCCGGCAGCCCCGCTGCGCGGAAGATGTCCATGATCACCTGGGCACTGTAGATCTGGCTGTCGGCGCATTTCCACACGGCCACGTTGCCCATCAGAGCCGGGGCGCTGGGCAGGTTGCCGGCAATACTGGTGAAGTTGAAGGGCGTAAGGGCGAACACGAAACCCTCCAGCGGACGGTATTCCACGCGGTTCCAGGTCTGCGCCGGGCTGTAGGGTTGGTCGCGGTAGATCTGCTGCATGAAGTGCACGTTGAACCGGAGGAAATCCGCGAACTCGCAGGCCGCATCGATCTCGGCCTGGAAGGCGTTCTTGCTCTGCGCCAACATGCTGGCCGCATTGATGGTTGCCCGATAGGGGCCTGCGATCAGGTCGGCGGCCTTCAGGAAAATGGCGGCACGGTCCTCCCAACGCATGTTCTCCCAGTCCTTCTTCGCTTTCAGGGCGGCGTTGATGGCGGCCTTGACATGGACCTGGGTGCCATGGTGGCTATAGCCGATGATGCGCTTCAGCTCGTGCGGTGGCCGCACTGGGCGACGGTCATTGGTCGACACGGCCTTCCCCGCGATCCACATGGGCAGTTCGCGCTTCTGCCTGGCCATTCGATCATACTCGGCGAGCAGAAGCTCCCGCTCCTTGGTGCCGGGCGCATGGCTCAGCACGGGTTCATTGATGGGGGCAGGGCTGTGGAAGATGGCGTCTGTCATCGCGTTCGGCGTTGGTGGTCGCGAAGATATCCCAGGTAAGTATGCGCGTTGGTGACCAGCGTCGCCAATGGATGGGCCATGTACAACGAAGCAGGGGCCGTTGGTAAGGTCCCTGCTTCGCGCGTTGCATGCTCAGCCCTTGGGGCTTCGCAGATTGTCAAAGCGATAGATGGGGTCGAGCTCGGTTCCGGCTTCCATATCACAGACCGTGTGGATGAGGCCATCGCTCAGTCGATATACCCAGCCATGCAGGTGAGGGCCGCCCCGATCGGTCCAGGCCTGCTGGATGATGCTTGTTTTGGCAAGATCGAACACCTGTTCCTGCACATTCAGCTCAACCATGCGGTCGAAGCGCTCCTGCTCCGTGGACAGGGCATCAACCTCCTTTTGGTGGATCCGGTACACGTCCTTGATGTTCCGGAGCCATTTGTTGATGATGCCGAGCGATTGGTGGCTCATGGCCGCTTGCACACCTCCACAGCCGTAGTGCCCGCACACGATCACGTGCTTCACCTTCAGGTATTCCACAGCATATTGCAGCACGCTCAGCAGGTTGAGGTCGGTGTGGACCACCATGTTGGCGATGTTGCGGTGCACGAAGATCTCGCCCGGGTTGGTGCCTGTGATCTCATTCGCGGGCACACGGCTGTCGCTGCATCCGATCCAGAGGAATTCAGGTCGTTGCACTTTTTCCAGGCGATGGAAGAACTCCGGGTCGCGTTTTACGGTGTCCTCGGCCCAGGCCTTGTTGTTGGTCAGAAGTCGTTCGTAGGATTCCATTCGGTTCGTTTATGGTCCGGTTCAGTTCATTGTGTAATGCCCCCTTTTGAAGGCTTGATGTTCTCTTGATGCAGCGTGGCCCCACGCCAATCCCTATCGAAACCGATGAGTTCGGTACGGATGCCGCGTTCGTGGGCAACGGCGAGGTGGTCGTCGATGATCTCCAGCACGTCCGGGTCCAGGTCCATGGTGCGTGATGCATCGATCACTACACGTGCATTATCGGGCAGTTCATGAAGTGTTCGCTTGATCCCGGCCTTGTTCAGAAAGGTCACGTCCTCGCTCAATTCCATGTAGATGGGCATGCCTGGCTTGTAGCGCCTGGGGTCGAAGTGGAAGGGGACCTTGTAATTCTTCCAAAGGATGTGCAGCAATGCAATGCACAGGCCGAGCGCCACCCCGTTCAGCAGATCGTTCGTTACCGCCATGAAGCCGACGGTGACAATAAAGGGGATGAACTGCATGGGGCCCGATCGCCACATACGGATGAACAACGAGGGCTTGGCCAGCTTGTATCCTACAAGTAGGAGCACCGCCGCCAGGCTCGCGAATGGTATGGTGCTCAGCAGGCCTCCTATGCTGATCACGGCGACCAGGATGAGCGCTCCGTGCAGGATGGTCGAAAGCCGGGTGCGGCCACCGGATTGAATGTTCGCCGAACTGCGCACCACCACCTGGGTAAGGGGAAGGCCACCAAGCAGCCCGCTCACCATGTTGCCGATCCCTTGCGCGCGTAGTTCACGGTTGGCCGGGGTAATGCGCTTCCAAGGGTCCAGTTTATCCGTGGCCTCCACGCATAGAAGTGTTTCAATGCTGGCCACGATCGCAATGGTGAACGCCATGGACCAGAACGCGGGTCTGTTCCATCCGCTGAAGTCGGGTAACTGCACCAGGTCGCCACTGTTCAGGTCGGGCAGGTCAACGAAGTGCGCGGCACCAATGGCCAGTGTGGCCGAACCGCTGAAAAGCCGGGCCAATACCATGCCCGCGACCACGGCGAGCAATGGGCCGGGAAGGTATTTCAACCACGCATTGCGTTGTATGGCCGGACGTTCCCAGAGGAGCATGAGGCCCACGCAGAGCAATGTGATCGTCAGCGCACCCCAACTGGGGTCCTGGACAGCGTTGAAGATCTCGGTGAAGGTGTTCTCCTTGTCCGGTTGGTCGAAGCTTTCATCACCCATCGGGTCACGGTCGTAGCCCAGGGCATGGGGCAGCTGTTTGAGCATGATGATAATGCCGATGCCAGCGAGCATCCCCTTGATCACCGAACTGGGGAAGTAGTAGGCAATGATACCGGCACGCAGGAGCCCGAGGATCACTTGCAGGAGACCGGCCACAACCACCGCAGCGCACAGGATCGGGAAACTACCGAGATCGTTGATCCCGGCCAGCACGACACCGGTAAGACCTGCGGCCGGTCCTGAAACACCCAGCGGTGAGCCGCTCAGCCCACCTACGATGATTCCACCGACAACACCAGCGATGATGCCAGCAAAGGGCGGGGCACCTGAGGCAACGGCTATGCCCAAACACAGGGGTAAGGCGACAAGGAACACCACCACGGATGCGGGCAGGTCCTGTTTCCAGTACGTCAATAATCGGGTCGAGTTCATAGGAAAGGAGGAACGGATGGATAAAGGGCCCCTGAGATCAGGCACGCCGAACACGGGGTCAGCGGAACAGGCCGTAAGCGGATACTAGCACTTCCCCGCCCAAGGGGGCAGGTGTGGCACTTCGCTCACTGGCGGAGTGTGCGGCCGTACGCTCGTTCCCGGTCGGTGGTAATAACCTCCCTCAGGTGGAAATTGCGACAGAACGTCAGACCAGTTCGAAGAGCTCTTTTGGTGCACTACCTCCTCCTCTTCGCACATGGGCGAGGGTGGAGCTCCGTACTCATCTGGAACGACAACACTATTGCGCACATTCACGAATTGGGGCGCCATGAATAGCGCAGCCACCAAGAGCAGGGCAAAGATCCGAAGGCCCAGTGCGCTCAAGTAGTGGTACAACCTTGTTATGAACATGGCCGGATAAAGGTAGAACGTACCATTGGATGGCACTCGCGCCACCTCGTGAACGCTCGCTCAATTGGCTGAATAGGGATAGGCCAATAGGATCGTCGGGATGGTGACCCGGAACTGTTCACCCTGCGGGGTGCGTTGCATCAAGTAGGTCCCATCCATACGGCCGAACCCACTGCGCAGATCGCAGGCGCTGCTGTAAATGAACTCTTCACCAGGAGCGAGCACAGGCGATTCTCCAACCACCCCTGGGCCCTCCACTTCCCTGACCGGCCCAAGGCTGTCACGAATGATCCAGTGCCTGCGCAACAGTTGCACGGTGTCGGTGCCATGATTGACGATACGAATGCGATAACTGAACAGGAACCGGTTGCTCTTCGGATCGCTGTGCGCACCCTCGAACCGGCTCTCCGCCGAGATCAAGATCCCGTTCGTTGTTGCTGTACCCATGGTTCCGAAGCGCAAGTTAGCCTCATTGACAGGGAGAGTTGTGTTACCGGATAACGAACAAACTGTTGACAACTTGCGGTTGAAGCCTATTGGTGGCCCCGGTGGTGGCAACTACCCTTGCAGCATGATGATCTCGCCCCGGGCCGTGTCCCTCCTTGCAGCAGGCGTTCTGTTCATGGCCGTACAGGCCCAGTACAGCGGTCCCGAAAGCGTGGAGTACGATCCCGTGGGTGACCGCTACTTCGTGAGCAATACCAGCAGTGGCATCGTCAAGGTACGGGATCAGGCCGGCGTGGTAAGCGACTTCGTTACTGTAAGCCCTGCTCCTTACGGGTTGGAGATCATGGGTGATACCCTGTTCGCGTGCAGCGGAGGGGGCGTGAAGGGCTATCGCCTTTCCGATGGTGCCTTGGTGTTCAACAGGAATCTGGGCGGTTCGTTCTGCAACGGCATCACCACGGACGGCCAGTTCCTGTATGTCACTGATTTTCCCACTGCTGCCCAGCGTATTTACAAGGTGGATGTGGCGAACAACAGCCACACGACCCTTGTGACGAACACGGGGGGGCAGCCCAACGGCATTGTTTGGGATGCCGTTGGCGAGCGGCTAGTGGTGGTTTTTTGGGGAAGCAATGCGCCGATCAAGGCCTTTGATCGTAACACCGGCGCCGCCACCACATTGGTCGCCAATACCGGACTTGCCAGTATCGATGGGGTAACGATCGACTGCTTGGGCAATTTCCTGGTGGCCTCCTGGACGCCCGACCGGATCACTCGTTACGAGCCTACGTTCACTGCTGCAGGCATCGACCTCGGCGTGCCCGGGCTAAGCAATCCTGCGGATATTGACTTCGATGCCGTGAACAACCGTGTCTGCATCCCGAACAGCGGCAACAATACCGTGGTGCTCTACGATCTGGATTGCTCCACGGCCTTGCCCGAGGTGATGCGCGCTGTTCCCTTGCGCGCGGTACCCAACCCGACAAAAGGCCAGTTGCGTATCGAACCTGAACTTGCTACTGACGAGCCTTATCTGCTGTTTGACGCGAAAGGCCTCCTCGTAGGGGGCGGAACGCTCCACGCACGGTCCATGTTGGACATCAGCCAACTGTCCGCCGGTGTGTACACCATCTACCTGACCCGATCGGGCAACAGACTGCCGGTTATCCGGGAATAGCGGAGTGCTCAGCGCACCAAAGTGACATGCCCCGTGGCCTGTCGGTCCTGACCTGCCGTGTCCTTCATCCGCACTTTCCAGACGTATACGCCCAGCGGTACACCGTCCCCTTTCCAAGCCTCGCGTACATCCGATGTGGTGAAGATCATCGCGCCCCAACGATCATAGATGGACAATTCGAAGACGGTGGGTTCCGCCACACTGGTCACCACTTGGAACCCATCGTTGATCTCATCGAAATTGGGCGTAAAAGCGTTCGGGACCCAAAGCACAAAGGGATCCTCCACGCACACTTCCATCGAGGTGCTGTCGCTGCAGCCCAATTCATTCGCCACGGTCAAGCGCACGGTGTAACAGGCCACGGAATCGTACGTGTACGATATCAGGGTCTCCGTGCCGAAATCGCCGGTGCCGAAGTCCCAGTTACGTATCGTGGCCCCAGTGCTCTGGTCCATGAACGTGACCGTTGGGGCCTCCAAGGTGGTAATGGGAGGCGATGCAACGAACCGTGCCACAGGTAATGCAAGCACTTCAATGGCATCCACCACGGTGACAGTGCCAGCGCACAGGTCGCCATAACCGTTGCCGTCCACGGTCAATGCAATGTCGGGTGTGCCGGCGGGAAAGCAGTATTCAAGGGTTGGTCCACTTCCGATGACCGCACCATCGGCGCTCCAGGTATAGGTCGCTTCGCCAAGGTCGGTGGCGGTCAACGTTACGCAGAGAGGGGCACAGCCTATGGGAGAGTCCACAGAGAACAAAGGAGCGAAGGTCGGGCCCGGTTCCACTGTCCAGCTTGCCTGGTCCGATCCGCAACTTGAAGAAGCGACGACCGTATAGGTGCCAGGTCCGGTAGCAGTAGTGGTGTTCCCGGAAGCGCCGGTGCTCCATGTGTAGGTATCGCCACCGGTGGCCTCCAGGATAACGCTTTCGCCCGGGCAGGCCGTTAACGGACCGGTCAATGTCGCTGTGGGGGAGGAGGTCACCGTGATCGTGACCTCGGCGCTACCATCCCCACAGGCGTTGGAGGCGGTCACCGTATAGGTGCCCGCATCGGAAACCGTAATGGCCGCCGTGTTCGCACCGGTGTTCCAGACATAGCTGGAGGCCCCGGATGCTGTCAGATCCACCGAACTGCCTTCGCAAATGGTGGTGGGACCGCTGGCCGTGATGGTGGGCGTGGGAACGCCGCTGATCTCCAGCAGGACCGGGTCACATACGGTATCGCCGCAACTGCTCACCGCACAGAACGACAACTGGACAATCCCTGATTCAGTGGTTCCTGGTGAGTAGGTGGTGCTGGTTCCTGTCGCAGGGTTGAACGAACCCGCACCGCCGGTCCAGTAAATGCTCGTCGCATCGCCGTTCACGGAGCCGGCCAATGCGACCGACCCACCACAGGGGATGGGGGCCGGGTCTGCTGTAATTGAAGGAACAGGAGCTGCGATGACAGGCACTTGCACCTGATCACAGATCGTATCGCCACAAGCACTGATGACGCAGAACGACAGCACTGCGCCCCCACTGTCGCCTGTGCCCAAGGTGTACGTGGTGGACGTGCTCGACGGCGTGCTGAAGCTGCCGGTGCCACCGGTCCAGAACATGGAACTGATGTTGCCCGTTGCCACGGCTTGTAGCGACAGTGTTCCTCCGCAAGGCACGGGCTGCGGCACGGTACTGATGTCGGCCACCAGCGGAATGATCGGTGCCTGGCAGCCGTAGTTCACATAGCCCACCACAGGTGCACCGGGCCATGAAACGGTCAGGCTCGAGCCATCGTTCTCCACCCATCCACCACCGTAAGTGCCCATTTGATTCACCAGTTGGGAAATGTTGTAGGTCACCGAATCGGAGCAAAGGCCCGGTACGCTCAAAATGAACGTACGGAAGCTCTGGGTGCCGCTGGGGAAGTTGGTGATGGCGTTGGTGTTGTTCGTGTTCTTGAAGTGCCCCATGATATTTCCAGGGCTCTGATAGATCACGTAAAGGGTATCGCTGAGTGCCGCGAACGAGTTGCCGGCCACGCACATATTGGTACTGGTGATGCCCAAGACGCGCTTCCCTGCCGGTATGATGCCGTTCGGGGGCTCGATCAGCCAGCCACAGTTGGTAATGGTGGCGTTCAACTGGGCGGTCAGGCTGGCCGTGGTCGCGTTCTGTACCCAGCCCAGGAACGTGTTGGGGGTGGCCCAGACCACGTTCAATTGGCCAAGGGCGATCGGCGAGGGCCCGGTCATGAACCGGAACATCTCATTCTCACCTTCCTCGGCACCGCTGCACGCATTGTTGCAGGCATCCACCAGCACACCTTCGATCTCCAGGCACTTCGTCGGTACTTGAGCGTTCGCTGTCAGAACGCTCAGCAACAACCCTAAGAATGACCAGGAACGGAGGGAGGAAAATGAGGGGGACAAGGACATGGGCTCGTTGGCCTTGGTTCGAGGCCGTTCCGGAGAATGGGACAAAGGTCGACCGAAATGGTTCAACTCAATGTCAACCGATCGTAAAGGAGGCCGGTCAACCCCGCCGACTGTTCAGGAACCGCATACCGACCAAGCGGTCGGAGCGTCGTTGGTGGTCCGTGAAGTACACCAGCACCAGGTAGTCGTTCTCTGTCTGGTAGTGAGAACCTTCAATGGCCGTAATGTCCGGGACAGTGGCATTGCGGGCCAGCGTAACGAAGCTGAAGTCGGTGAACCCTTGTTTCAGGAGCACTTCGGCCGTGTAGCCTTGGGCCTCGGCGCTCCAGGACATGCGAAAGGCCTCCTGGCATTGGAAGTCGGTGAGGCCACCGTAGATGTACACCTCGTCCATCAGGGGTGTTTCCATGGGCAAGGTGAAGTGCACGTGCACATAATCCGCCCCGAGAGGATCGCCGTCCACCATGTCGTTCCGCACCAGGTAACGCCCGTTCAGGTCCGCCTGGTTGTTGTAGTTGCGTATGGTGCGCCGGCTTTCGGGGAACAGCCAGGCATGGTAAGGACCGGCACCGAGGCCGGGCTCCACCCGGGCCACTCGTTGCGTGGGCTGCCGCAGGTCCTTGAGGTCGAAGTTGCGGTACTCATTGCCCCCCATGAACAGGGCCTGCTCTGGCATGTCATAAAGCAATTCACTTCCTCTGACATAGCGTGGACGCAGACCAGAACGGGCATCGTCCCAGCGCATGTTCTGCAGCACGGTCACATGGATCTCGCCAAAGGGGTCCTGCACGTTCAATCGGGAGGTCACCACTTTCAGGTCAAGTTGTTGGGCCACATCCCGTTGGTCCACCTGCCTGCTGGCAAGCACCTGCGCTTCGATATCGGCCAGTTGCTCATGGACCAGGAACCGGCGCACCAGCACCACGTCGTTCTCATCCCCGTCCCGGAACACCTTCACTACGTAGTTGCCAGACCGTTCCATGCGCATCATGGTGTTCGGGAACGTGATCTCGTAGTGGATGAACGGTTGGAGGGTATTATAGCTCTGGCGGCCCACCGGCACCAGGTCGCTCATGGCACCGGACAGGTATTGACCGGGCAACAGGTCGCTGGGACGCCAATAGGCATCGCAATGCACCAAGGTGTAGGAGAGGTTCTCGGTGTTGGCCTGCAGGTCATCGAAGCGCAGTACCAAGGCCTCACCACTGCCCAGCTGGATGACCGGCGCGGCAAGCTCGAACCCGGCCTTGAACAATTGCACTGTGCGGATGGATGGGGAATAGGTGCGCTCTTCGGTGGAGATCGGCTCACTGGGACCTTTTGGTGCTGCATGGGTGACAACCGGCACTGCAAAGCAGAAGGACAGAAGTAATGGCGTGCCCATGAAGGCGGATAGCAATGTGCTGGAGTGCTTGCTGGACAAGGGATTTGTAGCTTTTGTGACCAATGTCGCTGATGTCGAAAAGGGTTCTATTTTTGCCGCGCCTGTCCGTAAAGGACAGTTGCTCCTACCGCACCATGTCCACCACCATCCGGATCAGGAAGGGACTCGATATCCGCATCAAAGGTGATGCCGAACAGGTCCTTGTCCAAGCCGATCCCGCGAAGGTCGTCGCGTTAAGACCGACCGATTTCCACGGCCTCGTCCCCAAAGTACTGGTGAAGCCCGGCGATCGGGTGAAGGCCGGAACGCCGCTGTTCTGCGACAAATACAACGAGCGGGTGGTATACACCAGCCCGGTGAGCGGTGAGGTGGCCGAAGTGGTGCGTGGTGAGAAAAGGCGCGTGCTCGAGGTGCGCGTGCTGGCCGATGCCCAATGCACCCATGAGGACTTTGGTGCAGGTGATGCATCCAGCATGAACCGCGAAACGGTGATGCAAAAGCTGCTGAAGAGCGGTGCGTTCGCGTTCATCCGCCAGCGTCCGTTCGACGTGGTGGCCAACCCCGCTCAGGAGCCCAAGGCCATATTCATTTCCTGTTTCGATAGCGCTCCTCTGGCACCTGACATGGACTTCGTTGTGCGCAACCACGGCGATGAGTTCCAAGCAGGACTTGATGCGCTTGGCAAGCTCACCAAGGGTAAGGTGCACTTGGGGATCAGCCCGGGAACCACGGCCCGCGAATTCCTCGATGCCAAAGGTGTTGTGCGACACATGTTCGATGGCCCTCACCCCGCGGGTAACGTGGGTGTGCAGATCCACCATGTGTCTCCGATCAATAAAGGAGAGGTGGTCTGGGTTTGTGGTGTGCAGGACGTGCTCCTCATAGGTCGCTTGTTCCGTACGGGCCATTTTGACGCTTCGCGCGTGGTGGCCCTCACGGGAAGTGAAGCACGAACGCCCAAGTACATCCGGACGGTGATCGGTGCTCCAGTAAAGGACATTGCAGGCCATGTGGAGGGCAAGGTGCGCTACATCAGTGGGAATGCACTTACCGGCGAACGGGTTGCGGCCGACGGCTTCCTGGGCGCATATCACACGCAGGTGACCCTGCTTCCCGAGGGTGATGAGCCCAAGTTCTTCATCACCGACGGCTGGGCGGCCCCGGGTTTCGACAAGTTCAGCGCCAATCGGAGCTTCCCCACTTGGGTGATGCCCGGTAAGAAGTTCCGGTTGGACACCAACCAGAACGGGGAGGAGCGGGCCTTTGTCATGAGCGGACAATACGAGGCGGTGTTCCCCTTCGATATCTACCCGGTACACCTGTTGAAGGCCATCCTGGTGAACGATATCGAACAAATGGAAAAGCTGGGGCTTTATGAAGTGGCCCCGGAGGACTTCGCCCTGTGCGAGTTCGTTTGCACCAGCAAGATCAATTCGCAGGACATCGTGCGCGAAGGACTCGATGCCCTCAAGAAGGAAACCACTTAAGCCGCTGCCGTGAAAGCACTGCGCAACCTGGTCGATAGCATGAAGCCCGCCTTTGCAAAAGGGGGTAAGCTGGAGAAACTCCATTGGGTCTTCGACGGTCTCGAGACCTTCCTGTTCACCCCCGGTCATGCCACGGAGAAGGGTGCCCATATCCGCGATGGCATCGACCTGAAGCGGACCATGAGCATTGTCATCATGGCCATGCTGCCTTGCCTGCTCTTTGGCATGTGGAACGTGGGGCATCAGCACTACCTGGCCATCGGGGAGTTCGTTGGCAGGGGTGATGGCTTCTGGGAGAAATTCCTGTTCGGTGCCATCAAGGTGTTGCCCATCGTAGTGGTGAGCTACGGTGTAGGCCTTGGTATTGAGTTCCTGTTCACCACGATCAAGGGACATCCCATCCAGGAAGGCTACCTGGTCAGCGGTATGCTCATTCCCTTGGTGATGCCTGTGGATACCCCGCTCTGGATGGTGGCCATCGGGTCAGCCTTCGCCGTGGTTATCGGTAAGGAAGTTTTCGGAGGCACGGGAATGAACGTCCTTAACGTGGCCCTTACGGCTCGGGCATTCCTCTTCTTCGCCTACCCGACGATGATGAGCGGTGACAAGGTCTGGGTGAACACAAGCCTGGAGCCCGGCCAGGCCGTGGTCGACGGGTTCAGCGGTGCCACTTCATTAGGGCATGCGGCCGCTGGCAACATGGCAAGTGTAGTACCCATGCTGGATTCGTTCTGGGGCTTCGAAGCAGGCAGCATCGGTGAGACGAGCGCGTTCGCCTGCCTGATCGGTGCGGCCATCCTCATCATCACCGGCATCGGTAGCTGGCGCATCATGCTGGCCGTGTTGCTCGGTGGAGCGGCCATTTCAGGGCTCTTCAATCTCGTGGGGCCCTCCATCGGCAATGCCTACATGCAGATCCCGGTCTTGCACCAGCTGATGCTCGGCAGCTTCTTCTTCGGCCTGGTGTTCATGGCCACCGACCCGGTGACCGCTGCACAGACCAATACCGGGAAGTGGATCTATGGTTTCCTCATCGGTGTCATGGCCATCCTGATCCGTGTGGTGAACCCGGCGTATCCGGAAGGGATGATGCTCGCCATTCTGTTCATGAACGTGATGGCCCCCACGATCGATCACTTCGTGGTGCAATCCAACATCAAGCGCCGCATGAAGCGCGCAGCTCTGCAAACCGCTTAATGCCAACGGAACATGGCTTTCGACAAGAACAGTAACCAGTTCACCTTCATCTTCGCCATTGTGCTGGTGGTGGTGGTAGGTACCCTGCTCGCGGTGACCTACCTCGGATTAAAACCGGAGCATGATGAGAACGTGCGCCGGGAGAAGATGCAGAACATCCTCGCGAGCCTTAAGATCGAGGTGGAACGGGATGCAGCACCAGGGAAGTTCGAAGAGATGATCGAGTCGTCGCTTCTAATTGATGCCAAGGGCAGAACGGTGGACGGTTCCGTTTGGACAAAAGGGGACAAACCCGAAGCCAATGCTGCATTTGGTATGGATGTATTGAAGCAATTCAAGGATTGGAAGGCGGGACTGGTCAAGGAGAGCGACCTTAAATACCCGGTGTACAAAGCAAGCAAGGATGGTCGTAGCGTATACGTTCTTCCCTTGGTTGGAACTGGCTTGTGGGGCCCCATTTGGGGTTACGTCAGCATTGTCGATGACGGTCGTACCATCTATGGTTCCACCTTCGATCACAAGGGCGAAACACCAGGATTGGGAGCGGAGATCTCGTTACCCATCTTTGAAGAACCGTTCGAGGGCAAGACTATTACCGACGAGTCCGGCACGTTCAAAGGCATTACGGTCTACAAGGGTGGTTCCCAGACCACCGACCCACATGGTGTCGATGGGATCAGCGGTGGAACCATCACTAGCCAGGGCGTCGATGAAATGTTGAAGCGGCTCCTAGCCGTTTATGACCAATATCTGAAGACTCAGGTTGCCGCGTTGGCAGTGCCTGCCACTCCGGACACCTTGGGTGTGGATAGTCTTCGAACGGACAGTATTCTAGTGGATTCCACCCAAACGGCAAGCCTTATCACCCCATGAGCACAGCCACAGCAGCTCCCGCCAAACCAGCGGAAGGGCTCTTCAGCAAGAAGAACCGAAAGCTGATCACCGATCCGCTGAACGATAACAACCCCATCACCGTGCAGGTGTTGGGCATCTGTTCCGCCTTGGCCATCACCGTGAAAGTGCAGAACGCCGTGGTGATGAGCCTGAGCGTTCTGGCCGTGGTGGTGGTGGGCAACATGGTGATCAGTGCCTTGCGCAACGTGATCCCGGGCCGTATAAGGATCATCGCACAGCTGGTGATCGCAGCAGGTCTGGTGACCTTGGTGGACATCGTCCTGAAGGCCTATGTGTACGACGTGAGCAAGCAAGTGGGTGTATACGTTGGCCTGATCATCACCAACTGCATCCTCATGGGACGCTATGAGGCCTTTGCCATGGGCAACAAGGTGTGGCCCAGTGCCTTGGATGGTTTGGGCAATTCGCTCGGCTATGCCTGGATCCTCGTTGTGGTGGGTATCGTCCGCGAACTCACCGGTTCCGGTTCCATCATGGGCCTGCGTATCATTCCCGAGAGCTGGTACGCTACAGAGGGTGGGTTCTACTTCAACAACAACATGATGATCCTGCCGCCCATGGCGCTCATCATCGTGGGGATCATCATTTGGATACAGCGTTCGCGCAATACGAAGCTCATCGAACAAGCCTAAAGCACGACGCCCCATGAATCTCGTCAACATCTTCATCAAGGCGGTCTTCATCGACAACATGATCTTCGCCTACTTCCTGGGCATGTGCTCGTACCTCGCCGTCAGCAAGACGGTAAAGACGGCATTGGGCCTGGGTGCAGCGGTGATCTTCGTGCTCGGCGTTACCGTTCCGGTGAACTACTTATTGGAGAACTATGTCCTCAAGGCGGGTGCTCTGGCGTGGTTGGGAGATGATTTCGCCCAAGTAGACCTCAGTTTCCTGGCGTTCATCATCTTCATTGCGGTTGTTGCGGCCATCACGCAGTTGGTAGAGATGGCTGTGGAGAAATTCTCCCCTGCGCTCTATGGTGCGCTCGGTATTTTCCTTCCGCTGATCGCGGTGAACTGTTCGATCCTTGGAGGCGCGCTCTTCATGCAGGAGCGGCAGTATTCCACGGTAGCAGAGGCCACCTCGTTCGCGTTCGGAAGCGGGACCGGTTGGGCACTGGCGATCGTAGCAGTAGCTGCTATTCGGGAGAAATTAAGGTACAGTGATATTCCCGCACCGCTCCGCGGATTGGGTATCACGTTCATCCTCACCGGGCTCATGGGCATTGCGTTCATGGCCTTCATGGGTATAAAGCTCTGATCCACTGCCATGGGTTCAACGATCATCATCACGCTGGCGGTCTTCCTTATCGTCACACTGGCCCTTGTCGGGTTGCTTCTGTTCGCCAAAGCCAAGCTTACCTCCAGTGGCTTGGTCAAGATCCGGATCAATGGTGAGAAGACCATTGAGGTTGCTGCCG
This sequence comes from Flavobacteriales bacterium, assembly GCA_046306055.1. Taxonomy (GTDB): domain Bacteria; phylum Bacteroidota; class Bacteroidia; order Flavobacteriales_F; family PHOS-HE28; genus PHOS-HE28. Next base: position 56,236 of record JBKDXR010000058.1, read on the forward strand.
GAAGTAGCCTTCTCAGCACGCTCAGCGAGCAAAAGATCTTCCTGCCCAGTGCCTGCGGAGGCGGTGGTACCTGCGCCATGTGCAAGTGCCAGGTGCTCGAAGGTGGTGGGGAGATCCTGCCCACCGAAGCACCCTACTTCAGCCGTAAAGCCATAGCCGACAACTGGCGCCTGGGCTGCCAGGTGAAGGTGAAGCAGGACATGGACATCAAGGTGCCCGAGGAGATCTTCGGCATCAAGAAGTGGGAGTGTGAAGTGGTGAGCAACTACAACGTGGCCAGCTTCATCAAGGAATTCGTGGTGAAGCTGCCCCCGGGCGAAACACTGCACTTCGAGGCAGGTGGATACATCCAAGTGGATGTGCCCCCCTGCGAGGTCGACTTCAAGAACATCGATATCACGGCGCACCCCGAACTCGTCGCCTTGGGCCGCGACCCCATGGACTTCAAAAGCGAATGGGATAAGTACAAGCTCTGGGACCTGAAGATGAAGAACCCCGAGCCCATCTTCCGCGCTTACTCCATGGCCAACCACCCGGCCGAGGGCAACATCGTGATGCTGAACATCCGCATCGCCACACCGCCTTGGGACCGTGCCAGGAACGGATGGATGGACGTGAACCCTGGCATCTGCTCGAGCTTCGTGTTCAATTGCAAGCCCGGCGACAAGGTCACCATCAGTGGCCCCTACGGCGAGTTCTTCATCAAGGAGACCGGGGCCGAAATGCTCTACATCGGCGGTGGTGCCGGCATGGCCCCCATGCGCTCGCACCTGTTCCACCTCTTCCACACGCTGAAGAGCGGTCGCAAAGTGACCTACTGGTACGGTGGCCGCAGCAAGCGCGAGCTTTTCTACCTCGAGCACTTCAACAGCATCGCCCGTGAGTTCCCCAACTTCAAGTTCTTCGTGGTTCTGAGCGAACCGGCCCCGGAGGACAACTGGAAGGTGAAGACGGACATCAACGATCCTGAAGGTGATGGGTTCAAGGGCTTCGTACACCAGGCCGTGATCGACCAGTACCTGAAGAAGCACGAATCGCCCGAGGACATCGAGTTCTACTTCTGTGGCCCCCCCATGATGAACGCCGCCGTACTGAAGATGGTGGACGATTGGGGCGTGCCCAAGGAGAACGTGAGCTTTGACGATTTCGGCGGATGATGACCCGCTGTACGACCTATGGAAAGTCCCGCCGCGTGCGGGGCTTTTCGTTCGTGGTGATGGCCATGGCCCTGGGTGCTTGTGGCACCGAACAGCCCGAGTGGACCACCTTGAAAGGGGATGCACAGGGGACCACGTTCACCATCACCTATCTGGACACGGCACAACGTGATCTGAGCGTGCCGGTCGACAGCCTTTTCCGCGTGATCGATCGGAGCTTGAGCCTGTGGGATAGCACGAGCACCATCACGCACTTCAATGAGGCCGCCGACTCGATCGTTACCACTGATCGCCATTTCCAGGTGTTGCTCGCACTGGCGCGTCAGCAATGGAACAGCACGGAAGGAGCGTTCGACCCCACGGTGTTGCCGCTGGTGCGTGCCTGGGGCCTTGGGAAGAAGGGCAAGGCGGAACTGGACACGGCCTCTGTTGACAGCCTGATGCGTTGCGTTGGCATGCCGCGGATACGGATCCCGGATAGCTGGGAACGTCCCAACGCCAGCGCGCCGCTCGCATTCCAGAAGTCAAGCCCTTGTGTGCAGTTCGATCCCAATGGCATTGCCCAGGGCTACACCGTGGATATGTTGGCACTGTTGCTTCGCACGCGCGGGATCGAGCGGTTCATGGTGGAGGTGGGTGGCGAAGTGCGCACTGCGGGCCTCAACGCGCGCAACGGCGATTGGACCATCCAGATCGACAAGCCTTTGCCGGGGGATTCGCACGAGCAGCAGGTGGTGGTGCCATTGCGCGATCGGGCGCTGGCGACCAGTGGCAACTACCGCAAGTTCATAGAGATCGGCGGTAAGCGCTATGGCCACACCATCGACCCGCGCAGCGGTCGCCCGGCATTGAACGCTCTTTTGAGCGCCAGTGTGATCGCCGACGATTGTGCAACGGCCGATGCATTGGGCACCGCACTGATGGTGATGGGGCCCGAGGCCGCGGAACAATGGCTGATGCAGCATCGCGACGTGGAGGCTTACCTGATCACCGACGATGGCCAAGGTGGTTTTGCCATTTGGCAGACCCCGGATTGGCCGGAGCCTATTGTACAGTGATCGTGCTGCGGAACTGAACGATCCGCGCCATGCGGGCATCGTTGTTCCGTCCTTTCGCCGACCTGCTTTATCTTCCATGTTCAATCCCATACGCACCGTGCGGATCCTGTTCGTTCTACTTGTCTTGGCGGCTCCGTTGTTCGCAACTGCACGATCGGGTGACACAACACGGACCAACCTGCCTGACCTGCTGGTCGGTCGATGGGAAGGATCCTTGGGCGAAGCGAACTACAGCGAGGAATGGGCAAAGGTGTCCGATGGCACGTACGAGGGCGTGGCCTTGATGATGACCGGCGATAGCGTGATGAGCGAGGAGCGCATGCGCCTGACGTACTTCGCGGGGCAATGGATCTTCATCGCTTCCACAGGCGACACACGTATCACCAGCTTTGTGCGTATGGCGTTACTGGACGGTACCTGGATCTTCGAGAACCGCGAGCATGACTTTCCGCAGCACATCGGCTACAAGGTGGAAGGCAGCACATTGCGCGCTTACATCGCCCGAGCGGACGACCAGACCGACCGTATGGACTTCGTGTTGAAGAAGGTGAAGTAGAAGGGCAGTTACCCTGTCGATCACTCCACGAGCGCGATCACTGTACGTAAGCGGATGTCCTTGCTGGAACCGCCGACCATCAGCCGGAAGGTGCCCGGCTCGGTCACTTCCTGCATCGCTTCGTTCAGCAGGCTTAGCTGCGCGGCTGTATGACGGAAGGTGACCGTGGCCGATGCGCCGGCCTCGAGCTTCACCCGTTGGAAGTCCTTCAACTCCTTCACCGGGCGCGACACGCTGGCCACCTCATCGCGCACGTAGAGCTGCACCACTTCCTCGCCGGCTACAGGCCCTTCGTTGGTGATCTTGCAGGAGATGAGCACGGTGTCCTTCAATGTGAAGGTGCTGTCGCTTATCCTTAGGTCGCTGTAGGCGAAGCTCGTGTAGCTGAGGCCATAGCCGAAGGGGAAGAGCGGCTGGCCAGTGACGTCCACGTAGTCGTCTCCGCGGCCGGTGGGGTGGTGGTTGTAGATCAAGGGAAGCTGTCCTTCGTTGCGAGGGAAGGTGATCGGCAGGCGGCCACTTGGGTTGCGCGTGCCGAGCAGGATGTCGGCAATGGCCAGGCCGCCCGCTTCCCCCGGGTACCAGGCCATCAGCACGGCATCCACCCCATCGATCCAGCTGTCCATGGTGATCGAACTTCCACCCACCAGCACCACGGTGACGGGCTTGCCGGTGGCGGCCACCCGCTTGATCAGCTCTTCCTGCTTGCCGGGGAGCTTCAGGCTGCTGCGGTCGCGGAACTCACCTTCCTCAATGCCTGCCACGATGATCACCCGGTCGTGTTCCCGGGCCTTATCCACGGCCTCCTCGATCATGCGCTCATCGTGCATCGTGTCGATACCCGCATCCCAGACCAGCTTGAAGCGGGCGTTGCCAGCGCGCTCGCGGTAGTCGATCCGCAGCGTGGTGGCCTCGCCTTTGGTGAAGTTGTAGGGCACCAACGTGGTCCGGAAGCCTTCTTCCTCCCACCGGTCGATGTAGAGTTCGTCGTTCAGCCACAAGCGATAACCATCGTTGCCTTCGATTCCGATATGGAACACGCCGCTCTCCTGCGGAACGATGTATCCTTCCCAGCGCACCCCGAAATGATCGAAAGCCACGCGGGGATCCGGACCGAAGAGCGTCCATTGGAAGTCGATCTGCGCATCGGTGCGGGTGAAGGCCGGCTGCGCCTTTAGATCAATGCCGTTATAGTAGGTACCGCGCAGGCCGGGTTCGCGCGCTCCTTCGCCATGGAAGAGGACAACTGCAGGTACCGGAGCATGGTTCTGCTCCGAACGGTCCACGCCCTTCACATAGCTCACATCCACGTCCCGTGCGTTCAGTCCGGCACGGATGCTCACCGGTGTACGACCCGGGCCAGCGTATCCGCCCAGCCGGGCTTCCGTGGCATCGGGACCGATCATCAGGATGTTGCTGGTCTTGGTCTGGATCGGCAACGAGGCGTTCCGGTTCTTCAGCAGCACCACGCTTTTCGCAGCCATCTCGTAGGCCAGTTCGTGGTGTAGCTGAAGGTCCAGCTCATGCAACAGGGAGTCGCTTTGGTACGGATCATCGAACAACCCCAGTTCGAACTTCATCCGCAGCACCCGCGCCACCGCACTGTCGATCGCGGCCTGATCGGTTGTGCCATCCAGGTAGTGCGGGTTGAAGAGCGCCTCATGCGCCAGGTCCGTCTGGAAGATCACGTCCTGCCCGTGCTCCACGCTCTGTCGGCCCGCATCCGCGTAGTCGCTGGCGGTGAAGTGCAGCACATTGGCACCGCCCGTGGCCGCCGCATCGCTGATCACGAAGCCGCGGAAGCCCCAGTCCTTCCGGAGCACATCGTTCAGCAGCCAGCTGTTGGCGCTGCACGGCCGGCCGTTCAGGCTGTTGTAGGCGGTCATGATGGAACGCGCACCGCCCTGTTGCACGCAGGCTTGGAAGGGCTTGAGGTAGGTCTCCCGTAGGTGCCGCTCGCTGTGGAAGGCCGGGTAGCTGTCGCGCCCGCCGTCGCCGTGGTTGGCCACGAAGTGCTTGGGCGTGGTGATGATACCGTTGCTTTCCATGGCCTTCACGTAAGTGGTGCCCATCCACGAGGCGAGCAGCGGGTCTTCGCCGTAGGTCTCTTCCACGCGGCCCCAGCGCACGTCGGTGGCCAGGTTCACCACGGGGCTCAACACCATGCGGATGCCGCGGGCCTTGGTCTCCAGCGCGATGGCCCGGCTCACCTGGCCCATCAACGTGGTGTCGAAGCTGGCGGCCAGGGCGATGCTCTGCGGGAAGGCCGTGGCCCCGGGCAGCACCAGCCCATGCAGCGCTTCCTCGTAGGGAATGAAGGGGATGCCCAGTCGGGTGCGTTCGCGGAAGTAGCGCTGGTGGGCGTTGATGCGCTCGAGAAAGGCTGCGCCGGCAGTGCCTTGGGCACCGCCGATCAACTGTTGGGTGGCGTTCTGCGCGTTGGTGCTGCGGTCCAGTTGCAGCCCGAAGATGCCGTTCCGGTAGCGCGCGCTGTCGTTCCCCACTTCGCCCACCACCATGAAGAGCTGGCGGAATTTCTCCTCGGGTGTCATGCGCGCGATCAGGTCCTGCACGCGGGTGGCAATGGGCAACGAGGTGTCCTGATAGGGGAGCTGGGCGTGGGCAACGCAGGGTGCTACGGCGACCAACACTCCTGCGAGAAAGGAGCGTAGAACATTGGCGCCTGTAGGAGTGATGTTCGGCATGGATCGTTCCGGCGGACCAAGATCGGGTATGTCAGTCGGAAAGGCCCGTGGGAGCACCGTCGATGCTGGTGGTGTTCTTCTCCCGTTGATATTGTCGGACCCCCTCGGGACCCTTGCGCTGCGCCCAGTCGTCCAGTTGGGTGCGATCCTCTTGGAAGGTGTAGAGCGGAACGCCATAGCCGCAGGAGGTCTGGACGCTCTCCAGCTCCGCTATGATCAATTGGCGTTCGCCCGGCCGGGTGGCCCCGAACTGTGGGCGAAGGGTGGCCCATTCGCGGTCATGGGGCTGTATGGAACGACCGCTCCCATACAAGCGAAGAATGAGCGGTGGTCCTTCGAAAGCGCAGAAGAGGAAGGTGATGCGTCCATTCTCCAGCAGGTGTGCTGCGGTCTCGTTCCCACTGCCGGTCACGTCCAGGTAGCCCACACGGCTTGGCGACAATATGCGGAATGTGTCCAATCCTTTCGGCGACACGTTGACACGGCCTTCGTGCGGTGCAGTGCCGGTGAAGAACAGGTGTTGCCCTTGGATGAATGAGACAAGCCGTTCATCGAGCTCGGTAAGGAACTTGGCCATGTGCCGAAGTTAAGCGCGGCCCGCTGCAAGGGTGTGTCACCGTTCGAGGAGGTGGACCATACGCGAAATGCCTCGTGGATCGGGTTGTTCGCACTCCCGCGCACATCGGTAAGCTACGCGACATGGTCCGCCGCAACAGCGTACATCCCAGGGACCTCTCTTGGGTTCCGTTCCAGGTTGGCTCCTGACCTGATCCACTGCTTGGTGCTACAATGGTCCAGGTCACGATGAAAGTTCATCCCGAGCCGGGGCGCTCCACCGTCCAAGGTCATTTCCGATCTTGATCTCTCACGGTGACATACTGCAAGGGTGGCCTATCGATCCGATCCCATTCCTTGCCGACGTGGTTCTCACAAGCTGACCGTTGTCAGAACCCGGCCATGAAAAAGATCGGACCTTGGTCCAATGATCCGATGGGTATTGTTCACGCTGTTGGTCTTGCATGGTCTTATCCATCTGATGGGTCTTGCCAAGGCGTTCGACTGGGCGGCAATACAGGCGCTCACCAGGCCGATCGGCCGCCCGATGGGCCTGCTTTGGGCATTGTGCATGGTCCTGTTCGTGGTGGCTGCGTTGTTCCTGTTCCGCCACAGCGATCGCTGGTGGATGCCTGCCTTGGCAGCGGTCATCCTTTCGCAGGTACTGATCGGGCTGCACTGGCACGATGCGCGCTTCGGTACCATCGCGAACGTGCTGGTCCTGGTCGGCATCGTGTTCGGTGCCGCAGTGTGGTCGTTCCGGGGGGAGTACCGGGCTGATATTGCTGCTGCCCAGGAAGCGGCCGGTGTACTGCCCGTGCGCGTTATCGGCGAAAGCGATCTGGTGCCGCTGCCTTCGCCTGTGCAACGGTTCCTGCGCGCATCTGGCGTGGTGGGCAAGCCCATCCCGCGTGCGCTCCGCATCGAATTCAAGGGCGATATCCGCAGCAAGGGCGGTCCGTGGATGCCTTTCACGACGACGCAGGTGAACACCTTCGATCCACCCACAAGGGCCTTCTGGATGGATGCCACGATGAAGGGTCTGCCTACCAAGGGCTATCACCGGTACGGCGGTGGGTCGGCGCACATGCAGATCAAAGTGCTCGGTTTGTTCTCCGTGATCGACATCACCGGCCCGCAGTTGGATACCGCGGAGACGGTCACGTGGTTCAACGATCTGTGCATGTTCGCTCCCGGCGCCCTGATCGATCGGCGGATCACCTGGGAGCCCATCAACGACCATCGGGCGCGAGCCCTTTTCAAGCACAGGGGTTTTGCCATCAGCGCCGAACTGGTCTTCGACGCACAGGACAGGTTGGTGAACTTCATCAGCGACGACCGGTACTACCTCGGTGAGGACAGGTCCATGGTCAAGAGCCGCTTTTCCACTCCTGCTCGGGATCACCGCGTGGTGAGTGGTGTTCTATTGCCAGGATATGGAGAGGCCATCTACCATTTTCCGGATGGCGAATTCACGTACGGGCGCTTCCATACGCTCAACGTGCGGTACGAAACGAGATGAGCCTCGCGGTAAGGACCATGGGGAGGATGTGGTTTTGAAGTCTGTTGATCGCTCCGGGATGCGTCGCCCTCCTCTGGACCATCCTCACCATTTGGGTGGACCTGTCCGTTCCGGGCACCGCCTGGACGGTCGGTCAAAACAGCTCGGAACGTGCGGCACGGATCGTCTTCGATCGCGCCCCCCATCCACAACCTCGATGAACAGGCCTGTCGCGGGTTCGCGGAGGGGCTCGCGACGGATGGCTTCAACGCGACAGTGGCCACCGTTGCTGCGGCGGAAGCCCTGAAAGAGGACTCCTTCGACCTCCATGTGTTCTGCGCGAACACCTGCATCAGGCCACCGGATCGTGCGATCTCGACCTACATCGAAGTGCACCTTGGGCTCGAAGGCCAAGCGTACCTCGGAGCCTTCAAGATCCCGCGCTGCTGCGGGGAGACCGACGTCGTCCTACCTTCGTGCCCTTCAAGTGAACGTGTGATGTTCGAGAACCTCAGTGACAAGTTAGAGCGTGCCTTCAAAGTCCTGAAAGGCCAGGGCCAGATCACGGAGATCAACGTGGCGGAGACCATGAAGGAGGTCCGCCGTGCCCTGTTGGATGCCGACGTGAACTTCAAGACGGCCAAGGACTTTACCGACCGGGTGAAGGCCAAGGCCTTGGGTGCCAACGTGCTCACCGCCGTAAGCCCCGGTCAACTGCTGATCAAGCTGGCGCACGACGAACTCGCCGAGCTGATGGGCGGACGCAGCGCCACCATCAACCTCAGTGGCAACCCCACCGTGATCCTGATGAGCGGTCTGCAGGGTTCAGGTAAGACCACCTTCAGCGGTAAGCTGGCCGCCTATCTGCGTAAAAAGGGCCGCAAGCCCCTGCTGGTGGCCTGCGATGTGTACCGTCCTGCCGCTATAGACCAGTTGGAGACCCTGGGCAAGCAGCTCGAGGTGGTGGTGTTCAGCGATCGGGGGAACACGGACCCGGTATCCATCGCGCAAAAGGGGGTGGCCCATGCCAAGACCCACGGATTCACGGTGGTGATCATCGATACCGCTGGCCGCCTGGCCGTGGACGAGGCGATGATGGACGAGATCACCCGCGTGAAGAAGGCCATTGCGCCCCACGAGACCCTCTTCGTGGTGGACAGCATGACCGGCCAGGACGCCGTGAACACCGCCAAGGCCTTCAACGACCGCCTGGACATCGACGGTGTGGTGCTGACCAAGCTGGACGGCGACACCCGCGGCGGTGCGGCCCTCTCCATCCGCAGTGTGGTGGACAAGCCCATCAAGTTCATCGGCACCGGTGAGAAGATGGAGGCCATCGACGAGTTCCATCCCGAGCGGATGGCCGGCCGCATCCTGGGCATGGGCGACGTGGTGAGCCTGGTGGAGCGCGCGCAGGAGCAATTCGACGAGAAGCAGGCGCGCGAGCTGCAGAAGAAGATCGCCAAGGACCAGTTCGGCTTCGATGATTTCCTGGAGCAGATCCAGCAGATCAAGAAGATGGGGAACATGAAGGACCTCATGAGCATGATCCCCGGCGTGGGCAAGGCCTTGAAGAACCTGGACATCCCGGACGATGCCTTCAAGCACATCGAGGCCATCATCCGTAGCATGACCCCCGAGGAGCGGCAGAACCCCGCCCTGATCAACGGCAGCCGCCGGCAACGCATCGCCAATGGCAGCGGCACCAACGTGCCCGAGGTGAACAAGCTGCTGAAGCAGTTCGAGGACACCCGCAAGATGATGAAGATGATGGGGGACAAGACCAAGATGCAGAACATGATGCGCCAGATGCAGGCGATGCAGGGGATGAGGCGATGAAACGTCCGAGGGCGAACGACCTGTATCCCCATGACAGCGAATCAGATACGGTGGAGTTCTGCGCTATCTGTCGTCTTTAGTGCATTTTGCTGCTCTTCCTGGGAGCATGGAATAGTGCCTGCCGGACTCTCTGAGGTTGCCGTCATAAGCATCTGGCTTGAAGGAGGAAAGATTGACTTAGAAGGGCAACTGGTTGCAGGCTTTCTGCTTATCGGGCAATTGATGGCGCTGTTGGCCATCGTTCAGAGTGGAAGATCCATAGGTGCTGCATGCTGGATCCTGTCCAGCTCTTTGCCTTTCATGTTAGCTGGATTGGTAGCTTTTCATTTCACCCTTCCGAGCACAGGCATTGGTCTTCCGTTGGTCACAGGCCTTCCGTTCCTTGTTGTAGCCACGCTTTCGCTATGGCGAATTATACGCAGAAGGAAGGGCTTGCCTGGATAGCGGGCGGTTGGATATCAGCACCATTCAGTGAGGGATCGACTGGTTCTTGATTTTACGTGTTAATGGATTATGTTTGCCGTATAAACATGATCCTCATGGACGCCAAGCTCACCCTCAGCTTCGATGCCGCTGTGGCCGAAAAGGCCAAGGCCTTCGCCGAGGCGAACAACATCAGCCTGTCGCGATTGGTGGAGTTCATGCTCAGCAAGGTGACCGACAGCCGCTACCGCAGCATCGATGAACTTCCCGTCAGCGACTGGATCAACCAGGTGGCCGAAGGGGAGGTGACCTACGTGCGTAAGAACGCAGCGGATAGGGATGTGAAGAAGGATCATCTGGCGAGCCGTCGTCGCAAGTAACATTCACCGCCAAGACGCAAAGAGCGCAAAGCCGTGCAATCCTTGGCGTGCTTGGCGCCTTTGCGGTGAGCAACCTTCATGCCTCCCACCCGCATCTTCCTCGACGCCAACGTACTGGTTACCGTGCTCTGCAACGAATACCCCCGGTTCACGGCCTGTGCACGCGTGCTGAGCCTGGCGGACGACCCGCGCTTCGCGGTGTACACGTCGCCGCTGTGCCTGGCCATCGGGGCCTATTTTGCCGAGAAGAAAAGTGGCCGCAAGATGGCCCGCGAGAAGATCACGTTGTTGGCAGATAAGCTCCGCATCATCGCCATGGATGCGAAGGCTGTGCAGCAGGCCGTGGCCAACCCCAAAGTGGGCGACCTGGAGGACGGCATGCAATACTATTCCGCCCTGGCGGCGAAGTGCGGCCACATCATCACCTACGACCGCAAGGACTTCCACTTCGCGGAGTTGCCGGTGCTGGAGCCGGAGGACTTCCTGGTGGAGCAGGTGGTGAAGAAGCGTCGACCCGCTGGCGGCTGACCTTGGGCACGCTCTGGTTCCCGGGCATTTCGTAGCCTTGTGGTATGGCGGACGTGGCCACCTACGGACTGTTGGACGGCAAGCATTGCAGCGAGGCCGTGCGTGCGGATATCGCTTCGAAAGCGGCCGCTGTGACCGCTCAACGTGGCCGTGCTCCGCATCTGGCCGCTGTTTTGGTGGGGGATGATGGTGCCAGTCGCACGTATGTGGAGAGCAAAGTGAAGGCCTGCGCCAGTGTCGGATTCCGTAGTAGTCTCATCGAACTGCCAGCTGGCACCACCGAGACCGAACTGCTTGGCCGGATAGAAGACCTGAACCGCGACCCCGACCTGGATGGGTTCATCGTACAACTGCCTTTGCCCAAGCACATCAGTGAGGAGAAGGTGACGATGGCCATTGATCCGCGAAAGGACGTGGATGGCTTCCATCCTGAAAGCCTGGGCCGTATGGTGCTTGGGCTGCCTGGGTTCCTGCCCGCCACACCGGCCGGTATCGTGGAGCTCTTGCGCCACTACGGCGTACCCACCGCTGGCAAGCACTGTGTGGTGGTGGGGCGGAGCAACATCGTGGGCACGCCCATGAGCATTCTCATGAGCCGCAACACGGAGCCCGGTAATTGCACCGTTACGCTGACCCACAGCCGCACCAAGGACCTTGCGTCCATCACCCGCCAGGCCGATATCCTCATCGTGGCCATCGGTAAGCCCGAGTTCGTTACTGCGGATATGGTGAAGGATGGCGCCGTGGTGGTCGATGTCGGTATTCACCGGATCACGGATACGACCAAGAAGAGCGGCTTCCGCCTAGTGGGGGATGTGAAGTTCGATGAGGTGGCGCCGAAGTGCAGTTGGATCAGCCCTGTACCAGGTGGCGTCGGTCCGATGACCATCACCAGCTTGCTGGTGAACACGCTGAAGGCGGCAGGAGCGTAGGTGTCGGAGGGTTCGCTGATCAGGCCGCGATGCGTTTCGCCATACCCCCGAACACCAGTTCGTGCAACGGTGCCACGCTGTACCAATAGATCCGTCCCCAAAGCCCCTTGGGCCTGAAGGTGGCCGTCTGGTGCAGGGTGTCGCCCACCATTTTGAACTCCAGCCACGCCTCGCCCGGCAAGGTCATCTCTGCGAACAAGAGCAAGCGGCCCTCATCACGGTTCGCATAGAGCACACGCCAGAAGTCGATGGAATCGCCGGCCGCGATTCGGGTGGGGTGTGTGCGACCACGACGAAGGCCCACACCGCCCATGAGCTTGTCCATGAAGCCACGGATCCTCCACAGCGCATCGGCATAGTACCAGCCGGTCCTCCCTCCGATGGCCCAGATGCGGTCGATGCTGGCACTGCGGTCCTTCACTGGCACTGTGCGCTTATCGAACAAGCACCCGAAGGTGGGCACCTCCATGAACGGCGTGAGGTTGCCCTCGAAGCGCCCACTGACCAGCGAATCCGTCCAACTGGAGGGGATGCGCGCATGGCCGATCGCCGAGAAGGTGCGGCGCAGGGCCTCTTCGTAGGGCATCGGGGTGATGTGCAGGATCTCGGCCAGGTCGTTGTTGCGGCACACCACTTCCACCTTCATGCTGTGTACCAGGGCCGTGGCGAGCTTGTAGGAGGTCGACGTGATGAAGTAGAGCCAGTAGGAGGAGAGCTTGGGTGTCATCACCGGCACCACACCGATCCAGCGTTTCAAGCCACGGACGCGCGCAAAGCCCTGCAGGATCTCCTTGTAGGTGAGCACGTCGGGACCACCGATGTCGAAGCTGCGGTCGTAGGTGCCTTCGTGGAAGAGCGTGCGGGTGAGGAAAGTGATCACGTCCGTGATGCCGATGGGCTGCGAGCGGGTGTTCAGCCACTTGGGTGCGATCATCACTGGCAGCTTCTCCACCAGGTCGCGGATGATCTCGAACGAGGCACTGCCCGACCCGATGATGATGCTGGCCCGCAACGTGGTGAAGTGGTAGTTCCCCTTGCCCAGCTCTTCCTCCACCACCTTCCTGGATGCGAGGTGTTCGGAAAGCGCCGTCTCGTTGATGATGCCGCTGAGGTACACCACATGCTTCACCTGCGTCCGGCGCATGGCCTCCCGGAAATTCACAGCGGAGCGCTGCTCCAAGGTCCCGTAGTCCGTGGAGGACGACATGGAATGCACGAGGTAGTAAGCCCCATCGATGTCGGCAGGGACGTTCTGCAAGGAGACGGGATCCAGCAGGTCCAGCTCCACCACCTGCACGCGGACCGCCATGCCCTCCGGAACTTGGAAGCGGCTGCGGTCGCGCACCGCGCACACCACCTGGTGCCCTTCAGCCAACAAGGCCGGCAACAGTCGCTTGCCGATGTAGCCGTTGGCACCGGTGAGGAGGATCTTCATGATGGGAGAATAATTACAGACCCACTTCGATCCATATTGGAATAGGGCTCTCCGGTTGAAGAGGAAGCGATGAGTAACAGCACTTACGACGCAATGTTCTACATGAAGAAGGGCAACTAGACCCGCCCCGCCGCAATTTCCTCCACCACCGACGGATCCAGCAGCGTACTTGTATCCCCCAAACTCCCCAACTCATTCTCTGCCACCTTCCGCAGGATGCGCCGCATGATCTTCCCGCTGCGTGTCTTCGGCAACCCGCTCACGAACTGGATCTTGTCCGGCTTGGCGATGCGGCCGATGCTGGCCACCACGGCCTCGATCACCTCGCCGCGCATGTTCTCGGCTGCGATGGCATCATCCGCAGGCAGTGGCTTCTCGCAGACCACGTAGGCGTAGATGCCCTGGCCCTTGATGTCGTGCGGGTAGCCCACCACGGCGCTCTCCACCACGCCCTTGGCCTGGTTGATGGCGTTCTCGATCTCGGCCGTACCGAACCGGTGGCCGCTCACGTTGATCACATCGTCCACGCGACCGATGATGCGGTACCGGCCATCGGCATCGCGCTTGGCGCCATCGCCGGTGAAGTAGTAACCCTTGTAGCTGCTGAAGTAGGTCTGGCGGCAGCGCTCGTGGTCGCCCCAGGTGGTGCGGAGGATGCCGGGCCACGGGAACTTCATGCAAAGCAGGCCCTCTACCTCGTTCTCGGTGATCTCCTTGCCTTCAGGCGTCAGCAGCACAGGTTGCACGCCGGGCAACGGCCACGCGGCGTGCGCGGGCTTTTCGTCGTTCACCCCGGCCATGGTGCTGATGAGGATCCCGCCGGTCTCCGTCTGCCACCACGTATCCACCACCGGACAGCGGTCCTTGCCCACGTGGATCTTGTACCAGTTCCACGCCTCCTCGTTGATGGGCTCACCTACGCTACCGATCACACGTAGGGAGTCGAGCGAGTAGGCGAGGACGTGGTCCAGCCCGGCGGCCATTAGGCTGCGGATCGCGGTGGGCGCGGTGTAGAAGATGTTCACCCCGTGCTTGTCGATCACCTGCCAGAAGCGGCCCGCATCGGGGAAGGTGGGCACGCCCTCGAACACCAGCGTGGTGGCACCCGCCAGCAGCGGGCCGTAGATGATGTAGCTGTGACCGGTGATCCAGCCCACATCGGCCGTACACCAGTACACGTCGCTCTCTTCGTACTGGAACACGTTGCGGAAGCTGTAGTCCGTGTACACCATGTAGCCGCCACAGGTATGCACCACGCCCTTGGGCTTGCCGGTGCTGCCGCTTGTGTAGAGGATGAAGAGCGGGTCCTCGGCATCCATGATCTCGGCGGGGCAGTGCTTGTCCACCAGCTTCAGTTCGTCGTGCAGCCACACATCGCGACCATCCACCATGTTCACGGCCCAGGCCAGACGTTCGGTCACGATCACCTTCTGCACGCTGGGGCAGGTTTCCAAGGCTTCGTCCACCACGCGCTTCACGGGGATCTGCTTGTGTCCGCGGTTCAGGCCGTCGCTCGTCAGCACCATGGTTGCCTGTGCGTCCTGGATGCGGTCGCTCAGGCTCTGCGCGCTGAAGCCGCAGAACACCACGCTGTGGATGGACCCGATGCGTGCGCAGGCCAGCGTGGCGATCACCAGCTCGGGCACCATGGGCATGTAGATGCAGATGCGGTCGCCCTTCTTCGCACCGTTGCGCTTCAGCACGTTGGCGTACTGGCACACGCGCTCGTGCAGCTCGCGGTAGGTCAGGCGTACGAAGCGTTCCTGCGGGTCGTTCGGCTCCCAGATCACCGCCAGTTTGTTGCCGCGCTCCTTCAGGTGGCGGTCCAGGCAGTTCTCGGTGATGTTCATCTTGCCTCCCGCGAACCACTTCACGTCGGGTCCTTCAAAATCCCACTCCAGCGCGGTGTCCCACTTCTGGTGCCACGTGAAGGTGTCGGCCTGCGCGGTCCAGAACCCCACGGGGTCTTTCACGCTTTCGGCGTAGGATGCGTCGTATTCGGCTTGGGTGCGGATGCGTTTCAGGGCCATGTCCGAAAAATACGGACCGTGGTGCAGCCAAGGTCCATGCGACCTACTGAGCGGACCGCTCGAAGCCGGGTCGCAGCGCCAAGCCCAATCTGGCACCTTCCTCCACCATCAACCCCCAGGCCTGTTCGCGATCGTTCTGGATCTTGCCGTCCAGTATGGCATCCTTGATCGCGGTCTTGATGTCGCCGATGGGCCTGCTCGGCGGAATGCCGAACGCGTTCATGATATCCAGGCCGGTGATCGGCGGCTGGAAGTTGCGCACGCGGTCTTTCTCCTCCACCTCCTTCAGCTTCTGGATGACCACCTCGTAGTTGCGGAGGTAGCGTTCCTTTTTCTTCTCGTTCTTGCTGGTGATGTCCGCGCGGCATAGGATCATCAACGCATCGATGTCGTCGCCGGCATCGAAGAGCAACCGACGCACCGCGCTATCTGTCACCTCGTCCTTGGTGAGCGCGATGGGGCGCAGGTGCAGGGCCACTAGCTTCTGCACGAACTTCATCTTTTCGTCCAGGGGCAGCTTCAGTCGTCGGAAAATGCCCGGCACCATGCGTGCGCCCTTGTCCTCGTGGCCGTGGAAGGTCCAGCCATGGCCCGGCTCGAAGCGCTTGGTACGTGGTTTGGCGATGTCGTGCAGCACGGCACCCCAGCGGAGCCAGAGGTCATCGCTATGCTCACAAACATTGTCCAGTACTTGCAGTGTGTGGTGGAAGTTGTCCTTGTGGCCGATCCCGAACTTCTCTTCGGCCCCCGCAAGCTCCAGGAACTCGGGGAAGAACTCCTGCATCAGCCCACTGTCGCGCAGCAGGTTGAAACCAATGCTGGGTTTCTTGGTCAGGAGGATCTTATTGACCTCGGTGTGAATGCGTTCGGCGCTAATGATATCCAGGCGTGAGGCATTACGCTTGATGGCGTCGAAAGTGACCGGGTCGATGACGAAACCCAACTGGTTGGCGAAGCGCACGGCCCGCAACATCCGCAGCGGATCGTCGCTGAAGGTGATGTCCGGGTCGAGCGGTGTGCGGATGAGGCCTTGGTCCAGGTGCAGGATCCCGCCGAAGGGGTCCACCAATGCACCAAGGCTGCCTTGGTTCAGGGATATGGCCAGCGCGTTGATGGTGAAATCGCGCCGTTCCTGGTCGTCCTTGATGGTGCCGGGCTCCACCTCGGGCTTGCGGCTGTTGCGACTGTAGCTCTCCTTGCGTGCCCCCACGAACTCCACTTGGATGTCACCCAGAGGGTCACGTAGGGTGAACATCGCCGTGCCGAAGTTCTTGAACACATGTACGGGTTCCGCGCCGAGCCGCTTGGCCACGGCCTGAGCGAAGGTCATTCCATCGCCCTCCACCACGAAGTCGATGTCCTTGCAGGGCCGCCCGATGAGCTGGTCGCGCACGTAGCCGCCAATGGCGAAGGCCGGAATGCCTTGATGTAAGGCTTCCTCCGCCACCGCCTTGAACAGCGGCTCTTCCACCACGCCATTGAGGCGGGCGGGGTCCACGGAGTAGCTGCTGGTGCGCGACATGGCGATCAAATGATCGTGCGAGCGGAAAGTTCGGATGCCGGTGGGGCGTTGGATGGGCGGCAAAAGTAGGTTCTGGGCTCAGGATGCGACCTTAGCCTCAATTCCGCGACCGGTGCACACCTGCCCCCCTTGTACAGCACGTGTGTCCATGAAATACGTTCGATCGCCCCGGCCATTGTATCCATTTCGGGCCCTTTTCACCATACGCGGTGCACGAACGGACTGGAAATGCTCATACCTGCCGGCATGATGGAAGGATCCAAGCAACCAAGACCTGGGACCTAGGGGTCGGGTCAGATACTGGACAAGACCGGATGTGGGTTTACATTCGGCGCCACGGAACACGGCCATGACCAAGAACAACCGACTGACCATCTGGATCCTTATCGCCATGGTGCTGGGCATCGCTGTGGGTTATGCCATGCATCATGGAATGGAGCTTCAGTCCAGAAAGGATGTGGCTGAGAACCTGAAGCTGCTGACGGACATCTTCCTGCGTTTGGTGAAGATGATCATCGCCCCGCTGGTGTTCAGCACGCTGGTGGTGGGAATTGCGAAGCTGGGTGATATGAAGACCGTGGGACGTGTGGGCGGCCGTGCCCTGCTCTGGTTCATGTCCGCCTCGTTGGTCAGTCTCCTGCTCGGCATGTTGCTGGTGAACGTGCTGAAGCCTGGTGTGGGACTTCAGCTGGAAGCCAGCGGTGATGTGGCCGATGTGATCGGTAAGACACAGGCTTTCACGCTGAAGGACTTCATCGCGCACCTGTTCCCCAAGAGCATCGTGGAAGCGATGGCCACCAACGAGGTGCTGCAGATCGTGGTGTTCAGCCTGTTCTTCGGGGTGGCCTGTGCCAGCATCGGCGACTATGCGAAGCCGGTGGTGAAGCTCCTGGAGAGCGTGTCGCACGTGATCTTGAAGATGGTGGGTTACGTGATGAACTTCGCCCCGTTGGGTGTCTTCGGGGCCATCACGGCCGTGATCGCAATACATGGGCTCGGTGTCCTCAGCACGTATGCTGTGTACATCGGTCAGTTCTACCTCGGCCTGCTCATTCTGTGGGTCATTCTGTTGGGGGTCGGGTTCCTTTTCCTGGGTCTGCGGATGAAGGAACTGATGCGACGCATCATACAGCCGGTGACCATTGCCTTCAGCACCACTAGCAGTGAAGCGGTGATGCCGAAGCTCATGGAGGAATTGGAACGCTTCGGCTGCAAGGACAAGGTCGTGAGCTTCGTGCTGCCATTAGGCTACAGCTTCAACCTGGACGGCAGCATGATGTACATGACCTTCGCCAGTCTCTTCATTGCGCAGGTCTACGGCATCACGCTCGATCTAGGGACCCAGATCACCATGCTGCTCACGCTGATGTTGACCAGTAAAGGGATCGCCGGTGTTCCACGGGCCTCACTGGTCGTTGTGGCAGCTACACTGGGCATGTTCGGCATCCCCGTGGAAGGCATCGCGCTGATCCTTCCCATCGATCACTTCTGCGACATGGGCCGCAGTGCCACGAACGTGGTGGGTAACGCCATCGCCACCAGCGTGGTGAGCAAATGGGAGGGGGAGTTGGGGAAGTAGGAACTCCTACACGCGTTGCCTTATTTTACGCTCGCGTATCGTTTTCTCATGCTCAATTAGCTCGAATCCACGAAGGCAACCAGCACTCCGGTATACGAACGTGCTCAAGGCCATTGATGGTCGATCTGTTCTTGCTTGGTCCTGCGATGGTGGAGAATAACAGTAACATCGGCGATGGGGCCTTGCATAGCTCCCTAAGGCCGTCCGGTCGCTACACTTGGCTGTTGATCGCGGTTACGACAGTGCTGTTCGGGTATGTCTGCCTGCGCGCAGCAGTGCTTTCGCTCACCTTCGACGAGATCACCTCCTTGTTGTTCACTCAGTCCTGGGATGGGAGCGGTGTAGCAAGCGATGCAAACGTGCACCTTTTGAACGTTGTTCTTGTCTCCTTGGTCCTGAAGCTTGGTGCGCCGTCCGAACTACTGGTGCGTGCACCGAATACCATGGCCTTTCTGATCTATGCCATGGCGATCATCGATCTCGGTAGATATCTCAGAAGGGAAGTGGCGCTGGTCCAGTTCGCCATGCTGACCCTCTGTCCCTTCGTACTCGACTTTTTCAGCTTGAACCGAGGATACGGCCTTGGGCTGGGTGCCATGCTGCTGAGTCTTGCCTGCGCGGCACGTGCGATGTCCCACGGTTCCATTGTGTGGGGTATCGCATCCGTGTTGGCCGGGATGGCTGGGGTGCTTGCAAGCTACCCTATGATCAATTTTCTGCTTCCCTTAAGCGCGGTGCTGTTCTTTGGATTGGCCCATAGCTCATCCAGCCGCAAAGCTGCCTGGGGTCGCGCCACCGGCCTATTGGTCCCACTTGTTTGTTTCCTTTATCTACTGGTGCCTGTCCTGATGGAGTTGAGGGCCGGTGGACACCTCTATTTCGGGGGACGGAGGGGCTTCTGGATCGATACGGTCGGATCCCTGGGTAGATGCATCGGTTACCATCAGGCCTATTCGAGTTTTGTGGAACTCGCTTTCCTGTTGTTCTTCACGTTCGCGATCGTGTCCGCACTTTGGATGGTCACTGTCACATTACGAAAGCGTCGATCATCCCTTACATTCCTGCTTGGGGCGGTTATGTTGGGAGGCAGTCTCGCGCCTGTGGTTCAGCATTGGCTATTGGATACCAATTTCCCGGTCGAGCGAACGGCGATCATGTACTACCCACTCAGTTGTCTCGTGTGCCTCCATGCATTGAACGCATGGCGCGGGCCCCTCGTGAAGGGGGCCCTGTTCGCATTGGTTATCCTCTCCCTGACCCATTTCATGGCCACCATGAACATGACCAAGACCTATTCGTGGCGTTATGATAGCGCTAGCCGTGACGCGATCGTGTCATTGATGCAGAGGTTCCAAGGACCGGTCCGTCTGAGTATCGATTTCTTCAATGGGCCTTCCATCCGGTATTACCGATCAGCCTTGGGTGCCCATTCCATAGAAGTTACTGAGGTCATGGGTCCGTGGCGCTTTCGACCGGGGCCAGCGGAGTTGCAACCCGCGTTCTACGGACATGCTGAGGCATTGCCCCCCTTGGATGTGCGAACCATCAAGGAACCAGTGGGTTTTGGACCTGTCGTGTATTACCTTGATCGATACTACCTCGAAGAAATGACGAGGTTGGGATATCGCTACAAGATCCTACAGCATTTCCCGCAGGCAAGGACCTCTTTGATCACCGATCTGAGCCTGTCGCGATGAACGCGCGCTGAAAGAAGTTCGATCGATGAAGGCTGTCTTGCGCCTCAAATGGTTCACAGCCGTAACAGTCCGGGCATGATACCCAGCAGCACCACCGCAATGCCGCAGAAGGAGATCACCAGCCAGTTCAATCGGCTCACTACCAGTTCCGGGGCCTGTTCACGGGGGGTGAACGCCTCCCGGATCACCAACACGTAGTAATAGACCCCGACCAGCGCCATCGCCACCGCGAAGGCCGTCGTCAGGGTGTAGCCACCTTCAATTCCCAGAAGGAACACCTGGTACTTGGCGACGAACCCGGCTGTGAGCGGTATGCCGGCCAGGGAGAGAAGCAGGAGCATGGTAACGATGGCCAGCCATGGACTGGTGCGGTAAAGCCCCCGAAAGATCCGGATGTTCTCGTCGCCATTGGCCGCCCGTTTGGCGAGCGTGAGCACCACGAACAGCCCCAGCGTGGCCAATGAATAGGTGATGGAATAGTAGAACAGCACACCCGGTGCACCAGGGTCGCTTCCCAGAAAGGCCAACAATAGGAACCCACTGTGGGCGATGCCGGAATAGGCGAGCAAGCGTTTGAACTGTGTCTGTCGCAGGGCCACGATGTTGCCCAGGAACAGGGTGAGCAGGGTCATCACCACCAGCATCGTTTGTATCGCACCCGGGAGTTCCATCCCCGCGATCAGGCGGTGGAAGGCGGCGAAGGCGGCCGTCTTCACCACCGTGCTCATGTAGGCGGTCACCAAGGTGGGCGAACCTTCATAGACGTCGGGGCTCCAGAAGTGGAAGGGCACCGCCGCCACTTTGAAGGCCAGTCCTGCGATGGTGAAGAACAGGCCCAGGAGGTACAGCATGTGGGCCGACCCGCTCGCAGAGGCTGCCGAAGCCTGAACCGTGGCAAGGTCCAGGGATGCTGTGGAGCCATAGAGCAGTGCGATGCCCATGAGGAAGAAGCCCGAGGCGAAGGATCCCTGCAGGAAGTATTTAAAGGCCGCCTCACCGCTCCGGAAGCTGTCCCGCTTGCCACCCGCGAGGATGTATAAGGGGATGCTCAGGATCTCGATCCCCAGGAACAGTACCAACAGGTTGGAGTAGCTGATCAGCAATACCGCACCGACCAGTGAGAAGATGATCAGGGCGTACTGCTCGGCCACGTTCTCCCGCACACGGCTGTAGTAATCGATGCCGAAGATGAACAGCAGCACGGTGATCAGCGTGAGCGCCTGCCCGAAGACGGAGCCGAAGTGATCGAAGCGCACCATGGCACCCACCAGTGGCACGTTCATCATCCAGCCGGAGCGGATGACGACCATGGTGGCCAGCAGGCCGATGATCCCCAGGGGGGCCAGCAGCGTGCGTTTTCCGAAGAGGCCTGCGTAAAGCAGCAGCACACCAAGGACGGAGAGCAGGACCAGGGCGCTCATCTCAGTTCAGGGTTGGGAATGAGGTGAGCAGCACTTGCACAGAGCCCTCCACGAGGTCCAGGATGGGACGGGGATGCACGCCGAGCACGAAAGTGAGGGTCACCAGCGGCACCAGCACCAGGTGGTCGCGCAGGCTCACGTCGTTCATCTCGATCGCCCATTTGTCCGTCCCCAGCATCACCCGCTGATAAGCGTAAAGCATGTAGATGGCCCCCAGCACGATGGTCGATACCGCCGCCAACGACAGCCACGCGTTCACCTGCCAAAGCCCCGCGAACATGAGCCATTCGCCCACAAAGCTCTGTGTGAACGGCAGTCCGATGGCATTGACG
Source organism: Flavobacteriales bacterium (assembly GCA_046306055.1). GTDB lineage: Bacteria > Bacteroidota > Bacteroidia > Flavobacteriales_F > PHOS-HE28 > PHOS-HE28. Next base: position 77,886 of record JBKDXR010000058.1, read on the forward strand.
AGCACCAGCATGAACAGCACGGCCAGACGTGGTACGCGGGCTTTCAGGCCTCCCATGGCAGCCATCTCGCTCGACCCCACGCGCTCCTTCAATGCGCCGGAGATGTACAGCATGCCGATGGCCAATACCGCGTGCGCAAAGGCCTGATAGAGCGAACCGGTCATGCCCAGGCGGTTGCAGGTGAACAGTCCGGCGCATAACACCCCGACGTGGCTGAGGGATGAATAGGCGATCAAGCGGCGAAGGTCCGACTGACGGAAGGCGATGATGGCCGCGTAGATGGCACCGACCAGGCTGAGCACGATGACCGTGTCGCGCCAGTGTTCAACACCGAGCGGCACGGCCGGGAACACGATGCGCATGGTGCCATACAGGCCCATCTTCAGCATCACGGCAGAGAGCACCATGGTGCCCTGCACAGGTGCGGTGGTGTAGGTGTCGGGCTGCCAGCCGTGGAAGGGAAAGATCGGCAGCTTGATGGCAAATGCCAGGAACAGCACCCAGAACAGCCAGACCTGTGTGTCATAGGGCAGGTCGAGCGTGGCCAGTGCCGACAGGTCGCCATTGAATCCTTCCACCTGCACCAGGCAATAGACCGCACCGAACAGGAGCGAAAGACCGCCCAGCAGGGTGTACATGAAGAACCGCACGGTGATGGCCCGTCGCCGTTCACCGCCCCAGTACAGCAGCAGGAAGAACACCGGCAACAGGGCCAGTTCGTAGAAGATGTAGAACAGCAGCAGGTTCTGCGCCGTGAACACGCCCATGACGAAGCTCTGGGTGAACAGCAGCAGGGCGTTGATCATGGAAGGGTGCTGGAGCCGTTCACCATAGCCCGCCCCGATGATGAAGGGATACACCAACGCGGTCAGCAGGAGCATCAGCAGGCCCACCCCGTCGTACCCCAGCGTGAACCGAAGGCCCCAGGCCGTGGCCCATTCGACGTCCAATGCCTGCACGGGTATGCCTTGGTAGTTCGACCACAGCCAAAGCGTGAGCGCCAGGCTCACCAAGCTGGAGAACAAGGCGATGCCCCTGGCGTAACGCGTCGGTGTGGCCACCAGCAGCACCATGGCCGTGAGCAAGGGGATGAGCAGGAGCGCGAGCAGGGCCATGTCAGTTGCTCAACAAGGTGATGAGGAGGAAGATGATGATGCCTGCCAACATGGCCAACAGGTGGAAGCTGGCGTTCCCGGTCTGGATCTTGCGCACCAAGCCGCCCAGCCGGAGGGTGATCGCCCCGAAACCGACCATCAACGGGATCATCACGCGCTGTTCACCAACGGTGTGGAATTGCGTGCTCAACCAGCCATAGGGCCGCTCGAACGCCCAGGCATACAGTTCATCGATGCGCCAGCGTTCCGCCAACAGACGCTTGGGCATCGGCATGGAAGAGCTATCGCCATCCAGAGTTGGAGCGATGGCGAAGCGGCGGTAGGTCAGGGCCACTGTGGCGATCACCAGTGCCGTAGTGATGCCCATGAGCGTCCATTCCACGGCTGCCGCAAGGTGAAGGCTGGAGGCACCCAGGGCCGGGGATGCGGTGGACAGGTAGTGCTTCATCGCCTCATGGCCACCCAGCAGGTGCGGTACGTTCAGCACGCCGCCCACCACGCTGAGCACCGCGAGGATGATCAGGGGAGTGGTCATCGTGGCGGGGCTTTCATGCGGATGTGCGCCGCCCCGGTAGCTTCCATGGAACACGAGGAAGAAGAGGCGGAACATGTAGAAGGTGGTGAGCAACGCCCCGCCGAGCAACAGGGCGAAGACCACCGGGGAATACTGGTAGGCGTGGGCAAGGATGAGGTCCTTGCTGAAGAAGCCGCTGAGCAACGGAAGACCCGAGATGGCGAGCGTGCCGATCAGGAAGGTGATGTACGTGATGCGGATGCTGCCGCGCAGTCCGCCCATACGCCGGATGTCCTGTTCACCGCCCATGGCATGGATCAATCTGCCGTCCCCCAGGAAGATCAGGGCCTTGAAGAAGGCATGGGTCACCACATGGAACATGGCCGCGTCATAGGCCCCCATGCCCAGTGCGGCGAACATGTAGCCCAATTGGCTCACGGTGGAATAGGCCAGCACTTTCTTGATGTCGTTCTGGAACAGGCCGATGCTCGCGGCCAGCAGGGCGGTGGCGGTCCCCACGGCCAGGATCACGTCCTGGGTGACAGGTGCCAGTTCGAAGAGCACCGAACTACGGACCACCAGGAAGATGCCCGCCGTGACCATGGTGGCCGCGTGGATGAGGGCGCTGACGGGCGTGGGACCCGCCATGGCGTCGGGCAACCAGGTGAAGAGCGGGAGCTGTGCGCTTTTCCCCATGGCGCCGACGAACAGCAGCAGTGTGGCCAACACCACCAGGTGGTTCCCGGTCAACAGCGATCCGGCCTGTTCGGCGATGGCCGCATATTCCAAGGTGCCGAATTGCTGGAACAGCAAGGCCATGGCCAGCACCATCCCCACGTCGCCGATCCGGTTGATCACGAAGGCCTTGCGCGCCGCGTAGTTGTAATCCCGGTTGGTGTACCAGAACCCGATCAATAGGTAACTGCACAGCCCTACGCCCTCCCAACCGATGAAGGTGATCAACAGGTTGGAGCCCATCACCAGCAGGAGCATCGCGAAGCAGAACAGGTTCAGCTGCGCGAAGAAGGTGCTTGCCCGGCCATCGGCATGCATGTAACCGATGGAGTACAGATGGATCAAGGTGCCCACGCCGGTCACCAGCAGCATCATGGTCAGCGACAGGGCGTCGATCCGGAAGGCGAAGGGGATCATCATGCCCTCCACGTGTATCCAATCGAAAAGCCGAAGCGTGCGACCGCCCAGCTCGGTGTGCTCGCTGAGGAAGAGCGCCACGCTGCAGGCAAAAGCACCCGCAAGAAAGGTCGTGGCCAGTCCGCCGGCAAGGCCCGCGGAGAGCCGTTTACGCAGTGTGCCGATGAGCACCGCCCCGAGCAGGGGCAGGGCGGGGACCAGCAGCACCAGGACGTCCTGCCCTACCATTTCAAGCGGTTCAGTTGGTTCACGTCCACGCTGTCCACATTGCGTTTCATCATCACCAGGATCGCCAGGCCCACGGTGACCTCGGCCGCGGCCACGAGCATGATGAAGAACACGAACACCTGAGCGCGCGGGTCGCTGTGGTACGCGCTGAAGGCCGTCAACAGCAGGTTCACGCTGTTGAACATCAGCTCCAGGCACATCAGGATGATGATGGTGTTGCGACGGAACACCACGCCCGCCACGCCGATGCTGAACAGCAGGAAGCTCAGCATCAGGTAGTGCTCCATGGGGACCACTCGGATCGAGGTGATGATGTCCTGCTCCATGGTCACTGTTCCTTGTTGGTCGGAGCGGTGGAACCTTCCACGGTCGCGGATCTCGCACTGCCTTCCTTCTTGGCCAACAGCACCACGCCCACCATGGCGCTCAGGAAGAGCACACTGCTCACCTCGAACGGAAGCAGGAACTCGTTGAACAGGGACATGCCCACGCTGCGCACCAACCCGATGCCGGGATCGAAGTCGTTCGCGGGTGCGATGCCGACACCGTTGCGGATGGCGGCCATCAAGGTGAGGAACAGAAGCCCACCGGAAAGCACGGCCGCCACGCGGGTGCCCAAGGTCTTCATCGGTTCCGTCGCCCGGTTCAGGTTCAGCAGCATGATCACGAACAGGAACAGCACCATGATGGCACCGGTGTAAACGATGATGTGCACCATGGCCAGGAACTGTGCATTGAGCAGGATGTAATGCCCGGCGATGCTCAGGAAACACACGATCAGGGCGATCACGCTGTTCACCGGGTTCTTCGCGCTCACCACGAACAGCGCACTGATCACACTGATCGCGGCGATGATGTAGAAAATGGTGGCCATGGTCCCGGTCAGCGATTGTGTGCGGCCTTCACCACCTGTTTGAAGCGCAGCACTTCCGGCGTCTGTCGTTTGCTCACGTCCACGCGCCTGGCGGGGTCCAATGGCTCCACCAGTTCCTCCTTGCTGAACACGAAGGGTGTGCGCAGGTAGTTGCTCTCCACCAGGCGGTCGGTCAGGAAGATGGCCTCCTTCGGACAGGCCTCCTCACAATCGCCGCAGAAGATGCAGCGCAGCATGTCGATCTCGTAGGTGACAGCGTACTTCTCCTCGCGGTACAGGCCTTCCTCACCCGCCTGGCGCTCGCCGGAGGTCATGGTGATGGCTTCGGCCGGACAGGCGACCGCACAGAGCCCGCAGGCGGTGCATCGTTCGCGGCCCTGGTCATCGCGCTTGAGCACATGCTGGCCGCGGTAGTTGTCGCTCATCGGGCGCTTTTCCTCCGGATACTGGATGGTGGGCCGCTTGGTGCGGAACATGTGCCGGATGGTGATCATCAGGCCACCCACGATGGCGGGCAGGTAGATGCGCTCCATCAGCGTCATCCTCTTGTTGCTGACCACACGGGAGCGGCTTGTCAGGGGCTGCAGCGCGTTGGCCATCTCAAAAGCCGTTGATGAGGTAATACAAGCCACCGGTCACCACGATGTTGAGGATGCCCAACGGGATCAAGCGCTTCCAGCCGAGGTTCATCAACTGGTCGAAGCGGAAGCGGGGGATGGACCACCGCACCCACATGAAGAAGAAGATGAAGAAGAAGGTCTTCGCGAACATGGCCGCGGCGCCGATGACCGTCACCAGGTTCGGGTCGAGGCCCAACGAGGAGAGGCCCGGTACATGGCTTCCGCCGAAATAGAGCGTGGCGATCACGGCACTGCTCATGAACATGTTGATGTACTCTGCGAAGAGGTAGAAACCGAGCTTCATGCTGCTGAACTCGGTGTGGTAACCGCCCACCAGTTCGGTCTCGCACTCGGGCATGTCGAAGGGTGCCCGGTTGCATTCGGCGAAAGCGCACACGATGAAGATCAGGAAGCCCAAAGGCTGGTGGATGATGCCCCAGCCGTTCTCCACCTGGTAGGCCACGATGCCGCTCAGGCTCAGTGTGCCGGTCAGCATCACCAGGGCCACGATGCTCAGGCCCATCGCCAGTTCATAGCTCACCATCTGGCTGGCCGCGCGGATGGCTCCCAACAACGCGAACTTGTTGTTGCTCGCCCAGCCCCCGAGCATGATGCCATAGACGCCGATGCTCACCATGGCGAACACGTACAGTATGCCGATCTCCGGATCCGTGCCCTGAAGGTCGAAGCTCACGTCGCCAAAGGTCAGCGTGCCTCCCCAGGGGATCACCACCCCCGTGAGCAGGGCCGTCATCATGGCGATGGCCGGGCCCAGCACGAAGAGCTTGCGGTTGGCCATGGCGGGGATGAAGTCCTCCTTCATGATCATCTTCAGCCCGTCGGCCACCGGTTGCAGAAGGCCGAAGGGCCCTGCGCGGTTGGGGCCGATCCGGTCCTGCATGAAGGCCGCCACCTTGCGCTCGCCGAAGGTGGAGTAGGCCGCCACGGTCAGCGTGACCACGAAAAGCACCAACAGGAAGATCGCGGTGATGATCATCGGTCCTTGAGCTCCTTGCGTTTGGCGATCTCCGGAACGTTCGGGGCGGGGGCGTTCAACAGCTGCTGCTTGCGCTGAAGCATGTAATGGCCCTGGCCGATCACGCTGTGACGGTCGATCTTGCGGGGACCTTCCACCTTCCAGGCGTTCAGGTCCTTCTTGTCGAAACGACAGGTGTTGCAGATGAAGTCCTCCACCTCGCCCCACTGGTCCTTGCGACCGGTCACGCGCAACACCTCATCGCCTTTCAGCCACAGCACGACCTTGCCCGCACAGGTGCCGCAATCCCGATGGGCGTCCACCGGATTGGTGAACCACACCCGGCTCGAGAAACGGAAAGTGCGGTCGGTGAGCGCTCCCACGGGGCATACATCGATCATGTTCCCGCTCATGTCGTTCTCTACGGCCTGGCTGATGTACGTACTGATCTCGCTGACATCGCCCCGGTTGATCACACCGTGCACGCGGCCATCGGTCAGCTGGTCCGCCACTTTCACACAGCGGTAGCAGAGGATGCACCGGTTCATGTGCAGCTTGATGCTGTCCCCGATGTCGACAGGCTCGAAGGTGCGCCGCTCGAACTCATACCGGCTGGCGGCCTTGCCGTTCTCGTAGCTCAGGTCCTGCAGGTGGCATTCACCGGCCTGATCGCAGACCGGGCAATCCAGCGGATGGTTGATGAGCAGGAACTCCACCACGCCCTTTCGGGCCTCCAGCAGGTCCGGGTCGGTGGTGTTCGCCACCTCCATGCCGTCCATCACCGCGGTGCGGCAGCTGGCCACAGGCTTGGGCATGGGACGGGGGTCCTTATCGCTGCCCTTGGTCACCTTCACGATGCAGGTGCGGCAGTAGCCCCCGCTGGTCTCGAGCTTGGTGTAGTAGCACATGGCCGGCGGCACCAGGTGCCGGTGGGCCTTGTCGCGCTCACCGATCAACCGTGCGGCCTGCAGGATGGTGGTCCCTTCCGGGACTTCGATGGGGATACCGTCGATGGTGACCTTGGGCATGGCTAAGCGGTCGCGAAGTTGGCATTCCGCACGAAAGGTTCCTTCGCGAAGTGCTTGGGGTCCTTCACTTTCTGCGGGTAACGCACGTGATACTCGAATTCCTCCCTGAAATGCCGGATGGCCGAGGCCACCGGCCAGGCGGCGGCATCGCCCAGCGGGCAGATGGTGTTGCCCTCGATCTTGCGCTGGATGTCCCACAGCAGGTCGATGTCCTCCGTGCGACCTTCGCCATGTTCCAGGCGCTCCAGTACCTTTTCCATCCATCCGGTGCCTTCGCGGCAGGGGCTGCATTGGCCGCAGCTCTCGTGGTGGTAGAAGCGCGTGTGGTTCCACGTGCTGCGGACGATGCATTGCGCGTCGTTGTAGGCATAGAATCCGCCGGACCCGAGCATGGTGCCGCTGACGAAACCGCCTTCGGCCAGGCTCTCATAGGACATTAGTCGGGGTTCTCCGGCAGCTGTCCGCATGAACAGTTCGTAGGGCACGATGGGCACGCTGCTGCCGCCCGGCACCACGGCCTTGAAGGCGCGTCCGTCCACTCCGCCGCAATACTCATCACTGTTGATGAACTCATCGCAGCTCAGGCCGAGTTCGATCTCGTACACGCCGGGCCGCTTGATGTTCCCTCCGGCACTGATCAGTTTGGTACCCGTGCTCTTGCCCACACCGATCTTGGCGTATTCGGCACCACCATCGTTCACGATGGGCACCACGGCCGCAATGGTCTCCACGTTGGTCACCACGGTGGGGCAGCCGTACAATCCCTTCACGGCAGGGAAGGGCGGCTTGATGCGCGGATTTCCCCGCTTGCCCTCGAGGCTCTCGAGCAGCGCGGTCTCCTCTCCACAGATGTAGGCACCGGCGCCCACCTGCACATGGATCTCGTGATCGAAGCCGCTGCCCAGGATGTTCCTGCCCAACCAGCCCTTGGCCCGCGCTTCTTCGATGGCCTGTTCCAGTATCCTGGCCACGTAGAAGTACTCGCCGCGGATGTAGATATAGCTGGTGTTCGCACCCAACGCGAAGCTCGATGTGATCATGCCCTCGATCATCAGGTGCGGGTTCCGCTCCATGAGGTAGCGGTCCTTGAAGGTGCCGGGCTCGCTCTCGTCGGCGTTCACCACCAGGTAGCGCGGCACTCCGGGCGGTTTCGCCAGGAAGCTCCACTTCAGGCCCGTGGGAAAACCGGCCCCACCACGACCACGCAGGCCACTGGCTTTCACCTCTTCCAACACGGCCTCGGGGCTCATGGTGCGCAGGGCCTTTTCCACGCTGCGGTATCCGCCGTTCGCCCGGTAGGTCTCCAGCCCACGGATGCCCGGGGTGTTGATGTGCTCGAAAAGGAGTTGGCGGCCCATCAGCGATCCGTGTAATTGGTCCTTGAGTTCCGGGCGCGAAGCTCATCGATCAAGGCATCGGCGCGTTCGATGGTGAGGTCCTCGTGGTAGTGTGCACCGCACTGCAGCATCGGCGCCGTGCCGCAGCTGCCCAGGCATTCCACGCCCTTCAGGGTGAACATACCGTCGGCGGTGGTCCCGCCGCAATGCACACCGAGCTTCCGCTCCAGGTGCGCGATCACGTCGTCGCTGCCCCGAAGCATGCAGGGGGTGGTCCGGCACACGTCAAGCACATAAGTGCCCACCGGGTGCAGGTTGAACATGCTGTAGAAGCTGGCCACCTCGTACACCTCGATGCGTTGCAGCCCGAGCACTCCGGCCACGGCATCCATGGCGTTCACGCTCAGCCAGCCGTCGTTCTCCGCCTGCGCGATGTGCAGGATGGGGATCAGGGCACTTTTACTGCGGCCCTCGGGATACCGGGCCATCAGGGCCCTGCATTCGGCCAGTGCCGCTTCGCTGAACGCGAAGGGGCGGGTGCCCTCGGTGGTGGTGATGGGTCTCGTGCGCGCGCTCATGCGTCCAGCTCTCCTGCGATCACGTTCATGCTGCTCATGGTGAGGATCGCATCGCTCAACATGCTGCCTTTGATCATTTCAGGGAAGGCCTGATAGTAGATGAAGCACGGCCTCCGCAGATGCAGGCGGAACGGGGTCCTTCCCCCGTCGCTCACCAGATAGAAGCCCAGCTCACCGTTGCCACCCTCCACGCAGTGGTAGACCTCGCCCACCGGTACCTCCGATTCACCCATCACGATCTTGAAATGCCAGATCAGGGGTTCCATGGCGCTGTACACTTCCTCCTTCGGGGGAAGGGCCCATTCGGGGACGTCAGCCCGGAAGGTGGTCTTGTCCTTCATGGCATCCAGCTTGTCCATCGCCTGCCGGATGATGGAGAGGCTTTCCCACATCTCCTGTTGGCGCACCATGAAGCGGTCGTAGGTGTCGCCGCTCTGGCCCACGGGAATGATGAAATCGAAGTCCTCGTAGCTGCTGTAGGGGTCCGCCACGCGCACGTCGTGGTCCACCCCGCAGGCCCGCAGGTTGGGACCGGTGAATCCGTAGGCCAGTGCACGTTCGGCACTGAGGGGGCCGCAGTTCACCGTGCGGTCCATGAAGATCCGGTTGCGGACCAGCATCCGTTCGAATTCCTTCAGCACCGCGGGAAGGTCACGCTGGATGCCCCGGATCCGTTCCCAGACCAGGGGGCTGAAGTCGCGCTCCCAGCCGCCCACTCGCCCCATGTTCGTGGTGAGCCGTGCACCGCAGATCTCCTCGTACACCTCGTAGATCTTCTCGCGCCACTGGTAAACGTAGAGGAAGGGCGTGGTGGCCCCGGCGTCCTGCCCCACGATGGTGTTGCAGATGATGTGGTCCGCGATGCGCGCCAGTTCCATCACCAACACGCGCATGTACTCCACCCGCTTGGGCAGCTCGATGCCCAGCAGCTTCTCCATCGTCATGTGCCAGCCCATGTTATTGATGGGTGCACTGCAGTAGTTCATCCGGTCCGTCAGCGTGGTGATCTGGTAGAACGGACGGCGTTCGGCGATCTTCTCGAAGGCCCGGTGGATGTACCCGATGGTCTGCTCGGTATCCAAAATGATCTCGCCGTCCAAGGTCAGCACGTTCTGGAAGATGCCGTGCGTGGCCGGGTGCGTGGGGCCCAGGTTCAATGTGGTCAGTTCGCGGAGGTCCTTGCCCTCCACCAGGTCCTGCTTCCAGTAATCGGGTCTGCGTGGCTTCTTCATCGGCCAAAGAAGTCATCGTTCTTGTCCTGGCGGGTGGGGTCCTCCAAGGGATAGTCCTTGCGCAATGGGAAGGCCGGAAAGTCCTCCATGTTCAGGATGCGCTTCAGGTTCGGGTGCCCCTCGAAACGGATGCCGAAGAAGTCCCAGGTCTCACGCTCCATCCAGTTCGCCGCCGGCCACAGGTCCACTGCGCTGCGGAATACAGGGTCGGCCATGGTGGTGCGGCTCTTCACCCGCACCCGGTGCCCTTCCCGCATGTTGTTCAGGTGGTACACCACGCCGAGTTCCTGCTCGGTATCGGGGAAGTGCATGCCGCACAGTGTGGTCAGGAACGTGAACCCGAGCTCGTTCCGCAGGTGCTCCAGCACGCCCGCCAGACCCTCCTTGCGCACGGTGATGCACAACAGGTCCGACTCCATGGCGATGGTCGTCACCGAGTCCTTGAAGGCGACCATGTGGTCCCGCACCAGCTGATCACGCTCTGGCCGCGCAACGAAGCGGGATGCCATCTCAGTCGATCGCGTATTTGTTCAACAGGTCCTCGTACTCCTTGCTGTACCGGCGCCGCAGGCTTTCGTTGGCGGCCAGTTCCTGGATCTTCAGGATGCCGTCGATGATCTGCTCGGGTCGTGGAGGGCAGCCGGGGATGTAGACATCCACCGGGATCACCCGGTCGATGCCCTGCAACACGCTGTAGGTGTCGAATATGCCTCCGCTGCTGGCGCAGGCACCCATGCTCAACACCCACTTGGGTTCGGCCATCTGGGTGTACACCTCGCGCAACACGGGCGCCATCTTCTTGGCGATGGTGCCCATCACCATCAGCAGGTCGCTCTGGCGGGGGCTGAAGCTCAAGCGCTCCATGCCGAAGCGGCTCAGGTCGTAGTGCGAGCTCATGGCGCTCATGAACTCGATGCCACAGCAGGACGTGGCGAACGGCAACGGCCACAGGCTGTTCTTCCGTGCCAGGCCCACCGCCTGGTCCATGGTGGTGGCGAAGAAACCGGTGCCCACGTGGCCGTCCGGTGGGGTCACGATGGTCGGCTTGGGCCGTTCGATGGATCGCTCCTGGCTCATTCGAATTTCATTACACCCTTGCGCAACACGTAGTACAGGCCGGCGAGGACGAAGGTCACGAAGACCAGCATCTCCACGAAGCCCAACACCCCCAGCGCCTTGAAGTTCACGGCCCAGGGATAGAGGAAGATGATCTCCACGTCGAACAACACGAACAGGATGGCGATCAGCAGGTACTTCACCGAGAACGGCATCCGGGCGTTGCCCTGCTGGTCGATGCCGCACTCGAAACTATCGTCCTTGCGTGTGCCCCTCACCTTGGGCCCGACCCATGCGGCCAGGGCCAGCACGAAGCCCACAAAGCCCATGGCAATGAGGGTTTGCAGCAGGATGGGAAGGTAGTCGGCGGGGGAGGGGGCGTGCTCCACAGGCGGAGTGGATCTGGAATGCGGGGGCGAAGTTAGGGGTACCGTGATGGATGGTTCGCCAAGAAAGGCGGAAAGGGCCAACAGGGCTTGTTCAAATGCAGGATAGAATGATCAAGGCCGACTGGGGCGATCAGCACCACACAGAGGAAGCGGAGCACTAGCGAGCCACAAGATCCAAGTGTAACTATTGATCGGTCCTCTGCGCGGACGACTTTTCGAAGATCTCTATTCGCTGGGACATTTCGAAGTCGTCAGTGTGAAACGTTCGGTGCGATGATACGAAGGTCGGTAGGGATCGGTCCGGGTCGAAGCACACGGTCATCTGTTCCTTGCCACCTATAGAGCCGAGGCTGTCCATCTGGTCCCGTTCGCCAAGTAGATCGCTCAGGAACGTGTCCAGGTCCACCATGCCATATTCACCCCAACCAACCCATCCGACGGCATCGTTTCCACAGATCTGTGGATCATCCAAGCGGACGTAGTAGGACATCATTCCATGCTCGGAATGAGGCTGGAGAGAGGTCAGTTCGAGCGTATCGCCGTCGGTCAATCCCATTCCAAAAGTGCGGTGGAGCAGTTCAGCGTCGCGTAGCACCGCTGTGACCATCCAAGCACTATCTCGAATTCCGCTTGAGTTGATCTTTGCTCGTTCGGCGGCTGTGATGTCCACCAGATCCATGTAATGTTCGATCAATGGGTCGACAAGGGCCTTCAGCTCGGGGTAGTTGAGTAAGCGGGCGATGGAACCGGTGCTGTCGCATTGATAGACCAGTCGGTACATGGCGACCCATTCCTGCTCGCCGAGAGGGTTGCTCACATCCTTTGAACTAGGGTCAACAAGACGGAGTTCGAACCATTCGACAGTCGGTCCTCCCGCTGTGTCAAGGATGGTGAACCGGATCGCTTTTTCAACGAACTTGGTCTGCTTGTCGCCATCGGCGTCATGTGCGCTATCAGTCTGTTGAATTCGGTACCAGATGGTATCGCCGGGTGACCAATTTCGCGTATCAAAGCTGACCTCGCGAGGTTGTCGCGAGCATCCGATCAGCGAGACAAGGATCAGCATGAGAAGAGCTCGGATCGCCTTCATGCACATTACGCATTACAGGACCGGGAACGCTTTGTTCTGAGCCACCTTGATCCCCAACGCACACCTAAAATGCCCCTTCGGGCAAGCCCGGTGCCCGTGCAACCCGCACGGCCGGCAATCGAGCTTTTCCGCTGTCTCCACCACACGCCCGTTCTCCCGCAAGGGCCCGAAGCCGAAGGCCGGCACCGTGCTGCAGAAAATAGCCGTCACAGGCGCATACATGGCACTGGCGATGTGCAGCGGCGCGCTGTCGTTCACGTAGTTCATGGCAGCGCCTTCCATCAGGGCGGCACTGGCAAGGAGGCTCAGTTCCTCGGCGAGTACCACACCGCGACCGGCTGCATCGGCGATCCGGGTGCACAGCGCATGGTCGCCCGGCGCACCGATGAGGAACACATGCAGTTCCGGTGAAAGGGACTTGATCAGTTCCACCCACTTGGCCTCCGGCCATTGTTTGGTGAACCACACGCTGGCCGGTGCAATGGTGACATAGCGGCCCTGCCCTTCGGTGTGTTGGAACAGCAGGCGCTCAGCGTCCGCTCGGGCCTGCGGGGTGGGGTAGAGGCGGGGCAAAGGCCTGCTGCCATCTGTGAGGTGCGCGATCAGGTCGTTAAGGCGCTCCACCTCGTGGCGGCCGTCGCCGATGGTGTGCTTCACTCTGCGCGAGAAGCCCAGGCTCAGCGGGTTCTTGTCGAAGCCGATCGTCTCCTTGCCGCGCGCCAACACGGTCATTAGTCCCGTACTGAAGAAACGCTGGCAGTTGATGATGTGGTCGTACTCGGTGTTCCGCAGCTCGCCGATCAGGGTGAAGAGGTTCTTGTTCTTGTTTCCGCGTTTATCCCAGATATAGAGCCGGTTCAGGAAGGGATGGCCATGGTCCATGCCAGCGTGTCGACCCGGAGGTTCCACGGTGCCGGAGGAGCCACGAGGTGTTGCGTTAAAGCCAAAGAGCCCCTCATTCCCTTTTCGCACCACTAGGTCGATGGCGGCATCAGGGTAGTGGGCGTGCAGCTTCTCCACGATGCTCGTCACCAGCACGGCATCGCCCAGGAAGGCGGTCTGGATGACGAGGAACTGCTTCATTCCTCGTTCAAGGTGAGCAGGAATAGGACGAGTATCTCCATGGCTTAGGGAACGGTCGAATAGAAGGGTGCCAGACTCTGGAATACCAACGTCCAGTCCAGATCTCCATACGCGCTGCCCAACCGCACCATCACCAGTTCGCGCGCCGGATCCACATAAATGTATTGACCGAGAATGCCCTCGGCATGGAAGGTACCATCGTTGTACGGTAGCCACCATTGATAGCGGTAGGAAGTGACGCCGCCATTCAACGTGCTGACCTTGGTGCTGGTCTCCACCCATTCCTTCGGAACCAGTTGCTGCCCCCGCCATTGGCCTTTCTTCAGGTAAAGCGAGCCGAGCTTGGCGAAGTCGCGGGCCGGGGCGTTGATGCAACAGAAGGCCTTCTCGATGCCGTCCTTCTTCTTGTCGATGCTCCACGAGCTCGCATGCTCCATGCCGAGCGGTCTCCACAGGCGGTCGTTGAGGTATTCGGTGAGGGTGCGTTGATCGCCCTTGGCGCGCAGGGCACGGGTCAGCAGCAGCCCCAGCAACTGCGTATCGCCGCTCACGTATTCCCACTTGGTGCCGGGTGGACGCTTCAACTTCAGTTTCAAGGTGTACTTCTCCAACTGCCGACCATAGTAGAACTTGGCCACGGTGCCGAAGGGGTTCACGTAGCTCTCCTTGAAGTCGATGCCGCTGGTCATCTGTAGCACGTGCTCGATGGTGACGCCCTCGAAGCCATTGTCCTTCAGCTCGGGGATGAAGTCCACGATCGGTTGCTGTACATCGCGGATCAGCCCATCGGCGATGGCCGCGCCAATGAGCATGCTCACCACCGACTTGGCCATGGAGAAGGAGGGGTGGACGTGTGCCGCGTCGTAGCCCTTGAAGTAGCGCTCGTACAAGATGGTGTCGCGGCGGATCACCAGGAAGGCCACCGTCTTGTGGTCGGCGAGCCACGAATCGAAAGGGGTGGACCGGTCACCCTCCAAGTGCGCTTTGGGGGCTAGTTCCGTTGCTGCTTCGACGTAGTGGAACGGCTCGGGCGATGCAGGCAGGGGCCGCGTCGGGAACTTCCTGTAGTCGCGCCGGTCGGCGAAGTTCCACTTCACGAAACGGCCCACCGTGCAGCCATCGAGCAGCAGGGCCAGTACGAGCAGGGAGATGGGGTGAAGGAGGCGCATGGATTCAGAGAGCGACGCTGTGCTCGCGGATGGCTTCGTATGTATCGTGCGGGCCATTAGTAGCAGATCGAACCCTGTTCATTACGCGGAGAACGAGGCCTCCCATTCACATCAAGGTCAGCGCCATGATCGAACACGACCTATCCGGCACATGTTCCCGGTCGGCGGCAGGCAGTACAAGGGTCGACTTGGTCATGGCTCTCTTGGGCGACCAAGTTAGCCGGACGAACGCAAGCAGGCCTGCACTGTGGGAGAGGTCACAGTTTCACGACCCGAGCGTGCAGTTGCGCGCCTTCGTTGTTGATCAGTTGGATCACATAGCTGCCTGCTGCCATCGCTCCGAGGTCCATCTGCGAGCCGTTCACCAGACCGGCCGAGCGCATGGTCACGCGTCCGTCCGTGGCAACGAGCTCGGCTTTCCAGATGCCATCGGGGAGGGCCAGTCGGAGCTGGTCCACCACGGGGTTGGGGTAGGTGAGCAAGGCATTATTGGTCCCTTCGGTGAGGCCCACGCTTACATCGACGAGGAGCACCGCATCGTTGGTGCGGATGGGGTCGTTGAAGTCGAAGAAGATGTCAGCTGCGTTCAGTAGAACAGTGCCCAGCTCCGGGGTACCGATGGTGCGCAGGCGGAAACTCGCGAAGCCCTGGCTGCCTTCGAGGTCGGCCGTGCTGTCCGGTAGCATGATGTTCGGGAAGTCGAAGCGCAGCACGCGACCAGGCTTGATCGAGGCTTCGAACGCATGCGAAGCACCCAGGATCTGCAGGGAGCCCAGGTCGAAGTCCGCTGCGATGGTGTCCAGTAGGTACACGTTGACGGCCTCAGCGGTGCCGGTGTTCTGGAACCGGATGGTGTAATCCACCCAAATGTCCTGATCGATGAAGAAGAGGCTTTCGCTCAACCCGGAACTGGTCTGCACCAGCTTGTCGTTCGGGTCGTAGGCGTTCACAATGGTGCTATTGGTGATGTAGGTATCGTTCGCGGGGTCCGCGTCCGGCACACTCCCCGAAACAGTGGCCACGCCGGTCACCACGGTTCCGGTCAGGCTCGGGATCGGGGGTATCTGCAGCCATACGGTGTAGGTGATCATCGAGAATCCGGCCAGGTCGGGGATGGCCCATTGCAGTTGACCGGGAACGATGGGCGTGGCCCCACCATCATCATTCACGGTGAAGTTGGTTGCGTAACCGAGGTCCAGGGTGAGGTCGGTGAAGGGAAAAGGACCTTGGTTGTTCACTGTGATCGTGTAGGAGACCGGGAAGCCGGGCCGGTGGATCCCAGCGCTGAGGTGAACGCTCACGTCAGGCCCGAACTGCGGGTCCATGGCAACGTTGATGGTAGCAGAAGGAGTGCCGGCGTTGATCGAGAAGTTCGCGGGGAGCGTTGGGCAGATCGCATCGTATCCGGCCGCTGAGGTGTTCAATGAGTAGTCGCCATAGAACAGTTCCGTGGCGTAGCTACCGCTGGCATCGGTTAGCTGGTAGTTGTTGCCAGGTGTGATCTGCACCACGCGATAGGGAAGTCCAAGGTCCTCCGCGTCCTGCACACAATCACCGTTCAGGTCGGCAAACACTACACCGCTCACCGGACCGCATGGGTCGGTGGAGAGGGGCACTTCGGCCGTGAAAATGACTGTGCAACTGGGCCCTGTTCCGCCCGGAGGGGTGCTCGTGCCGGTACCGTGCCATGCGTAAATGGAATAGGTGCCCGGTGCGAGGTTGTTGGCCACCCATGGGTTTGTGGAGGCCACGTTGACGATCCCATCTGGGCCGGTGACGATCACGGAATCCATGTTCGCGAAGAGCAGTTCCAAGCTGCCCGTGTTCCCGTTGCCACAGCTGGCCGTGGCGTTCGTGGTGAGCAGCTGCGGTGCCATGTCGCCGATCACCTCCAAAGGACCTACCACGCCAGTGCATCCGTTCGCGTCGGCGATGGTCACGCTGTAAGTGGTGCCTGGGCAGAGGTTATTGAAGTAAAGTCCGTTGGGGGTTCCACCACCGGTGGGCCCGGGAGGGTTGAAGGTGGTGGTATAGGGCATTACTCCACCAGTGATCGGAATGAATTGGTTGAACGATCCAGTGCACGTCGCATCACAGGACCATACGGGCGCGGTCGGTACTACATCGGGGAATAGGCCGGGGGTCAGCAACACCTCCGCTGATGCGCTTACTTCGTTGCCATTGGAGTCAAAGACCGTGATCGTATAGATGCCCGGCAAAGCATCTGAAATGGAAGAAGTTCCTTGCCCATTTGGTGGTGACGGGGACCACATGAACGAATACGGAGGGCTTCCACCAAAGACCGAGGCAAGGATGGACCCGGTCTCGTTGCCACAAGTGGCATGCTGGATGCTGAACAGGATGGTGATGTTGGTCTGCGCTGTGGCGTACAACGAGCCAAAGGCGACCAGCAGAGCGAGTAAGGTTCGGGTCATGGGAGGGAAGTTTCCGGTAGTGTGAAGCTACACGGCCAAAGCCGGTCCTGAGGGAGGACGTTCGGAAGATATCAACCAGTGCCTGAAGCCTTCCGGACCGTCCAGTCCTCCTTCAGCGTGATCAACACCTTGTCGATCCGGTGCCCGTCCATATCGATCACCTCGCCATGGAACCGCTCATCGATCAAGCGTTCTCCGGGCTTTGGGATGTGCTCGAAACGGCCTAGGAAATAACCGGCTATCGTCGCGTAGGAGGTTTCGCTCTCGTTGATGATGTCCATCCCGATACGCTGGTTCAGGTCGCCGATCAGCACTTGACCGCCCACCAGCCATGACCCATCGCTACGCTTGATGATCTCCTGTTCCTCTTCGTCATCCTCGTCCGGCAGGTCGCCCACGATGGCCTCGGTCAGGTCGTGCAGCGTGAGTACACCTTCGAACTGGCCGTGTTCATCCACCACCAGGGCGATGTACTGCTTGTTCTTCTTGAACAGTTTCAGGATGCTATAGGCCGAAGCGCCTTCGGGAATGATCACCGGCGGGCGGATCACCTGCTCCAGCCTGAAGTCCGGTGTGGAGAGCTTTTCCAGCATGTCGCGGATGTTCAAGGTGCCTTCGAACTCATCCACCGTGCCCCGGCATACCGGGAATTTCGAGCGTGTGCTCTCCTTCACTTGGGCAATGATCGCCTCCAAGGGCTTTGTACTGTCCACCCACTCCACCTCGCTGCGGTGGGTCATCAGCGTGCGCGCCACCTGTTCGCTGAAGCGGAACAGGTTCTGGTGCGCCTCGGTCTCCTGCTTGTCCAACAGGCCCTGCACGTTCGCCGCACGGATCATGGCCCGCAATTCCTCCTCGCTCACGCGTTCACCTTCATTCTCCTTGATGGGCAAGAGCTTCAGGATCAGCGAGGTGGAGACCGAGAGCAGCTTCACGATGGGGTAGGTGATCAGCGCGAACACCCGGATGATGGGCGCGCACACCAAGGCAATGGCCTCGGGGTTGCTCAGGGCAATGGTCTTGGGCACCAGTTCGCCCACTACGATGGTGAAGTAGGTAATGCTGCCGATGACCAGCGAGAGCGCGATGGTGTGCGTGTAGGGCATGAGCGCTGGCCAGCGGGACAGGAAGATCTCCATGTCGTCCGTGAGCGCGGCACCACCGTACGCACCGGCGATGATGCCGATGAGGGTGATGCCCACCTGCACGGAGCTGAGGAAGGCCTCGGGGTCGTCCAGCAGCTTCAGCACCGCCTTCGCACTCCCGCTTCCCCGGTCAGCAAGACCCTGTATGCGGGCCCGCTTCACCGACACCAAGGCGATCTCGCTCAGCGAGAAGAAACCGTTGAGCAGGGTCAGCAGGAAAATGACCAGTACCTCCATGGGTTCACACCGCCACGTTGTGCTCGCGCAAAGCCTCGTTCAAACTGGTCTTCTTGTCGGTGCTCTCCTTGCGCTGGCCGATGATGAGCGCGCAGGGCACACCATACTCGCCCGCCGGGAATTTCTTCGGCACCGTGCCGGGTATCACCACCGAGCGCGGTGGCACATAGCCGCGCATCTCCTTGGGCTCAGGACCGGTCACATCGATGATGCGGGTGCTGGCGGTGAGCACCACGTTGGCACCCAGCACGGCCTCGCGTCCCACGCGTACGCCCTCGACGACGATGGCGCGGGAGCCGATGAAGCAGCCGTCCTCGATGATCACGGGCGCGGCCTGCACGGGCTCCAGCACGCCGCCGATACCCACACCACCGCTCAGGTGCACGTCCTTGCCGATCTGTGCGCAGCTGCCCACCGTGGCCCAGGTGTCCACCATGGTACCGGCATCCACGTAAGCGCCGATGTTCACGTAGCTGGGCATCAGGATCACGCCCGGCGCCAGATAGCTGCCATGACGGGCAATGGCATGGGGCACCACACGAACACCCAACTTGGCATAGTGCTTCTTCAACGGGATCTTGTCGTGGAACTCCAGCGGGCCCACCTCGAACGTGTGCATCTGCTTGATGGGGAAGTACATCAGCACGGCCTTCTTCACCCATTCGTTCACCTTCCATCCATCCCCTGCGGGCTCGGCCACGCGCAGCTCACCCCGGTCCAGCCGTTCGATCACACCCTCAATGGCCAGCACCACCTCCTCATCACGCAGCATGCTGCGGTCGTTCCACGCTTTTTCGATCAGTTCATGCATGGTACAAAGATGGGCGCCTTGCCCGACCTTCGCACCCTATGCCGCGCGTCATCGCCATCGATCACGGGTTGAAGCGGACCGGTCTGGCCGTTACCGATCCGCTCCGGATCATTGCCACGGCACTGGAGACCGTGGCCACCGTGGACCTGTTCAGCTACCTGAAGGCGTATGTGGCGCAAGAGGCCGTGGACGGGTTCGTGGTGGGGCTGCCCATGCACCTGGATGGCAAGCCCACCGATGCCACGCCCCATGTGCTGGAGTTCATCGGCCATTTGAAGAAGGCCTTCCCCGGCAAATGGGTGGAGACCGTGGACGAGCGGTTCACCAGTCGCATGGCCCAGCAGGTGATGCTCTCCAGTGGAAAAGGCCGCATGGCACGGCGCGACAAAGGGGCCTTGGACCGTATCAGCGCCACGATCATCCTGCAAGGCTGGATGGAGCAGAAGGGCTAGGGAGGCTGGCACCGGCCGGTGGGCGTGCGCTGTACATTTGCGGCACTTTTTCCCATGATCCTTCCCATTCGCGCTTATGGCGACCCGGTGCTCAAGAAAGTGGCACAGGACATCGAGCCCGGCCATCCCGGTCTGGAGCAGCTCATCGCCGACATGTTCGAGACCATGTACGCCGCCAGTGGCGTGGGCCTTGCCGCCCCGCAGATCGGGCAGAGCCTCCGCCTGTTCATTGTGGATGCCTCCCCCTTTGCCGAGGACGAGGACGGCGAGCCCACCGAAGAGGCCCACCTGAAGGACTTCAAGAAGGTCTTCATCAACCCCTACATCGTGGAGGAGGAGGGTGAGGAATGGGGGTTTGAGGAGGGCTGCCTGAGCATTCCGAACATCCGCGAGGAGGTGTTCCGCATGCCCCGGATCGTGCTGCAATACCAGGACGAGCACTTCAACGAGTTCGAGGAGGAGTTCGATGGATTCGCTGCCCGTGTGATCCAGCATGAGCACGACCATTTGGACGGTGTGCTCTTCACCGATCATCTCAATCCCTTGCGCAAACGATTGCTCCAGGGCAAGCTGCGCGATATCTCCAAAGGGCGCACCGATGCCCGGTACAAGATGCGTTTTCCCGTGCTGAAATGAAGACCGCCATGAAACAACTCAGCCTATTCGCCCTATTGGTAGCCCTGTTCACGGCGTGTGGAGGAGGAGAGAAGGCCGCATCGCCAAGCGCGGAGCTGGCCGGACGCATCAAGGCCATGGAGGATTCGCTGTTCAATGCCACGAGCTACGATCAGCGCAAGGCCCAGTCGCTCCTTGATGTCTATAAGGCCTTTGCCGCCACACATCCGTTGGACAGCATGGCGCCGGAGTACCTGTTCCGCGCGGCCGGCCTATCGAAATCGATGCGCGATCCCGATCAGAGCATCTTCCTCTATGACCGTATCATCACCGACTACCCCAGCTGGTACCGTCTGCCCGATGTGTACTACCTGAAGGCTTTCACGATAGACAGCGACCAGGACCGCAAAGGGGAGGCCGAGCGGGCCTACAAGGAGGTGATCAACCGCTATCCCGATCACCCGTTCGCGAAAGATGCCAAGGCCATGATCGAGAACCTGCAATACACTGACGAGGAGCTGATCCAGCGCTTCGAGCAGATGCAACAGCAGCAGGAAAGCGAGGCCAGGGCCAACTGACCGTGCTCAGGCCACGACCGTTTCGCGCAGCGGACGGCCCGGCACCCATTTTCCGTTGGACACAATGCCCATGGGACGCCCTGCCAGGCGCTGGCCCAGGAAGGGTGTGTTGTGCGAGCGGCTCACCAGATCGGCCTCTTCGCAGGTCCAATCCAGTTCGGGGTCGAACAGCGTGAGGTCGGCCTCGACACCCTCGGCGATGTGCAGCACAGGCATGCCAAGCACGGACCGTGGGCCGTGGGTGTAGCGCTCAATGATGCGGCGAAGGCTCATGTGGCCTTTCAAGGCGGTGTTCGCCACGGCGAAGCTGGTCTCCAGTCCGATGATGCCGAAGGCCGCAGGACCGAACTCCAACACCTTGTTCTCGCGGTCCTCGGGCCGGTGGTCGCTTACGATGGCGTCGATGGTGCCGTCCTTCACGCCTTCGCGCAAGGCATCGATGTGGTGGCTGTCGCGAAGGGGCGGCATCACCTTGTAGCAGGTCTCGAAACCGCGCAGGCAGCCATCGTCCAGCAGCAGGTTGTGGGCCGCCACCGAGGCGGTCACGCGCAGCTTGCGGGCCTTGGCCTGGCGGATCAGTTCCACGCTTCCAGCGGTGCTGATGGTGGCCGCGTGCAGGTGCCCTCCGGTGTAATCCAACAGTGCAATGTCCCGTGCCAGTTGGATGGTCTCGGCCATCGGGGGAATGCCGCGCAGGCCGAGGCGTGTGCTCATCGGACCTTCGTGCATCATGCCTTTTGCGCTCAGGTCCGGATCATTGGGGAACACCATCACAGGCGCCCCGCTACCGGGTAGTCCGCGCACATACTGCAATGCCAGTAGCATCAAGCGCGTGTTGCGCACGGTGTGCTGGTCGTCGCTGTAAGCCACGGCACCGGCCTGACGCAGGTCGTGCAGTTCGGCCAGTTGCTGGCCTTTCAATTCCTTGGTGATGGCCCCGATGGGCAGCATGCGCACGGCATGACCCTGGGCACGGTGCAGCAGGTAGTCCACCTCGGCGCGGCCGTCCATGGGCGGATCGGTGCTGGGTAGCACGCAGACTGCCGTGAAACCGCCCGCAGCGGAGGCCTCCAAGCCGTTCGCGATCCCCTGTTTCCATTCCTGACCGGGGTCCCGGAAATGGGCACGCAGATCGATCCACCCCGGGCTCACATGCATTCCGGCATGGCGCACTTCGGTGGCCTCGCCCTTCGGGATGCGCTGGCCCACTTTCACGATGCGGCCGTCGCGGATCAACAGGTCCACTACACTATCGTGGTGCGGCCCTCCCGGGTCGGTCACCTTCACTTGGCGCAGGATCAGGTCGTTCATCGCAGGTGTCGGATCAGGAAGACCTCGGCGGCCAGGAACAGCAGTGCCAGCAGGATGAACCACTTCCACAGCTTGCGTCCCTGGTCCAGTTCGTTCAAACGTAGCGAAAGATCGCCGGCCCCATCCTCCAGCACGGTGAAGGTGTTGAGGCCACGCTGTTCCAGCTGTTCCTTCAGGGCGGCCGGGGTCAGGCAGGTCAGGTCGCTCTCGCTGCGTGGGGTGTTGAGGCCCAGCATCAGTAAGGTGTCCGCTCCGGCCGTAAGCGCATAGGCGCCTGCGGGCATGTCCAGATCGTGCAGCACCAGTTGGGCGCCGACCGGGGTGCGCCGCAGTTCGGGTACCAGATCGATGCCTTCGGGACCGCGCAGGTGTGGCGGCGTTTCACCGGTCAGTTCCAACCCGTCCAGCGGGATCATGGCCTCGGCACCAATGGCGTGGTACAGCGGCCCCATGGGACGGCTCAGCTCGGCCATGCGCAGGAGCGATGTGGCGAAGAGGGCGTGCTGGGTGAGGTTGCCGGCCGAAGCAGCGAGCGGTGTGGCACAGAGGTACACGGAGCCGCGCCCGGCCTGCGTGCGGGCCAGGAAGGGTGAGCCGCCCTGAAGGCGCAGCAGCACATCACTTCCCGCTTTAGGTGCGATGGTCCATCGTTCGCGGCTCCAGGGCAGGTCCACGTTGCGGGGCATGGTCTGGAACACATCGCGGTAGAACGGGAGGTCCAGGTCGATACGGTCCACCTTCATGCGCGCCGTGTCCTGGCGGATGGACGCTGCGCCGCCGAAGCGTTGGAAGAGCGGTTGGTACGCCGAAGCATCGGCCTTGGTGGGAGGGAAGATGGCCAGGCTGCCACCTGCTTTCACGAAGGCATCCAAGGCATCCAGTGTTCCGCTGGCGATGGTGGGCAGGGCGTTGAGCACGACAAGGTCCTGCGTGGCCAGGGCCGACAGGTCGAGCATCTGGGCGCTTTGTTGCGTGAAGCGGTGCAGGCTGTCCCCGTTGAACACGGCTTCGATGGCCCGGTCCGTTGGTGCATCATTGCCGCTCACCAAAAGCACCCGCAAGTGTTCGGTCACGGTGAACCCGAAGTGCAGACGGTCGTCAAAGGTCACCGGTCGGTCGTTCAGCGATACGTCGCCCCAATGCCTGCCTGATCGCTCGCCCGCGAACCGCAGCACGGTATCCACCACCGCACCACCCGCCACACTGAAGGTGGCCAGTGCCCGTTGTTTCCCATCGATGGCCACGCGCAGCGGCACGTTCACCAGTTCCTGTTCACCGTGGTTGCGGATGCGCACATGCAAGGCCTCTTTCTGGTAGGCGCGGCGCACGGGGCTCTCGAACCAGGCCGAATCGAGGCTCAGGTTGTCGGCGCTGGAAGGCTCCAAGGGCACGATCAGTGTGGGCACCAGCGTGTCGTTGGTCCAGGCGTCCACATCGGTGATGCTCCGTTGCAGATCGGTGAACAGGATGGCGCGTTTCACCGGGGCATCGCTCGCGGCCAGTGCTTCGCGCTGGCGCACCAGTACTTTGGAGAGCGGACGTGAGTAAGGCCCCACGTTCACTTGTGCAGCGGCCTCCAAGGCCTGGTCTCGGCCCAGGAGCATTTGCTGCCTTCCCTCGAACCGTCCCGTCAGCACTTGGAACCGATCCGTAGCGCTGTAGGCCATCACGGCGTCCTGCACGCCCTTGCGGGCCTGGTCCAGCAGGCGGCCTTCGGGGTTGGTACCGTCCAGGCTGTAACTGTCGTCGATGTAGAGCGATACGGCCCGTTGTCCGGCCCGAACGGCACTGTCCGCCTGTGGCAGGTAGGGCTGCGCGAAGGCCAGCACCAGGCAGGAGAGGGCCAGCATCCGGGCCAATAACACCAGCCAATGCTGCACTTTCTTGCGGGCACGGGTCTGCTGGGAGACCTCGGCGAGCAATCGCACGTTGGTGAAATCGATCCGCTTGAAGCGGCGCAGCTGGAAAAGGTGAATGAGCACCGGTATCGCCAGGGCGGTGAACGCCCACAGGAATGCCGGGTGCAGGAATGCCATCGGGTGCGAAGATAGCAGGGGCCTTAGGTCCGTTCGGCCGGGGTGCGCTTACCGGCCTCCACCCCCAGTGCGAACAAGGCGATATCGTACTTCACCGGGTCCTTGGGGTCGAACGCGCGCAGTGCCGTGGTAAGCTCCTCCACGGCTTTCCAGTCGTCCTGGGTACGTTTCAACAGGCCCAGCTCACGGCCCACACGACCGGTATGTACGTCCAAGGGCACCATCAGGTCAGTGGTGCTGATCCGCTTCCACAGGCCCAGGTCCACGCCGCGGTCGTTGGGGCGCACCATCCAGCGCAGGTACATGTTGATGCGCTTGGCGTTGCTGCCCTTCACCGGGTCGGCTACGTGTTTCTGGGTGCGAGGCTGATGGCGCGGCTCGAAGAAGCGTTGCTTGAAGCGATGGATGGCCTCGTCCATCGGTCCGGTGCGACCGCTCTCCAGAAAGGCATTCTCCGGTCCGCCATAGGTAGTGTACACATGGCGCAGGCCTTTTACAAAGTGCTGCAGATCGGTACTGTTGAAGGTGCGGTGCACAAAGTCTTGCAATCGCCGCAGGTCGGTCGGGGAGGCGTTCATCACGAAATCGTGGGGCGCCTCGTCCATCAGCTGCACCATCTTCCAGGCATTGCTGATGATGGTCTTGCGCTGGCCCCAGGCGATGGTGGCGGTAAGGAATCCGATCACTTCGGCATCGGCGCGGCCGTTGAACGAACGAGGTACCTGGATGGGGTCGTCCTGAATGAACGCTGGACGCGCGTACCGGTCGTAAGCCTCGTCCAGCAAGGCTTTGAGCTCCCTGGACCTCACGGCTTGGATGGACCAGGTCGTTGGTTGCGCGCGGCCAGTTGCACCACCTCACGAATCCGCTTGTTGCGCGTGGCCACTGTGCGCGCACTGGCCAATTGTTGCAGAACGGCCTTCCGCACGCTGCCCGGATAGGCATCAAAGTGGCGCCGGGCGTTGGGGGCTTGCACCAGTGCTTCGGCCAGGTCCGGCGGGACCTTCAGGGCCTCCACATCATCCAACGCGGACCAGGATCCATTGGCCTTTGCGCATTCGATGGCTGCCAGACCTGCGGGCTTCATGCAGCCAGCAGCGATGAGCCGTTCCACGCGCTCCTTGTTCACCTTGCTCCAAACGCTTTTCGGCTTGCGCGGGCTCAGGTAGATCATGGTGCGAAGGTCGTCCAGCTTGCGCGGCAGACTGTCGATCCAGCCCTGGCACAACGCCTCCTCTACGATGGCATCGTAGCCGACGTACTTGGCTGGCGTGATCTTCTTCCAATGCACCAGCCAGATGCCTTCCGTGCGGGCGTGGTGCCTTGCCAGCCAGCGACGCAGCTGGCCGCGATCGGTCACCTCCACGCGTTCCAGCGCATCGAGCTTGGTGGGCTTTCGAACGGTCGTCATGGGACCAACAGCTGTTGCACGTTGGAGATGAGCAGTAGGGTGAACAGCACCGCGAAGAAGCCGAACAACAGGTTCATGCCGTATCCACCCCACTTGAACACCGCGCCCGGCGGAATGGTGTACATCGGGTAGTACGCGAACTGGGTGATGACCTTGCCCACCCAATAGGCAGCGATCAAGCCGGTGAGCGCGGTGGCCAGGGCCGAGCCGTTCTTCAGGTCTTCAGGCAACAGGATGGATATCGATCCGAAGGCGAAGTTCAAGCCCACGATGTAACGGCCATAGGTCTTGGCGATCTCCTGGTTCAGGGGCTTCAACTTGCGCACATCGGTGTACCAGTCGAACACGCGATGGCGGATATACGGGTAAACCAGCGCGGTGAAGATCTGCCCCGCACCGCCCGCAATGATCGACCACGCAGGAACCTCGATGCTCATTGACCGGGCATCGGGAAGGCCGTCATATCCTGCACTTCGTAGCCTTTGGTACTGAACATGGCCTCATCCACTTTCCCCACCACCAGGTCGCGGGTGTACATCACCACTTTCTCCTTGCCGTCGGCACTGGTCCAGGTGTTCTCCATGACCACGCCGGTGGTGCCCATGCGTTGCCAGTCCTCCATCTTCTTGCCACCCACCATCTGGCGCATGGCGGCCATCATGTCGAAGTCGATGTCCTCGGCGATCCAAGCCTCACCACTGCCTTCCTTGTCGCTGTAGGTGTATTTGCGGCAGGTGTGTCCTTCGATCACTTTCGTTTCGTTGGTCCGCACCACTTTCGTGTCGTTGTCCGAGACCTTTCCGTCACCGTCCACGTTCACCTTCGCCATCTTCATTTTGATCCCTGTGCGCTCACCCTTGTCGTCGGTGATCAACGTGTAGGTGAATTTGTTCCTCAGGTCGAACACCATGCGCATTTCCTCTTTCGGTTCCTTGGAAACAGGCATCATGGCCATGTGGTCCGTGTTGAAGGCCATGCGGATGTTGTTCGGACTGTCCTTTTCCTCCTTGCCGTTCTTGAAGGTGTGCACTTCCATACGGTAGCTTCCTGTGAAGGTGAGCGGCGTGAAGGGGTCCTTGTTCTCTTCAATGGTCACCTTGGTCTCGCCGGCAGGCTGCTGCCCTTGCTGCTGCATGGCCTTGTTCATTATGTCCTGCAGGCTTTGGGCCTGCGTGCCGAGGGTGAGCGCAAGGGCCAGGGGAAGGAGAACGAGCGTTTTCATGGGAAGCGGTTACGGAGGACCGAAGTTAGGGCGATCGATCAGGGCCGACCCTCGGGCGGGACCAGGTCGGACACGGGGATCACCGTGTAGTGCCGCAGGTTGATGACCGGGGGCGGGGTGGGGCCGGCGTGGTACTCCATGACCTCCAGCTCCAGCAAGGGCTGCAGCGCGAAGCGGAACGCCACCAGGTCACCGAACCTGAACAGGAGCCGGAAGGTCTTCAGCGGACCTTCGTTCAGCGGGATCCATGCCGGAAGATCCGCGAACGGGGAAGGAGCGATCGCGGCCGTCCAGAGGTCCATGGTGTCACGCGCTTCGATCAGGTCGTACTGCGTACACGGGATTCCAGCTATGGTGTCGATGCGGCCGGTGGCTTCCAAACGCGGCGGTGCGAATTCGCGGATCTTGCCCGGTTCGCGCAGGCGGTCCACCAGCAACACCTGCTTCAGGTCGCTCACCACCGCCTTTCGCCCCATGGCATTGGCCACCACACCCATGTTGGCGCTGATGTCCGCTAACCAGGTGGTGTGCGGCATGCCGCGCAGGAGCTCCAGCTGCATGATGCCCCGTGTGCTGTCCTGCCAGGCGCTGAGGTACAGGTGCTGCGAAATGCCATCGATGGTGTCGTGTACGGTAAGCCGTGCGGTGTAGCTCCCGATGAAGGTGTTGCGCTTCACGGGACGTTCCGCAGCATCCGAAAGGGTGGTGGTCGCACCTTCGGCGAAATAGGGATGCATCCAGGCGGGGATGGCGATGGCTTTGCTCTGGGCGCTCCCCCGTTCGGCCAAGGCCAATAGGAGCAGTATGGGCAGGATGTGCAGGGGGAGTTTCATGTCGTCGTGCTTCGTTCAACGTGGCACGACCGGCGGGGGCGGCACTTCCATCGGGGCTTCTTCGATCACGGGCTCCGTCTCTTTGGGTGTGCTGTCCCCTTCGTCCACCGGCACCACCACATCATCCCAGTTGTCGATGGTGATCACCTGTTGCCGTGCTTTTTCTCGTTCGTACTCCTGCCGCTCTTTCTCGAAGTCGCGGAACCGCTCGTCCAACACCCGGTAGTTGCTCAGGTCCATTTCCGGTGGCGGCACCTTTCCGGGTTTGAAGCTGGTGAGGTAGGTGCCTTGTATCGCGAAGGGCATGGGGTGGCCTTTCACGCCGAACATGAGCACTTCGCGGAAGTGTTTCTCATGCCGGGCCTGAATGTACCGAGGTCCCATCCAACGGGCCATGTCAAGCACCGGGTTGGGTACGTCGTGTGGAGGTATCCAAAGCACTCCATGGTTGTAGGTCGAGATGCGGTACATCCGGCATTTCTGACCCAGGATCTCCTGGGTATGCTCGGTAGGCTCCAACGCTAGATCGATACCGCCCATGACGTCTGTAATTCCCACTTGCTCCAGCGTGCCGATGTACAGCCGGGGGATCACATAGCTGTGCCCTTCGTTGTAGGCCGCCACAGCCACATCGTGGTCCAGGTCGACCATGTAAATGGCGATGCCTTTCTCGTGTGGCGCATCGGCGGTGATCACGGCGCGGCGTTCATCGGCCCAGTAGCTGTAGTTCGCGTATTGTTCCGTGGTGTCCTTGTGCTCGTCGATGTAGCGCGTTATCGTTTGAGCGGTGAAGGTGCCCACGAAGCGGTTGTCGGGGAAGTCGCGGTCCACGGCGGGCGGCGTGCTTTGCACTAGGGGCTTTACGGCGGGTAGGCGGTTGATCCGCTCGCGCATCCAGTCCGGCAGGCGACCCAGCCGCGCGTTGTTGGTGAAGAGGAAGCGTTCTTCGATCACCCGGTTCGGCCGCCACGGCAGTACGGGTATCGGCTGTTTGCCGGGCGTGATCTCCTCAAAGTACCAATCGCCCGCCGTGGTCGAGTAGCCTTGGTCCTTCCAGGTCACCCGCAACGACGAACCCGCGTTCCTGTCGCTGAAGGCACTGAGGTATTCCAGGTTGCCCTCGCGGCACAGCCACACGGCCCACACCTTCAGGTCCGCGAAGAGCTTGGGATGGACGGTGGTGCGGTAATACGTGGTGGTGTCTTTGTTGCTGTTGGCGCCAAGGAGGACATCGCAGGTCTGTCCCATCACCACTTCCTTGCGCCCAGTGGCGATCACCGTGTCGTTGAACAGTTCGTAGAAATAACCGGCCTGCTCCAGTTTCAGGTCCTCCAAGGTGATGTGGGTCATCTCCTTGCTGGGGCTCATCTTCACCTTCACGTTGGCCTGCAGGTCCACCACGGTGATGCGCGTGGTGGTCACGCTGTCCAGCATCTCGCGGAAGATCATCCGATGCTGATCGCCCCAATAGTGGATGCGCCGACCGTACTTATCGCGCAGCGTCCATGTGCCGATGAAGGCGTTGGTGTGCATCGGCTTGCTGATGCTCTTGGTGGCTTTGGGCCCAGGTTCGCCGGTCAGCTCGGTGTAGATCCACGCAGGCAGTGCACTGGGGTTGACAAACTGATCTGACTGCGCAACGAGGACGGAGGCGTTTAGGAAGAGCAGGCTTGAGAACAGGACGGAGCGCATACTGCGAAGGTCAATGAGGGTGTGCGCAGTGGACAATTATCGGGCCAGTGATGAGCCCCTACCATGAATTAGGCATTGCATTTTCTGATCGTCTGATCGTCTGATCTTCTGATCGCCTCAGATCACCCCATCCCGCATCACCAACCTCCGATCCGCCATCTCCGCCAACTCCTCATTATGCGTCACGATCACGAAGGTCTGCCCCAGTTCCTTCCGCAGGTCAAAGAAGAGCTGGTGCAGTTCCTTGGCGTGCGCCGAATCCAAGTTGCCGCTGGGTTCATCGGCCAGCACCACGCTGGGGCTGTTGAAGAGCGCCCGGGCCACGGCCACCCGCTGCTGTTCACCGCCGCTCATCTGGTTGGGCTTGTGCTCCTTCCTGCCGATCACGTTCAAGCGGGTGAGCAGTTCCTCCGCGCGCGGGGCGCATTCCTTCATGCTGCGCCCGGCGATCAGGCCCGGCATCATCACGTTCTCCAGCGCCGTGAACTCCGGCAGCAGGTGGTGGAACTGGAACACAAAGCCGATGTGCCGGTTCCGGAAGGCGCTCAGGGACTTGCTGCCCAACTTGGTCACTTCCTCGCCATTGATCGTAAGGGAACCACTGTCGGCCTTCTCCAAGGTCCCCAGGATCTGGAGCAGGGTGGTCTTGCCCGCCCCGCTGGCGCCTACAATGCTCACCACTTCACCCTTGGACACACTGAGGTCCACGCCTTTCAGCACCTCCAATGTCCCATACCGCTTGCGGATACCCTTTACCTCGATCATCCACGCAAAGGAAGCACGCCCGACGTAACGGCCGAGGGGTTACTTTCGCGCCCACAACGAACCGTCGACCGCGATGAACCTGCACGAGTACCAAGGAAAGAGCATTCTGGCCCAATACGGTGTCCGCATCCAACGTGGCTTTGTGGCCTTCAATGCCGATGAGGCCGTGGAACAGGCCAAGCGCCTGGCCGCGGAGACCGGTACCAAGTTCTTCGTGGTCAAGGCCCAGATCCACGCCGGTGGCCGTGGCAAGGGCGGAGGTGTGAAGGTGGCCAAGAACTACGATGAGGTACGCGAAAAGAGCGAGGCCATCATCGGCATGATGCTGAAGAGCCCCCAGACGCCCCCCCAAGGGAAGAAGGTGCACAAGGTGCTCATCGCCGAGGACGTCTACTACCCAGGCCCCAGCGAGACCAAGGAGTACTACATGAGCGTGCTGCTGGACCGCGCCACGGGCAAGAACGTGATCGTGTACAGCACGGAGGGTGGCATGGACATCGAAGAGGTGGCCGAGCACCATCCGGACAAGAT
Source organism: Flavobacteriales bacterium (assembly GCA_046306055.1). GTDB lineage: Bacteria > Bacteroidota > Bacteroidia > Flavobacteriales_F > PHOS-HE28 > PHOS-HE28. The sequence continues at coordinate 108,401 of JBKDXR010000058.1, forward strand.
CCTGAAGGAAACGGTGGACCCACGCGTGGGCCTGCGTCCGTTCCAGTGCAACAAGATCGCCACCAACCTGGGCGTGACCGGTGCAGCGAAAAAGGAGATGGTGAAGTTCGTGGCCGCACTGTACAAGGCCTACGAAGGCTGCGATGCCGCCATGTTCGAGATCAACCCCGTGTTCAAGACAAGCGATGACAAGGTGATCGCCGTGGATGCCAAGGTGCGCCTGGACGGAAATGCCTTGTACCGCCACCCGGACTACGCTGAAATGCGCGACAAGACCGAGGAGGACCCCATTGAAGTGGAAGCTGGTGAAGCAGGCCTCAACTACGTGAAGCTCGATGGCAACGTGGGCTGCATGGTGAACGGCGCCGGCCTCGCCATGGCCACCATGGACATCATCAAGCTCAGCGGTGGCGAACCTGCCAACTTCCTCGATGTAGGCGGTACCGCCGATGCCGCCCGTGTGGAGAAAGCCTTCCGCATCATCCTGAAGGATCCCACGGTAAAGGCGATCCTGGTGAACATCTTCGGCGGCATCGTGCGCTGCGACCGCGTGGCGCAGGGCGTGGTGGATGCCTACAAGAACATCGGCGACATCACCGTCCCCATCATCGTTCGCCTGCAAGGCACCAACGCCATCGAGGCCAAGAAGCTGATCGACGACAGCGGACTGAAGGTGCTGAGCGCCGTGGCCCTGCAAGAGGCCGCTGATCGGGTGAAGGAGGTATTGAAGTGAGCGCCGATCATTCGAATACCTTCCCCTGATCGCGCCATACCGCCGTACCCGTTTCTTCGGCACACCCGCCGCATTCCCCGCGACGCACAGCGTTGCCCGCTGTCGCCGATTGCCGGGCTGCACTACGGCGCAGCACAAGGCAACATCGCCTGCACACAAACCTTTGGACGCCATCGCGCGCAGAGCCGCGCAACAGCGTCCAACGCCGAATGACCACCGCTTGTAGGTATCGCGCACCCCGCAGGCTTGCATATTACCCCACGGGCCTCATCTTTGCGTCCGGCCGCAACTTACCGGGTCAACTATCATGAGCACCAAGCAGGAAAGCATTGACTGGGTGGCCGTGCAGGACATTGTCCTGGGCCACAACCCCCGCACCGTAAAGCCCGGCAAGGACCGCGTGGCCGAGTACGCCCGCAGCATCGCGCTGTACGGCATCCTGGTGCCGCTCATCGCCGACAAGCGCGAGGGCGCCTATCACCTGCAGGCCGGCTACACCCGCCTGGCGGCATTGGATGCCCTGAAGGCGGATAAGGCCCTGCTGGCCCTGGCCCAGCTCAACAACGTGGACCTGGAGCGTGTGCCCGTGCGCATCTACCAGGGCGATGAGAAGGGCCGGCTGATGCTGCCCATCATCGAGAACAACTTCCACGACGTGATGAACGAGGTGGACGTGGCCCAGCAGGTGCGCCAGTTGCTGGAGGCCGGCCAGGAGGCCCGGAGCCTGGAGGAGTTCTTCGGCAAGCAGAAGTTCGCCCTGCTGCTCAGCGTGCTGGCCCTGCCCGCCGAGGTGCAGGAGCTCATCAAGTCCGATCGCATCAAGGCCAGCACCGCCGTGAAGTTCGCCAAGGAGATCCCCGAGCCCGCCAAGCTGCTCAAGGCCCTCAACAAGGCCAGCGACAAGGTGGAGGAGCTCTACAAGACCGGCCGCCGCAAGAACAAACGCATCACCGAGGGCGTGCTCATGGGCAAGCAGACCCCCATGAAGGTGGTGAACGACGTGGCCGCCGAGCTCAAGCGCAGCAAGCTCGCCGGCGCCGACCTGCTGCTCAACTTCCTGCACGGCCTGCAGAGCGGCATGGACAGCACCACCCTGCTGGAGGCCCTGGCCAACGGCGCGGCCATCCCTGCCCCGCCCGAGAAGAAGCGCGGTCGCAAGAAGAAGGCGCCCCGGTCAGGGGAGGAGGCCACCGCTGGTGAGGCCCCCAAGGCGAAGCGCAAGGCCCGGAAGGAGGAAGTGGAGGGGTAAGGTGGCGGGTCCATCCCCGTACACTCGCGTCCACTTCAGGCTGATCCTTCGTGGCATTCAACCCACCAACCTCCGGATGATCGCCCGCACCGGCTCCACCGCCTTGGTGTGTTGGATGCTGGGCCCCGCCACCCATACGGTCTTGTAGGTCACCTGCTGGGCCGCCACCTCCGTGGCCTTCATGCCGATGTAGAAGCGCAGCATCTTCACCCACTTCTTCAGGCGCTTGTTCGTGTTCAGCATCCGCTCGATCCACGGGGAACGCAGCCCCACCTTCTTTACGTAAGGCGTGTTGATCACCGTACACGGCGTGCCGCTGATGCGCTCCGTCAGCACGATATCCTTCGCATCATAGTCCACGCAGGCCTGCTTGTAGTCGTCCGTGATGGGCGCTTCCGCCGACGCGATGAAGGGACTGCCCACCGAAACGCCTTCCGCGCCCCAGGCCAGCATTTGGTCCATCTCGGCCTTGTTGCCCACGCCACCGGCCGAGATCACCGGAATGGTGCAATGTTGCTTCAGCAGGGCGATCAGGTCCTTGGGCGATAGGTTCCCGCGGTGCCCGCCTGCTTCGTTGTTCACGGCAATGACCGCATCGGCACCCAGCGCCTCTACCTTCTGCGCAAAACGCAGGTCCGTGACATCGCAAAAGACCTTGATGCCCACCTTGTGCGCAGCGTTGATCGTCTCCTCCGGACTGCCCAGCGAGGTGATGATGAAGTCGCAGCCCTCTTCGCACAGCATCTCCAGCTGCTTGGCGGCCTTCGGGTTGCTCTTGTTCACGATCAGGTTGAAGCCGTAAGCGCCTTTGCCGAGATCGGCCTTGGCGGCCTTGAGCTCCTTGCAAGCGGCCCGCAGTTCCTCCAACGTGCGGTAGTTCAGCGCAGGAATGCAGCCCGCCACGCCGCAGCGCATACCTTCCTTCACCATGGCCACATTGCTCACCAGGAACATCGGGGCCATGATCAAGGGGTGCTCCAGGTGGAGCAGGTCGGTAAGGCGGGTGCGCATGGGGCAGTGGTTCAGTAGGGCAGAGGTGATATACCGCGGATCACGGTGTTCTTCCTCACCGTCCGAAGGTAGGACCAGGGATCGGAGTTCGAGTTGGATCCTTGTCCGGTGACCGGGACCATGTTACGGACCACTGATGAACACAGGATCGTCCTGATATCACCTGCAACGAGGTCCGGGGACCAGTGTTCGCTCAGCGCCCGAAATAGCGGTTCACGGCCTCCACGCGGTTCTGCACATGCAGCTTGCCGTACATGCGGTGGATGTGCTGCTTCACGGTGCCCACGGTCAGGCCCAGCCGGTCGGCGATCTCCTTGTAGAGGAGGCCTTCGGCGAGCAGTTGGAGCACGGCATATTCGCGCTCGCTCAATGGGCTGGTGGGATCGGGGCGTTCGGGTGCGGGCCGGAAGTGGTTGATGACCCGGCGGGCGACGGCGGTGCTCATCGGCGCCCCGCCCTGCATCAGTTCGCGCACGGCCTCGATGATCTGGTCGGGCGTGCTGCTCTTCAGCAGGTAGCCATTGGCCCCGGCCTTCAGCGCCTCGAACACGCGGTGGTCATCATCGTGCATGGTGTACATCAGGAACTGCGTACCGGGCAGCTCATCGGCCACGGTGCGCACGCAGTCGATGCCGCTCATGCCGGGCATGCTGATGTCCATCACCACCACATGCGGCTGGTCGGCACGCAGGCCTTCCACAGCCTCCTCGGCATTGCGGTAGGCGCGCACCAGCTCGAAGCCCGGCTCTGGGCTGAACAGGGTGATGAGCGCCTCTCGGATGAGGGCCTCATCCTCGACCAGGCTGATGCGGATGTTCGGCATGTGCGGTACGAAGGTCCGGCGGTGACGCGGGGCGTGCAATAGAACCTTTGTTAGGGGTGTGGAACGGCACGATGCAGCCGAACCGTGTGCCTTGGTCCACTGTGAAGTGGCAGGTACCGCCCAAGGCCTGCAAGCGCTGGCGCATGTTGCGCAGGCCGTTGCCACCGTCCACGTTGTCGGGGAACCCCACGCCATTGTCGTGCACCACCATGCTGAGGATGCCTTGGTCGCCGTCGGTGCGGTAGGTGATGGTGAGGTCCACTGCGGAGGCCTGGGCGTGCTTCACCACGTTGTGGAGCGCTTCCTTCAGCACCAGGAAGAGGTTGCGCCGCTGTTCCACGCTGAGCTGCACGATCGGCCATGTGGGGTCAGTGGTCACGAGCAAGGCCAGGTCGTTCTCTGCGCAATAGGTGCGGGCATAGCTGGTGGTGTAGACCACCCAATCCTCCAAGGTGGACTGGTCGTGGCCCATGGTCCAGATGATCTGGCGCATGCTGCCGATGAGCTCGCCTGCGCTGGCGGCCATGGACTGTAGCTGCTGCCGCTTTGCAGGGTCCTTCTCCACGCGTAGGGCCATTTCGCTGCGGAGCTTCAATCCACTGAGGCCCGCACCCAGGTCGTCGTGCATGTCGCTGGCAATGCGCATGCGCTCGTGCAGGATGGCCTGTTCGCGTTCAAATTCCGCCTTGCGCCGCCGCCGGTCGATGATGGTCCACATGACCGAAGCACCGATCACCAGCACGCCCAGCAGTACGGCCAGCAGCAACTTGCGTTGGTTGGAAGCCTTCACCTCGGCAAGCACGCGCGCGTTCTCCGCCTGCTCGCGCTCGGCCACGTAGGCCAGGCTGTCCTGCAGGGCCTGCTGCCGATAACTGAAGGCGATCTGCGCACGCAACAGCTCTTCGCGCCCCTTCTCGTTGTGCAGGCTGTCCATCATGGTGGCGTACAGCTCGTGCATGGCCAGGGCCTTCCGGAGGTCGCCCTCCTGCTTGTAGAGGGTGTGCAGGCTCCCCGCAGCGTCGAACACTTCGGCGGCCATGGAGCTGGCTTGTGCCAATGCCAGGGATCGTTCGTTGAGCGCAATGGCTTCACGGCGCCGACCCTGCGCGGCGCGCAAGTGACCGATGCTGCGCAGGAGGATGGCCTGTTGCCGTTCGTCCATGATGCGTTCAGCGATGCGCAGTGCGGATCCCAGCCGTTCCTCGGCCATCGCCAGCCGGCCCGCCGCACGGTCCAGGTTGCCCAGGTTGCCAAGCACCAGCGCTAGGCTGCGCTCATCGCCCGAGCGTTGGTGCAGCCGCTCCGCTTCCAGGAAGCGCGCGTAGGCGGCAGCCGTATCGCGCAGCTGCAACAAGGCGGTACCGCTGTTGAGCGCCGCGTTGCCCATGCAGGCCGTATCGCCCGCCAATGTACATGCCACCATGCTGCTGTCGCAGTGGCGCAGGGCCTTCGTGTGGTCGCCCAGATCGGTATGGATGGCGCCGATGTTGGCGTGCGAGATGCCGATCCGCCGTTGATCGCCCATGCGTTTGAGCACCGCGATACTGCGTTGGTAGCGGTCCAACGCACCCGGCCGATCGCCCCGCAACTGCAGCGAGGCGCCCTGCGCGTTCCACCCGATGGCCTCGTGCTTCAGGTCCTGCTGGCGGCGCGCCAGTTCCACCAGCTGCTCGGCGAGCTGGTAGGCCGTGTCGGGCGCGTGGAACATGTAGTGGTCAAAGGCCAGGTAGTCCAAGGCCTGCATACGCTCCACTGCAGGCTGTGCCCCATCGCGCACCACCGCCCACAACGAATCGGCGTTGACCTGCGCATGCACACACCCTACGGCGGTCGTGGTGAATAGGGCGGACAGCAATGCAGTGCGGAACATGCGCGGTGTGGTCATGACGCATTGGCATCATGGGATCGCCAAACTACGGCGTGCCGCCTTCCCGGCCAAGCTCACCGCTTCTCCAGCTCCAGCACGATGGCCAGTGCGTTGCCGCCGCTGCTGCTCGCCCCGATGGTGGTGCCGTCCGTGAAGTGCACGTCGGTGGATAGCTCATCACCGAGCACCTCGCTGAGCTTGGCCGCGAGGCCCACGGCCTTGCTGGCAAGCAGGCGTTCATTCAGCTTCGGATAGTCGAAGGGCTGGTTGGTGACCAGCACGGCCATTACATCACGTTGTCCTTCATCATCGGCCATCAGGCTGTGGTCGCTGGGGAAGATGCGGGTGCCGGTGATGCCACAGTAGGGCGAATGTTTCGGGGTGTAGGGGAAGAGCACATAGGTGCTTCCGTCGGCCTCCTGCCCGAACACATACGTATAGCACTCGGCGTTGTTGGTCACCTCGATCTTGAACTTCGCGCCTTTGGCGACCGTGGTGGTGCTCCGGAACACATTGCCTCCGGTATTCCTCAAGGGAATGTTCTTCTTGGTGGCGTTGTCCACGAAGCCGAAGCGGATATCGAATCGGGTGGGTTTCACGTCCACGCCTTCACCCTGCGGATAAACGGCATAGGCCTCTTTGGCGAAATGGTCGAATACGGGGTAGGGTACCCAGGCCATGCCGTTCTTCCCCCATTCGGGACCCCAACTGTTCATGATGAGGAAGCCGCCGGAATCGCCGAACTTGAAGTCATCATAGCCCACCACGCACATGGCATGTCCGCCGAAGCCCCGTTGGGCGTAGTCCTGTTCGTTGGGCAGCCAGGCATCGCGGCCTTCCATGGCCTGCATGAAGGAGCCGCCCACCATCATGCCAATGACGATGGGAGAGCCCTGGGCCAGGTGCTGTTTCATGGCCACCATATCGGTGCGCTGCTCGTTCGCCCCCAGCGTGAGGCGTTGGAATCCCTTGATGCGGTAGGGCAGGGCCTGCTTGCGTTCATCGGCATTGGGCAGTTTGTCGCAGCGCTGGTCGGTGTAGGCGAATTGGCTGAAGGGGAGGGCGCCGCCTTTCAGCATCTGCTCCATGGCGCGATAGATGTAGGATCCCTGGCAGTCGCTGCCATCGATCTTGATCTGGTTGTACATGAAGGCCGGGCTGAAGGCGATCTTCTGCTTATGAATTACACCTTCTTGGAAATCAGCGACTGAAGAGTCTCGTCCATCTATTGATTCGAAACTGCCTTCTTCAATAATGTCCATCGCCTTGTTGTAAACGATGGTGCGCGCTGCGTAAGCACTGGCCCACGCCACGCAGCTTCCCTGCTGGCCCTGGTTGAGACGGGGCGGACAATACTGCTCCAATGTGATCCGCTCGGGCAGCGGGTTCTTCACGTTGTCCGCCAAGGGTTCGTATACCTCGGCCTGGTCGTAGAGCGCCGGGTCGAAGTTGGCGCCGGTGCTGAAGTTGGCCAGTTGGGAAAGCATATCCCCACCTCCGCTGTTGCGACCCACGAAGAACCACCATAGCCCGCCAAGGACCAGCACCAGGAGCAGGAGCTTGGGCTTCTTGATGAGCAGGCCGATGATCATGGGCAACAGCCGTCCCAAGCCCCCACCCATGCTGCCACCTCCAGCGGAGCGACGTGGTGTGGGCGCACTACGCCGGCTTCCACCGGGCTCGTCGGGTACCATACGAATGGCCATGTACCGTTGTATTTGGGAAGGTTGTAGGTGAACGGTCCGTGCGTATCAGCCCCGCGGCCTGAACGGTTCCTTGCCGGTGAGCAGGTCCCAGAAGAGCAGGAAGTCACTGGCAAGGCTATATGCCGGATATTGGAAGGTGGCGGGCTTGTTGCGTTCAAAGAAGTAATGTCCCACCCACGCGAAACCGTAGCCGGCCAATGGGATCATCACCAACCAGAGCGCGTTCCGGGTGACCAGGGCCAGTGAGCACCACACCACGATAAGCCCCGTACCGATGAAATGGAGCACGCGACAGACCGGGTCCTGGTGCTCACTGAGGTAGTAGGGGTAGAACGTCCTCAACGATCGGAAGCGCTCGGGGGGACTGTCCGTTGTCATGGTCCGGGTGATGATGCGCACCTAATTTAGGCCAATAACCCACTGAGCCATGAACCTCCTTCTCGCCCTTGTGACCGCATTGGTCCTGCCTCTGCAGGCCTTCACCGTTCCCGTGTTGCCGGAGGCCCCTGCCAATTCCGACATTGCGGTGGTACTTCATATCGAAGGCCTGGATGATGCCATGCTTGCCCGATTGGCCAAGCAGATCGGCCGTGATAAGAACACCACCATCGAGTATTCCTGCGTGTCCTCTGGTGTGGTGGTACTGCGGTTCACGGACGCGCCGGTGAACGAGCGTGCCGATGTCATCACCATGGTCCGCAGGCAGCTTACGGCCGCGGGGATCGAGCAGGGCGTGGAGTTCCTGCACATTCATATCGAGGCCAAGGGTCCGGGCAAGTGTTGACCGGAACGGGGCGTGCTGGGGCGTTCGCTCCCGATACCTTTGTGCTCCGCATGCAGCCGCACTGTGTCCCTTACGCCGCCACGCACCGTTTCTCCCCGTTGGTGCTGGACTACCTGGCGGATGGTGAGCGTACACGGGAGTTCCACGCTGGCCGGCCCGATCTGGCCGGTCTGGTGAAAGCCGCTTCCCAGCGGCAGTTCGACCCGGCCGCTCGCGAGGCGCTTGTGCGCGTTCTGCGGTCCCAATATGATGGCCTTCCGGCGGAAACAGCGGTGGAGCAGAGCCTTCGAGATCTCGCCAGGCCGGATGCGTTAACGGTCACCACCGGCCACCAATTGGTGCTGTTCGGCGGACCGTTATATGTGCCGTTCAAGCTGCTCAATACCGTTCGCGTGGCACGTGAACTGCAGGCTGCCACGGGCCGTCCGGTAGTTCCGGTGTTCTGGATGGCCACCGAGGACCACGACCGTGCCGAGGTCGATCATACCTACTTCAATGACCATATGCTGCAATGGCCCGGCCAGGCAGGTGGTGCGGTCGGTCGTATGCCCCTGCATGGCATAGGACCCGCGGTGGAGGAGGCCATTGCGCACCTTGGCGAAGGAGCGCATGCCCTTGAAATGGCTTCGCTTCTCCGGGAACACTACCGGCCCGAGCGGACCTTGGCAGAGGCCACACGCGGCTTTGTGCATGCGCTCTTCGGTCGCTTCGGCATCCTGGTCCTGGATGCGGATGCACCTGAGCTGAAGCGCTTGTTCGCACCGGTGGTGAAGGAGGAGTTGCTGAACCAGGTCGCGGAAAGAAGCGTCTCCTTTGCCAATGCCCGGTTATCGGAACAGTTCACCGTGCAGGCCCATGCCCGCGAGATCAACCTCTTCCACCTTCGGCCAGGTCATCGCTCACGCATCGTGCTGGATGGGGATGCCTTCCGTGTACTGGACGGCGGTCCTTCGTTCACCCTGGACGAACTGCTGGCCGAGGTGGACGCCCATCCCGAGCGCTTCTCTCCGAACGTGCTGCTCCGTCCGGTATACCAGGAGGTGGTACTGCCCAATGTGGCTTATGTGGGCGGAGGTGGTGAGCTGGCCTACTGGCTGCAACTGAAATGGATCTTCCAGGCGCTGCAGGTCCCCATGCCACGTGTGTTGCTGCGGACCAGTGCAGGATTCATCAGCACGAAGCGCTTGCACCAATGGCAGGCCTTGGGGCTGGCCACCGAGGACCTCTTTACTGATCAGTCACCCCTGATGGCCCGCGTGGCCACTGACCTTTCCACGTTCAGCACGGACCTGGCCGGTGAACGGGAGCGGTTGACCGCGTTTTATGATGGCCTGTTGGCCAAGGCCAGTGCGGCCGACCCGACCCTGCGAGGCGCCGTGGAAGCACGTCGGGCCAGTGCACTGAAAGGGGTGGACCGCCTTGAGCAAAGCATGGTGCGCGCCGCCAAGCGTCAGCAGGCAACGGCCATGGACCGGATGCGCAGCGCCCATGCAGAGCTGTTCCCCGGTGGCGGTCTGCAGGAACGTCGGGCCAATATCCTGCCCATGCTGGCCGCGCGTGGCGTTGGGTTCCTGGACGAGCTCTTGGAACGCCTCGATCCCTTGAGCCCCTGCTTCACCCTCTTCGAGGAGGCCTGATCCGCTGTTCGTTCCCGCTCCCGACAGGGCTGCTACTTTTGAGGCGTCATCGGATCATCTGTACCGGTGGCTACCCATCCCGTGGCCGGTTCCATCCTTATTCTCGATCATGGCTCCCAGTACACCCAGCTCATTGCCAGGCGTGTTCGTGAGCTGAACGTGTATTGCGAGATCCATCCCTTCAGCAAGGCCCAGCAGTTCGTTGGCGATCCCACCGTCAAGGGCGTCATCCTGAGCGGTAGTCCCAGCAGTGTGCACGATGTCAATGCGCCTGATACCGACCTTACGGGTATCATGGGACGGGTGCCCGTGCTCGGTGTTTGCTACGGTGCCCAGCTCTTGGCCAAACGCGCCGGCGCTCCGGTTGAACGTTCCACGGTGCGGGAATACGGCCGCGCCCACCTCACCACCATTGGCGACAGCCACCTGTTCGACGGCATCCAGGCCGGCACACAGGTGTGGATGAGCCACGGCGACAGCATCACCGCGCCCAGCGAGGCCATGGATGTGATCGCCAGTACCAAGGACGTGCCCGTGGCCGCCTACCGGCTGCGCGATCACATGACCTTTGCCGTACAGTTCCATCCCGAGGTCTACCACACCACGGACGGGCTGCAATTGCTGCACAACTTCGTGATCGGCATTTGTGGCTGTGAAGGTGACTGGACCCCGCACGCCTTCGTTGAGCACACCGTGGAGCGTCTGCAACAACAGCTCGGGCAGGACCAGGTGGTGCTGGCCTTGAGCGGGGGAGTGGATAGTTCCGTTGCCGCCCTGCTTCTGGACCGCGCGATCGGCGACCGTCTCCATTGCATCTTCGTGGACAACGGTCTGTTGCGCAAGGATGAGTACACCCGTGTGCTGGAGAGCTATCGCCACCTGGGCCTCAACATCACCGGGGTGGATGCCAAAGCGGAGTTCTATGCGGCCCTGACGGGATTGGAGGAGCCCGAGGCCAAGCGCAAGGCCATCGGCCGGACCTTCATCGAGGTGTTCGACCGGGAGGCGCACCGCATCAAGGACGTGAAGTGGCTGGGCCAGGGCACCATCTACCCCGATGTGATCGAGAGCGTGAGCGTGAACGGCCCCAGCGTCACCATCAAAAGCCATCACAACGTAGGCGGGCTTCCGGACCGCATGAAGCTTCAAGTGGTTGAGCCTCTGCGCCTGCTCTTCAAGGACGAAGTGCGACGGGTGGGCCGCGAGATGGGCCTCGATCCCAACATCCTGGGCCGTCACCCTTTCCCCGGACCGGGCCTGGCCATCCGTATCCTCGGTGAGATCACCCAAGAAAAAGTGGCCCTGCTCCAGGAGGTGGATCACATCTTCATCCAAGGTCTCCGGGACGAAGGGCTCTACGACCAGGTCTGGCAGGCCGGCGCCATCCTGCTTCCCGTGCGCAGCGTGGGGGTCATGGGCGACGAACGGACCTACGAGAACGCCGTGGCCCTGCGTGCAGTGACCAGCACCGATGGCATGACGGCCGACTGGTGTCACCTGCCGTACGAGTTCCTGGCACGGATCTCGAACAGCATCATCAACCGGGTGCGCGGCGTGAACCGAGTGGTGTACGATATCAGCTCCAAGCCCCCGGCCACCATCGAATGGGAATGACCATCCGTTTTCCCTTGGTCCTGGCCCTGATGCTGTGGACCATGCTCTCCTTCGCACAGGGAACGCGCACCATCGACGGTCGCACCTACACGGTGCATCGTGTGGAGGCGGGCCAAACGCTTTACGCCATAGCACGTTCTTACGCTGTTCCGGTGGATGCGCTTCTGGCCGCCAATCCTACTGCAAGCGCCGGTCTGGCCATCGGGCAGGAACTACTTGTACCCAGGGATGCGGTGGTGAAGAAGGAGGTGAAGGCCGCGCCCACCATGGCCAAGGACGGCGAACTGGTGCATACGGTGGCGAAGAAGGAGACCCTGTTCGGGATCGCCCGCAACTATGGTATGGACGTGAACGTGTTGTTGGAGCGCAACCCCGATGCCCAGGCCGGATTGCGTGAAGGAATGACCATTGTGGTGCCCGTGGCGGGCAAGGTGCAGGGTCAGCCTGATGTTGTTACCCGGCCCGCCGTGCCAGAGACCGTTGTGGAGCACACGGTGAAACAGGGCGAGACCCTGTACGCGCTGGGTCAATTGTATGGCGTGGCACCAGAGGCCATTCAGAAAGCGAATGGTGGATTACCCGAAGGGTTGAAGGCGGGAGCCGCAGTGCGTATTCCGTTGCCCCCCGGCGCCAAGGCTCCGGAGGTGCCTGTGGCCACAGTGCCGAAAGCCAGCGATCGGGTCACGGTGGCCTATCTGCTTCCCTTTGCCTTGACGCGTAATGACAGCGTGCTGGCCGTGCCTTCCGATGAACCACGGTTCTATGAGGCCACGCGCATTGCCACGCAGTTCTGGGCCGGCGCACGTATCGCATTGGATTCCCTGCAACGCCTTGGCGTCAACGCCGAGGTGCGGGTGGTGGACATGGGTGACGATGCCCGCACATGGAACGCGGCCCTGAAAAAGCCTGAACTGAGCGGCGCTGACCTGTTCATCGGGCCCTTCCATCGGACGGCCATTGAACAGCTGGCCCGCACCACCAGTGTGCCCATCGTGTGCCCGGTCCCACAAAGCAACAAGGTGATCCTTGGTCACCCCACGGTGAGCAAGGTGACCCCCACCCGAAGCGATCTGGTCCGGCACAGTGGCCGATTCGTGGGAACGCGATTCGCTCGCGAGAACATCATCTTGTTGAGCCCCGACCTTTCAGCGGAGAAGGAGATGCAAGAGCAGATGGCCAGGGCCGTGCGCGATGCCCTCGCGGGTCAGTCGGCCCGGTTGCGGGACAGTGCCGTTGTGGCCAAGCCCGGTCGTCGTGAACTGGGTGACCTGGTATCCAAGCTGGATGTTAATCGCCTGAACGTGCTGTTGGCCCCTGGTGAGGACGTGGAATACGTGACCACCCTGGTCAGCAAGCTGAAACCGCTGGCCACCAAGTACAAGATCATGCTCGTGGGGCTGGAGTCGTGGCAGACCATGGAGACCGTTGCCACCACCGACCTGGAACTGCTGGGCTTCCATTTCGCTGCGGCCTCTTTCGCCGATCCGGACGATGCCTCACTGCAGGCCTTCACACGCACCTTCCGCGAGCGCTATCACAATGATGTGGACGAGTATGCCCTGCTCGGGTTCGATGTGACCATGGCCTATGTGAAGGCACTGAGCGAAGTTGGTGCTGTTGGGCTCATGGAACGCATGAGCAATGCTGGAAAGACCCCGCTCCACATGGGCTTTCGCATGACGCGGACAGGCCCTGAGAACGGCTACCGGAACGAGTACGCCGTGATGTTGAAGCAGGAGGACCTGCGCCTCGTCAGGGCAAGGTAGTTCAGCCGATCGCCTCGTTCAGGTCGGGGAGGCCCACCCTTCGCAGCAAGCTGAAGTGCGATCGAAGCGCACCCCAGAGCGTGGGATTCACTTGGTAGCGTAGTCCGAACTCCTGCGCCGTGCGTTGCACAATGGGGGAAAGAGCAGGGTAGTGCACATGCGCCACGCGTGGGAACAGGTGGTGTTCGATCTGGTAGTTCAGGCCACCCACGTACCAGCTCAATAGACGGTTGCGTGGACTGAAGTTCATGGTCGTTTCCAATTGGTGGATGGCCCAGTCGTTGGCAATAACTCCCTCCGCATTGGGCAATGGATGGGCTGTGCCTTCCACCGAATGGGCCAGTTGGAAGACGAGCGTGAGGATCAGGCCGGCCACGAAATGCATCACCAGGAATCCCGTGAGCACCTGCCACCAGGGAAGTCCCACAGCCATCGGAGCCCCCAGCACCACGGCGAAATAGACCACCTTCAACGCAATGATGCGCAACAGCGCCATGTTCCGTTGGGCGCGGGTCCCGGTGTTCACACCATTGCGTGTGAACTGGGCGAACTGCACGAAGTCCTTGGCCAGCACCCAATAAAGCGTGAGCAGACCGTAGAACAGCGTGGCATAAAGACCTTGGTACCGATGGTACCATTTCCGTTCCGTATGGGGCGAGAACTTCAGTACGAGCCGGTCCTGGATGTCCTCATCCACGTGGGTGATGTTCGTGTACGTATGGTGCAGGATGTTGTGCTGCAATTTCCAATTGTGCGCGCTGCCCCCGCAAAGGTTCAACGTGTGTCCGATCCAGTAATTCACACGGTCGCTGGCCGAAAAAGCGCCGTGGTTGGCGTCGTGCATCACGCTCATCCCGATACCCGCAAGGCCCAACCCCATGATCACCCACAACAGGAGCGCCCATTGGTAGGCCGGCGCAAGCGCAACAATGACCACGAAGGGAACAAGGTAGGTGGCCAGCATCACAACGGCTTTCACCACCAGGGCTGTATTGGCGTGCCTGTCCATCCCGTGCTCTTTGAAGTAGGCTTCCACCCTGGTCTTCAAAGTGGGGTAGAACTGGCTGCGTTCGTTGGGAACGAACTTGACGTGAGGGCGTGTGCTCATGCTGGGCGTTTGCTAGCCCCGATGGTGGTCTGGGAATGGAACGGGAACGGATGTTCCCCACCTACGGTCTGGAGGATCTGCAGGTACGAGTCTAAATCGTGATCGTCCACTGCGGCGGTACAAAGGTAGGCCATGCGTTAAGCAAGGTCCGAAGGGCGAACTATTCCTTTGCGGTTGCAAGGGAGCGCGGGGCATCGGTCTGGAGCCTGTCCGGGCCTTTCAACAAGGCCTCACGATGGTCCCACCAGCCCTCCACTCCGAACAATGTGACCTTCAGTCCTTGGGCGTGGGCCGCTGCCACCTGTTCCGAGGTTATACGGGCATTGTCCATGGTCAATCCCGCGCAGCCAAGGGATCGTGCACGGATCATGCCTTCCGAGGCCTCGTTGGCATAGAGGTATAGCGGGAGCGAAGGGGCCTTGCTGCGCAACATGCCGAGGAACTCATCGATCTGGCATTCCACAATAAGCCGTCCGTACAGGTCGGGATGTTCATGGAGGGCCTTCAGGGCACTGCTGAAATGGTCGAGATAGGTCATCCAATCCCCTTCGGCGAAGAGCTTGATATCCAGGGTGAGGTCCGCAGCGGGGAACGATGCAGCAAGGGCTGGTAACAAACTGTCCAGCCGGGCGATCGGATAGGCACGTTCGCCCTCGGCCGTATTGGGGCACCGACGCAGTTCCTCCCAGCGTTTGGCGTTCACTTTGCCTTCACAGGGCGTCAGATCGTTCAATTGGGCCGGGTGATAGGCCACCAACACATCATCGGCGGTCATTTGTACATCGAGCTCCACGCCATCGATCCCCAATGCAAGCCCGGCCTCCAAGGCCTCCCGGGTGTTCATGGGGTGCTCGCCTTCCGGACCCGATCCGCCGTGTCCAATGATCTGCACGGAACCGGCCTCGGGTAGTGAACATCCGGACAGGCCCAGTGCCAAGGTGAGCAGGAAGGAGGGCAGCGTTGAACGGAGGGCGCGCATGGCGGTGCGGCCACAGAGATACGCAACCCCGGTCATCCGCGCATCAGCGTTCCACCACGGTGGTCAGCAGCGGGCAATCATAGAGTGCACCGGGCGATATCATGAGCTCATCCAGGGGTGGGGTACTTCCATACCGAGCACGCATCAACTCCTGCACGGGCGGTGAGCCCAGGTCGTGCTCGCGCATGGGGCGGGGCGCACAAAGCTCAATGCCCGGGCCTTCCTTGTACATCTTCCAGACCAGTTCAGAGCAGTAGATGCGCTCATCGCTCCAGTTGAACTGCAGGTCGTAGGGAAGGCCTTTGAAGCGAGCGCCGGCGGTCCTGAGCTGGGCAAGCTCTTCCTTGGTCAATGTGCGGTCCTTGGTCCCCCAGCGTTTGGCGGTCCAATGGTGGTCGGTGCCTCGTTCGATCCACTCCTTAAGTGGCTCATATTGCACAGGTCCCACGGCCTCGTATACCATCCAGTGGCCGTTCAGTTTAAAAAGGACCCCCACATGGGTCCAAGGGGAACCGGTTGCCAGCCGAACCGCACGCCCTTGTTCACCGCCGGTCTGCTGGAAGAGGATGTCCCCTTCGCGAAGCAGGTCCGTATAGGAGGTGGGACCGGTTGCCGCCCAGGGTGTTTCGCTTTGCAACCCCAGTAGCACCGATGCCGTGATCAGTGCACCGGCCAGCAGAAAGGTCCTTGATCGCATGTTCGGTCAACGCGATTGTTCAGGCTTCGCGTATGTCCTGTTAATGCGTGAAGGCCATTTCGTAACGTGTGGAGTTGCCGCGGTCGTCGGTCACCTCCAGCACGAAGGTGCGCTTCCCTGTTCCCTTGCTGTGCTTGTCGAAGGTGTGGGTGAGGGTCTTGTTCTTGGGTTCGTATTCCAGCAGGATCCACTTTCCATCCAAGTTGCCGCGCCAGCTGGCCACGCCCGAAAGGCCATCAGAGACCTTGATGGTGAAACTGTTACGCCCTTTCATGTCGGCGCGGAGGTCCACATTGGTGATCACCGGTGCCACGGTATCCAGCATCAGCGTGTAGGCCCCGAAAGCGCGTATGTTGGCCGTTACCGCACCATCGCCCACCGTACCGCCCACCGCGCTCACCTTGCCGCCGTCATCCAGGCGAACGATAAGGGCCTTGTTGCGCTTTTCGACGGGCAGATCGGGCAGTTCGATCCGGAGTGAACTGTTGCTGTGGATCGGCGTGAGCGGGTCGTGCAATTGGTGCAGCGGTACGATCGCTTTGGCCGGTGCAGGCTTTCGCGCATAGCGCACATAGGTGTCGTCGTACAACGCGTTGGGCGGTAGCGTTAGTCGCACACCCTCCTCCTTAAGCACGTTCTCGGTATCGTATCGAAAGAGACTGCCTTCCAACGGCTTAATGGGCCAAATACGAGCCTCTTCCAAGGTGGCGCCACGCAGGTTGAACTTAAGTTCGGAACGGTTGCCGTTCGCATCGGTGGCCAACAGCCTGATACGGTGGTCGCGGCCGGGCGCCAACGCAATGCGGCCCTGCACCGGTTCCTTGCCATAGATGCGGAGCTTGTTGTTCGGCTGCTTGTAGCACCGGTGGTATTCCAGTTTCTGCCCCTTGTACACCTCGTAGTCCATGTGGGCGTTGCAGTACCGGTTCACATCGAAGTCCACATGGTCCAGCAAGGTGCTGAACGCCAGTATACTATCCACGTACAGCTCGATCTTCCGCACGCCGAACTTGGCCCCGCTGTTGTCGTACCGGTCGATCACGTGGAGCGAGACCCCGACCGTACCATAGGCCGTGGGTACCAGGCCGGGTTTCAGCGCATACTTGCCAGCACCGCCCTGGGTGGCGTAGCCTTTGGCGTTGGCCGGGTAGGGCGCCACCAACGAACTGTCCGTGAGCGGATGCAGCCGAACCCCGATCATTTCCGGTGGCGTTTGGTCCGGTATGTCATAGCCAAGGGCCTCGGGGTCAACGGCATGCTGGTCGCCCGGACGCCTCAGTTCAAAGTGCAGGTGAGGCCCTCCGCTACCACCGGTGTTCCCGCTCAATCCGATCACTTCCCCCTGTTTCACAGGTAGTTCGCCCTTCGCCGGGTAGATGTCGATACTGAAATCCTTGCGTTCGTACTGGGCGTTCAGGCAGGCCTCTGCCACAGGGCCTTTCAATTGCTGCAGGTGCCCATAAACCGAGGTATGGCCATCGGTATGTTCTATGTAGACCGCCTTTCCATAGCCCCACGGACTGATCTTTATCCGGGATACCCACCCATCGGCCACCGCCTTTACCGGGATCCCTTCGCGCCCCTCGGTCCGGATGTCCAGACCGGAATGAAAGTGGTCGGTACGGGGCTCCATGAAGTTGCCCGAGAGCTGCATGGGGATGTCCATCGGAGCGATGTACTTGCGTGTCCCGGATGGCGTTTGCGCATTAACATCGACTCCAATTAAAACACTGAATAACAGCAGTATGATATTATTTACTGAAAGTAGATCCGAGGTATTTCTCAGGTGCATGTGAGCGTGGTTCCGGAGGGCAGTGCAAGCTATTGCGGCATACGGGCCGGGTTTCCCCGGTGCCTTGTAAAGCCATCAACACCTTGGGGTTCAAACAAAAGCCGTGCAGGAGCAGGGTGCCCGGTTATCTTTGGACCCGGACCATTGAACGCCATTCTGTTCAGTTCCCCATGCATATCCTCACGGAACGTCTCATTGCCATGCAGCAGAAGGTCGCCCTCTTGGTGGGCGAACACAAGGCACTGCATGTGCGTGCTAACGAACTGGAGGTGGAGGCCCACGAGCATCGCCGTACGGTGGAGGTGTTGAAGGCCCGCGTGACGGAACTGGAACGGGAGAACGGGGTCCTCCGGAAGGCACGGTCCGTCGAAAGCGGGCCGGGCACCACGGGAACGAAGGAACGCATCGATGAACTGGTCCATGAGATCGACCGCTGCCTCGCTTTACTGACGCCAGAGGCTGCACGATAGAACGCCATGGAAGAACGATCGATACGCATAGAACTGGCCGGCCGCGCCTACCCGCTGACGATACAAGCAGTTGAGGAGGAGCACCTACACCGCGCCGTGGACGAGATCAACGAGAGCATCGCCCGCTTGAAGGCCCAGTATCCACTGACCGACAAGCAGGACCTGTTGGCCATGGCCTCCCTGGAAGTGACCGTGCGCGCATTGAACAGCGCCGCGCCCCAGCACAAGGCCAACGCCGAAGCGGCACTGACCGCCATGGAACGGATGCTCGCCGAGGTCTTGCCCTAGAGTTCCTTCGTACACCCAGGTGCCGGCCCCAAGGGGGAACATGGTCCGCTAAAAACACAGCGAGACCCATGGATATGATCAGCATTTTGGTGGGACTGCTCGGCGGCCTTGTCGTCGGCGGTGCCATCGTGTTCGTTACGCTGAACAGCGTGATGAAGAAACGTGCCTCCGGCATCCTCAAGGAGGCCGAAGCAGAGGCCGAAGCCCTCAAGAAGGAGAAGATCCTTCAGGCCAAGGAGCGCTTCCTGCAGATGAAGGAGGAGCATGAGAAGGAGGTGCGCGAGAAGGACCGCGCCTTGCAACAGGCCCAGGAGAAGGCGAAGCAACGCGAACAGCAGCTCAGCCGCCAGCAGCAGGACCAGGCCAACAAGGAGAAGAACGTGGACCGCCTGAAGGGTGAGCTCGAGCAGAAGTTGGAGGGCCTGGAGCGCCGCCGCGAGGAGACCGAAAAGATGCACGCCAAGCAGGTGAACCTGTTGGAGAACATCAGCGGTCTGAATGCCGAGGAGGCCCGCAAGCAACTGATGGAGAGCCTGAAGGATGAGGCCCGTACCGCTGCCATGGCCCACATCAAGGACGCCCAGGAGGAGGCCAAGCTCACCGCCAACAAGGAGGCCAAGCGCATCGTCATCCAGACCATCCAGCGGGTGGCCACCGAGCACGCCATCGAGAACTCGGTGAGCGTGTTCCACATCGAGAATGACGACGTTAAAGGCCGTATCATCGGTCGCGAAGGGCGGAATATCCGCACGCTCGAGGAAATGACCGGGGTGGAGATCATCGTGGATGATACCCCGGGTGCCATCATCCTCAGCTGCTTTGATGCCGTGCGCCGCGAAGTGGCACGGCTCTCCCTCCACCAGCTGGTGAAGGACGGACGCATCCACCCGGCACGCATCGAGGAGATCGTGGCGAAGACCCGCAAACACCTCGAAGAGGAGATCATGGAGGTGGGCAAGCGCACCTGCATCGATCTGGGCATCCACGGTCTGCACAACGAGCTCATCCGCATGGTGGGCCGCATGAAGTACCGCAGTTCCTACGGGCAGAACCTGCTGCAGCACAGCCGCGAGGTGGCCAACCTCAGCGCCATCATGGCCGCCGAACTGGGCCTGAACCCCAAGGTCGCCAAGCGTGCCGGCCTGCTGCACGACATTGGCAAAGTGCCCGATGAGGATCCCGAGCTGCCGCACGCCATCCTGGGCATGAAGCTGGCCGAGAAGTATGGCGAGAAGCCCGATGTGTGCAACGCCATCGGTGCCCACCACGACGAGATCGAGATGACCACCCTGCTCTCGCCGATCGTGCAGGCCTGCGATGCCATCAGCGGTGCCCGCCCGGGTGCCCGTCGCGAGGCCACCGAGGCCTACATACAGCGTCTGAAGGACCTCGAGAGCCTGGCCATGAGCTACGGTGGGGTCACCAAGGCTTTTGCCATCCAGGCCGGTCGCGAACTGCGCGTGATGGTGGAAAGCGAGAAGATCACCGATGCACAGAGCGACGAGCTGAGCATGCAGATCGCCGATCGCATCATGAACGAAATGACCTATCCCGGACAGGTGAAGATCACCGTGATCCGCGAGAAACGGTCCGTGGCCGTGGCGAAATAAGGCCATTGAACAAGGGTGAAAGTGGGGGCGGCAGCGATGTCGCCCCTTTCTTTGTCGCATGTCCGCTCCGAACGACCACCTTGATCTGTACTTCCAATGGGAGGTACGCTCCTGGTCGCGGGCCTTTCCGCTCTGGCACCGCACCTTGGCGGCTATTCCCAAGGAACGATGCTGGGCGCTCGCCTTGGGTGAACGGGATGGAGGACTGAGCTTGATGCTCGCCGATCACGGATTCACTACGGTCTGTAGCGATCTGCACGGACCCACGGACCGGGCCAAAGCGCTTCACCGGACCTTCGGCTGGGACGAAGCCATTACCTACGAAGCCATCGACGCCACAGCGATACCCAAGCCGGACGCGAGCTTCGATGTGGTGGTCTTCAAGAGCATGATCGGGGCGCTGGGAAGCAAGGAGAAGCAGGCACTGGCCATCCGCGAAATGCACCGTGTCCTAAGACCGGGAGGTGTGTTGCTCTTCGCGGAGAACCTTCATGGCAGTCCGTTGCACATTTGGCTGCGCAAGCGCTTCGTGGCCTGGGACCACTACTGGCGCTACCTCGATCCAGTGAAGGACCGCGACCTGTTCGCACCCTTCGCCCATTTGGAGGACCACACCACCGGCGTGGTGGCGAACCTGGGCCGTTCGGAAGGCCAACGAGACCTGTTGGCCCGGTTCGATGCGCTCATCCAACCGCTCATTCCGCCCACACAACGCACCATCTGGTATGGCGTGGCGGTGAAAGGCTGATCGTGGAAAAGCCCGGAACCCTGGGGCAGAAGGACTTCCCGTGCCGGTCTACCTTCGCCATCCGAGGCGCGATCCAGCGTCCATCGCCAAATGTCAGACCGCGCGTCCCTTCCCGTACTGGTCACCGGTGGCTCCGGGTTCATTGGCAGCCATGTGTGCGATGCACTGTTGGAACGAGGCATGGCCGTGCGTTGCATGGACAACTTCGCGACCAGTAAGCGGAGCAACATCGCCCATCTGGAAGGTCGATCGGACTTTGTGCTCGTGGAAGGTGACATTCGCGATGCCGATGCCTGTCGCAGGGCGATGGTCGGCGTTCGGGCGGTGGTGCACTTGGCCGCATTGGGTTCCGTACCTCGGTCCATTGCCGATCCGCTCGCTTCGCATGCCACCAACCTCACCGGTTTCCTGAACGTGTTGGACGCGGCCCGGCTGGAAGGGGTGGACCGCTTCGTGTACGCATCCAGTTCCAGTGTTTACGGGAACTCCAAGGAACTGCCCAAGCGAGAACCGAACACCGGCGATCCGCTCTCGCCCTATGCCGTTACCAAAGCGGGCAACGAGCTCTATGCGCAGTTGTACACGCGGCTGCACGGCATGAATACCATTGGGCTGCGCTTCTTCAATGTGTTCGGCGAACGGCAGGACCCCGAAGGACCTTATGCGGCTGCCATTCCGCGGTTCATCAAGGCCTTTCTAAAGCACGAGGCCCCACAAGTGCATGGCGATGGACAGCAATCGCGCGACTTCACCTACGTGGGCAATGCCGTGATGGCCGTGTTAGCGGCGTTGGACAGCACCGATCCACGAGCCGTTGGGCAGGTGTTCAATGTGGCCTATGGTGATCGCACTACGCTGTTGCAGCTGATCAACGCTCTGCGGGAGGCATTGGCCTTGACCGATGCGGCCATTGGTAGTGTGGGCGTGCAGCATGTCGCCGAACGCCCGGGCGACATCCGCGATTCGCTCTCCGATATCAGCAAAGCGCGCGAACTGCTGGGCTATGCTCCACAGTTCGACCTGAAGGCAGGTCTTGATCGCGCGGTGCCTTGGTATGTCCGGAACTGGGGCTGAGGCTGCCCAGTTGGTCCACCCGCAGGAATACCTTCCAGTAGCGTGCCTTGTCCATGTCCTCCCAATGGATCTGGTAGTAGCGTGCCTGGTAGGTCTGTACTTGACAAAGCACGGTCAATAGCACCGCCAGCGTCATCACCACTTTGCGCACCCTGGCGCTGGACGAGCTGAGCAACAGGCCGAACAGCAGCGCGAACAGTCCGAGGAATTCCACCAGCACCCGGCTGCCGAAGCTGCCGCCGTACCACCAGTTCCACCACGAGGAGAGCACGTACACGAGCAGGGTGAAGAACCCGGCCCAAGCCAGTGCCGCCCAGCGATGCGCCCGGTACAAGGGGACCAGTCCGAGCATGCTCAGCAACAGCAGTGGCGTGTAAACGAATGCGCCCTTCTTGTAGCTGAACAGAAAGTCGAACAGCGCCGGTGCCGTCCATTGGAATCCCTCCTCGCCGTAGGAGTACACGAGCCATTCGCCCGTGGCCCATTTGTAGTACCCCAGCTGCAAGAACGGGATGCCCAAGGCCAGTACCGCAGCAACTGAAATTGCAACGGGGTTAAGGAACAGTGAACGGAACAGCGGACCAACACGATGCCCCTGTGGCACCAATGCCGCCAAGGCCAGTACCACGATGCCGTTCACTGGACGTACGAGCACGATGAGGCCCCAAAGCGCTGCCAGCTTCCACAGGTCCCTGGTGCGCGCACCGAGCAGCACCGAACGGCCTTTCCAGAGAAAGAGGCTCATGAGCCCGAAGCTGTACGCATGGCTCATACCCGGTGCCACCACGGCGTAGTAGAAGAGGTTGGTGCCGAACGTGAACGCCAACAGAGTGAACGCGATGTGAGGGTCGCGCACGCCGTAGCTGGCCAGCAGCTGGACCAAGGCCCAGCAACCCAGCAGCACCCACGCAACGGCCGCCAGGTTGACGGCCACCACGTAGGGTTTGGCGTAGCCATCGTTCAAACCGCCAGTTACGGTCGTGGTCAAGTGGGCCACCAAAAAGAAGGGGGCCTGGACCACGGCGGTGCCCATGAAGTACTTCGGGATATGGCGGCCGTTATGCGCGGAGCGATAGTCGTAGAAGAGGTCGGGGTTGTAGTAGGTCTCCCGCTCGATCCGGTCGAAGAAGCCGATATTGGGGTCGTGGTGGATGACGATCGCCGGGAGGTAGGCATAGTATCCCTTCGCGTCGGCCTGCATCACCGTGCGCCAGTGCTCTTTGCCCCAATTGATGTTGGAACTGCTGATCAGCAGCAGCAGCCCGATGATCGCCAGGGCCAACGTGCTCCAGGGGGATCTCATGGCTTCACCTCCCATCTCTTGATCATGCGGTCGTCCGAGGCGGTGAGCAATGCGACCGGGGTCCAGAGTACGGCGTTCACGCTGTGGGTGTGACCATGCACTGAACGGTCCAAGCGTTGAATGGGCTCAAGCGTATTCGCGTCCCATAGCTTCACGGTCTTGTCGCGGCTCACGCTGCAAAAGCGCTGTCCGTCAGGGTTGAACACCAGGCGGTAAATGGATCCCTTGTGTGCCGGTATGCCGAGCAACGGCCTGAACCCTTCCGTTGCGTGCCAGCTGCGCAGGTACCCGTCCTTGCCTCCGCTGATGAGCACGGGCTTGTGCGGATGGAAGGCAATGCTGGTGGCCCCTCCAGGCTGTTCGAACAGGGTGGGATGTGCTGCTATGGTCGCCTTTTCGTTGAAATAGGTGGTATCCAGAATGCGAACCTGGCCATCGCCACAGGCTACTGCCAGCAGTTCATCCTGGGTGTCCACGGCCAGGTCGCGCAGTTTCTCTTCGCACAGGGGGAAATGACGCACCAGTTCCAATGTCGCGCCGTTGCCCGTGTTCGTTCGCCAGATGCTCAGCGTACCATCGCCACCGGCGCAGGCGATCCTGTTATCGCTGAAAGCCACCATGCGGAAGATCCCCTTCCGGTGTACGGTGAAGCGGTGGAGCTCGCGCCCGTGCACGGCATCGATCACGAACAGGTCGCCGCCTTCGGTGCCGATCAACAGGAGCGTGCCCCTGCGCAACAGGCTGAAGACCGCCTGTCCCACGTTCACCAGCACATGACCCGCCTCCGGGTCATGAAGCTTCCAGCGCACCACCAGTCCATCACCTGAACCTGAAAGGAACGTGTCGCCATCCCCCTCGGAGGCCAGCGCATAAACGGGCCCACGATGACCGGTGAACGTGGCTCCCACCAACTGGTCCGTTGACCGCTCCATGGGCAATAGGTCAGTCCGTACCGAGTTCCTTTTCCAAGCGCCGCATCAGCTCCAATCGCTTCTCCCGTGTGTGCTCTCTGAGGCGGAAGGTATGCCCCTCGCTTTGGGGCTGAACGGTCGGCCGTAGGTCACCCTGAACGAAGTGTTCGATGACCCACGGATAGTGCTCTACGACCATCAGATTGTTGAGCGCACGTAAGTGGAAGGGGTCCGTTGGCCAGCCCGTTTCCGCAGGTTTCTGGAACAGGATCTGGCCCGTATCCACGCCGGTGTCCACGAGGTGAATGGTGATCCCAGCGCTGGTGGTATCGTTGTTCAGGCATTGCCAGAACTCGGATCGCGTGCCGCGGTAAGCGGGTAGCAGGGAAGTATGGGCGTTCAGTGTCCCCTTGGTGGGGACTGCCAGCAGGGGCGCCTTCAGGATCTTCGTGCCGTACACCACGAGCACATCGGGCCGTGCGTCGCGGATGCGCTCTATGGTCTCAGGGGTGTTCAGGTCCGTGGTCTCCACGCGCTCCACCTCGGGCCATTCGGCGCGTAGTCCTTGCGTGGATGCGCTCTCCATGAAATAGTGATCGGCCTTGTTGGCCAGCCGTTCCTCAAAAGCAAGCAAACGCCGCATCTCGGGGGTCAGGCGGACGCGATGCATCAGCCGGTCCACCATGCGGTCACCGACCACGGAACGCACGCGGTTCGACCATTTGCTGTAGGGTCTGGCACCGGTATCCACCTGTTGCACGATCAAGGTCAGGCCAGTGGTGTTCGCCAGCCGGTCGGCCAGCACCCGTGCCACGGGCTGGTCGCTGGTCAGCAGGACGATCCGCGGGTTCATGCTTCAGGGAATTGAAGGGTGAACGCGTGATCCCCGTGCCGAAGGATGGAATGGGGCACCGCACCTTTGGTCCCATGCACTGTGATGCCTTGTGGCACCGCCCCTTTGATCGTGAAGGAATGTCCGGCCAGTTCGTGCGGTCCTACGGTGTCGAAGGCCAGTCCATCCGCCGTGAACGTGAATGCAGCGCCTTGGATGGTCAGGTGGTCACGAAGCACCAGGTAGTCCAGCAGGCGACCGAGCGAGGAAAGCATCAGCTTGCCGTCCCGGTGCAGGCCGGCCACATGTTCAAGCGACTTCCGTGTTGATGCGGGAACATGCTCCGCATCGTTCTCGTGCCCGGCCTTGCGTTTGCCCAGATGGGTGTAGGCCATGCAGATCCCGCCTTGCGCCACCAACCGGTCCATCATCGCGGGGGCCAGCAGCACCCCAAGGCCTTGGATGTCGGCCAGTTCCCAACGGCCATAGCGGGGGAACACATAGCCCAGGCTGCCATCCAGGAACCGGTGTACGCGATAGGCCTGGTTGCCCTGGAACTGGTCCCTGAACGCCTTACCGAGCCCGAAGGTGTCGCCCACCTTGTGCTTCATCCAGTCCAAGGTGCCGCGTCTGCCTGATCCGGTGCGCTCCAGATGGTATTGTCGCAAGGAGAGTTCGCGGTCCTGGCCCAGTACCGAGGTGATGGTGCCGTCCCAGAAGTAGCGAACGCCGGCCTTGCGGATCAGGTCCAGCGTGTAGTACTGGTTGGCGTAGGTGTAGCCCGATGCATCCTTGAACTCGGGAATGCCCCCGAACTTGTGGTTGTGCAGCAGGTTTCCAATGAACATGCTATGGTCCACCCAAACACGGGGGCGGAAGTTCATCTGCTCCAAGGTCCTCAGATGCGCCTCGGCATCGCTCCGGTCGAACCCACGTGTACCGGCGAACATGAAGTCGCCCCATGTGTGGATCGTATCGTGCGGGTGGCTTCCCAGCACTTCGGGATGCCCGTGCAGGTCCACCTGATCGGGCAACTGGATGTTATACGAACGGATGAAGACCGAATCGGAAAAGGGGAGGCCCAGTTCCTGCCAGATCAACCGGTCCAGTTCCTTCCAATCCGCATGTCGGGTGTTGTCCGGGTCGCTGCTCAGGGTCAACCACGCGGACCATGGGTGCGGAAGCGCCTGAACACGGCCATCCCGCACGCGTTGCTTCACTGGAGTGTTCCCTGCGATCATCGATCCTCCGCCACGGGCCCTCTTCGCACCGTCGGACGGGCAAGATAACATCGCACCGGGAAGCGGAACCTCTCAATGGTCAGCCTTGAGCGGCTATTCCCCGGGCCAGCGGCGGCGGTCGGTCCAAAGGAAGGTCCATTCCGGAGTGTACAGGCGCTCGTCAGCACCCACGAAGTACCATGCCCCGGCCTCGGGATGGCGCAGGTTCTTGAGCACGTGCAGCTGCTGGGCGGGCATGTAGCTCTGCGCCAGGAGCATGGCCGTGCTGCCATCCGATCTTGTCGAAACATCAACCACCAGCACTGCATGGCCCGGGCTTCCGCCATGTATGTACACGTCGCCAGGCTTCACCGCATCGGTCATCGGCACCAGTTCACGCGAGAGCGAGAGGGTGCCCGCATAGGTGAACACCATGTTCAGGTAGCGGAGCAGCTGCTCGTGCGAACGGTCCGGCACCGCACCAGCATACCAATTGCAGGTGTTGCCGCTCACACGGATGCGCTCGCCCCTGGCCCAGCGGTCCCACCGAGCCTCGAACCCATTGGTGAACCGGAACGTGATCTCGCGGTCCCTGCCGCTGGCATACAGGTATTCGGTCCGCAGGCGCATCACGGCATCGGCGCATTGTTGCAGGTCCCTGTCGCCCACGCTCACGTCGAGTACGGCCGCATGTACGTCCTGCCGGCCTTTGGCGCTGCCGTTGTACAGTGAAACGCCGGTGCCGGTGGGCAGTAGATGAAGGTTGCGTAGAAAGTTCCCGAACGACGTTGGGGGAACTGGTACCCTTGCGAACCCGCTCGGGACCGCGAACCTATCGACGATCCGGTCCTTCGTGGGGGCAGCGGTCAGGCTAAGCAGGAGCGGCAGGAGCAAGGCGAAGGCGCGCATGTCCTTGGGAATGCACGCCATCGCCCGAGGTAACGGATCAGGCCTGCGCCGAGGCCTTTTGCGGTGTGTAGCCGAACAGCCGATTATCCTTGATCATATTGTCCACGTAGGGCGGCACCATCTCCTCCCAGCCGTCCTTGCCGCTTCGGATCATGTCCAGCACTTGCTTGCTGAAGATGTGCAGCACGTTGGGGTCGAAGTTGGTGATGTCCACCAACCGTTTGTTGAACAGGAGGTAATCGTACAAGGGCCTCAACCGCGGATGCACCGGCATGTTCACGGTGGTCATGATCTGCTCGCTGGCGCTGGTGCGGCTCGGGTACACGTAGATCTTCAGGTCGCGGTGGAAGAGGATGCCGAACGCCTCCAGCACACCTCCGTTGAGGTCGCGGTAGTAGCGCTCGTCGAACACTTCCACCAGGTTGTTCACTCCCATGATCAGGCCCATGCGCGCCTTGGTGTAGCGGCTGAAGTACTCCACCAGCTTGTAGTATTCCTGGTAGTTGCTGATCAATACGGTCTGCCCCAGGGAGCACAGGATGTCTGCCCGGTCAATGAAGTCCTTCTCGTCCACATCGCCCGTATCGCTCTTCAGGTTGTTCAGGGTGATCTCGAAGAGCACTTGCAGGTTCTGACGGTCCACACGCTGTTCCTTGATGAACATGTTGTAGCCGTTCATGATCATGTCGATGTTCACCTTGGTCACCGGACGGAAACTACCGCGGATGGCGAGGATGTTCTTCTTGTAGAGCATCTCGCTGGCCTGCAGGTTCTGGCCATCGGGACCGAAGAGCACGGCGTCGGTGTATCCGCGCTTCACCAGTTGCAGGCTGAGCAGTCGGTTGTCCACCTGAGCGAACGCCGGACCGTTCATCTGGATCATGTCGATCTCCAACACGTGCCGGCTCACGTTGTCGTAGAGCGCGGTCATGATCTCCTGCGGATCGGCATGGTTGAACATGCATCCATGCATCAGGTTCACGCCCAGCACGCCAATGCTCTCCTGTTGCAGGCTCATGTCGGGATCATGCAGTCGGAAGTGCAGGATCACATCACTGGTGGGCTGGTCCGGTGCGGTCTGGAAACGGACACCCACCCACCCGTGGCCACTGTGGGGCCGCTCGAAGGTGCTGGTGCCCACCGTGTTCGCATACGTGAAGAAACGCTTCGTGGGGTGGTCCTTGCGCGAAAGGCGGTCCGTGATCAGCCCATACTCATGGCGGAGCATGTTCTTCAGGCGGCTCTCACACACGAAACGGTTGCCGGGCTCGGGCCCGTAAATGGCATTGCTGAAGTCCTTGTCGTAGGCGCTCATGGCCTTCGCTATGGTCTGCGAAGCGCCGCCTGCACGGAAGAAATGCCGCACCGTTTCCTGTCCGGCCCCGATCTCGGCGAAGGTGCCGTAGAGGTCCGCGTTCATGTTGATGCGACGGGCCTTCTGGGCCGGGCTCAGCGGAACGCGATGGGGGTCCTGCACGATCATGATGGTCCTTGTCTGCGTTGAAGGGAGCAAAGGTAGCCCCTTCGCTCAGGCTGAACATGAAGAACGTCAGGCAAGGCCTGCATGTTCTTCACTAACGGATGTCACTTATCGCTGAAGCCGGAACGCCTGTGGCTGCCATCGCAGTATGGCTTTTTGGCCGATGCCCCGCAACGGCACAAGGCCACCTTGCCCTGATGCGTGTCCTCGCGTCCATCAGGGTGTCTTACAATACACGGCCCCTGCAGCACCAATGGCCCGTTGGGCGTGGCCTCTATGATCTGTTCGGGGGCTGCGGTCGCCGGGGTGGTGCCGGTGCCATCGTTCATCCGGTAGCTCAGCGCCCCGCTCGGACACTGCTTCACCTGCTCGATGATCGGTTCCGTACCGATGCCCTCGGGCGTTATCCAGGGCCGTTTGCCGGGTTGGAACACCGCCGGCAGTCCCTTCCAGCAGCGGGTGCTGTGGATGCAGCGGTCGGGTTGCCAGACGACCGTGACCTCGCCGTTGGTGTAGCTGTGCTCCTTGCTCATGCCTTGAGGCCCGCGCTCAAATGGATCGGGCTCTCCAAGGTACGGTGCACTGGACATGACCGTGCGATCTGCAACATCCGGTCCTTCTGTTCCTGCGTCAGGTGCTGGGGCAGGTCGATGTCCAGGTGGATCTTCGTATCGATGGTGGCGCCGGACTGCGTGCGTTCCATGGTCGCGGTGACACCGATGGGCGCCACGTTCCACTGTTTGCGGTCGGCATACATGCGCAGGGTGATCGCGGTGCACGAGGCCAGGGCGCTCAACATCAGCTCATGGGGCCTGAATCCAAGGTCCTGTCCGCCGTGATCCAACGGTTCATCGGCCACGAGCTCGAGCCCGCGGGTGCTGAGCTTGGTGGTGTAGGGGGCGCCTTCCAGAACGGCCGTTACGCTGCGGTGGCTGGTGTGTTGCATGGCACAAAGGTGTGCGCTCTTCGCCCGAGGTCGTTCTGCCCGTGGTCACCAACCCGTCACCAGAAGGCGTCGTGCACCATTGATGCCGCACTTCTGGTAGGTATTGTAGGCTTGTGCGGCGCGTTCCTGCACCGCCGTTGGGGCCTCCTTCCGCACCCAGCCTTCCAATGCGGCCTTCAGCGTGTAGGCTTCCGGCGCCATCAGTCCGGTTGTCCACAGCAGGGGCGTGGCGCCGGTGTTGCGCAGGTGGGGGGCATAGTACCGTTTGCTGATGCAAGCCAGAATGATGGTCTCGCGCATCCGCTTATCCTGTGCGGGATAGCCCTGTTCCAGTGCAAAGTCCATCAGTCCGTCGTGCCCCACGTAGGCGATCAGGTCCGCGCCCCCGCCTATGGTCAGGGTACGGTCCGCGATCTTCAGAGCTGTGCTACCGGCCCCACTGGCGTAGCGCAGCAGGTCAACCGTGGCCTCACGGATGTTGCGGCCGTCGTAGGCATCGGCCACTAAGTAAACCGCACTGTCGCGGTGTTTCCAGGCCACGCGCTCCAGGATATGTGGTACGCCCGAAGAGGGTACCTGCACACGGACCCATTCCGCCGCGCGATCGAAGTGGGTGCGCACTCCGTACCCGGCCCCCCAGTACAGATTGGTGCCCGGTTTCTGGCCGTTGCCAATGCCCGCCGGTACTTTCACGATGCCTTGATGCTCGTTGTCGCAAAGGGCCACCAGTACATGCACCACGCGTGTGCCTGCCAAGGCGATCGTGTGTGCTAGCACGATCAGGAGGAGGAGGAGAATACGCAGCATGGTCCTTGGAATGCGGATGTTCCACACTGGTAACGGCGTGTAACACTTAAACCTTGCCCGGACGGGGGAACAAGGCCGGTACTTCGCGCCGGTAGCGCACATAATCCTCCCCGAAGGCGGCGATCAACTTCCGCTCTTCCAAAGCGATGCCAATGGGCAGGTAAACGAAAGTGATGCCCACCACCAGCAGTGTTGTTCCGTGCCCGTCCAGCAACAGCCAGCCTATTGCTGCGGAAATGATACCGGTGTAGATGGGATGCCTCATCCGGCCGTGCATGCCCGTGCGCACCAGACCCGCCGCACGTTCCGGTGCCAATCCAAGGAAACCCGCCCCGCCGAAACGGAGCACAGCCACCGTGGCCAATAGCCCGCCACCCAGCACCAGCAGCAGGCCTGCCACACGCATGGCCGCAGTGGGGTGGTAGAGGGCATCGCCGGTCCGGGCATTGTAAAGAGCGAACAGGACCCAGCCGGAAAGCACGGTCGAGACCAGCGTGTAGGCCAGTCGGTACCAACGCGTAAGGCCCCAGCGCTCCGCTGCCCAGCGCTTGGTGGCGTTCAGCGCGAGCAGGCTGTGCAAGGTGTAGAACACCACCAGGGCAAGGGCCAGGTGCAACATGGCAGCAAGGTAGAATGCGAAAGGCCACCAGTGAGGTGGCCTTTGCATTGAGGCAGGAGCGTATTGTCGGCGCTCCTGTATTGATCAGCGCATGTCGTTCACTTCCACGCCGGGGTACTTCGCCTTGTCGAAGGTGAAGAGCGCATCGGCGAGCGCGGCATTGGCGGTGAACTTTTTCAGCGTGTAGGTCACGATGTTGCCGTCCTTGTACAACACCTGCACGCTCTTGGGCTCGTTCTTCGCCTTGTCCACGGTGAGCACCACGGTGTGGTAGGGTTTCTTGCCCGCGTCCGTGGGGAACAGCTTCACCACCTGTACCACGGTGCCCGTGGCGTCGGTCTTCTCTTCCACGAACTGCACTTTGAAGCCTTTCTCGTACTGCGTGAAGATCTTGGTGGGGTCCAGCTCCTGGTCCATTTCCGCGGGGTCGTTCAGGGTCACCTCGTTGGTCTCCTTGCTGTACGTGTACATGGTGGTCCCGTCGTTGATCACCGTGTTCTTGTCCAACTGCAGGCGGAACTTCTTACCCTTCACCTTCATGTTGCCCTCCTGCTTCACGTCCAGTTTGTCCTTGGTGCTTTGCAGGCGGCTGCTGAAGTCGGCCTCGAAACTGGTCCACGTCTTGGCGGCGGCCATTAGTTTGTCCACAATGGCCTTGCCCTTGGCATCGTCCTGGGCGTTGGCGGACAGGTTGGCCACGAGCAGCGCAACGATCAGGAAGAGGGTCTTTTTCATGGGGGCGAATTTACGCCGAGGGTGAAGGCAAAGGCTGTGCCACGTCAGGCCTGGGTGGTTACGTTATCCGGGTAGGCGCGTTCTAATGACTACTTGTTCCAGTCGGGATTGGCCTTCACAAAAGCCTTGTACTTCTTGCCGCTGAGCATGGTGCCACGGCACTTTTTCGAGCCGCAGCGACAGGCCCAGGTCTTCAACAGTTCCTTGGTATACGGCAGGTCGAACTCGAACCCGTAATCGTAGAAGATCTCCTCGCCGGGCTCAATGCTGCGCAAGGCCTCAATGATCACCCGGTCGTTCTTCGGGTCGGGGTTCTTCTTTTTCTCCTCGTGCACGAACGCGATGGCGTTCGGTTCGCAGCTGGTGTTGATCCATCGCGCCACATTGCCCTTCACATTGGCATCCAGGATCCACTGGTCGTTCAGCGTGAACAGGAAGGTGTGCCCAGAGGCCACGTCGCCGTGGTACTGTTCATCGGCTTGGTCGTGGGTGATCAAGCGGCCCTTGTATTCAACGATGTGTTCGCCTTTGCGGATGGGGGCGACAGCGAACACGCCATTGCCATGGATCTTGGAACGACGACGGACGATCTTCAGGGGCTTCTCGGTCATGGGGTCCGGTGCTTCAACGGGGCGCAAAGAAAGCGGAAGGAACGATCGCCCATGGGATACCCGGCCTTCATTCGTCCCACTCCAGCCCTTCGTACACCATGGCCTTGTCAAGGCGGTACATGGCACCGGTCGCGGGGTCCACGATCAACATGCCGATGAACGCGGCCCCGCCGAACAGGACATTTCCCCAATACCATCCGTTCACTCGGGCGTGTAACACAGCTGATGCTGGCTTCCGGCCTTCAAGGACCAGATCGACACGGTAAATGCCGCGCTTGAAGTAGCCATTGGCCGCTTTCAGTTCCACCAAGGCAGGTGTGATACCCTCCTTGACCACCTTTCCCTTGCGGTCCGTGATGCGGTAGGTCGCGCCGGAGGGCTCCGTTCGGATGGGCACCGTGTAGCGCGTGCTCGACACAATGGTGGCGCAGGAGGGGAGCAACAGTGCAATGGCCAGCAGGTGGGTCGAATACCGACGAAAGCGCATGCGTCGAAGTTATCCAGCGCGGCCGCATCGAGCAGGTCAACGGCATCGAACGGCGAACGTTGTGCGCCGGGATCAGAAGTACAGCTGTACCACGAATACCGCCGTGATCACGCACACCAGGTCGGCCAGCAGCATGATGGCCAGCGTGTAGCGGCTGTCCTTCACGTTCACGCTGCCAAAGTAGAGCGCCACCACGTAGAAGGTGGTCTCGGCCGCACCCTGGAACAGGCAGCTCAACTGGCCGGTGATGCTGTCGGGACCATAGGTCTTCATGGCATCGAGCATGAATCCGCGTGAGCCGCCGGCGCTGAACGGACGCATCAAGGCGACAGGGATGGCATCGATCACTTCCTTGCTCACGCCCACCTGCGCCATTGCCCAGCTCAGGCCGTCCATCACAATGCCCATCAGCCCGCTGTTGCGGAAAATGCTCAAGGCCGCCAGCATGGCCAGCATGTAGGGCAGCACGCGCAGTCCGGTAGTGAAGCCGTCCTTGGCCCCATGCACGAAGCTGTCGAACAGGTTGGTGCCCTTGGCCGTGAAGTATTTCTCCACCAGGAAGGCATAGCCCACGATCAGCCCGATGATGGTGAGCAGCATGCCGTTGCTCAGGTTATCGGTGAAGTGGAACTTGGCCACGCCCGTAAGCCCGCCGATGTAGGCCATCAGCCCGCCGATCACGCCACTGATGCCCAGCACGGTGAGCATCACCGGCCAGTTGAAGAGGTTGATGCGCTGCTTGCCCGCCACCATGAACAGCGCCGCGAGCGTACCCGCGAAGCTGGTGATGATGGTGGGGATCATGATGTCCGCCGGATTGGCCGCCCCCTGTGCCGCACGGTAACCGATGATGCTGGTGGGCAGCAGGGTAAGGCCCGCGGCATGCAGGCACAGGAACATGATCTGGCTGTTGGTGGCGCGGTCCTTCTGCGGATTGTCCTCCTGCATGCTCTCCATGGCCTTCAGGCCGAAGGGCGTGGCCGCACTATCCAGGCCCAGGAAGTTGGCCGCGAAGTTCAGCGTCATGAAGCCGTAGGCCGGGTGGTCCTTCCGCAGTTCGGGGAACACGCGGTGGAAGACCGGTGATAGCACCCGTGCCACCTTTTCCATGGCCCGGGAGTCGATCAGCAGGTTCAGCAGGCCGCAGAAGAAGGTGAGGTAGCCGATCAGCGGCAGCCACAGGTCGGTGATGGTGTTGCGGCAGGTGGCGAAGAGGCCGTCCGCAGGCTGTTTGCCCACCGTGGTCCTCACCACTCCGGTGTTGGTCAAGGTGTACAGCGTGTCGCCGCGTTGTATGCCCGCTTCACCGGCCACGCGGAGATCGCTCAGGAACAAGGTGCCTTGGTACGCCGCACTATCGCGCTCGGCCACCACCAAGGCCTCGCCCTGTTTGCCATTCACCAACATGCCCAGGGAATACTGCCGCCCGGTGCCCAGCATCACCAGCACGTAGCCGATGCTGAGTATCAGCATGAAGGTCCAGAACCGACTGAGGGCCATGGGCGCAAAGAAGGGGAGTGGTTCCCGCCTTTTCCCTTGCTCGCTTCGTTCTTGGTGAACAGGTGGCTGTGGACGAACCGTTCCGCGACATGCTCAGCGCAGCGTATCGAGGTCGCGTCCCATCAACCAGTCGCGCATCATCGCCACATCCAGCAAGCTCCCGACAATGCGGTAGTGCGGATTCGCCAGTGGGTCGTTGCCCGCGATGAAGCCTTCAAGGTCATAACATCTGCGAGCCAAGCTGTTGCGGTAAACGGGCTTTCCAGCGCGCGCGGTTGGTGTTGAAGCAGGCGGTGTGGTCGATGATGATGCGGTTGAGTGTGTTTCTCACCGCTTGGCATACAACTCTTGGAACACATCGATGTCCGGGCCATGAAGCCAGGCGCTTTCGGTCACAAGCTCATGGACCCTGGCCTCGGGTATCGGATGCAAGCCGAAACGCAGGGCGGTATCAACAGCTTTGTCAAGTCTCCGGTTGATCCGCTTGCAGGATATGAATGGGGTGAATGGTGTGTGATGTATCACCGAGGATGCCTCAACGCGCAGAAGGGTCATGCGTCCTGAGAAGAAGCCCGGTGCAAGTTCTTCGTTGATGCGGTCGAGTAACCTGGTGTCGAGCTTGTCGTGGTGGTCCTTTGGGGGCTCGAAATAGACCATTATGGTGAGTTCACGATCGCGACGATGCAGGCGTGATTCCGGATTCACGAAGATGCGCGCGAAGTAGCCCCTGTGCTCGCCCCTGAGTCCGTGATAATCACCGATGCGCTCCTCTGTGAAGCCTTGGGCCAACAGGCATTTCAGCCTGCGGTCGATAGCTATCCCGCGATGCAGACGTCTGGACCAAAGCTCATCGATGCTCAAGTAGATGAACAGCAAAAGGCCACCGATCGGGGGGATGGGCCAGTAGTAGCCCCAGTGAACCTCCAGCGTGAAGTGGGCAAGGGCAGCGAAGATCCCGGCCACGCTGAATGCAACGATAGCGTTCTGAGAATGGTTGAGCCGGGAGAGGTCGTTGTGCGGCATGGCTGCAAGGTTAGCCATGGGAACCGCTTTAGCGTGGATCACTCAGATCACGCCCCGTGATCCAGTCGCGCATCATCGCCACATCCAGCAAGCTCCCGACAATGCGGTAGTGCGAATTCGCCAGTGGATTATTGCCTTCCAGCGGCTCGCTCATCACGCCCACCTCGGGGTGGTAGTAGCTGCTGTGTACGAAGCGCGCCACCCCGCCGCGCACCACGATGAAGCCCACGTGGTTGTCCAGCCCTACTTTGTAAAGGCCATCACCGCGGGACCGAAGCCAGGTCTCCAGTTCGCTCACGGGCCGGTCGCGGTAGCGCTTCACGGTGCCCGCCAGTTTCAGCGTGATGGGTTCCGCCGCCTCCTGCGACCATTTGATGCGAGGCAGCCGGAAGCCAGCGTCCAGTAGCACGGTGTTCACGAAGTAGCCGCACGCGATCTTGCCCTGTCCCGGCACCCGTGTTATGCCGTTGAAGTCCCACGGTGTGCCATACCACGCAGGCAGCAGGTCCTGCGTAATGCGGTCGAAGAGATAGGCCTTGGCACTGTCCAGAATGATCCGCTGCCCAACGCTGTCCGCGTTCTGGTAGCTGCGCTGAAAGGCCAGGCGGCGTTCCTCCATGCCTTGTTTGGTGGCGGAGTAGCTCGTGTTCGGTGTGCTGGGGATCAGCAGGGGTAAGGCGGTAAGCAGGGTGGTGAGCATGGGCTGTGGATCGGTGTTCCCTTTAATGTCCGATCGCATCATTCGTAACGGTCGATGGTTTTCGTCAGCTTTTTCACAGGCATGTCATGCTAGCTTGCCTCACCAAATACCCAAATGTCATGACACGTATTGCGTCCTACATGCTCGCCGTAGTGCTGCTCTCGCTGTTCGGCACCTCCTGCGTTTCCAAGAAGAAGTACCTGTCCATCCAGGCATCGAACGAAACACTGCATAGCAAGCTGGATGCATGCAACCGGGACCTGGAGGCCTGCCGGGGCGAAAGGTCCGTTCAGGATGCCCGCATCGCCGGGTTGGAGAATGCCAACCAGCACCTGAAGGAGCAGGTGAACGACCTGAACAATACCAATGCCGCCCTGCTGAACAACGTAGGGCAGATGGCCACCTTGTCCAAGCAGGAGGCCATCAACCTGGAGAAGTCGCTGGAGCAGATCCGCGAGCAGGACCTGCGCATCCGCACGCTGCACGATGCGCTCAGCAAAAAGGACTCGGTGACGCTTGCGCTGGTGGTGAGCCTCAAGAGCTCGCTCGGCAACCTCAACGATACCGATGTGGTGGTTAACGTGGAAAAGAGCGTGGTCTTCATCTCGCTTAGCGACAAGATGCTCTTCCGGAGCGGCAGCACGGAGCTTTCTCCCCGTGCCCGCGAGGTGCTCGCCAAGGTGGCCTCCGTGCTCAACGACAAGCCGGAGATGGAGGTGCTGGTGGAAGGCCACACGGACAATGTGCCCATCAAGCGCGATTGCTTCAAGGACAACTGGGACCTCAGCGCATCGCGCGCCACGGCCATCACGCGTGTACTGCAGAACGACTATAAGGTGGATCCCGCGCGCATAACGGCCGGTGGCCGAAGTGAGTACGTGCCATTGGCCACGAACGATACGCCCGAAGGCCGTTCCACCAACCGCCGCATCCGCATCGTGATCCTGCCCAAGCTGGACCAGTTCTTCGGCATGATCGAGGAAGGGTTGAAGATGGCCGGCGAGGACAACGGCGGCAAATAGTCCATCAGGTCGTAGTGTATTCGGGGGACCCGGCGTAATGCCGGGTCTCTCCATTTCAGGCCGTGCCGGAGCTTCGCTCGGTCAGCATTATTCGACGTTCTCCTGGTCAGACCTGATAAATGTCATACCGGACGGATCGCGTTATTCGTTAACTTTCAATGTCCAACAGATCAGCACGACCCTAACACCTACCATAACCATGAAAAACTGGCTAACGATCAGTGCCTTGGTGCTGTGCCTCCCGGCCGCAAAAGCCCAAGAGGCGGCCGCAGTGGTCAGCGAGATCTTCGCTCCACGTTACATGCTGAAGACCAACGTGGTCAGCTATGCGTGGCTTTCGATCAATGCGAACTACGAGCAGAAGGTGGGTCCCAAGATCACCGTGGGCCTGCTCGGCGGGTACAAGCTGCCCACGGTCGTCCATGTGGATGCCATTGCCAACATCGATGGAGAGAACCAGACCTATACGGGCGACATCGAGCCTGAAGGGTTCTACCTCAACCCTTATTTCCGGTTCTATCCCAAGCAGGCGTTCAAGGGCTTTTACGTGGAGGCCTTTCTGCGTTACTTCGACTATACCTACCTGGTGCCCTATGACTATGAGAAGAACGGGGGCACCATCCGCGCCAACCTCGACGGTACGGCCTCGGCCATGGGCGGTGGCTTGGGAGTTGGCGTGCAGTTCGAACTGGGGCCCCGTGTTTACCTCGACCTAAATGCAGGCTACGGTATGGCCATGGGCGATGCATACATCCGCACCAGCGACCCCAACCTCGAGCCGGAGGACTATGTCATCATCAAGGAGAACATCGAGAAGTACGAGGACGATGCCGATGTGCAGGTCTTCATCCTTGGCGATGTGCTGACCGACCCCGAAGCGTATGCCTATGAGGATTACGCAGAGGCCTATTTCCGTAACAAGGTGTTCCCCATCGTGCGTGGTGGGATCACCATCGGTTTCGCGTTCTGACCTACCGGCATCGTCTTCGACCAGGGTTGGGCCGCTCTTGAGCGGATGACCATCCAGTACAATGAAACATCACGGTGTGGACCCGGCGCAATGCCGGGTCCATGCGTTCCGGGCCTCTTCGTGGCGCTGGATGGCCGCTTGCTCCAGGTCGCTGCAGCCCTCTGCATTGCGCCCATGGCGCAGCAGCAGGATGCCCCGTTCGTAAAGGCAGTTGCCCACCTCGAAGCCCTGTTCAATACAGACGCTTAGCCAGTCGTAGGCTTTCACCGTGCTGTCCAGTTCCAGATAGCTCAGGGCGAACGCATACCCAACGTGCTTGTAGGGGACATCGAACTCGGGTGGTTCAATTCCCATGCCTGCGTTGCCGGTCATCTCCATGAACACGTGCGCGTTGCCGGGGGCGTTCTCGTCCCACCCAGGGCTCTTCAAGCGCATTAAGGTCTCCAGGTCGTTCACGGCCCCCGCGTGGTCGCCCAGCCGCCCCTTGGCCAGGGCCCGGTTGAACAAGGCGGTCTGGTTCTCCGGGTCCAAGGCCAGTACCGTATCATCATCTGCACGGGCTCCCGCATGGTCGCCCAAGTGGGAGCGGAGCACCCCGCGCTCAATGCGTGCCCACAAGTGCTTTCCGTCCTTGCGCACTGCTTCGTTCAGGTGGAACAAGGCCGAGTCGCTCTGTCCCGCCGCCTCCAGCTCACTGGCGATGCGCAGGTGGTCATCCGTCGTGCGCACCTGGCAACCCCACCAGACCAGCGCGAGCAGTGTGATGGCCCATGTGTGCCTCATGGCAGACCGATCTCCGGCTTCGTCGCCACCAGCCCGTACACCATGGGCAGTTTGCCTTCCATGCCCTTTATCCGGTACAGCCCGTCCGGGCCCTGAACCGTGTTCGCGAAGGAGTCGTGCGGCGAGCTGTCCAGTTCCGTGAACCGGTCAATGCGCAATCCCGCCTCCAGCAGGACCGTCAGCACTTCGCCCAAGCCGTGGTTCCAGCCGTAGGAGGTGAGCCGGATCGGCGCGTTGCGGTCCGCGTAGGTGCCTTGTTCCTCTTCCACAATGGTCTCCCGGTTGAAGTAGGAGTAGGCCACATGCGTGAAGTCGTTGTCGAACATCCACACTGCCGGGTGGAACTCCACGAACACCAGGCTTCCGCCCGGCCGCAGATAGCGCGCGATGTTCGCTGCCCACGGACGCAGGTCGGGTAACCACCCGATGGTGCCGTAGCTGGTGAATACGATGTCCGATCCTCCGTCCAGTTCCGGGCGATGGTCCACCACGTTGCTTTCCACCCACTGTGCCGTGATCCCGCAGCGTTCGGCCAGCTTGCGGGCCTCGGCCAATGCAGCGTCCGAAATGTCCAGACCGGTCACTCGGGCGCCCATGCGTGCCAGGCTCAGCGTGTCCTGTCCGAAGTGGCATTGCAGGTGCAGGATGTCCTTTCCGGTCACATCGCCCAGCAGTTCCCGTTCGATCGCCGTCAGGGAGCTGCGCCCCGCCACGAAACCCTCCACATCGTACATCCGTGAGGTGAGGTGATGCGGCACCCGGGCGTTCCAGAGGGCCCGGTTGGCGGCGAATTGGTCATGGTAGGACATGGAGCGAAGCTAATGGCACACACCGTTCACCCCTCGAGCGCAATGGAGCGTACGCCACCGTTCATCTTTGTTCCATGAAGCCCGTGCCCGCCCTGTTCGCTGTTCTTCTGGTGGCCTGTTCCGAGACGCCTGCACCCGAGCAGGCGCTGGTCCCTGCAGCTGGCCACACCTTGCGCGATGACCTGGCCCACCTCTTCGCCGACCGCCAGTTGCAAGGCTCCTTTATCGGCTACGACGCCCAGCAGGAGCACTGGTCCTTCATCGACAGTGCCAGCTGCGATGTGGCCACTCTTCCGGCCAGTACCTTCAAGATCATCGGCAGCCTCCTCGGGCTGGAGAGCGGCGTATTGCCCGATACCGGCCACGTGATCAAGTGGGATGGGCAGGACTACGGCCGCGCTGCCGCCAACCGCGACCTCAGCTTGCGCCAGGCCTACGATGTGAGCGCCTACTGGTACTTCCGCGATGTGGTGCGCCGTATCGGTCCGGCAGGCTTCAAGCAATGGCTCGATACCGTGGGCTATGGCAATGCCGACACCACCGGCGGTTTCGACCAGTGCTGGGTACGGGGAGGGCTGCGCATCACCCCGCGCCAGCAGATCGAATTCCTGCGCAAGCTTCACGCCGAGGAACTGCCCTTCAGTGCCCGCACCTTCGCCCTCACTAAGGACATCATGGTGCGCGAGGACACCCTTGGTCACGTGTTGCGCGCCAAGACCGGTTGGGCCCAGGGCGATGAAGGAAGCATCGGCTGGTACGTGGGCTGGGCCGAAGCGCCGGGCCGGGCGCCCTACTTCTTCGCCACCCGCATTTCCACCAGCGATACCGCCCACGCCTCCTTTGGCAACGATCGCATCGCCATCACCAGGTCGGTGCTGCGCGAAGCGGGGGTGTGGCCTTAGAGCCTGTTTGGGATCTCCGCATTTGGCTCCGCTATGGTCTTTGGCGACCATACTTCGTTGCGGAAGCCGTCACGTAGCTTCGGCTATGCTCCGGTTCCGCGCCTCGTCTGGTCGCCAGATCCTCATCGCTCGCTTCAAAAGGAGAGATCCCAAACAGGCTCTTAGGAGATGCCCGGCGTCTTAAACTTCCGCAACAGGTCCAGGAAACCCAGCACCACCAACGCCACGGCGGCGCCAAGGAGCGTATCGTACAGCCTGCCGCTCATGGTGCTCGCAGATTCCGGCTCCTGGCCGAAGGTGGCCAGCGTCTGGGCCCATGGGCGTTCCGATGGCCAATGCCGCTCGCAGTCCGGCACCCCAGCGCCATTCACCTTGTTGCAGGCGCATGGCGTGGTGTACCGTGCGTCGGGTGCGGGGTATGCGCAAGCGGGGTCGCATGGGGGCGCGAAGTTGGGGTGCGTGGCCGCTTGGGTCCGTCGATCATCGCCCCCGTTCGGACGATAAGGGCGGCCTTACTGCCGAAGTTCACGAACAACGCCACCCGGCCCCCGTAACCACCACCAAACCCCTGCACCCATGAACCAGCACAAGCTCCCCACCCGTTCGGCCGCGATGTTGGTTGCATGTATCGCTCTATGCTCCACGGCCATGGCCAAGGCCCCGGCAAGCGCCGACCAGGAGTCCGTGGTACTTACGGGTTGGCAGCACGTAGAGGACCACAGCTTTAGTGGTGCCACCGTTGCCGTAAAGGTGAACGGCGCCATTCGCGATGCCGTGGTGTCCGAGACCGGGCGCTTCACTGTTACGCTGCCCGCCGGAACCAAGGCCCTGCTGCGCTTCGAGATGCCCGGCCACCTGACCAAGGAAGTGGTGGTGGATACCCACTTCGCCACGTTGGGCGATCCCGGTCAGCGGGTGCGCCGTGTTCGCTTCGCCGTTGTACTGGAACTGGAACGCCACATGGCCGGTTTCCGCTATCTAGGCCCTGTGGGCTCCATTGGCTTCGATCAGGGAGGCGGCTGCCTCGCCATAGCCCGAGATCGCAAGCTGGTACCCGCCAGGCGCCAGGCCACCATGGTGTTCTGAGCATTCTGGTGGATAGCCCTTCAAGCGCAAGGCCCCTGTGGACAGGTTGTTCCGCAGGGGCTTTGTGTAATGGGCCTTGTCCACAGATTATCTTCGGAGTAATGGTCGCCTTTCAGTTCCGATGGTTCACATGCCTGTTCTTGCTGATGACGGTGTTGCCCAGCGCGGCACAGACCACGCCTGCCACCGTGGTGTATGGCAAGGTGCGCCAGGTCTCTGTGGCACACAACGGTTCCATTTGGCTCACCACGAGCACGGGTAACATTTACCATACTGCATCGGTGGATTCCTTTTGGCAAAAGGGCCTGCAGACCAACCCCGTGTCGGACTACTCCGGGCTTTCCACCAGTTTCGATCGTATCCTTTTCTTCTCCAGCGACACGGCCGTGCTGTTCGGCAATATCCGCTGCGGTTCCGATACTTATGAGCGCAACTGCATCCGCCGCACCGCCGATGGTGGCCGTAGCTGGTTCGTGGTGCGGTTCGGCAAGGAAGGGGCCTGGGTGCGCCACGGACAGCTGCTTGCCGGTGGCGTGGGCTACATCTCCGCATCCAACGGACGCATCTACCGCACCTCCGATCACGGGGATACGTGGGTGACGCTGCCGAACATCTTCGGAAAGGAGCGCGAGGCCTATTACCGTGCGCCCGACCTCTGGTCGTTCCACTTCGCCGATACAAGCACGGCGATCGCCACCAACCGAAGCAACCATCTGGCCATCACCATCAATGGCTTCGCCTCCGCGCAGCGCATTGCCACACCGCTGGATCAAGGCCTGTTCCAGCGCGTGTACAA
Source organism: Flavobacteriales bacterium (assembly GCA_046306055.1). GTDB lineage: Bacteria > Bacteroidota > Bacteroidia > Flavobacteriales_F > PHOS-HE28 > PHOS-HE28. Next base: position 150,808 of record JBKDXR010000058.1, read on the forward strand.
GCCCTACTACCTCAACGGCAAGGGCCGGAAATACGTGGACAATTGGAATATTGACAAGGTCCGGATCTTCGGCGATCACCTGTTGGTCCTCCAGAACGGACGCATGTACCATACGCGGCGCGATGTCATTGCCTGGAAAGCCGGTTCTGCTGATGTGCTCGACTTTGAGGTGGATGACGCATCGGGCAGGCTTTTCGCCATTACCGCTGACCAAGGGGTGGGGGAGTTCGCTGCTGATCTGAGCTTCACTTCCTGGGGACAGGTGAACACGGGGGTGCGGCCGCTGAACATCAGGGTGCAGCGCGATGTGGTATACCTTCTTTACGCTACTTACCTGGACGAGGTGGGCACCGATGTGGTGCGCGAACATGTGGCCGGTCTCGCAGTCACTGAGAAGAACCACAAGCGCGTTGGCGGCTACCATGTGTTCCGTGCCACACCGGAAGAGATCCGCTACACGACCGTGAGATCTCATTAGGTCCAGCAGCACGGTCGCTACGTGCTCAGCGGCTGTACACCTGCCCGCTCCCCAGGTCCGTAACGCTGGCACGCCGTCCTTCCACCACCACGAACAGTCGCGGCACGAAGTTCCTGGCAACGCCAATGGGGTAGGCCTTGAAGATATCGTCGTGCCGCTCCTGGTCCACGCACACCAGCGAGCGCAAAGTCATTTAGGCGACCCTGCTGGAGGGAGGTTGCCGAATACGGTCAGGTCGCCTTGTCGCAACGCCAAGCGCCATGGATCCCAGCAGTGATCGGCTGAAATAAGTTGGGCCTCACGCCTAAAGCAGCAACGGCCGGCCGCTCGGCCGACCGTTCTGCAATTGAAGGAATCCCGCTCAATCCCTACGGTTCATGTAGATCATGATGTAGTAGAGCAGGGTGCCAACGGAGCCAATGGCGGCCACCAGGTAGGTGCGGGCGGCCCACTTGAGGGCATCGGCGCTCAGCTCGTGCTCGCCGCTGGTGACCACGCCGGTGCGTTCCATCCACGCCAGGGCGCGGTTGCTGGCATCGTATTCCACAGGCAGGGTGATGATGCTGAAGAGGGTGGTGAGGGCGAAAAGCACGATACCGAACAGCAGCAGTCCGGTGCCGAAGGAGTTGACGATCAGGATCCCGCCCAGCAGCACCCATTGGATCCATTGCGAGGCTACGCTGACCACGGGCACCAGCTTGCTGCGCATCTCCAGCCAACTGTAGGCGGTGGCGTGCTGCACGGCATGGCCCACCTCGTGCGCGGCCACGGCGGCGGCAGCGGCGTTGCGGGCGTGATACACCGGCTCGCTCAGGTTCACCGTGCGGGTGGCGGGATTGTAGTGGTCCGTAAGCTGCCCTGGCACGCTGATCACCTGCACGTTGGTGATGCCGTGGTCGCGGAGCATGCGCTCGGCCACCTCGCGGCCACTGAGGCCGTTGCGCAGGGGGGTGCGGGAGTATTTCTCAAAACGGCTGCGGAGCTGCTGCCCCACCAGCCAGCTCACGAGCATGATCACGGCGCCGATCAGATATGCGCCCATCATCGGGTTGCCTTCCATGGTCTGTTGTTCGTTGTCCTTAAGTGAACAACGCTCCCTTCAGATCGTGCGCCGAACATACGAGGGTGCCAAAACGACAGCAGGGGACCCCAAGGTCCCCTGCCTTTAGTAGAATGTGGTGCGGGATCATTCTCCGGCCGCCTCGGCCTTCTTGATCTCCATGTCCAGGATCTCGTCCATGAGCTTCAGTTCCTGTTCGCTCACCTTGGCATCGGTGCGCGCCTGCTTCTTCATGAAGCGGAACATGGCGTTCTTCTTGATCTCGTAGGCCACGTACACGGTGTACTCCTTGGTGGTCTCGTTGAAGTAGGTCTCCTCGCCGATCTTGCGCAGGTCGGCCAGTTCGGTGTTCATCACCTCACGCACCAGGCTCTGGAACTTGTCTGCCACATCGGCGGCGCGGGCGTTCTCGGTCTGGCCCAGGTACTGGTCGGTAACGGCGCGCATGTTGGTGCCCACCTGTGCGGCCACCTGGTTCTTGGCGTCGATATCGGCCTTGCCGCGGGCAATGTTCTGCTTTACGCTGGAGCCCTGCCCCGTGCCGCGGAACCAGGCGGCGTTGCTCTCGTACTTGCCGCCGCTGAAGGGTTGCTTCACCTTGGTGCCGGCAGGGTTGCTGTTGGTCTTGCACGCAGGCATGGCCAGGGCCATCAGGGCCAGGAGGATGACCGGAAGGGTCCGGCCCATACGCAGGGTGATCATGGTGGTTGGAATGGTTCGCTGCCGACAAAGAAAACACCGTGCCACGCTATGATCGTGATGGACGGTTGGGTACGGCGCGGGTCGTTGGGGGTTATTTCGGGACCAAAGCCCCATCTTTCGTGCAAATACAAGACCATGCGTGCCCTCAAGACCCTGCTGATCATCCTGTTATCCCTTCTAGCCCTGCTCGTGGTGCTGGGGCTGATGGGCCCTTCCACCTACCGGGTGGAGCGTTCCACGGTGGTGGCTGCGCCGCCCGAGGTGGTGTATGGGTATGTGAGCCGATTGGAGAGCATGAAGCAGTGGGGCCCCTGGCAGGAAATGGACAAGGACCAGGTGCAAAGCCTGGAAGGCACCGACGGCACCGTGGGCGCTGTATGGAAGTGGGAGGGCGATACCGTGGGCAAGGGCAGTCAGACCATCATGTCCTTGGAACCGAACAGGTCCGTGCGCTGCAAGCTGCACTTCGTGGAACCCTTCGAGTCCATCAGCACCGCCACTTACGACCTGCAGGCCGTGGGCGACAGCACCATGGTGACCTGGGGCATGGAAGGGGAGAACGGTTTCATGGGCAAGGTGATGGGCGTGTTCATGGACATGGACAAAATGATCGGTCCCGACTTCGAAAAAGGTCTCGCCAATCTGAAGGGCCTGGCCGAGAAAGAGCAGGCGGACAAAGCGGCCGCAGTGGCCGGGAAGACCTTCGGGGGATATGTGATCGAGACCATCGAGCGCCCCGAAATGGTGTATGTGGGTAAGCGGAGCAAGGTGAAGTTCAGCGAGTTGGAGAAGTTCTATGGCAGCAGTTTCGGTGCCGCCGGTGCGGCCATCGGCACGGCCGGGCTCAACATGGCCGGCGCGCCCAGCGGGGTGTACTTCCAGTGGGATGAGAAGGCCCAGGTGGCCGACCTGTTCGCCGGCATGCCCGTGGTGGCCCCAGCCGATGTGAAGCTACCCGGCATGGAGGTGTACACGGTGCCTGCCTCGAAGATGCTGCACATTGCCTACTACGGATCTTACGATGGCTCCATGCGCGCCCACATGGCCATGGACGAGATGATCCAGGCCAAGGGCTTTACGCACTACGGCAACGTGATCGAAGAGTTCATCACCGACCCCATGGCCGAGCCCGATACGACCAAGTGGCTCACGAACATCTACTACATGATCAAGTGATCGGCAGATGGGGCGGGCCGTGCTGGGCTCAGCGGCCTTCAGTTCCTCGAAGGACGAGAATCGGCGAAGGGTGTTCATCGGTCCAGCGGTGCTCCGTGCCTCCAAGATACGGCAACGGCTGGCGGTCGAGTTAAACGTCATTCCCGGCACGCCGCCCGCAGCTCCTCGAGCGTGCGGTAGTTGAGCGCGGGGATGTAGCCCGCTACGCCCGCGCGCATGCCCTCGGCCACCATGGCCACATTGCTCACCAGGAACATCGGTGCCATGATCAAGGGGTGCTCCAGGTGGAGCATATCGGTGAGGCGGGTGCGCATGGTGTAAAGGTCGTATACGAGCAGCCGATCCGCGATCGATCATGCTCGTGGACGGCGCATGACATGTAGGTTCAAGGGCACGGGATCAGCCGCAGTTCACGGCCACCGCCGAACTCCTCCGTAAGCCGGATGCACGCGCCCAGCTCTCCCTGGCGCAGATGCCGTGCCCTCGTTACGCAGTGTTCCGGTGGGTCCGGGTTCATGCGAAGGCCGCTGATGAGACCGGTGGGCTTTGCACAGGGGATGGGTCCGCAGAGCAGCACTGAGTCCATCCGGAGCGTCCGGGTGCTGTCTGGGGCGAGCCCACCGAGGCTCATGCCGGCAAAGGTGAAGGCATCGATGCGGTGGCCTGTATTATTGGTGAAGCGCAGGTCCACCTGGGCGAGGGCATGCATGGCCGGGAAGATCAGGCCCAGCATCAACAGCGTGCGCCGTGCACCGCTCGCTGCACGGTCAGGGATGGCGTTGATCATCGGGTGTCGGACTTGGGTGTTGAAGACCCCGGGCCCAATGGTGGACGACAAGGTACCAGCGTTGCGTGGTATCGTTCACTGGTCCGTTATTCGTGCGCACAACGCCCAGGGCAGCGGTCTTCCGGCGGTTGCGTAGCACGCGCCGCACGTCCACGGTGAGCTCGGTCTCCGGCGCGGCGAACCGCTCGCCCACGCTGTAGCTGCCCAGCCGCACGGTGTCGCCGGGGGCCAGGGTGTGCTCGCTGTCCTTCAGCGCGGGGGAGGGCCGCAGAACCTTCACGTTGGCCTTGCCGGCCTGCCGCGTGGCGTTCACCAGGAAGACCTCGTTGGTGAAGAGCTTCTGGCAGTGGGCCAGCACGGGTTCATCCGGCCCCGTGTGGAAGCGCAGCGTGGTGAGGTCCTCGTGGCTCTGCTGCCAGAAGCCGGTCTGGTTGCCCTGCTCATCGAAGGTGGTGGTGCTGCGGTACCATTGGATGCCGGCATCGGGCGCATCGCTTGCTTCGGCCTTGCTCACCGCGCCATTGGGGTGGTAGCTGAAGTTGACACTGGCATGCCCACCGATGCGCCGGGTGCCGTAGCGGAAGATCTCCTTGCCGCTGCGGTCGTACGCCGTGGTGAGTCCGAAGCGCTCGTCGGTGTCCATCCATTCCTTGGTGCTCACGCCGCCGTTCCTGAATTGGTGCAACACCACCAGCCCGCTATCCGTGCGCAGTTCCATGCGACCGATCTGGGCGGAAAGCGTGAGCGTGCTCAGTGCGACGAAAAGGGTGGTGGAGAGGCGCATGGCCGGGCAAAGCCAAAGATCAGGCCAAGGCTTCGCGTCTTCGCGGTCCCTGCGGTCCGGCAGGTCGAACCAGATGGCTAAAAAGATCCAGAAGCTGCTCGTCGCCAACCGTGGCGAGATCGCCCTGCGCGTGATGCGCTCCGCCCGCGGGATGGGCATCAGCACCATGTCGGTCTTTTCCGAAGCCGACCGCCACGCCGACCAGTTGTCGGCATGGAACACCGCTGGCAGGTCCGTGGTGCTTTTCACGCGCTGCAGCGCCCGCCAACGCCCGTATGCGGCGGCGATGCCGGTGGCCAGGGCGATCAGGTGGAAGGTGGCGAAAAGGTAACGGACCATCATTGGCCTCAAGGGAAGGTATTGGGGCTCAGCCCCAGATCATCCACCACTTTGATCCGCCCCGGGGCAACGGTGTGATGCCGTCCTCGCGCTTGAACTGGTCGTTGCGGCCTTTCTTCCAGCCTGTGATCCGGATCACGTATCGAACGTGCTCTGGACCCACCATTTCCGCGTCCGTTCGGGTCTCCGGCACGCGCCTCTTTTTCGCGTCAGGGCCGACCTGCTCGATGAAGAAGGTGAGTTGGCGGTCGGGTGGCACGAACGCCTCGTAGTACGCATAGGTCCCCAAACGCACCGTGTCGCTCGGGTCAAGGAAATGGGTGCCACGCGGCAGGGTGGGATGCTCGTACACCGGGCTCACCACCGCTCGACAGGCCTGGTCCGTTCCGTTCACCAGGAACACCTCGCTCACGTACAGCTTCTGGCATTCCGCGATCGGCCGCTCCGGATGCCACACCTCGCCAGGGCCTGGGCGCAAGGCGCTGTCGGGGTGTGATAGGAGGTCAGCCTCCTTGTTCCCACGCTCGACGAAGCGGTTCCGGTTCCCCTCCGGGTCGAAGCCGGTGTAGCTGCGGTACCACGGGCCACTTCCTTCGGGGGCCGTGCTGTACTCCACGGCGGCCACGGAGCCGCTGGCGTGGTAGGAGAAACGTACGCCGAGATGGCCGGGGATGCGGCGGGTCCGGTGCGCCACCAGCACGGTCCCGTCGCGTTTGAACGCCCAACTCCGGTCCCAGGCCTTGTCCTTGTCCGTCCAGTCCAGTGTGCTCAACTCCCCCGTGGAGAAGAAATACAGCCGGACCTGTCCGCTGTCGGTCTGGAGCGTGCAGGTCCGTACCTGCGCAAGGAGGAGCGGGGCAACGGCAACGAGCAGGAGGCTGATCAGCGCGCGCATCAGCGTGAATAGTGTCAAAGATCAGGCCAAGCCTTCGCATCTTCGCACTCCCTGAACAGGACCATGGCCAACAAGAAGATCCAGAAACTACTCGTCGCCAACCGTGGCGAGATCGCCCTGCGCGTGATGCGCTCCGCCCGCGAGATGGGCATCAGCACCGTGGCGGTCTATTCCGAAGCCGACCGCAACGCACCCTTCGTACGCTTCGCCGATGAGGCCGTGTGCATCGGGCCTGCCGCCAGCAAGGAGAGCTACCTGGTGATCGACAAGATCGTCAAGGTCTGCACCGATCTGAAGGTGGATGCCGTGCATCCCGGTTACGGCTTCCTCAGCGAGAACGGCGACTTCTGCCGTGCGCTGGAGAAGGCGGGCGTCACCTTCGTTGGTCCTTCGCCCCACGCCATGAAGGTGATGGGCGACAAGCTGGCCGCCAAGGAGGCCGTGAAAGGCCATGGCGTTCCGCTGGTGCCCGGTACCGAGGGTGCCGTGAGCAGTTTGGAAGAGGCCATGGCCGTGGCCAGGACCATCACCTTCCCGATCCTGATCAAGGCCGCGGCCGGTGGTGGTGGCAAGGGCATGCGCATCGTGGAGCGCGAGAGCGAACTGAAGGAAGGCCTGGAGCGCGCCATCAGCGAAGCACAGAACGCGTTCGGCGATGGCAGTGTGTTCATCGAGAAGTACGTGACCGGTCCGCGACACATTGAGGTGCAGATCATGGCCGACACGCACGGCAACACCTGCTACCTGTTCGAGCGGGAGTGCAGCGTGCAGCGCCGTCACCAGAAAGTGGTGGAGGAGGCCCCGAGCGCCGTGCTCACCCCCGAGCTGCGCAAGCGAATGGGCGAGGCTGCCGTGGCCGTGGCCCGCAGCGTCGACTACACCGGCGCCGGCACCGTGGAGTTCCTGCTCGACTCCAGCATGGAGTTCTACTTCATGGAGATGAACACCCGCCTGCAGGTGGAGCACCCGGTCACCGAGATGATCACCGGGCTGGACCTGGTGAAGCTGCAGATCCGCATGGCCGAAGGGGAGAAGCTGCCCTTCACGCAGGATGACCTGAAGATCAACGGCCACGCCATCGAGGTACGCGTGTATGCCGAGGACCCCGCCAACAACTTCCTGCCGGACATCGGCAGGCTCACAACCTACCGGCCCCCGCAAGGCCCGGGCGTGCGTGTGGACGATGGTTTCGAGGAGGGCATGGACATCCCCATCCACTACGACCCCATGATCGCCAAGCTGATCACCCATGGGGCCACCCGCGAAGAGGCCATCAACCGCATGGAGCGCGCCATCGACGATTACGCCATCAGCGGCGTGGAGACCACCTTGGGTTTCTGCCGCTTCACCATGGGGCACGAGGCGTTCCGTAGTGGCACGTACGACACCCATTTCGTGCGCGACCACTACCGGCCCGAGCTCCTCGATGGACAGGACCCCGAGGAAATGGCCGCTGCCGCGGCCGTGGCCGCAGGCCTGTTCGAGGGCCGGAACCAGCGACCTACGCTTACCGGGACCGGTGCCAGCGCAGTAAGTGCCTGGAAACTAAAGCGGCGCTGATGCGTTGAAGGGAATAACGGCGCGCGATCGGCGTTGTACCTTCACGATCCCAGCGACCGTAGGAATGAACTTTCGTTCCCTTCACTTGATAGCTAGTGTCGTACTGGGCCTTTGGTCCTGCGGCATGTTCGCCCAAACGGACGGCGGCTTTCATGTGCTGCAGGCCAACGTGATCAATGGCGATACGGTCCCCTTGGTGCAACTGCCCGAGACCCGGGTGGAGGCCCGTTGGCGCCCACGCGACCGGCGCGAAGCGGCCCGGTACGACAAGTTGACGCGCAACATCATCCGGGTGTATCCCTATGCGCGCATCACCGGCGAACTGCTGCGGGAGTATGAGCACGATCTGACACAGATCCAACGGGAGAGCGATCAGGACCTGTACCTGAAACTTGCCGAGGCCGAACTGCGCGCCGAGTTCGAGGAGGAGGTGAAGGACCTGACCATGAGCCAGGGCCGGGTGCTCATCAAGTTGATCGACCGCGAGACCGGCAAGACATCCTTTGACCTGGTGCGCCAGCTGCGCGGGTCGTTCACGGCGTTCGTATGGCAGGGCCTGGCCCGTTTGTTCGGCCATGACCTGCGCAGCACCTACGACCCGGAAGGCGAGGACCGTATGATGGAGCTGGTGGTGCAACGCATAGAGCGGGGCGAACTGGCCGTGGCCCCCAGGGCGGCACGTACGGCCAAGGCCCAGGCCCGATTGGAAAAGCGCAAGGCCCGGTTGTACCGCAAGTACGGCCTTCCCTTGGAGCCAGTGAGCGCCAATTGAAAGTGCTTGCTCAGAGCATGAGCTCCATCACGAAGTCGTCCATCACGTAGCCCTGCCCGATGGGGATCACTTCCTCGCGAACGGTCCGGAAGCCCTGGCGCTCATACCATTGCTTGGCCGGGTTGTACTTGTTCACGTTCAGTTCAATGGCCTCAGCGCTTTTGGTTCGGGACTCGTCCAGTACTGCTTCCAGCAGGGCATGCCCCACGCCTGAGCCTTTCACACCGGGCAGGACATAGAGTTTATGCAACCGCGAACGGCCTGACCCTTTGTAACGGTGTTCCACGGTGGCAAAACCGATTGCGATCCCGCCCTCTTCCGCCAATAGGAAGCGGTGGCCTTTGTGCCGCAGCTGCTCGACCAGCACGGACTCGTCATACATGCGGTCCAGCATGTATGCCAATTGCTCTTTGGAAAGGATCGTGGCATAGGCCACGGGCCATCCGGCATGGGCAATGGCCCGGATCGCCGGGATGTCGCCCAATTCGGCCGTTCGAACGGTCATTTCTGGAACGCCGGTGCCACCACCAGTTCCTTGCTGCCTGGCGTGTATACGTAGAAGCCCTCGCCGCTCTTCACACCCAGCTTGCCGGCCGTGACCATCTGCACCAGCAGGGGACAGGGGGCGTATTTCGCTTCTCCCAGTCCTTCATGCAGCACGCGCATGATGGCCAGGCAGGTGTCAAGCCCAATGAAGTCGGCCAATTGAAGAGGGCCCATGGGATGCGCCATGCCCAGCTTCATGATGGTGTCGATCTCGGCCACTCCGCCAACGCCTTGGAAGAGCGTCTGGACGGCCTCATTGATCATGGGCATCAGGATGCGGTTGGCCACGAAGCCCGCGTAGTCGTTCACCGCTACGGGTACCTTCCCAATGGCCGTGCTGAGCTCCACCACGGTGGCTGTAACGGCGTCGGTGGTATCGTACCCGCGGATCACCTCCACCAGCTTCATCACCGGTACCGGGTTCATGAAGTGCATGCCGATCACCTGCCCGGGGCGCTTGGTGGCGGCTGCAATGCGGGTGATGCTGATACTGCTGGTGTTGGTGGCCAGGATGCAGTTCGCGGGGGCGTTGGCATCAAGGTCCCGGAAGATCTTCAGCTTCAGGTCCACGTTCTCGGTAGCCGCTTCCACCACGAGCTCCGCTTGTTTCACGCCGGTGGCCATGTCGGTGGTGGTGACGATGTTCCTCAGCGTTGCGGCCTTCTGCTCTTCGGTGAGGGCGCCTTTGGCCACCTGCCGGTCCAGGTTCTTGCCAATGGTGGCCAGGCCCTTGTCGAGGCCGGCCTGTGCAATATCGATCAATGTTACGCTGTGGCCGCTCTGGGCGAAGACATGGGCGATGCCATTGCCCATCTGGCCGGCACCGATCACTGAGATGTTCATGGGTTCACGGAATGGACGGCGAAGGTAACCCGCAGTGTTGTTCAGCAAGGCGTTGCAGTTAGGCCATGTGAGGTCTAATTTGCACCAATTCAGATCCACCTCCCATGCGCACAATGGTACTCCTGGTCTCGCAACTGTTCACGGTCCTTGTGTCCGCCCAGCAGCAGGTCTTCTTCGAGGATTTCGAGGCACCCATGCCCGCGTTCGCACCGAACACGCCCGATGTGGGTTCGGTCACCTCGGGGGACAATACCTGGTTGATCAATAACGCCTATTCCGGAGGCAACGGGACCATCACCTGCCTGGGCTTTCCGTTCTCCTTCACCGTGCCCACCACGGCGGCACAGCCGGGAGGCATCACTACGCCCAACGGACGTTACCTGCACACCACCAGCACGGCGGCCATCGCCAGTGGTGTGCAGAACTGCTGCTTCGTGGCCGCCGATGGCCTGTGTGCCCAACCGGCCAATCATTTCGCGCGGATGACACTGGACGTGAGCACCATCGGCGCTGCTAGCGCCACCCTCACGTTCTGGTGGCTGTGCGGCGGCGGCACCAGCAACTACGGCGAAGTGTATTACAGCACGAACTCAGGCACCACCTGGAACCTGATCTCCACGCCCATTGCCCAATACCGGAACCAATCCACATGGACACAGCAGACCATCACCCTTCCCGAACTTGGTGGGCAGTCCACCTTGCGTTTCGGGTTCCGGTTCGTGAACGGCACCACACTCAGCGCACAGGACCCCGGCTTCGGCATCGATGATGTGCGCATCACCGTGCCTACTTCGGTCACCAACACCATCACTACTGGTGATCTGGCCTCTTCGTTGATCTGCCAAGGGGCTTCGATCGGTGTGCCTTACACGGCAACCGGGACCTGGGGAGCGGGCAACGTGTTCACGCTCCAACTCTCCGATGCCAGTGGCAGCTTCGCGGCTCCGGTCGCCATCGGCACCTTGGCGTCCAATGCGTCCGGTACCGTTCCCGGCCTTGTGCCTGCGAACACCCCGCCGGGTGCGGGTTATCGCTTGCGGGTCGTAGGTAGCGATCCGCTCACCGTTGGCGTTGTGGGCAGCATCAGCTACGAGGTGGTGCCGGCGCCATTCGCTGGTGATGATGCCACGGTATCGCTCTGCAAGAACACGGGCACCTACGATCTCTTCGCCTTCCTCAGTGGAGCACCGGCCACCTGTGGATCTTGGTCGGGGCCCCAAGGGGCGGTCCCTTCCGGTCTGATCAACACGGCCACGGACGTTGGCGGCCAATACGTGTTCACCACGGCATGCCCGGGCGGTTGTCCGCAGGATGAGGCCACCCTCGCCATTACGCTGTTCGATCCGGCGAACGCAGGCATCGATGTGGCCTTGTCCGAATGCGACGATAACCTGCCCGCTACCCTGTACGGCTACGTGAGCGGTGGCAGTCTTTCCGGCATCTTCTTCCTGAACGAGCAGCCTGTCACCAATTCCATCCTACAGAACGCAGGTGTGTATCCGTTGCATTACGTGGTCTATGGCACAGGACCTTGTGCGAACGACACCGCTTCGATAACGATCACCGTGAACCCCGCGCCGAACGCGGGCGTGAGCACCACCTTCACGGCTTGCGTGAACGGTAGCCCGGTCGACCTGATCAACCTGCTGGCCGGAGCCGATGAAGGAGGCACATGGGAAGCCCCCGGAGGGGGGGCGTTCGCAGGGACCTTGGTACCTTCCACTGGCTTATCAGGGCTTTACACGTACACCGTCCCGGGAACAGCACCCTGCATGGATGCGCAGGCCTTCGTTGCCGTGGTGATCGATCCCTGCCTGGGCATTGGCGATTCGGTCGAATTGCCCGCGATCCAATGGGGAGGCCAACAGACCGAAGGACACCTGCTGATCATGCCGGATGATCATCGTGTGCTGGACGTGATCACTACGAACGGTAACCGCGTGGACCATCGAAGGATCCCCTCGTCCCAGGGTCGCCAATGGCTTCAACTGGCAGAAGCTTCCAGCGGAGCCTATTGCGTTCGCATTTCGGGTCCGGAAGGCGTGCGTGTGCTTCGCTTGTTGCATACGGCCCAGTAGAAACGGGCGGTGCACAACTTGTGGATAAGCCGGGGTCGAAAAACTTGATGAGCACCCGCTCCTGAGGGTACTTTCGGATCACCAATGTTCTTTGTGTCATTCGATCGTGCTGTAACGCACAACGGGTAAGGGTTGAGGCAAATCGTGAGCTACGGCTTACGGCGGGTTTGGTAAGAAACCCCGCATCAACCTTGGGCGGCATGCCAGACGTGTCCCCGAACCGGATCGCACCTTGGATGCATTCATCCAAGGAGGGCGCAGGGGATGAGGGCATACGATGGGGACCACGGTCAACATCGGATGGGAGCGGGGATCGCCAAAACGGTGGTCCCCGCTTCATTTTTCACCTGCGCTCCACACTGCGCTGATGTTCCGGTGATGAACACGATCGATCGTGGATAAGTGCGATCCAATTGGACCCCGCTTCCGGAAAAGCTGCGGATAGCTTTGATGCACACCGTTCCTTGATCGAATGAAGAAAAAAGACCGCAAGATCTTCGTACTGGATACATCCGTGATCCTCTACGACCACTCGGCCATCGAGAATTTCGAAGAGCACGACGTGGCCATCCCCATACAAGTCCTGGAAGAGCTCGATACGTTCAAGAAAGGAAATGACACCATCAACTTCGAAGCCCGGGAGTTCATCCGGCATCTGGACGACATCGCAAAGACCGATGTGCTGACCGATTGGATACCGCTGAACGGGCCATCGCACGGCAAGTTCAAGGTGGTGGCCAAGCATGACCTGAACGGGGTGGATGCCACCAAGGTCTTTGCCGACGGCAAGAACGACCACCAGATCCTGAACGCCACCCTCACCCTGCAACGCCAGAACCCCGGCCGCAAGGTGGTGCTGGTCACCAAGGACATCGCGCTCCGCCTGAAGGCCAAGAGCCTGAACCTGCTGTCCGAGGATTACCTCACGGGCAAGGTTCGCGATGTGCGCGAGAAGCTGTACACCGGCCGCACCGTGGTGGACGATTACTCCGAGGAACAGATCGATCGGTTGTTCTCCGAAGGCAGTATCGAGGTCTCGGAGCTGGGCGTGGAAAAGCCCAAAGGCAACCACTTTTTCATCCTGAAGCACAAGAAGAAGAGCATCCTTGCGAAGTTCGACCCGCGCACCGGACGCGTGGACCGGGTGGAGAAGCAGAGCGTGTTCGGTATCGGTCCCAAGAACGCGGAGCAGGCCCTGGCCATGAGCGCCTTGCTGGACCCGGAGATCAAGCTGGTGACCCTGCAGGGTGCGGCCGGCACGGGCAAGACCCTGCTCGCTTTGGCCTGTGCCTTGGAGCAACGACGGGAATATCGACAGATCTACGTGACGCGTCCCGTTGTGCCATTGAGCAACAAGGATATCGGTTACCTGCCCGGCGATATCCAGAGCAAGCTGGACCCGTACATGCAACCCTTGTGGGACAACCTCAAGTTGATCAAGGGCCAGTTCGAGAAGCACGACAGTACGCCGAAACGCATCGATGAGATGCTCGAGAACGAGAAGATCGCCATCGCGCCACTGGCCTATATCCGAGGTCGCAGCCTGGCCAACATCTTCTTTATCGTGGATGAGGCCCAGAACCTGACGCCGCTGGAAGTAAAGACCGTGATCAGCCGCGCCGGCGAGGGCACCAAGATCGTGTTCACCGGTGATGTGCACCAGATCGACACACCCTTCCTGGATACGGAGAGCAATGGCCTCAGCTACCTGATCGACAAGGCCAAGGGTGATCCGCTGTTCGCACACATCACCTTGGAGAAAGGCGAACGCAGTCCGCTGGCCAACCTGGCGAATGACCTGCTCTGAACGTTTCGATCTTACCCATCAGCACCCAACGAAAGAACCCCGCGATCGCGGGGTTCTGTCGTTCATGGAGGGGATGTGATCAGAAAAGGTCCTTCACCTCAATGAAGTTGAAGTCCAGATTGAAGAAGCTTTGATAATCCTTGCCGGTCTCTGCCATTTCCTCATCACCGGTCTCGTAGTGCCAGTTCACCTGAACGCGTTGTCCCCGTTCGCTCACGGCATCGAGCTTTTGGAAGATGTTATAGAGGTGCTTGGAGGAGCTGGTGTCCAGGTAGTCCAACCGCATGTTCACCGTGGTTTCCACCTTGGGGGCGCGCAGGTACTCATCAAGCCAGTTGTACACGCGGTGGTAGAACTGCTCGGAATTGTGCGGCAATGAACGCCCTATGAACTCGAGTAGTCCTTGGTCGAGATCAAGGTCCACCTCGGGCGAGGTCTCTGTACGTTCAATGTGGAATCGCTTCATGGCCTCGGTCATTACAACACATCAAAGGTGCTGTTGCGTGGCCGAGGGATATGGTTGGAAAAGAACCTTGGACCAACACCCCGATGTTGATCGGTGGCGTTGGCCTATCGGCTGCGGTACTCCGTAACGATCTCGTGGTCCGAGGGAAGAATGATCTCCGTGTCGTTCACACGACGCACCCAGTAGAGGTATTTGCCGGTGCCCTGACAGGCGAACACGGTCAAGACCTCATTGCCGGAAAGCGTGCGCACCGGGAAGATCCGCCATGTACCGTTCTTTTCCTGAACGGCCACTTTCACCTCCACGAGGTCCGTACAGGTGTTCTTGAGGTCCACGCTGTAGGTGCCGCTGAAATCACGTTTGTATCCGTCCTTGTAGATCTCGCACTTCTCACAGGGCGCTCCCCAGCGGCTGGCGGTCTTGATCAGGCAATCCGCAGGGTCGCGGTCCTGGGCACCTGCCCAGAACGCCATCAGCACACCAAGGATGAGCAGAAGGGTCTTCTTCACGGTCATTTGCAGCGGTTGTTGTTCAGGATGATCTTGGCTTCCGCATTTCCCATGCGCTGGCTGCTTCGCCAGGCCTTGCAAGCACTGTCCATGTCGCCCTTTGCTTTGTAGGCCCAGCCTTTGTTGTTCCAAGCCTCCTCATTCCGGGGGTCAAGGCTAATCACCATTTCAAGGTCCGCCAAGGCCTTGTCGTGCTCTCCGGACCTGAGATATGAACTGCCGCGTGTGGTATACGCCAAGGCATGGGTGGGCTCCCGTTCGATCACCAGGGTGAGGTCCTTGATCGCATCGGCGTACTGCTTCAGCATCACCAAACAGAAAGCCCTGTTCAAGTAGGCGTTCAGGTGTGTCGGGTCCAAGGCGATCGCTTCCGTGAAGTACACCACGGCCTCGGTATGGTCACCACGGCGAAAGGCCTGTTCGCCCTGCTCATAAGCGCCCTTGTTCGTGGTCGATGTACGCGCCTCTGCCATGTACTGGGCCCTGCTCATGAATACGGCAAGGAACATGAAGGCCAGAACAAGCGATGAGCGCATGATGGGGTTTATCGGATAAGGCCCTGTTACGTCGTGGACCGGCCTCAAGGTTTCGATGCGGGCATGCAGGTGAGCGAACGACGCTCTTCGATGAGCACCACGAGTGTCCGTTGGACCCGCTGCAACTGCGCGGCCGAAAGTGTTGTGGGAAGTGCCGTGCGCCCCGACCTGATGGTGGATGCCGTGCGGAACTGTTCCTTGGCAATGCACCTTCCCGAAGCCCCCGTACAACCGAACACCAACTGCGCGGACAACGTGTCCGATCGCACCGCTGCGGGGTCCAGGTCGGCAAGCGGGGCCAGGTATTGAGCGATCCTACGGCCGTCGTCGATATGGTCCATGACCAGCCTGTCGTGTTGGTCGATCCGAAAGGTCGTGCTGCCGCCAAGGAGCGCGTTCAGCGTATCCAATGCGGGTTGCGCCCGGCCAGCGAGCGCTTGAAAGAACAGGGGTAGCAGTATGATCCGCAGTGGCATGGGAGAACCCTTGGGCCCGTTCGTACGTAAACCCGCGTCGCAGGTTCAACCTGTGGCAAACCGATGGCCTACCGAACGCATCACTTCAGGGCACTATTCACCTGCTTCCTCCTGCTGGCCGGCACGTTGGTGCTGGGTCAGGGCAAGTTCACCGTGAACGGCCGAATGAAGATCGAAGGAAGTGACCTGTCCGGGGCACGTGCCGTCATCTACAAGAACGGCGAGAAGGATCGCACGGTCACAACCAACCTGAACAAGTTCACGTTGGAACTCGACCTGAACGAGAACTATGTCATCTCGTTCGAGAAGCCTGGTTTCGTGGCCAAGAAGCTCTCGTTCAACACACGCGTACCCGCTGATGCGGTCACCAAGGGCTTCACGCCGTTCGAGTTCGCTGTTTCCTTGTTCAAACAGTACGACGACATCAATATCGTGGTCTTCAACCAACCCGTGGGGGTGATCCGATATGAGAGCGGACTGGGCGATTTCGATTACGATACGGACTACACGAAGTCGATCCAATCGCAACTACAACAGGTGTTGGCAGAGGTGGAGAAACGGCAGAAGGAGGAGGCCCAGCAAGCCAAGGCCCAGGCCGCTGCCGATGCCAAGGCCCAGGCCGAAGCGAAGAAACAGGCGGATGCCCAGGCCGCAGCCGATGCCAAGGCCCAGGCTGAAGCGAAGAAGCAGGCGGATGCCGCAGCCAAGGCCGAACGGGAAGTCCAGGAGGTCGCACGTAAAGCGGAGGAGGCCCGCCTTGCGGAAGCTGAACGTGCCGAGGCGGAGAAGCCCAGGCCGGTGGCCGCAAAGCCCAAGGAGGAGGCTCGACCTGTGCCGCCACCGGTGAAGGCCACACCAGCCCCGGTGCCGGTCGCCACCAAACCACCACCGGTAGTGCCTCAGCGCAACCATGCCATGGCCAAGGCCCACGAGGATTCCGACACCCGCCGCACCACGGTCCCGATCGAAGCAGGAGAGGCTTCGCCTGTGGCACTGGCCCGGCCGGTCGCAGCAGAGGAGGTTCAGCCCGTGGCGGTGAATGAGGAGGCGGTGACCGTGCGGAATGAAGAGCTCGTGGTTGAACCCAATAAAGTGATGACCATCATCCGGCTGGAGACCAACGGGGTTACGACCGAGTATCGCAAGGTGATCCACAAGTGGGGTACCACGTACTACTTCCGCAATGGTCAACCTTGTACGCAGCTCGTCTATGAGCAGGAGGTCTTGACGGAGGACCGTCTGGCCGGTGCAATGCCGCGGGCCAAACTGCCCTGATCCGTTCCCGACCTTTGGGGCATGCCCCCGCGCAGCTACCTACGTGATGGCCGTGCCCCAGTGCCTGCCGATGAGCGCATAAGCGCGGTCATGAGCCGCATCCGGCTCAAGCACACCACACCCGAACTGCTGGTGCGCAAAGCGCTAAGGTCGATCGGGTTGACCGGTTATCGCCTTCATTATACGAAGGTGCCCGGCAAACCGGACATTGCATTCGTAGGGCGCAAGGTGGCGGTGTTCGTGAACGGTTGTTTCTGGCACGGATGCCCCCATTGCCGACCCCGGCGACCGCGAACGCATCAAGGCTTCTGGAACGCCAAGCTGGACCGTAACATGGAACGCGATGCGGAGAAGACCAAGGCGCTGGAACGGTCCGGATGGAAGGTGGTCACGCTATGGGAATGCCGCGTGAAGCAGAATGCCGACCGGGAGGCCGCACGCGTAGCATGGCTATTGGCCTGATGCCTTGCGCTTGCCGAACAAGCGGCCGAAGAACCGCTTCTCGAAGGCCCAGAAAAAGCTGAACTGGCCGAACAGCGCTCCATAGATCAGGAGCACCACATTGTACAACGGAAGGATGAGCACATAGTAAAGCACCGAGAAGATCAGGGGCGCGTCACCCTCTCCGGTCACCCAGGCGACAATGGGTTTTTTCAGGAACATGACCGTGAATCCGGTGCAGGCGAACACCAACAGGATCACCAGCACACGCGAGGGCGCAACGCCCCAGCGCTCACCCAAACGGGCCATCCAACCCTTGTTGCCTCCCTTCGCTTGGTCCATCGGCATTCGGCTGGCGAAGTTCGCGGTTCCGCTATGATCACTCATGGTAATTACGGAACAACCGTGTTCCCTGTTCGTTCGGTCAGCCTCCGGAACGCGGCCGATCGGCAAAGGCTCAGTCCTGCCATTCGGCCAGGAACAGGTTGGTCTCGCGTGTGCCGTTGTTGTTCCGGTTGCTGCTGAACACCAGGTAACGGCCATCGGGGCTGAACACGGGGAACGCATCGAAGGTGTCCCCGAAACTGACCTGTTCAAGCCCGGTGCCGTCGATGTTGATCATGAACAGCGTGAACGGGAATCCGCGCTGGCTTTTGTGGTTGCTGGCGAAGATGATCTTCTGTCCGCTGGGATGCCAGAAAGGCGCCCAGTTGGCCTGGCCCAGTCCGGTCACCTTGCGCATGTCGCTGCCATCGGCATTGGCCACGTAAAGCTCCATGTCGGTGGGTTTCACCAGTCCTTCCTTCAGCAGGGACTTGTATTCGGCCAGTTCCTCCTTCGTACTGGGACGGCTTGCACGCCACAACAGCTTGGTGCCATCGGGGCTGAAGAAGGCGCCACCGTCGTAGCCCGGAGCATTGGTGATCCGCTTTACGTCACTACCATCGATGTTCATGGTGTAGAGTTCCATGTCGCCATCACGCATGCTGGTGAACACGATGCGATCGCCCTTGGGCGACACGGTGGCCTCGGCATCATAGCCGGCGGTCTTCGTGAGCTGTTTGCGGATGTTGCCGTTGAGGTCGCTCACGTAAATGTCGAAGCTGGGATATATGGGCCACACATACTTGCCGTCGGCCCTGCGCTCCGGCACGGCAGGGCAGGTGGCACCGGCCTCGTGGGTGCTGGCGAACAGGACCATGCTGTCGCCCGGCAGGAAGTAGCTGCAGGTGGTCCGGCCACCTTTGATGCTGATATGCGTCGGCTTGCCGCTGCGGAGGTCATCGGTGAACGGGTTGAACACATGGATCTGGTCGCACTGCTCGTCCCAGGCCGGGTTCGAGGATTGGAAGACGAGCTTGCTGCCATCGAAGCTCCAATAGGCCTCGGCGTTGTCGCCACCGAAGGTGAGCTGCTTCAAGCTCTTGAAGTGCTTCTCATCAGGATGGATGAGGGAGTCCTTTACCGCGACCGTATCCACAGCCGTGGCCGTAGTGTCATCGGGGGCAGGACCTTCCTGGCAACCGGTGGTGAGCAGGATCGCTAGCGGAAGGGCGGGCAGCAGTCGGTACATGGTCGTTGTTGAGGGCCGCGAAACTACACCAATGGGTTCGGACCGAATGTCATCGCATAGCCATAGGGAAGGGCGGTCGGTTATCTTGTTCGCAGCATGATCGATGGAAAACCCATCAAGGGCAGAGGGGCTGGAGGCCAGGTGCGGAACCGCTTCGCGCAGCGCCATTATGCGGACGTGCACTGGGAGGCCATTGACGAGCCGATCGACGAACATGGGCAGGCCACGAAGTACATGGAGACCCATGCGCGGACCATCGTGAACCGTGTGGATTCGCCGGACCTGCCGTTCCGATGGAGCCTCAATCCGTACCAAGGCTGCGAGCACGGTTGCAGTTACTGTTATGCCCGGCCTACCCACGAGTACTGGGGTTACGGCGCCGGACTCGATTTTGAGCGGGTGGTGCTTCTGAAGCGCAATGCACCAGAGTTATTGGAAAAGACCCTGCGTGGCCCCCAATGGCAGGTGGATCCCATTGTGCTCTCCGGTGCCACCGACCCGTACCAGCCCATTGAGCGGAAGGAGAGGCTCACGCGTGCCCTGCTCGAGGTGCTACGGCGCTACAAGCATCCCGCCGGGCTGATCACCAAGAACGCTTTGGTGCTGCGTGACGTTGACCTTCTGCGCGAAATGGCGGCCGAGCGACTGGTCTCCGTGGCCATCAGCCTCACTACGCTCAACGAGGACCTCCGGCGCCGCTTGGAACCGCGCACCAGCAGTGGCTTGAACCGCTTGAAGACCATCGAGGCCCTTCGGCAGGCCGGAGTGCCGGTATTCGTGATGATCGCCCCCATCATTCCCGCGCTGAACGAGCCCGAAGTACCGCTGTTGTTGCGGTCCGCGGCGGATGCCGGTGCACTCGGCGCGGGCTACACCGTATTGCGCACCAATGGCGCGGTGGGCGAGGTGTTCGAGGCCTGGTTGCACACCCATTATCCGGACCGCGCGGCCAAGATCATGGCCCAGACAAAGGCCTTGCATGGTGGTCGCATGAGCGATACCGAGGCCGGGAGACGCATGCGTGGTGAAGGTGTGTTCGCCACCAACATCGCGAGGCTGTTCGAGGTGATGAAGCGCCGCTATTTCGAGGGGCGGTCGGTGCCCGAACTGGATCGTACGAAGTTCAGCCCGCCACCTCAGGGGCAGTTGGACCTGTTCGGGCCAGCGGCCAGGTGATCAGCGGTGTATGTATGGTGCCGTGCGGGCCGGGCTCAGAGCGGAACAGCGTCAATTCGCGCAGCGGGAACTCGTGCAGGACGGTGGGGGGCTTCTGTAGAACATCTGCTTTGCCGCGCGAACGGGCCAGCGTGATGTGTGGCCAGTAGGGCACGTGTTGGCTGGGTGGCATGAAGAGCGCTTGGGCCAGCCGGAGGTGCAAACGGGTCAGTTCAGCGTGCGGGTCGAAGCGGACCCAGAGCATGGTGGGCCCGTCCTCGGGCATGGTCCGGAGCGCTCCGTTCTCCAACCGGATCACCGGGGTATCCACGACGATGCGTTCCACGGCCGCTTGGATGCCAGGCAGGTCCTTGGTCGGCCGTTCCCCGATGAACAGGGCAGTGACATGCCATTGTTGTTCCGGGGCCACGCGCCAAACGGGGTGGGCGAGGTGCTGGTCAGCGGTGCTGCGCACCAGCGTTACCACGTTCGCCGGTACGCGCGTACCGATGAACAGGCGGATGCGTTCCAAGGCGGCCATCTGCCGCTAAGTTCGCACAGGTCCGTGCTCAATGTCCGGAATGCCCCTTCTTCTCCAATTGCATGGCCCGCAGGTAGGCGTCCAGGCTATGGCCTCGCTCGGCCTGCAGCACGGAGTTCAGGATGGTGCGTGTGCGGGAATCAAGGATGCGGCCTTGCTGTTCCGGATGCTTGGTGCGTTGCAGGAAGCGTTTGCCGATGGTGGTCATGGTCGTTCGTGTTGATGTCTGTCAAAACTCCACATGCACAGGGCCGCACCCAATACCGGGATCGTGGTATGTGCGCGTGAAATGGTGAACGATCGATCGTTCTTGTTTGCTGCAGAAGGATGACATGGCTCATTCGGCTGGTCGCTCGAAGTGTTAGCACGTAGCTTCGCCGCATGTCCCGTGGGCGCAGTGTGTTCCTCTTCCTGATGGTATCCCTGGTGTTCGCATTGCCGGCATTACTGGCCGTGCTGCTCACCGATCAGTTGGATTTACACAGCGCCATCAACCGGTATCACGCGGGGTGGGCCGATCGCTTCTTCCGGTTCATCACGCACTGGGCCGATGGCCTGGTGCCGACCGCCGTGGCATTGCTCTTCCTGTTCTTCGGAACGCTTCGCTCGTTCATGATGATGGGGTTGAGCTGTGGTCTAAGCGCGATCGTGGCGCAACTGCTCAAGCGACAGGTGTTCGATCACGTGCATCGGCCCTTCATGTTCCGTGAGCAGTTGAACGATATGCACTGGGTGCAAGGCGTTGAGCTGCACCATCACTTCAGCTTCCCGAGCGGCCATTCCACGGCAGCCTTCAGCATGTGCCTGGCACTGGCGGTGATCGCGGCGAGGCCGAGGTTGGCGGTCCTATTGGCCGTGGCTGCTTCGCTGATGGCCTTTTCGCGGGTCTATCTCTCGCAGCATTTCACCGAGGATATACTCGCCGGTGCGGCCGTGGGTTCGGCGACCGCCGTGCTGATCTGGCGATGGCTCTATGTCGGGAAGTTCGCCGAACGCCCATGGCTGGACCGGCGGGTGATACGGTCAACGAGCACTATGTTGCCGTAAAGCCGGTGATCGCTGACGGAGGTCCAGAATGTGTCGATGAAATAGCCTTTACTGCCGACCGGATATTGACATCGCTCGACGAACGAAGTAGCTTGACGCCCCTTAACCAAGCCGTCATGTACTTCAAGAAGCCGTTCTGGATCATCATGGGCGAGCGCCCCAAGGCCTTCATTCGGATGATCCTGTCCGGTATGGCGGCGGTGCTGGTCCTTTCAACGAACGGACAGACCGTGCCTGCGGGATTCAGCGATGCGCTGGTGATGGGTGGCTGGAGCGAACCGGTTGGCGCTACCTGGGATGCGAACGGCCGGATGTACGTATGGGAGAAACGCGGGATGGTGTGGATCGTGGAGAACGGCGTGCGGTTGCCGAACCCGTTGATAGACATCAGTGCGGAGGTGGGGAACTGGCGCGATCACGGATGCCTTGGATTCGCCCTCGATCCTGCCTTTCTCACGAACGGACGCATCTACCTGATGTATGCCGTGGACCGGCATCACTTGATGCAGTTCGGCAGCCCCAACTACAGTGCCACCACGAACGAGTATTATGCGGCCACCATCATGCGCATCACGCGCTACACCGCTGTTGGCCCGAACTTCAATACAGTGGACCCCGCAAGCCGGTTCGTGCTGGTGGGTGAAACACGCCAGACCGGTATCCCCCTGCTTCATGAATCGCACAGCACGGGTTCGTTGATGTTCGGGACCGACGGCACGCTGCTGGCCACAACGGGCGATGGTGCCAGCTACAATGTGGTGGATGCCGGCAACAGCGGGGATACCTATTGGTCACAGGCGCTCACCGATGGTATCATCCGCCCCGCCGAGAACGTGGGTGCGTTCAGGTCCCAATTGGTGGATTGCCACAATGGAAAAGTGCTGCGCATCGACCCCAATACAGGCAATGGGGTTCCGAGCAATCCCTGGTACGACCCCAGTGCACCACGGGCCCCGGGCTCCCGGGTATGGGGGCTTGGTCTGCGCAATCCGTACAGATGCACGTTCAAACCCGGTAGTGGCAGTGCCGACCCCGCAGCGGGTGATCCGGGCACGGTGTTCATTGGCGATGTGCAATGGAATGTTTGGGAGGAACTGGATGTGTGTTATGAAGGAGGGATGAACTTCGGCTGGCCGATGTACGAGGGAATGGATCCGATCAATGGATACATGGCGGCCCTCACCACGAACCTGGATGTCTCCAATCCGCTGTACGACGGAGTGGGGTGTACGCTTCAATACCTGCGTTTCCAGGACCTGTTGAAGCAGGACACCCCCATACACCTGAACGGGCACCCGAACCCATGCAACAGCGCGGTGCAGATCCCCAACAGCATCACGAAGTTCTACCATGCACGGCCGGCCATTGACTGGCGCCACGGGAACCAGTCGCGCTGTGGTGCTTTCACCGGAAACACGGCGGTGACCTACGACCTTGATTCGCCGCTATCACCTGTGCCAGGCCCTCGTTTCGGTGGCTATGCGGCGCTTGCAGGTCCATGGATGAGCGGGCAGAACCTGCCGCTAGGCTACCAGAACAGTTCGTTCCATGGCGATTATGCCGGTGGCTGGATCCGTCGTTTCATGTTCAATGAGCAGGATGCGCCGGTAAGCGTTCATGATTTCGCCACGGGGCTCGGGGCCATTACCTGGATCGGGGCCGGGCCGGATGGTTGCGTGTGGTACATCAGCTACAGCAGCGCCCAACTGCGCCGCATCTGTTACACGCTGGCCGTGAACCTGCCACCCGTGGCCGTGGCCACTCAAAGCGCACAGTTTGGACCGGGGCCGCTGGCCGTTTCGTTCAATGGAGCGGGTAGCAGCGACCCCGAGAACGGTGCCATCACCTACAGCTGGAACTTCGGCGATGGTTCACCGGTGTCCAATGCTGTTGCTCCTTCGCACGTGTTCAATGCGCCGCCCGGTGTACCCACGAGCTACACGGTAACACTCACGGTGACCGACAACCAGGGCCAGACCAATTCCACCACCTTGTTGGTCTCGGTGAACAACACGCCACCATCGGTCCAGATCACGAGCATTCCTGCGGATGGCTACTTCCCCGTGGGCGTGGATACGGTCTATCAGCTTCAGGCGGCAGTAGGCGATCTGGAGCATGGTCCCGGCCAGCTGACCTATGGATGGAGGACCACCCTGCATCACAATACCCATACGCACCCTGAAGCGATCGACCCCAATGTGAACACCAGCACGGTGATCAGCGGGGTCGGTTGTGATGGAGAGACGTACTACTACATCATCACGCTCACCGTCACCGATGCGGGTGGGCTTAGCACCACGGTCCAGCGCAGGTTGGACCCCCGTTGCTATGCCATCGCCCCAACGGCGGTGATCACCAGTAATACCGTGTCCGGAGCAGGCCCGGTAGCCGTGCAGTTCGATGGCTCCTCTTCCTTTGACCCTGGTACTATCGTCGTTTACCACTGGGATTTCGGTGATGGGACCTTCGCTACTTCCGTGGCACCGTCGAAGACCTTCACGGAATCGGGCGACCACATCGTTACGCTCACGGTCACGGACAACGACGGGCTTACCGGCCAGGCGCAGCGTACGATCAGTGTATACACCTACCTGCCACCCCAATGTGTGGGTGCCTCCGGCGGGCTGCTCAGGCAGTTCTGGAACGGCGTTAGTGGCAGTTTGGTCAGCGACCTGACTGCGAACGCGAATTATCCGAATTCCCCTTCCGGCAGCAACATCATTACCAGTTTCCAAGGTCCCACAGCGTTCGGCAACAGCTATGGTACCCGCGTTCGGGGCTACATCGTGGTTCCGCAGACCGGCAACTACACCTTTTCGCTGACCAGTGATGATCAAAGCATCCTTTACCTGAGCCCGAACGCCGAGCCGGTGTTCATGCAGGCCATTTGCAGCGTAACAGGGTTTACGGAAGAGACCCAGTACGACAAGTATCCCACGCAGGTGAGCGCAGCGATCCCGATGGTGGCCGGTCGCTATTACTATGTTGAGCTGCTTCACAAGGAAGGCAGCGGGGGAGACCATTTCGCCGTGCGATGGCAGACACCGACGAACAGCAACCGTGCAGTGGTGCCCGGCTCCGCGCTGTTCCGCTGGCAGGATTGCGCGCCGAGCGTACGCGTTCGCACCGCGCTCCAGGGACCATGGGATGGTTCCGTGAACATGATGAAGGACGATCTGCGTACCGCAGGTCTGGTGCCCCTGGTGGAACCCTTCACCGCAGCAGGTTTCACCATTGTTGGCGGAGGAGGGGAGAGCACCAATGCGGCGCGACTGGCACAGACCGGCAAGAATGCCGTGGTGGACTGGGTGCTGGTGGAACTGCGTAACCGGAACAACCACGCGCAGATCGTGGCGACCCGCGCAGCATTACTTGAACGCGACGGTGATGTGGTCGGAGTGGATGGCCAGCCGCGACTCTTGTTCAATGTGGCGGCGGACCGCTACTTCGTGGCCGTCCGTCATCGCAACCACTTGGGCGTGATGAGCGCCGATTCCCTGCAATTGGGCGCCAATGTGGTGGGTGTTGACCTGACCCTGGCAACAACACGGGTGCATGGCACCGATGCGCGCACCATACTGACCAACGGCAAGCGGGGGCTCTGGGCTGGGAACGCATTGCGTAATGATCGGGTCTCCTACACGGGCACAGACAATGATCGGGACGCTGTGTTGCAGCAGGTAGGCGGCGTAGTGCCAACGAATACCGCGACCGGTTATCTGTCCAGTGATGTGAACCTGGATGGCATTGTTCGCTACACGGGAGGCAACAACGATCGGGACATCATCCTGCAGAACATCGGGGGTGTGGTTCCCACCTTGGTGCGGATGCAACAGTTGCCCTGATCAGGTGTAAGGTCAGAAACCGTTGGCGTCCCGGCGAAGTAACAGCACCTGTCGCCCAATGTCCTGAAGACATCCCCCGGTTGAAACGAAACCATCTGGAAGCGCTGTGATGCCCTTCAGTTGTTCTTGCACGCCCAGATCGAACACGCGCTCCCAGACCAGTTCACCAAGAGGAGTGAAGCGCAGGACCATCGCGTCCGAGCTGCCTGTCATGTAGCGCTGGCCCGCGACAAAAAGATCTCCGTCGGGGGAAAGCACCATGCCTCCAGACGTCCGGTTCCGCAACGGGTCCCCATGAACGGCGGTCCATACCGTATCCCCGGCCTGGTCGAAGGCAACAAGGAAGAGGTGTTCCAGTGAGGTGCCTGAAGGACTTAGGGGACCGTAGCTGTTCGTGGTGCCTGCAACGATACTGGTCCCGTCAGAGGTCGATACCACGGCATTGCCCGTCTCATTCAACGGGCCGCCGACCGAATTGGACCAATTCAGGGATCCTGCCTCCAGGTCCACATGAATGACCAGCAGGTCGCTGGTACCGCCAGGGTTCATTTGCCTTCCGGTGGCCACCAGTGCATTGGTCGTGGCAGTGATGCCCAGGAGCTCATCATCCAGCGGGAAGGCCGAGCTGAACGACCAGAGCAGCGCTCCAGAGCCGGAGAAACGTGCCATGTGGCCATCGTGCCCGGTACCGGTGCCCACCACTCCGCATACAACGGCTCCACCATCCGGCAGGCCGGTAACGGACAGGTAGAGCTCGTCACCGTTCACGGGTGGAACACTGGTCCAGAGCACCGTGCCATTGGGGCCGAGGTGGATCAATAGGCCGTCATGCTCATGCATGCCGGGGGCAATGATGCTTCCTGCAATGAAACAGCCACCGGCCAGGTCGGAAGCCACTGCCTGGGGAAAGACAGCACCGGACAGAGGGAGTTCGATCTCCGCTGAGGCCTGGCCGTTCTCCGTACGTTGGAAAAGCGTGATCCCCGGCCTTCCACTTGGGCTCTCGTGGGACCGACTCACCACCAGGTATCCCTGCGCTGTGGCCACTGCACCTATGCCATCCTGAACACCATTGCCTCCAAATGATGTGACGAAACCGGTTTGTGCATGGGACCAGCAAGCGGTTATCATGAGCACCAAGGAGATCGCACGATACATTTACGGAGTGGTTGCGTCCGATCAAAATTAACGGTGCATGCTCTGTCGACCCCGTTCCGGTTTCATGGCCCTGGAGAATGTTCGTGTGAACGTGATCAACGTCCCAGGAGGGTGGCCGTTCAAGAGCATGAACTGCACAGTCCCATCAGCTCCAAGCGGCTTTCCATCAGTCGGAAACCGGCTGGGAGTCTCACTTCCGGCATGGTCACCTCATCCAGGCAGAACACGCCAGCGCATCCTGTGCACCTGAAATGGGCATGCATGTCATGATGTGCATGGGCCGAACAGCTGGCAGCACAGGTGGCATAGTGGCTCACACCCTGCACATCCATCACCCGGTGGGCCAGTCCGGCCTCTTCGAACGATTGTAGCACGCGGAACAGCGTTACACGGTCGGCCCGGTCGGGAAGGGCCCGCTCCACATCGGCCTGTGACAGCGCGCGGTCACTGCGTTGCAACAGGTCCAGCACATCCTTCCGAATGCTCGTTACCCGCAGGCCATGCGAACGAAGATGTTCTTCCACGGACATGCGACAAAGTTAATTCATGCAATAGAGTTGCATAAATGAAGTTTCACATCCATATTTGCAACCCGATTGCATTAACGAACGACCCCTTCACCTGAACGAACACACATGAAACACACTTGGAAGAACCTGCTGATCATGGCAGCCATGGGCATGTCGATCAGCGCCTGCAAGAAGGAAGAGACCTCGAGCCCCACGCCGACCCCGCCGAATGAGGAGGAGCTGATCACCACCCTGATCCTTACGTTCACGGACCAGGAGACGCCTACGGAGATCTTCGAGCTGCGCTTTACTGATCTGGATGGCGATGGTGGGAATGCCCCGGTGATCACCGGCGATACCATTCCTGCGAACCGTGCCTACAACCTGACCGTGCGTGTGCTGGACGAAAGCGGAGCCACGCCGGAAGAGATCACGACCGAGGTCGCTGAGGAAGGTGCCGAGCATCAATTCTTCTTCCAGCCGGTGGGTACCACACTCTTGGTGTCATACAATGATGCGGATGCGAACGGGCGACCCATCGGCCTGACCAACCTGGCCACCACGGCTGCTCCGGGCGAAGGCACGTTGATCGTTACGTTGCGCCACGAGCCCAACAAGACGGCCCCCGGGGTCATCACGGGTGATATCACCAACGCAGGTGGCGAAACGGATATCGAGGTGGCCTTCCCGGTCATCGTCGATTGAGCGTGGACCGAACCGGACCCCTTACGACCGGCAAGTGCACGGCCCGCATCCATTCATGCCAAAGCGCAAGGAGCTGCTTGTACTCTTTTCCTGAACGATGCGCAGTTTGAGCCAGGACCACCTGGGAATGTTGAACTCAGGGCTCTGCCTGGTGCATTGCTTGGCCATGCCCTTGTTCATTTCGCTGGGAGCCACATTCGTTGCACACCCGGCGCTCGAAGGGGTGTTCGTGGTTTGGGCCGCATGG
Source organism: Flavobacteriales bacterium (assembly GCA_046306055.1). Taxonomy (GTDB): domain Bacteria; phylum Bacteroidota; class Bacteroidia; order Flavobacteriales_F; family PHOS-HE28; genus PHOS-HE28. The sequence continues at coordinate 179,118 of JBKDXR010000058.1, forward strand.
GCGTTGCGGTCGGCCCTGGCCGGTCGTCCGCTCGGGGCTTTTGAGGTCATCCTCTGGTCCACTTGGGCGGTATTCGGGCTGAGCATGCTGGCAGAGCACGAGTTCGAATGGGCCGGGTATGTGGGCATGCTGGCCTCGCTCGGCCTCATCGTTGGCCACGTGCTTAATCTGCGCAGGCGTCGCGCTGGAAGTATTGCTCGCTGCGGAACAGCAGCTGTACAGTGAGCCCGATCGCGAAGCCTGACCTGGAACACAGGTCGGGCAGGGTGGACCGATCGTGGGGTCAGTTCCCGACGTAGCGGATGCGATAGATCATGTCCGCTGCATCATCGCTCACCAGCAGGCTTCCATCAGGGGCCGCCAGCACATCCACGGGCCTTCCCCACGCCTTGTTCCCGTTCAGCCAACCGGTGGCGAACACTTCCGTGGTGGCTGTTCCATCAGGATTCGGGAATGCCACCATGAGCTGGTAGCCAACGGGGGTGCTGCGGTTCCAACTGCCGTGCTGGGCAATGAAGATGGCGTTGCGGTATTTGTCCGGGAATTGTTGGCCGGTGTAGAACCGCATGCCCAATGGAGCGGTGTGCGCACCCAGCAACGCAGCGGGAGGAACGAACTCCGCACAGGAACGCTGAGCGCCGAACTCGGGGTCGCTGACCGTGCCTGCGTGGCAGAACGGATACCCGAAGTGCGAACTTGTCGCGGCCAGGCGGTCCAGTTCGCAATCAGGGCTGTCGTCGCCCAGCCAATCCCTGCCATTGTCCGTGAACCATAGTTCGCCGGTGCCAGGGTGCCAGTCGAAACCGACCGTGTTGCGTACCCCATGGGCGATCACTTCGCGCCCTGTACCATCGGGGTTGATCCGTGTGATGGACGCATAGATGCTGTCCTTGCTGAGGCAGTTATTGCACGGTGCTCCAACGGGCACGTAAAGTTTGCCATCGGGTCCGAAGGCAATGAATTTCCAGCCATGATGGGTCTCACTGGGATACTGTTCGGTCACTGTGACCGGTGCAGGAGGGTCCGTGAGATGGTCCTCGATGCCCACGAGCTTGACGATCCTGTTCACTGCGCTGATGTAGAGGTCGCCATTGCGGAAGGCGACGCCCACGGGCATGTTCAGGTCCTTGGCAACGAGGTGGTGCTCTTCGGCACGGCCATCGCCGTCCTTGTCGCGCAAGGCATGTACCACGCCTTCGCTACGACTTCCAACGAACAGTGTGCCCCGGTCGCCCCAGCACATGGCGCGGGCATTGGTAATACCTTCCGCGTAGACCTCGATCACGAACCCTTGCGGGAGCTTGATCTCGCTCAACGAAGGATCACCTCCGCGAATGGTGGGCACGCACACCGCGCCACTACAGGCGAGCAGGACGAGCGCCAGCCATGGTGAAGAACGATGGGCCATGCGTTACGGACGTTCCTTGGAGGGGACAATAAGCACAGGCACCGGGCTTTTGTCCAGCACCTGCTCGCTCACGCTGCCCACAAAAGCCTTGTACAAGCCTCCACGACCGTGCGACCCCATGACGATGAGATCGATCTGCAGCCGTTCCACTTCCTCAAGCAGTGTTTCGGTGGTAGGGCCCTGCACCAACAGAGCCTCCGCTTGCAGTCCTTGTTCCTTCACTGCGCCGGCCATGGCCTGCAGGTCGGCGTGTTCCTGACGGAGGATGTCCGCCCGGTGCTCACGGATGTACGTAGGTCCGGTCTTGAAGCCGACGAAGTCCGGATCGGGAGCGGCCACGTGTACCAACCACAATTTCGCATTGAGCTTGCCGCCGAGGAAAACGGCCGTGGTCAGGGCGTCCTTGGAAGGGCCCGAGAAATCGACCGGTACCAGGATGTTGTTCATGTGCTGAGGAATTGAGGACAAGATAAGCGAACGGCGACGGCAGGTCCCATGACGTACAACAGCAGAAGAGGGAACACCGTGGTGTTCCCTCTTCTGTATGCGGGCTGTTCAGATGCCTAATCCTTGTTGAGCACCAGCTTATCATAGTGCTGTTTGCGCAGTGCGCCACTGGAGGAGAAGAACCAATCCTTCAATCCGTAATGATAGCCACGGCGGAGGCCTGAACGGTGCGTGCCGAGCAAGCCGCGTTTGCCGCTGAGCTTTTGCAGTACCCGTGTCAGTTTCACTTCGATCTCGGGCTCGGTCATCAATGGCTCGTTCTTGCGGGCCCAGGCCATCGCTTGGAGCTTCAGGTCCTCCTTGGGAAGCAGTCGATCGGCCTTGGTGATGGCGCCGACCACCATTTGGTCCCAATCGCTGAGTCGATAACCACCGTTCTTGATGGTGCGCTTCTTGCGCCGACCGGCCTTCTTGGGGCGATTGGCCTTCTCTTCCGGGTTCTTCCGCGGGCGTCCGGGGCCACGCTTCACCGGGGCCTCGTCATCCTCGCCATCGTTCTCCCCCAACTGGCCCTTTAGACCGGCGATCGCTTCGCGCACTCGGTCCAATTGGAAGATCAGTCGGCGCCGCTCACTGCGGTACTGGGTCAACAGTTCCTTGATGTCCTTTTCGTTCAGCCGTCTTTTAGCCATGTTGTTGGATCGTTAAACATACACCGGAGCAGGTGCTGTAACCAGCAAAGCTATAAAGTTGTATTGCATTAGGCACGCTCATGGCAGCTGAAGTTCATCAGTGCAGGGTGTCGGGTCCGTTTGGTACGTGAAAAGCGGACCTTCGGCGATCAATGCACAGTAATGGTCGGCGTTCCGGAGGGTTCGGTCATGGTGCCGATGACCGTTGCGGATACGCCCGCGCCCCTGATCACCTTGAGCACGGTGTCCAGTTCATCAGGAGCCACCGTAACCAGCAGGCCGCCACTGGTCTGTGGGTCGCTCAGGAGCATCATGCGTTCCATGTCCGATGCACCGGAGATGTGAGCGTTGAGGCTTTTCCAGTTGCGGAAGGACCCGTCCGGGTAGCAGCCCTGTTGCAGATAGGTGCGCGCCTCGGGGATCACCGGTACCTGGTCCATCTGCAGCGTGGCATCGAGCCAGGCGCCCTGGCAGAGCTCAAGCAAATGCCCGCCCAGTCCGAACCCGGTGACATCGGTGAGCGCATGCACGCCGCTCTGCAAGCCTAACAAGCTGCCTACCTGGTTCAATTGGCACATGAGGTCGCGGCCGATGTGCGTATGTTCCGCTTTCAGCACACCGCGCTTTTGGGCCGTGGACAGAATGCCCACTCCGATCGGTTTGGTCAACACGAGTACATCGCCAGGCCTCGCGCCATCGTTGCGCTTGAGGTGTTCCAGGCGCACCTCTCCGGTCACGGCCAGTCCGAAGAACGGTTCGGGTGCATCGATGCTATGCCCACCGGCCAGTGCGATCCCTGCCTCGTGGCAGGCCGCACGCCCCCCTTCGATCACGCGTGCGGCCAGTTCCGCCGGAAGTTTTTCCACGGGCCAGCCTAGAATGGCCACGGCCAGCAAGGGTTTGCCGCCCATGGCGTAAACGTCGCTCAGTGCGTTGGTGGCAGCGATGCGCCCAAAGTCGAAGGCGTCGTCGACAATGGGGCTGAAGAAGTCCGTGGTGCTGATCAGCGCGCGACCGTTGCCGATGTCGTAGACCGCAGCATCATCGCGTGTGCCATAACCCACGAGCAAGCGCGGATCGGGAAAGGTGCCCAGATCGCTTTGGAGGATGGTCTCCAGCACGGCCGGGGCGATCTTGCAACCACAGCCTGCCCCGTGGCTGTACTGGGTAAGGCGAACGGGTTCAGTGGACGGGGGAGGAGGCAGCGGCATGTTCCAATAGGCGTGAGGCCAGGCCGCGAAGATCGCTCGATGTGGCCGGGATACGGACCATTTTTTCCGGGTCGCGTTCCGAAGCCCCGCGCAAGTAGGCCTTGTCGTAGTAGCGCAGCGTGATCGTTGCCACGGTCAGTAGATCATCTGTGGCCAAGGCCTCGAGGGCGGCCTTGCAATGCTGGGGCCCCAGGCGCTTTTCGATGCGCTTCGTGGCGGCCTCGAGCTCGTTCTTTGGAAAGCGACCGTAGTCCACCACCAGACGGGCGGCGCGTTCCTCCAAAGGCATGTCGGCGAAGAAGAGCATGGCCTGGCGCATGCACGCGAACAAGGCATCGGGAATTCGCACCCGACCGATCATGAGGCTCTCATCCTCCAGCCAGAGCGGTTTCCCAGGGTCCATGGTGGTCAACGCCTGCCAGAGCAGGTTCTCGAAATGCTCGGTGCTGGATTGGGGTTGTTCACCTATGGCGCCATACGACGAGCCCTTATGTCGGGCCAGCGCTTCCAGATCGATCGCCTGGGCCCCGAGCTCCTGGAGATGGTGCAGGGTCTCGGTCTTGCCGGTGCCCGTGTACCCGCCGAGGACCAGGATCGTACGTGGTTGCTCGAAACTGTTCCTCACCAGTTCCCTGAAGGCCTTGTACCCACCACGCAGCACCTGCACCTGCGCGAACCCCGCCTTGTCCAGCAGCCATGCCACGCTTCCACTGCGCTCGCCCCCGCGCCAGCAGTGCACCCGCACGCGCCCCTCGGGCGACCATGCCTTGCATTGCTCCACGATCGTGGCCAGCTTGGGCCCCACGATCCGCAGGCCTTCGAGCATGGCCGCATCACGCCCCTGCTGCTTGTACAGGGTGCCGACGATGGCACGTTCCTCGTTGCTGAACAAGGGCAGGTTCACCGCGCCGGGAATATGGCCGTGAGCGAACTCGCCCGGCGAGCGCACATCGATGATCGGTCCACCGGCATTCAGGAATGCCTCGCCAGTAAGCGGAACGATCATGGAGAAAACCGTGCGGTCAGCTCTTCGCGAGCACCAGGGTCACCTTGTTGAAATCGGCGGCGGCGTTCACCACGGAACGGTAGGCCTCGAATTCGCTGAGGGGCAACTGGCACACCTTGTAGAATTCCTCCACCGTCACCGTCAGCGTATTGCCTTCGAGGGTGTAGTCCGAATGGAAGCGCAGCAGTTCCTTGCCATCGCGCACCAGGCTGCGGTCCATCTTCAGGGAGGCAAGGTTCTCCACCTTGGTACCTGCGGGCAGCACCACGGTGATCACACGCAAATAGCGGCGTGCATGGTCATCGTCCACGGGCATGGTACGCTCCTTGTCCGCATACAGCTCCATCTGGGGGCCGATGAGCTCACCGATCTTGAAGAGCGTTTTATCGCCTGCGTTCTCCAGGAAACGGGTGGTGGTGGCATTCAGCTTGATCACCACGGGCTTCACGCCGAAGTTCAGGGACCCGTAGTCCTCCACCTCCACCTTGTGCGACTCGCTATCCTCCGTTACGAAGCCCACCATGCTGTCCATCAGCTTCTCCTTGTTCTCATCGTCGAGGAGGCTCCAGTAGGGCTGCAGGAACTGGGCGTAGTAGCCGCTGAGGCTGTTCTCCAGGTTGATCACCGCGCTGCCCGGCTGGCTTGCGAGGTCCACACGGGCCTTGATGTCATGAATGCAACGGTCGTCCGACAAGGGTTCGATGTAGTTCACCTTGCCAATGCCGGTGCGCGTGCCGCCCACATCCACCGTGCGGATGAAGAGGCCCAGGTTGTCCATGAACTCCGCCGGGATGTACCCCACACGGAGTTCGGATTCGGTGGGTGCCATGTACTTCTTGAACGAGGGGAAGTAGATGAACTCGCGCTGCAGGCTCAGGTACGACTCGAAGTCCTTGTCGAACTTGTAGCTCTGGCGGTCGCTGGTCACCACCACCTGGTGGTCGATGCCCATCTCGGTGAGCAGGCCGGCCGTCATGATCATGGCCCCCACGTTGTTCATCACCTTGTTCTTCAGGATGTATGCGGGGTCGCGCAGTTCTCCGGCCCCCGAGCGGACGATGTTGTAGTTGGTCTTCAGGTGGTCCTCCACGCGCCGCACTTTGTCCTCGTCGTCCGTGGCCTGTTCGGCACCCGATGCCTTGATCAGCTTCCGGAGCTCCTTCTGCACCTTGGCATCCACGGTGGGATAGATGACGCTGTGGTACATCTTGGTGGCGCTCACGTACGAGCTGAAGTCGCGCGTCTGGCGGGCGATATTGGCATCCAGCTTGAACGCGGTCTGCATGGCATTGGGGGCATAGTAGGCGCTGTGTTCCTTCTTCAGGCCTTTGAGGTCCTTGGCGGTCACCGAGAGGTGGCGTACATCGGTGCGGCTCGAATCGAAAACAGCCTCGGGTGCGCCGTTGTATCCCTTGGTGCCCAGCACCAGGTGCTTGGGCGTGATCAGGTGCAGCTCGCGCATCACCACGGGGCTCGAGTACTGGAGCATCTCCCGGTCGCCGCGCAGCGTGGGTTCCTTCTTCAGCACGATCAGGTATTCGATCTCACTGCCCACCTGCACACCACTGAAGGCGAAATAGAGGTAGCGCTGGTGGTCCTCCTCGTCCTCGGCCATCTTGAAGTCCTCCTCGGTCAGCGTCACCACTTTTCCGGTGGGGTCGATCACCCGTGCCTTCTTGGACACCACGTCGATCACATCGCTCAGGGGGATGTAGATCTTGTTGTTGTCCTCCACCGAGCTTTCGGCCCCGACGTGCCGGACCTGGTGCATCAGGTAGTACTCGTTCAGCGCGTTCCCTTCCTCTTCCCAATCCACCATGGTCACCGAGCGGATGATGGTGGTGGGGGCGTCCTTCACATGCAAGGCATTGTGCAAGGTGGGGGTCACAGCCCAGTCATAGTCGCGCACCAGCTTGTCCTGCGCGGAGCTGTTGGTGGTAAGCGCAATGGAGAGGCAAACGAAAAGGGCAACCTTGATATTCATGGTCATGGGATACGGAGTACGACAGAGCGGTCCATGTCGGAACGCAGTTTCTTGAGCATGGTGCGCCAAACGGCCAGGTCTTCGACCGAGAGGTAGAGGCGTTCCTCATCGAACTGGCCGATGCAGCGCACTTCGCCCGGCAGCACTTCGTAGCTGATGGTGTAGCTGAAGCGCTCGTCCTTGAACGAACTGGGCTCGGGCACGTGGGTCACCTTGGCCCCTTTGGGGATCTGCAGGATGGTGACGCTGGTGAACGCGCTGGTATGGTCGTTCTCCACGCCCACCTTGCGGCTTTCGCGGTACAGGCGGTCCAGGAAGGGGCGGTCCAGGTGCAGGTTTACGTATTGCTCCCCATTGCCACTGCGCACAATGTCGCCGATGGACCACCAGGCCTTCAGGTGGAACGGCGCGTTGCGGTCCTCGCGACCGGCCACGGTGAAGCTGTCCACCTTGAACTTGTTGTTGCCCTTGGAGAGCATGCGGCGCACCATCTCCTTGTGGTCCTCTGCCTTTACGCGGCGGAAGGCGCCGGCAATGGTGCTGCGGTGGAAACCGGTGGACCAGCTGTCCGTGCCGCCCACCAGATTGTCGCCATCGATCACCACGCGGTTGGTGTCGGCCCGGACATTGTCCTTGGCAGGAACCACCGGCACGTTCAGCACCACATAGCGGTCCGGCCCCATGGACACCAGCACGTCCTTGCCCTGGATGAAGGCCGTGGGCATGCCAAAGGGAACATCAGCGCCCGTGGCGTCCAGGAAGATGGGGTCGTTCTCCGGTCGGTACACCGCGATCATGTGGTCATCGGCGGCCGGGGTGGGCAGCTCCGAATAGCGGTAGGGGATGTTGCGCGAACCGGTCCACGCCAGGTGCACATCGGCGCCAATGCAACGGTTCATGGTGGTGAGCAGGCACGCCATGCCCTTGCAATCGCCGTAACGGCTGGTCAACACCTGTTCCGCAGGCAGGGGAACCAGGCCGTTCATGCCATCCTCGAAGGCGATGTACTTCACGTGGTCCTGCACCCAGTTGAAAATGCGGCGTACGTTCTCCTCCTCGGGGAGCGAGGGGTCCGTGATGCTGTCCACGAGGGCCTTGATGTCCGCGGTGGCCGGGCCTTCGGTGTTCACGATGTTCTCGTAGTACATCTTGTACAACAAGCTCACATCGCCCATGAGCTGCTCGGTCTTCTTGCCGGTGCTGTAGTTCTTCACCAGCACGTAGGCATGGGGCACGAAGTAGCGGAACGAGGGGGCGTCATCGTCCGAGCGGAACGGCTGCAGGCCGGACATGGTGTAGGTGGTGATGGTCTTTTTACCCTTTGTGGTCACCTCCTTGCGAAGCTGTGCCGGGTCCAGGTGGAAGGTGCGTACGTCGATCTCGATCCCGGGGTCTGTGATTATCGTGAGGGTGCTCTGCTCCACGGGTTCGCCACTGCCAAAGAAGTGACCGGTGAGCATGCGGGCATCACTGTAATCCAACCCATAGTCCAGGTGGGTCACCGTGCCCACGTCCACCGAGGGGAACACGAAGCTGGCCACCCGGTTGTCGTTGTGGAAGATCTGGTCGTCCAGGTCGTCCTTGTGGGTGATCCGTTCCACCGGCACCTTGCGGTATCCCTTTTCGCCGGGCACCATGGACCAGGCGTTCAGGCCGTTCAGGGTCACCATGGACTTGGCGTAGTGCACGTCCTCGCTCTCCATGCCCGGGAACTTCGTCAGCATCATGCGCTCCTGTTCCACCACGCGCAAGGCCTTCACCTCACCCTTTACCATGGTGAAGGTGAAGGTGGTGTTGTTCTTGAGCATCGCACTGGGCGCGTCCTTGTACAGCCCCTTCAGCCTCTCCAATTCAGCATTGGGGGTCTGGGCCAGACCATGGACGGCGGAAATACAAAGCGCACTGAAAGCGAGGATGGATCGCATCTATCGGGGAGTGATCGAAAGCAGGTTGTCGTTCCGGTAGTACAGCTGTTCGGTCACCTTGCCCGTGGTGCGGTCGTAGCGCAGGGTGATGCCATGCTGGTCGCCGCTCTTGTACAGGGAGCGCTGGCGGAGCTTGCCGTTGTCGTAATAGGAGAGGTGCTCGCCATCGGCCTGGCCGCAGATGTAATTGCCTTTGTAACGCAGCTGGCCATTGGTGTGGTATTGCTCCGTGAGGCCGTGCTCGTCGCCGTTCAGGTAGGTGCGCTTGCTCAGCAGTTTTCCCTCCGAGGTGTACTGGGTCAGTTCCCCATTGATGTAGCCGTTCTTCAGTTCCATTACGCGTGCGGTCTTGCCGTTCCGGAACTTGGTCTCAATGCGGCCGGTCTCGTTCGCCACGGGGATCATGGGTACCAGCTGCCCGTCGGGGGCTTCGTAGCTGTAGCCGAGCAAGCGGTCCATCTCGTAGTAGCGCACCATTTCCACTTCGCCCTTGTCCGTGTAGTAGGTGGCAGTACCGTGGTCCATGTCGTAGAACTGGGGCACGCGGCTGCTCATCTGGCCGTTCTCGTGGTAGCGCACCAGGTCGCCTTCGCGCTGGCCATGCACATAGTTCACTTCGCTTTTCTTGTTGCCGTTCTCGTAATAGTCCACATCCGGGCCGTGCAGGGTGCCCAGGTCGTACACTGCCGTGCCGGACAGCTTGCCGGTGTGGTAGTAGAACTTCCATTCGCCGTGGCGGTCGCCGTTCACGAACTGGCCTTCAACAGAAACCTTGCCATTCGGGTGGAAGGCCTTGTAAGGTCCATGGCCGATGCGGTTCACATACATGTGCTCACGGCGCACCTTGCCATCCAACTGGCGGCCCTTCAGCAGGAACTCCTTCGCGGCCGGCACATCAATGCTGTCAATGGCCTTGCCCGTGCTGTCCAGGGTTACGATACGGGTGAAGATGTCCCCGTCGTACCACGTCTTGTCCACCACACGGCCATCGGGGTCAAGCGCATACTGAACGCCCACTGAGTTGCCGTTCTGGTAGAACTCCCTGCGCTCCACGGTGCCGTCGGCGCGGTACTGGATGCGCTCGCCGTGCAGGTCGCCGTCCAATTTGGTGCCTTCCTCACGCTTGGCGCCGTTGGGGTAGTAGATGCAGTAGGGCCCGGTCTCAACGCCGGCCCCATACATCGCGCTGGACTTCAGTGCACCGTTGCGCTGGTAGTTGTCCACCCGACCCTCGAGTTCACCGTTCTCGAAGCGCTCCTTGGCGCGCAGGCTTCCATCCTCCCAGTAGTAGGACCACTCGCCCTCCTTGCCTTCGGCATCGCGGTAGCGGCCTTCGCTGGCCTTGCTACCGTTGGGGAAGTAGCCCACGAAGTCGAACGCACCCTTCTGGCGCTTGGCCTCCTTGATCACGGCGCCCGACTTGTCGTAGTACTTGTAGCTCATCATCTTGCCGTTCTCGTACGTGCTCTCGTAGGTGAGCTTGCCGTCCGAGTCGAACTCCTGGGCCTGGCCCTGCAGTTTGCCCTTGTCGTTGTAAAGCTCCACCACGTTGGGTTTCCCGTTCGTGTGGTAGGTGCGGCGCTCACCCACGGTCACACCGGCCTTCGAAGTGCCCTCCAACCGCAGCTGGCCATTGTCGTGGTAGTACTTGAAAGGGCCATCGTTCTCGCCGTTCACGTAGGACACTTCGCTGGAAATGCGACCCTCCCGGTCGAAGTTGCGGTTCACGCCGTTGCGCTTGTCGTCGGCGAACACGCCCTCGAACTCCTTGCGGCCATCGACATAGTAACCCGTGACGTCTCCTTCGGCCTTGCCGTTCTTCAACGTGATGTCGTACTCCTTGGTGCCGCACTGGTAGTAGCGTTCGCTGGGTCCGTTGGCTCCATCAGCGGTGAAGGTGCGCATGCGGCGCAGACCTCCGGAACGGGTGTGTTCGTAGTAGAGGCCGTCCACCTTGCCCTCCTTGAAGGTGGTGGAATCCTCCCTCACGCCGCTGTCGTAATAATCCGTGTACGTGCCGTTCAGCTCGTTGTCCTTGTAAATGTCCTTCGAGCGCAGCCGGCCATTGGCGTGGTAGTACATCCACGGCCCCTGGCGGTCGCCATCGTTGTCGAACTTGCCGAAGGAGGCCACGCGGCCATTGGGGTGGTAGAAGTAGCTCTCGCCGATCAGGTTGCGCGTGGTCTTGTCGTAGGGGCCATAGGCCATCAGCGCGTTGTTCTTGTAGGCGTGGTAAACCTCCTGCGGGCCGCTGCTCAGCTGCTCGGTGAAGGTGCAGCGCTGCTCGCGCAGGATGTCCGCTGCACGGGTGTAGAACTTGGAGCGCTTCGCGGCGTTCTTCTTCACCTCCTTCAGGTGATCATCGTTCCCACTGTAGCCCAGGCAGTGGTACAACCAGCCTTCCTCCAGGCCTTCCTTGCGGAACTGCAGGAAGATGGGCAGGTAGTAGTCGCTCCAGAAATCGCCGCTCGGCGGGTCCTTGGCCAGTTGGTCGATCATCAGGTGGTACTGGCGGGCAAAGGCGAGCATCAGGCCCTTGTAGGCCTTGTAGCTCTTGCTCATGGCAATGCGGTTCTCCAGCAGCAGGTCCAGCTCGGCGTAGTTGTCGCGCCCCGGAATGGTCAGGCCCTTGGGCTCGGCCTTGATGCTGCCCCGCAGGAACTCGTTCACCCAGGCCAGGGCGTTGGTGGCCTCATCGCCACCATCGGTGATGTAGAGGTAGTAGAACTGCGACATGGCCGCCTGGGCCAGGGCCCCCTCGTTCACGGCCAGGGCGCTCAGTCGCAGGTGGGTACGGGTGTGGTAGGGGTTGCTGCGCGCGCAGGCCATGTAGGTCTCCATCGCGGCCTTGTGGTCGCCCTTGTTCTCGTATACACCGCCCTTGGTGTAGAGCAGGTCGGTGTTGCGCGGGAATTCCTTCAGTGCGGCGTCCAGCCAGGCCAGCGCCTTGTCGAACTCCTTCATCTCGCTGTACAACAGGCCCATGTTCTTGGCGAACACGTGCGCCATTTCGCCGTTCAGGTCGTAGCCCTTCTTGAAGGCCTTCTCGCTCTTGGCGTGGTCCTTCTGCTTGTAATGGATCACCCCGATCTCCAGCAGGGCCGCCTCGTAAGTGGTGTCGTTCTCATTGATGGCCTCGTACTTGGCAATGGCCTCAGTGAACTTCTCCTCGCGGTTCAGCTGGTGGCCTTCTTCCAGCAGCTCGGCGCCGGTGGGGAACACCCGCAGTTCGGGCAGTTTGTCCTGCGCCTGCCCCAGCAGGGACACGGCAACGAAGGCGGACGAAAGGAACAGGTGACGAAGGGGACCTTGGGACATAGGTTCGGCGTTGAATGAATGTTGGGGCCGGGTTAGGGGAGCACAAAATAGGATGTGCCTCCTTCCTGTGAGTCCACGAAACCAAAAAAACACAAAGCCACGCCCGCCTGCGACCATCCGAACGCATGGGGCATGGAAGCCTGGATCGCAGCCATACTGTATCGCTACAGCGGGTCCAGCCGCTCGCGCACCTTGCCCACGTACGAACCGCCAATGGGCACCGGCTTCGCCTCGTGCTCCAGGGTCACCTGGCCATCCTCCACGGTCTGGATCTTGTCCAGCCGCACAATGAAGGACCGGTGTATGCGCAAGAACTGCCGCGCCGATACGCGCCCCTCCAGGTCCTGCAGGGTGCTGTGGATCACGTAGCGCTGGCCGCCCACGTGTATGCCCACATAGTCCTTCAGCGCCTCCAAGTAGGTGATGTCGCGCATGCGAAGGCGGATCTGGCGCCCCTTGCTCTTCACGAACAGGTACTCCTGGTCGCTGCCTTCCTCCATCAGGCTGTACAGCCGGTCGCGCTCGCGCAGCACCCTCATCTCCTCCTCGTGGTGTGCCAGGGCGATCTCGATGGCCGTGCGCAGGGCCGGGTCGCTGAAGGGCTTCACCACGAACCCGTACGGCTCCGCCAGGCGGGCCTTGCTCACGGTGGCCTCGTCGCTGTTGGCCGTCAAAAAGATCACCGGTATGCACAGGTCCTGCCGGATGGTGCGCGCGGCCATGATGCCGCTGGGCCCATCCTTCAACTTGATGTCCATCAGCACCACATCAGGGGCATCGTCACGCGCGCGGTCCACGGCGCCCAGCCCATCGCGGATGATCCCCGTCACCTCGTACCCCATGTCCTTCAAGCGGCGTTCAATGTCGCGGCTGATGATCGGCTCATCCTCCACGATCAGGATCCGTATGGCGGCAGGGTTGATGGACATGATGGCTTGTGGGGGTGGAAATTACGGTCGATGTGTCGTGCAGCGCAAGAATAGCCGCGCGCCCCATTGCCTCGCACCAGATCCGACGGACCTGCACTGGTCGTAGATGGAGCGAAGGGGAGATGCGATGCGAGGGGGAAGGGAGCCCGATACGAACGCATCTACATGCCGACTGGACCTAGGCGCATGGATGCTCCCACCCGGACCGTCACGCCGGGCGAAGAGGAGCCTTGCACACAACCAGCTGGCTCACAACGCCGCCATCAGTGCTGCCTTCAGTTCGACATCGGTGGTGGGTCGCAGCTGTAGCTGCACGTGGGCGGAGGGCGCGATCACCACCGCCTGCAGGGCATAACAGGGCTTGCCGTTGCGCTGTGCGGTGGCCACCACCAGTGCATTGGCACCAATGGGGAGCTGCATGCGTTCAAAGTCGCCGTGTGAGAAACCGTAGCCGCCTTCGGCACGCTGGTAGCCAGGCAGGTAGAGGTTGTGGCTCTTCATCACCAGCGATATTCGCACGTCCTTCAGGTCGGTGGTGTCCGCTATGGTGGTGAGCATGTCCACGGGCCGGGTGCGCTTGTCGTTCAGCAGGCGGTCTATGTTGGCCCAGCCCAGGCGCTTCACGCGGAACACGTAGTTCACTGCGGGATCTTCCTGAAAGGTGTTGGTGCCCACCACGCTTTGGCCCTGCCCGTCCATCCGGACCTGCCACAGGGGTACTTCGGCGGTGCTGGTGGGCGCTGCGTTGGCGTAGAAATGCACGCGATGTTCGCCCACGGTGAAGCTGCTGTCGCGTTTCAGCATGAGGCCCCCGTTGGCCCAGGCCACCTCGCTCACGCGATCGGTCACTTCAATGGGCGCGTCCATGGGCTTTTCGAAGCCTTCCACGCTGTAGGTGACGTTGCTGGTCAGGCTGTCGCCCACGTCCTCCAACCAGAGCACCCTGGCCTCTTGCTGCGCTTCCGGTGCTTCCAACGGTTCGGGTTGCTGCCATACCACCCGGCCTTGATCCTCCGCTCCGGGGAAGAACTTCATGCCGGCCTTTTTCATGCGTGTGGGCACGGCCATGTCCAAGGCCCTATCGTGCGCCAGTTGCAGTGGCTGTCCGTGGGCGCTGGCCGTGATGCAGAAGCTACCACCGCTCTCCAGCGCCTTGCCTTGGTAAACGGTGGCCAGGCCGCCCAGCACCAGGTCGGCGGGCGTAAGGGCCTCCTGCACCTGCACGGTCACCGCCCCGTTCACGGGCTGGCCAGCAGCATCCACAAAGCAGTTGGCGGGCACGCGCACGGTGCAGCCGCCCTCGGTGCGCAGCAGGGTATCGCGCCGGGCGTTCACGCTGAAGCGCTGTACAGGCAGGCGGTGCGTACCCTGGACCGAGGTGTTGGTCCTGGCCATCGTGGCGGTGCGGGTGCCGGCCACCTTGCGCACAGGCGTTGCCGCCCGTTGGTCCGCCGGGGGCATTACAGCGGGCGCGGGTACGTTCGGCGCACTGCTGTGCGCAACGGTGGTTGCAGGAGGGAAAGCCGTTGATGGTGCTTGGGCCGTGGCCGACCGGTGGGTGGTGTACCACCAGCCTCCAACGCCAAGGAGGAGGGAGGTAGCTGCGAGCAAGAGAGAGGTTCGAGTGTTCATGGGTCTGTGTCGTGTACCCTTGATGCCGCATGCCACAAAAGGTGACCCTGCGGTCTGGGCCACTTGGTGATGAACGGTGAGGTGGAAGAGGGAACCGTGAATGGACGGGGATGAACATGAATGGGCTCGTTCATTTCCGTTCATAACTGTTCATCTCCGGTTGAATGATGCAGGGCCCCCTGACCCAGCTCGGGTATGTAGGGAACCGTGTATGGACGGGGATCAACGTGATCGGGCTCATTCATTTCCCTTCATCTCCGTTCATTCCCGGTCCGGGCATTCCACACCAAGCAGGATCACCTGCGCGCAACACGTGCAGCGCGGCGCCCCTGTGGACGCTGGGTCAGCCATCTGCGTCATCGGCGCCACTGCGCCTTCGCGAAGCCTCTGGCGAAGCAAGGTCTTCGGCTTGAACGGCCATTGAATTCCTGTTCATCACCGTCCATTTCCGGTTGAATTTCCTATCTGTGTGGAACCGTGAATGGTCTCACTATTCCCGTTCATCTGTGTTCATTCCCGGTCATTGCATTCCCTCCGCCCAGGTCCATTCCCGGCGCACTAACTTCACCACCTCCCAAGAACACCTTCCCCGCATGTTGCGCAATTCCCTGACCCTTGGGGCCCTTGTAGCGGTCTGCTCCGCCATGGCCCAGCCCAACCCTTATGGCTGCCACTTCTTCCGCCAGGGGTACCATCCACACCCGGTGGCCACCGCCGCCGACCGTACGCAGATCGCGGAGACCATCGCCCGCAGCGACACCTTCGACATCCTGCACTACGACATCAGCTTGGATGTGACCGACTATAACGGACAGCTGCTGAAGGGTGCCACCACGGTGCACTTCCGTGCGCTGATGCCCGACCTCGCTGGCATCACCTTCGACCTGTTCGACCTTACGGTGGATTCCGTGCTGCACCAGGGCAGCCCCGTGGACTTTGCGTACGACGGCGCGTTCCTGCGCGTGCAGCTGCCCGCGGCCATGGGCGAAGGGGAGGAGGACAGCCTGGCGGTCTACTACCAAGGGGTGCCGCACCGCGACCCCGAGTGGGGCGGTTTCTACTTCGCCAGCAACTACATCTACAACCTGGGCATCGGCATCAGCACCATACCGCCCAACTTCGGGAAAGTGTGGTACCCCTGCTTTGACAGCTTTGTGGAACGCGCCACCTACACCTACCACGTGAAGAGCGCCGGCACTTACCGCTTCCATGGGCAGGGCGACTTTTTGGGCGAGGTGCAGCTGGGCGGCGATACCGTGGTACGCAGCTACCACCTTCCGCAACCCATACCCACCTACATCAGCGCTGTGGCCGTGGCGGACTATGCCCAGGAGGAATACACGCACACGGGTGCGAACGGCGACATTCCGGTGAAGCTGAACGCCAAGCCTGCCAACCTGAGCGCCATGGTGACCCGCTTTGTGGACCTGCCCGCGACCATAGATGCCTGCGAGCATTGGTACGGTCCGTACCCCTACGACCGCGTGGGTTATGTGCTCACCACCGATGGCGCGCTGGAGATCGCCACCAACATCGCCTACCCGCAGTTCATGACCGGGCAGAGCGTGGGCAGCAACCGCGGCCTGCTGGCCCACGAGCTGGGCCACCACTGGTGGGGCGACCACATCTCGCCCTACGTGCACAACGACATGTGGTTAAAGGAAGGCCCGGCCGAGTACAGCGGGCACCTGGTGGAAGAGTGGATCGGCGGCGCTGCGGCCATGATGCGCACGGTGAAGGACAACACGCTCTTCATCCTGAAACAGGCGCATATCAACGACGACGGTTTCCAGCCGCTATCGCCCATGCCCGACCCGCACATCTACGGCACGCACACCTACTACAAGGGTGCTGCGGTGCTGCACAACCTGCGCGGCTACATGGGCAACGATGCCTTCCGCCAGGCCATGAGCGACATCCAGGTGCAGTTCGCCAACACCGCCATTACTGCCGAGGGCTTCAAGGAGGCCTTGGAACTGACCAGTGGACAGGACCTGGACCCCTTCTTCGATGCCTGGGTGTTCGCCCCGGGCTATGCGGGCTTTGAGGTGCGCAACTGGACCGCCACCCAGCAGGGTGCGGCCTGGAGCGTGGACCTGACCATTGGCCAGAAGCTATACGGCACCGACCAATACCACCAGCAAGTGCCGCTGGACCTTACGCTGTGGGCCGCGGATGGCACCACCCACGATGTGCAGGTAGTGGCCGGCGGGGAGCAGAGCACCGTCCTCGTATCGGCGCCTTTCCAACCGGTGATGGTGGCGCTGAACCGCTACGCCAAGCTGAACCAGTCGCGCATGGACCACGAGATCACGATCGTGCCGGGCGTGAACTTCGACAATATCCTGCCCTACGTGGACTTCCGCCTTTATGGCGATGTGCTGGTGGATAGCACCTTCGTTCGCGTGGACCACATGTGGTCTGCACCGGACCAGGAGCCTCTAGCGGCGGACATCATCACCATGAGCAACACGCACTACTGGAACGTGGACGGCCTGTGGCCCGAAGGCACGGTGCTACGCGGTCGCCTGTACTACTACGGCAATGGCGCCAACCAGCTGGATAATGCACTGATCGCTGGCAATGAGCAGGGGCTGCTGGTGGTGTACCGTCCGCACCCCGACAGCACCTGGAGCGTGTACGACGACCAGACCGTGAACGCAGGCATCCTCACCAACGGCACAGGCTACATCACCATGAACAACCTGCGCAAGGGCCAGTACGCCTTTGCCAAGAGCACGGCCCAGGTGGGCATTTCAGACCTGGGCGATGATGCGCCCGCGCCCTTGCGGCTGCACCCGGTGCCCACCAACGGCCTGCTGAACATCAGCGGCGAGGTGCGGTCCGCCACCAACGTGATCCTGGACGTTCTGGCGGTGGATGGCAGGGTGGTGTTGCGCGAGGTGCGCCCGGTAAGCGGTGCCTTCACCGCTGCCGTGGACCTGGGCCAGCTGCGGGCGGGTGGCTACCTGCTGCGCGCCACCACCACCACCGGCGATGTGCTGGGCACCGAGCGTTTCGAGCTGGTGCGCTGAGCTTTCGGTGCGTTCGTTGGTGCACCAGCCGTTGGGCGCTGTGTGCTGCTGCTTGAAAGGGCAGAGGATGACTTGTGTTGATCTGGTCCCTGCTGTGGAACATGTTCGATGAACACATCCTCTGCGAAGCCGATCAGGGTCATTTTCAGGATGAAATGCAACCTGCGGGCTGAATGACCGTAACAAGGCCACGAACGGGCAAGACCGCCTGTTCAGCAATGCCAGGTCATGAAGCTCAAGAACACACTCTCCATCCTTTTCGCCATCAGTGCCCTGTTCCCGATGGCCGCACAGACCCAGGTGATCCACTACTCGTGGCCCAACGCGGTGTGTGCCAGTATGCTCAACTGCCTCGATGGCTGTTCGGCGTGCAATGTGCCGGACCAGGTGCAGCCCGGGTTCTTCGGCACCAACGTGGCCTGGCTGGGCGTGGATGTTTGCCCGTACCCGCTTTCCGTTGGCAACAACGCAGTGTTCACGAGCGGTTGGGGACTGCAACCCGAGGCCTCCAAGCGCGTGCTGGTAAGCGGCATCGGCACCACCGAGCTCCGGATCGACAGCATTGTGATCCGACACGCCTCCTACAGCGGTCCGGTGCGTTTAAAGGTGCGCTGGACCAACGACATGGCCGCACCCATGGTGGACCTGGCCGATGTGGCCATTACCTACGACCTGGGAGAGACCGTGTTGACCAACGTGGGCATCATCACCATTCCCGAAGGCATGCAGTTCGCCACCTTCCAGTTGGAGCTTACGCCCTACGATGGCGACCTGAGCGGCAGCTGGGTGCTGGATGACGTGCGCGTGGTGGCCTCGCCGAACACGGGAGGCAGCGCGGTGGGCATCATCGAGCGCGGCCCTGTGGCCACCGATGCCCTGGGCGTTACCTACGATGTGCTGGGCCGCCCTGTTTCGGGTACGCTGCAGGCCGCTGGCGCCTATACCGGTGTTGTGCGCCGTGTGGTGGTGCAGTAGGTCACGCTCGTCAGTGACGGACGTACCTTTGAGGCCTTAATCGTCCCTCGTGTCACGTTCCCTGTTCGCAGCCCTTCTCGTTTCCTCTTTTCCATTCGTACAACCCGCCCAGGCCCAGGCACCGCTCGAAGTGGAGCTGGTGCAGTGGGCCACCGGCATGCAGCATGCCACCACCATTGCCAGTTGTGGTGATCAGCGCTTGTTCGTAGCGCGCCAGGGGGGCATCATCAGCATCATTTCGGACAGCATGACCGTGTTGCCCACGCCGTTCCTGAACATCGGCAACAGGGTCATTTTCAGCGGCGAGCGGGGGCTTATCGGCATGGTCTTCGACCCCGATTATGCCAATAACGGCTACTTCTACCTCAACTACACCGCCAATGTGGGGGCGAACGGCACCACGCGTATCTCGCGGTTCAGTGTCTCGGCCGACCCCAACATCGCCATCAACAACAGCGAAGTGGTGCTGCTGGAGCTGCCGCAGCCCGGCACCATACACAAGGGCGGCGATCTGGAGTTCGGCACCGATGGCTATCTCTATGTGGCCCTCGGCGATGGCGGCGATGCCAGCGACCCCAACAACTACGGGCAGGACGCCACGAACCTGTTCGGCACCATCCTGCGCATCAAGCCGGAGGCCGATGGCACCTATTCCATTCCGCCTGACAATCCGTTCGTGAACGACACTGAGGGACGGCGTCCCGAGATCTGGGCCTATGGCCTGCGCAACCCGTACCGCATTGGCCTGGACCCGTTGACCAACGACCTGTGGATCGGCGATGTGGGGCAGGAGTTCTGGGAGGAGCTGGACTTCTGGCCGGGCAACGTGAACACGGCCCCCAACTTCGGTTGGAGCTGCTACGAGGGTTTCGCACCCTTTCTGCCCGAACGCTGCGCTCCGGAGGATGTGGTGGTGGACCCGCTGCGCGCCTACGCCCATTTCGTGAACGGGGGCAACTCATGCGCCATCATGGCCGGCGAGGTTTACCGCGGCACACGCTACCCCCGCATGCAGGGCAAACTGTTCTACTCCGATTTCTGCAACGGCGACATCCGCACCATTGAGCCCGATGGGCAAGGCGGTTGGGTGGATTCGCTCGTGCTGGCCAGTGGCCTCATCAGCATTTCCGACATCTCCGCGAACCACGAGGGCGAGATCTTCCTGGTGAGCCGCTCCAACCAGCGGGTGTACAAACTGAAGGACCGCTGCCCCTTGCCCCAGCCCGTGATCACCGCCGATGGCGCCGATCTCACCAGCACCCCGGCTGATACCTACGAGTGGTTCCTGAACGGCAATCCCCTGCCCAACTCCAACAGCGCCACCATTTCCGCCTTCGCATCGGGCTTCTATACCGTGCAGATCACCTACGGCAGCGGTTGCACGGGTACTTCGGAGCCGTACCTCTACCTCACCACCTCGCTGGGCGAGGAAACGGAAGAGGCCGTACACCTGATGCCCGTACCCGCGCGTGAGCAGCTCACGCTGGTGCGTGCGCAAAGCGAACAGGGTCATTGGTCGGTGCAGTTGCTCGACACCGACGGACGCACCGTGAGCACCACCCCGTGGACCGACACGAGCCTCACCATTGACCTGGACCACTTGTCCGGCGGCATGTACGTGGTGCTGGTCACCAACGAACATGGCGACCGCATTGCGCGGAAGCTGCTGCCGGTGGTGCGCTGAGCTCAGGCCCTGGCCTTTGCCCTTGGATGGAACTGCAGGATGTTGCTCCGCAGGTACTCGCGGTCCAGATGCGTGTAGATCTCGGTGGTGGTGATGCTGGCATGCCCGAGCATTTCCTGCACCGCACGCAGATCGGCGCCGCCTTCCACCAGGTGTGTGGCGAACGAATGCCTGAACGTGTGTGGACTGATGGTCTTGTGGATGCCCGCGCGCACGGCCAGTTGTTTCACCAGGTTGAACACACTGACCCGCGATAAGGCACCACCGCGCTGGTTCAGGAACACGATGTCCTCGGCCTTGGGCCTTACTGGCAGGTGTACGCGTTCATCGCTGATGTAACGGTCCATCTGTCGCATGGCCTCGGGCCCGATTGGCACCAGTCGCTCCTTGTCGCCCTTGCCCACCACGCGGATGTAGCCTTCGGAGAAGTGCAGCCAACTGCGGCGCAGGGAGCAGAGTTCGCTCACACGCAGGCCACAACCGTACAGCGTTTCGATCATGGCGCGATCGCGATGGGCCATGGGCCTGCTCATGTCGATGGCGCGCACCATGGCATCGATCTCCTCCACAGTAAGGAAGGTGGGCAGGTAGCGGCCCGTGCGCGGGCTTTCGATCAGTTCGCTGGGGTCCTCGCGCACCACCTTCTCGCGCAGCAGGTGCCTGTAAAAGCCACGCACCGCGCTCAACAGACGCGCCTGGCTGGTGGGCGCCAGCCCTTGTTTCGCAGTGAAGGTGACGAAGGACTGCAGGTCCTCCAGGCCCAGATCCACCGGGCCCAAGGGGGGCGACAGCCCTTCGGCATAGCCCTTCAGCTTGCCGATGTCGCGCAGGTACGCCTCCACGGAACGCGGACTTAGCGAGCGCTCCAGCTTCAGGTGTATGCGCAGGTCGGCCAGGGCCGCGTTCCAGGTCATGGTACGAAGGTGTTCATCAGGTGATGAGCCCGTGCGGCTTTCCAGCGCCTTGTTCTGCACGATGGATCGTGAACGGACAGCAACGGCCGCGCATTGTACCGACCTTCGCGCTACCATTCCCATCCGCCATGCCGCGCATCCTCATTATCAACGGACCGAACCTGAACCTGTTGGGCGCACGGGAACGGGCGTTGTATGGCGAACGCACCATGGAAGAGCTCTTGGAGGAGTGGCGGCAGGCTTTTCCCCAAGTGGAGCTGCACCACCTGCAGAGCAACCTGGAAGGCGAACTGGTGGAGGCGGTGCAGCAGGCCCAGGGGCAGTACGATGGGGTGGTACTGAACGCTGGCGGTTACACGCACACCTCGGTGGCCATCCGCGATGCCATTGCGGCCATCACGGTGCCGGTGGTGGAGGTGCACATCACCAACCTGCTGACACGCGAACCGTTCCGGCACCTATCGCTCACCGGCGCGGTCTGCAAGGGCTCCATCATGGGTCTGGGTGCCGATGGCTATCGCCTGGCCATCCTTCACTTGCTGACCCTGGCCGGCTCGAAGGCCGAAGGGTCCAACTGATCGAACCTTTTCCAGCCCAGGATGAACCGGTCGTAGGCCACACTGCGGTGGTAGAGCCCGGTGAGCGAGGGCGTGCGCTCCGTGCGCATCAGCTCGCGACGCTGCCGGATCACCTTGGGCAGCAGGGCGAAGAAATGCCAGTGGGCACGGACCACCTGCCAGGTGTGCCGACCGTGTCCTTCGAACAGGAACTTGGCCGCGGCCGCGCCGTCCAGCAACAACCGGCGGAACACCTGCACCCACCAGAAGGGCACGTTCAGGTTGCGCGTGAGCACGATGAGGCTGTTGCGGAAATTGAGGTAGGTCTTGCGAGGACTGCCGTAGCCCAATGAGCCGCCACCTACGTGATGCACCACCGCCGTTGGGGTGTAGCCGATGGTCCATCCCTGTCTGCGCAGCCGCCAGCACAGGTCGATCTCCTCCATGTGCGCGAACAGGTCCGCATCGAACCCGCCCGCGCCATGAAAGGCCCCGGACCGGATGAGCATGCATGCGCCGGTGGCCCAGAAGACCTCACGCGCATCGTCGTACTGTCCGGCATCCACCTCCGTGATCTCGAAGATGCGACCGCGACAGAAGGGATAGCCGTTGCGATCGATGTACCCGCCCGCGGCGCCGGCGTGCTCGAAGTGGTCTGGGCGTGCGTGGTCCAGCACTTTCGGCTGGCAGGCGGCCATCTCCGGGTGCTGGTCCAGGAAGGCGTTCATGCGGTCCAGCCAGCCCGGTGTAACGGCCACATCGGAATTGAGCAGCAGGTAACGCTCAGCGGTCACCCGCTTCAAGGCCTCGTTGTAGCCACCGGCAAAGCCGTGGTTCAGGCCCAGATCAAGGCGCGTTACGGTGGGGAAGTGCGCTGCCAGCCAGGCCAGCGACCCATCGGTGCTGCCATTGTCAGCCACCACGATCTCTGCGCCTGCGGTACACGTCAGTACGTCCGGCAGGAACCGCTCCAGCCAATGCCTGCCGTTCCAGTTGAGTATGACCACCGCCGTGCGCATGCGTTCAGCAAGGCGCAAAGATGCACGGAACCGGCATCAACGCGGGTTGGTGTAGAATTCGCGCACCCGGTCGCTCTCGATGGTGTTGGGGTCCTTGGTCTGCACGCCCATGACGGGTGTGGTGCGCGCATGCAGGATCTGGTTCCACTGAGGGTTCTGTACCTCGCCCGGCATTTCGCTATGCAACAGGTCGAAGCAGTTGGTGACCAGGTCGGGCAGGTAGAACACGAACCGGCGGTCGCTGTATGGCCCGATGCGGTAGTAGTGCCAGATGGAATAGGGGATGGTGCCCATTTCGTTGAAGCGGTCCATCATGGTGTTGGGCGCGCCGTACTTGAGGTACACGTACCCGCGATCGGTCTCGTAGCCCTTCTTGTTCCGGCAGCCGAAAAGCTTGTTCACCTTGATCACCTGTTCGCGGTATTCCAGCCAGGCCTTTTCGGGATCGGCACTGCGGTTGGCCCAGAAGCTGTAGAAGAAGCGGCGCATCTGGTCCATGTCGCGGTCCTTCCAGCGGTCGTCGATGATCTTGCGCTCCAGCGGGTCGGCAATGGGGCGCATGCTGTGGATGTGCTGCGCCAGTGAGTCGCGGTCGTTGAAGGCCCCGGCGAAGGTGTGGCTCAGGTCCATCTTCTCCATGGCCTGCATGTCGTAGGCGAACGAGACCGGATTGTTGCGCTGGATCATTTGCTCGCGACGGGCCAGCAGAACGCCTGTACGGTCGCGTACTTCAATGGCGAGCACGTAGTTGCCCGAGGGCAGCGAACCGATGTCGAACGCGGCGATCACCGGTTCCACGGGGCGGCCCTTGCTCCGGATGTTCCGCTTGAAGGCGCCCACCACCGTCCGTTTCTCATAGCTCTCCAACTGGTAGGTGAGCAGGTACGCGCTGTCCTTGCCGAAGTACCGGTCGCTGTTGTACACCTCGGCGTAGAACTCCAGCGAGCCGATGCTGCTGGGCAGATAATCGGTCAGGAGCGGAACGGGCGAGTAGCCGTACTTGCTGCGCTCATCCGAGCCTGCGCTTTCGATGCGCTCGGCCAGCAGGATCTCAGAGATCTCGAGCCCTGCGGATAGTTCGCCGACGGCCAACGGGGCGTTGAACCGGGTGGCCGTAGTGTCGGTGTTGTTCTGGTCGCGCAGTTCTATGGCCAACGTGTAGGCACCGGGCGCCAGGTCGAACGCCTCCTGGTGGACGATGTCCACGGCCAGGCTGTCCGTGCGCTCCGGACCAAGCACCAGCGTTTTGGAGAAGGCC
Source organism: Flavobacteriales bacterium (assembly GCA_046306055.1). Classification (GTDB taxonomy): domain Bacteria; phylum Bacteroidota; class Bacteroidia; order Flavobacteriales_F; family PHOS-HE28; genus PHOS-HE28. The sequence continues at coordinate 203,112 of JBKDXR010000058.1, forward strand.
TTGATGGCGCCCGCCTGTTCAATGATCGTGATCACTTCCACACGGGCCTGGTTGAAACCACGCTCGTTGGGCTTCATCACTGCCGTGCCGCCCAGCAGCGCCATGTTCACATCCACATAGGGGCCAATGCCGGGGCGCTGGTACACCTTGCTCTCCACCACCAGCCCCACTTGGGCGGATAGAGACAGGGTAAAGAGCGCTGCGACGAAGAGGGAGAAGAGGTGGAGAGGTCTGCTCATCATCACAAAGTTACGTTTGTCACCTGCGCATTGCCTTCCGTTCCCTGCGTGATGGGGTCCGATGGTCGCGTTAAAGGGGAATGTTCGCTGGGGCTTAGGGCGACGATCGAGCGGCTTTCAGGCCGCCGGACGGCTGGGAGGCTTCAACACAAGCCCTGCTCAAGCTGCGCTTTCGCGGGCTTTTTCGCTCTCTTCCCTCGCTCAAGCAAGCTTGGCTCGGTCAGAGAGCGAAAAAGCCCGGCCACTTCGTGGCACGGGCTTGTCTTGGCGGAGAGGGAGGGATTCGAACCCCCGTTACCTTGCGGTAAAGCGGTTTTCAAGACCGCCGCGATCGACCACTCTGCCACCTCTCCGGGTAGGCGGCGCGAAAGTAAGGTGTGGTTCACCAGCGTACTGCGATCTTTGCCGTGATGGCCGCGATCGAACTGCAATTCCTCGGTACAGGCACCAGCCAGGGCGTTCCGGTGGTGGCCTGCAGGTGCCCGGTCTGCCTCAGTACCGACCCGAGGGACAAGCGCCTCAGGAGCTCGGCCTTGCTCACCGTGGATGGGGCCACCGTGCTGATCGATGCCGGACCCGATCTGCGGCAGCAGTTGCTGCGCGCGGGCACCGATTCCGTGGATGCCTTGGTGCTCACCCACGAGCACATGGACCACGTCTCGGGGATCGACGACCTGCGCGCGCTGAACTTCCACCTGCAGCGCCCCATGGACATTTTTGGCAATGCGGCGACGATCTCCTCGGTACGAAGGATGTACCACTATGCGTTCGGAGCAGAGCGCTATCCCGGTGTGCCCGATCTGCGCCTGTACGAGATCACGGGCGATCGTGTGAACGCTGGTGGCATCGACCTGGACGTGATCACCGTGCTGCATGGTACCATGCCCGTGCTGGGTTTCCGGCATGGTCCGGTGGCCTACATCACCGATGCCAAGCACATTGTGCCTTCGGAGCTGGACCGCCTGCGTGGCCTTGATGTTCTGGTGATCAACGCGCTCCGGATCAAGGCGCACCCCACACACTTCAATCTGTCCGAGGCCCTGGCCGTGATCGAGGAGGTGGTTCCGCGCAGAGCTTACCTCACACACATCAGTCACCTGCTGGGCAGCAGTGTTGAAGCGTCGCGCCTGCTCCCCGCTAACGTCGAGCTGGCGCACGATGGGCAGGTGATCAGGGTGGAAGGTTGATCACGGCCTGAGGCTTTCGCGTTCAGGGCGCCCATAGCTTGCCGGACCACGCATGGCCGGGACCTGTCAGACAGACCAGGTAAAGCCCAGCGGACGGGATGTCAAGGTCCACGGCGTTGGATCCGGCCTGCAGGCGTTGTTCCGCCAGGAATGCTCCGGAGGTGCTGAATAATCGGAGATGGTCCCAAGCGCCCGTTGGTAGTGCGATGGCTCCGTTGTGGAGGGAAAGCGTAGGGCGTGTGGAGGTCGGAAGGCCGGTGGTCAGTGTCTCGAACAAGAGCCCGATGATATCCTGGTCGGACAAGGCACGGGCGTAGATCCGGGCATCATCGATCCAGCCGGAAAAAGGTGCCGTGCCCGTGCTTCGGCCCCCCAGCGAGCCCGGCGTTTGTGGTGCCACGCCGATGGACCCGGTCTTCGGGGTCGCGGCCATCAGGGCACCGTTCACGTGGATGCGCATCTGCGTGCCATCGTAGCTGGCCACGATGTGGTACCATGTGCCCGAGAAGATCGAGGAGGGCGATGTGCTCAGCTCGGTGGTGGTGCCGCCCGCGTTCAAGCGGAACCGCACGGCACTGGCGTTCACGAAGCTCACCGACCATTGGTGGTCCGCCGGTTGCGGTCCGGTGGTCTTGGCGATCAATGTGCGCTCCATGGCGGTCACGAAGTCGGGCTTCACCCAAACGGAAAGCGTGATGCCGCCGCCACCATTGGTCAGGTCGCAAGGGCCGATGAGGATCCGGTCGTCCACGCCATCGAAGCGCGCAGCGCCTTGGTGATGTCCACCGAGCGGGTCCCAGCCCACACCGCCACTGAGAACGCCGGGCGAACTACCGGCCACTGGCTGGGCCACGGTGCCACTGCTCTCATCCAGTGGCCAGTGGAACACCGGTCCGGCCTGAGCACAGGCCAAACGGAACAGCAGCAAGGCGGCGGCGGAGGTGGTGGAGCGTAGCATGGGCATGCATGTTGGTGCCTGCACATACGCGCTGCTTTTTCAGCGGTTCCAGGGTTTCGACGGAAGGCCGCCCTTTACACCACCAGGACCACCCGGCTTTCGTCGGAACGAACGAGCTACACGAACAACCGACCCGTGCGCGTGCAATCCGCCAGTTCGCGGTACACGGTGCGCAGCTTATCGGGCGAAGGTGTTCGACCCGTGTGTCGAAGGATGCGCGAGGCCAGGCAGCCATGTTCCAGGATGTGCGCAATGGGCTGTCGTGCTTCGGGGCTGATCTCGCCGTAGAGGTCCACGAACAGATGCTGCCAGAGCTTTTGTACTGACAGTTGTTCCTGTTTCATCAGGCCGAACATCAGCAGGTAGTCGCGGTTGGTGATCAACGTGTTGCCAGCGTCCTTGATGGTCTGCAGGAAGATGGGCAGCAGGTCGTTCTCGGACCAAGCGCGTTGCAGGTAGGTGCTCACCCACCGCCCGCTGGCCAGGGCACGCAGCACGGCATTGATCAGTTCGGCCACGGCGAGATCGGCGGCCGCGTTCTCCTGGGTGTCCGTCACCTGCATCACCATCAATTGCCGATCGAAGCGGGCCACCGCACCGCGCGCGTTGGCCTGTTCCGGGTCCAGGCCCGGGATGGCCCCCAGTTCACCGAGCAATTGTGCGATGGGCGCGAGGATCTCGCGGTCGTGGTCCTCCTGCGTGTAAACGGGCTCGGGTATCAAGGACCCCATCAGCTCCGGGTACTTCTCACGGGCGTGCAAACCGGATTCAAGGCGCCCGTCGTGGAATCCGTGGAAGCGGCCCTCCAGCAACGGCGACGACGCGGCAAGGCCCGGTATGATGGGCAGCAGCAGGCGTGCGGCAGCGTGCAACTTGCTGAACTCTCCATCGCCCGAAAAGGTCACGGAGAGATCGGCGCCGTTCGTATTGCTCCAACCATGCTGCGCACAGTTGAAGAGGCGATCGTTCAGGGCATTGCGATCACCATCGGTGACGGTCACCAGCACGGTCTCTTTCGCCGGATGCAGGAAGGGGCTGGCTCCCGTGGGCAGCAGCATGGCATTGTGCCTGGCCAGCAGGCCGTCCACCGCGCGGACCTGGGCGGCGAAGCGTTCGTGCAACGCCGACCACTTGCGGGCCGGACGCGTGTTGCGGAGGATCAGTTGGTGCGCGGCCACGCCGGGCTGCCATTCCATGATGCCGCTATGGTGCCAGGCCCGTGCTTCGCTGAACAGTTCGTTCGTCAGGGGCATTGCCCGGAGGTCGTCGCGGTGTACGACCGAATACCCGATGGCGAGGTGATGGGCCTCGAGCAGGTGATAGGGACGTTTTCGTGCGATCATGGCGTTCGGGGCAGCACGCGGGCCGGGCAAAGTACGCACATCGCGAACGGACCGGTTCAGGGCTGCGGCTTGCGCAGGGTGGCCGTGAGGAGGCCTTCCGCCGAATACACCTCGCGTTCGCCCGGCACGTTCACATACGTCCAGCTGCCCACCTTGCCTGGCGCGAAGGTGGTGCTGCCCAGGTTCAGTGCATGCTGCCCGCCCTCCAGTTCGGTGAAGGTGATCCGGCAGAGCGTGCTGTCCGTGAGCTGGTAGCGCTCGGCCAGCAGGCGGATCATCCCCATGTCGCGCTTTACTGGAACGCGTTGGAAGGTCTGGAGCAACAAGGCGGCCTGTGCTCTGGCGGAAAAGGAGTCCTGGGGCGCGTCCGGTCGCTGCCAATAGGCACCCCGACGGAGCAAATGGAAGTCGTTGCGCGGGTCGGCGTGGTCCTCGAAACGGATGTCCACCACGGCCGCCGTGTCCAATTGGATCACGAACTCCAGTGGGTCCTTGGAAGCCGTGCGAAAGCCGAACCGGTCGCCGATGATGAACAGCAGGATCAACCCGGCCGCGGCAATGAGCAGGGCCTTGGTGCTGCTGCTGAGCTTCATGACCGCGAAACTACGCGGACTACCGGAACCGCCGCACGTAGTCCTGGTAACTGACGCACTCCTCGATGGCCCGGTAGGCTTCAATGCTCCTGCGGTCGGTGAGCTGCTCGGCCCACGGGTTCTCCCATTCGTCCAGGCCACCTTCGCCGGCGTAGTCGAGCCAGTTGCGTTCGCATTCGCCGGCCATACGCACGGCCATGGCTTTCAACATGGGGTCCTTCGCCGACGCTATGGCGAGGACGTAGTGTTCCCTGGCGCGCTGGGTGCCGAAGTAGTCGTCATCGCCCGGACCACTGACCTCACGGTCGCGCCATTGGTCCATTTCATGCATGCTCCATGCGATGCGCGAGAGGCCCCAGTACTTGCCATGCCAGCTCATGTTGTAGTAGGCATTGCCCAGCAGGTAGTGGTTCAAGGCGCGCTTCTTCGGGTCGCGGGCGGCTTCCTGTTTCAGGGCGATCATGCGTTCCACGATGGAGCGGCGGGTGTACCGCGCGCTGTCGCTGTGGGCGTAGTTGTGCGGGTCCTCGATGTTCACCACGAAGGGATCATCGTCCGTGAAGAGGCTGTACGGGTAGTTGTTCCAGAACTCGTCCGGGATCTGGCGGTAGGCAGCGGCGGCCTCCTCCAGCCGGTCCTCGCGCAGGAACCACATGGCCTTGTGGTCGAGCAGTTTTTCGCGGGTCAGTTCGTTCCCCTTGAAGATCTCCTCGGTGCGTTCCCAGTCGGCGGGCCGATCGTCGGTGGCGGTGAGGTAGCGCTCGAAGGGTGTCTTGTCCGGCTTGTCCAGCAGCGCGATCATGCGGTCGTAGTCGGCCGGTGTGGCCTGCTCAAAGGCGACATGCCGGGCGTTCTTGCCTTGCCAGGTGATCATGTTGCCGAAGTGGCGCTCGCTGCGTGCGAGGAGGAACACGCCTTCGGCCACTTCGCCGCGCTCGATCAGCTTTTTGCCCAGGTAGAGGTGCACCTGTCCGAGCAGGGTGGAGCGCTGCGTTACGAGCTCGGGTTCCAGATTGACCAGTTCCACCAGGGCGAGCAGCTCGTTGCGGGTGGCGTCGGTGAGTTCCGCGCTGGCCAGGGTGCCGCAGAGGATGAGGTCCAGGCGCGCTTGGGTCTGGATCAAGGGTGCGGCCTTGGGGTGTTGCGGCAGTCCTTCCAACAGGTTCCGGCATGCGTCCAGGTCACCGGCCACCAAGCTCAGGTGTCCGTCCAGCAGGTTGAGCAGGGGACGTTGGTCCGCTGCGGCCTGGGGGGCGATGCGACGGATGAAGCCCTGCACTTGGTGCAAGTAGTCCAGGTCGGCGCGCAGTACCTCCTCGCGCGTCACGCCCTCCTCCAGTTCGCCCCACATGCGGATGGCCGCATCGTACTCCGTCACCGCCGGGGTGATCAGCCAGTCCTCCAGCTTGTTCACCTCGCGGGTCAGCAGCAGGGGCAGGTGGCGGTTCCCGGGGTCCCACGACGCAATGCGTTCCAGGTCCTCCAACGCTCGACCGGGGTGCTGCAGGTCGCGCATCACCAGCAGGGTGGCGCGGTGCTGGTCGTCCTTTGCCAGCGGCAGGTAGCTCTCCGCAGCGCCGCTCGCGAACAGCTGCACCATGCGGAACTGCTTGTCGATGGCCCGGTCGAAGATCTCGGCAAAGGCCAGGTCGCGCGCCGGATTAGGCAGCATGGCGGCGAGGTAGAAGGCGGCCGCAGGTTCCATCCAGCTTGTACCACGCAAGGGCGCGAGGTGCTTCTCGTAGATGGTGCGTGCGTTCAGGTCGGGCCGCTCCGGGTCGTAGCCGTGGTGGGCCAGGCGGACCAACTGAAAGGCCAGCCGCGCTTGGAGCATCGGATGTCGGGCGGCTTTCAGCAGCACCTCGCCGTCCTTCCAGGCCTTGCGGATGCCCGCCCCATCGTGCGCGATAAAACCCCACGGATCCTCGCTGTTCACCAGTTGTTCGCAGCGCTTGGCGTAGGCGATGTATTCAGGCCAACCGCCCTTCAGTTGCGCCAGACGGATCAGGAATTTGTTGGTGCGCGCCAGTTCCGCTTCGGCCTTGAAGTAATCCACCGGTTCCATGCCGTAGAGGATCATGGCGATGTCCTCTTCCGGGACCACGGTGCCAATAACCGTCCGCCATTCCGCGATGTTGGCGGCATACGGCAGTGTCGTGATATCGTGCGGGTCGTAGGAGAACAGTTCCTCCGTGGTGAAGTAGAAGGCGTGCAGGGGGCGCGATGCGGCCAGCTCGGGTTGCAGCAGCCAGAAGCGAAAGTCCTCGCCGGTGGTGTAGTCGGGGCCGCAGCTGTTGAGGGTCGCCGGTCGTGCGACCAGTATCAAGGCCACTAAATAGGGAAGGACGCGCTTCATGGCCGCTTGAGGTGATGGGGTTCGATCACGGGCACGGTGGTGTCCACGGGCACCCAGAGCGCGGTGTCCGCAACGACCGCTGCCGCGCTGTCCATCATGGGATCGGCCATCTGTTCTTCAAAGGGGAAGGCCGCTGCCCGGACAAGACCGAACACCTCATACCCAGCCTTTACCTGCGTCCGGTCCATTCGCTGGAAGGTGCCCGTGCCCACTTCGAAGTAGGCCACAGCCATCGTATCGCTGTTCACGGCCTTACGCGCCAGCTGTGCCACCTGGGCGATCACCTCGGGCGTCATGCGTTCCATGCGGACCACATCGCCAAGGTGCAGTTCGGGCAGCACCGTGTTGTTCTCCTGGGTCACCTGCATGGTGCCGTCGGTCTCGCCGGAAAGCATGCTGAAGTTCATCGCCGTCCGCACCTGGTCATCCTGCAGGATCCCCATGAACTTCCCGTTGCGGAACTGCACGCCCCATGAGAACGCGGGCAGGCCGATGTCCAGCGGCAGGGGATAGGGCTTGGTGCCCGTGAAGTAGGGCTCCGCGACAGCGATGTCGAAAATGGAATTGCCATCGCCGGGTGCGGTGATCTGGCCCACGTTGTAGGGCATCAGCATGCCTCTGTCGGCGGGCGGCACACCGGTCTGGAAGGGTTGTGCGTACTGGTGCAACCGTATCGTCGCGATGAGCGGTACGTCGAGGCTGTCGTTCATGATCCGCGTCAGACGGAAGAAGCGCGCCTTCGTCTTTTCGGTCCAGTCGCAATCCAGCATCACGCCGTGGATGGTGGGCGGGCATTCCATCCGCAATTTGCGCAGCAGGTTGTGCGCCAGTTCCTCCACCTCTGCATCGCTGACCTTCAGAAAGGTGGTGTTGGTGATGTAGATGCAGGGCACCAGTTCCACTTTATGGGTCCAGTATCCGTCGTTGCCGCCATAGGTGCGCCATTGGTAGGGGATGCGCACCACCGACACCGGGTGCGCGCCATGGGCCGGGTTCCAATCGATGTCCAGCAGCTTGTGGTACACCCGCTGGATGCCGTTGCGCGTGATGGCCTGCTCCTCGCTACCGTCCAGCCAATGGTTGTTCTTCCAGCGAAAGGCCGAGGGGATCACCACCGGGTCCTTTTTCTCGGTGCGGAAGAATCCCAGCGCGATCACCGGGAGGAAGAGCAGGGGCGACCAGCGCAGCAGGCGGTGCATATTGGAAGATACGCTTGTGGAACGTGGCGGTCCGACCGCTATTTCACGATGCGTCGAAAGAAATTTCCTTCTGATGACCATTGCCCTGTGCCGCCCGCATCATGGTGAGCGGTGTGGTGGCCAGCACGCTATCGGGGAATTCAACGAGCATGGCCTCGTAGGCGTTCATGGCCTCCTGGCCGCGTCCTGCTTGTGCAAGGCTGAACGCGCGGTTCGCCAGGGCCATTTCGCGGTAGCTCCAGGCGGAAGGGGAAAGCATGATGAGGGCGCGGTACGTATCCACCCAGGCATGGCGATCGAACCAGTCCGCACTGGCCTGGCAATGGGGGATGGCCTCTGCGAAACGGCCTGCTTTGATGAGGGCGACGCCGCGCCGGTGTTCGCGTGGTAGTGCGAGCCGCATGCCCCACGACCACATCAGGTAAACCACAGCGCCGACCATGGGCTCAATACCCATGCTCCCGAACAGGAAGATGAGCGCGGCCAGCACCCCAAGCTGTAGCGCAATTGCGGCCCAATTGATCTGTGTGGCGGTGGGGACTTTGGAGGCCATGCGATCAAGCGTTCATCTGTTCATCCGCCTGGTGGCCTCCATGGCCCACTCCAGTTCGGCCAGTAGGGCATCGCAGCGCTTCGCCCAGGCCTCGGCCTCCACGGCCACGCCCTGCTCATCGAAGGCGGCCTTCACCGTGGGCACTTGCATGGCGCCGGTCATCACCCAGGCGCGGATCTTCCACAGGGTGGCCAACAGTTGCAGGGTGACCTGCGCGCCACCGAAGGCACCTCCGCTCACGGGCACCAGGGCCACGGGCTTGCGCTTCCATTCGTCGCTGAGCAGGTCGATCACGTTCTTCAAACTGGCAGGGAAGCTTGCGTTGTATTCGGGCGATACGATGATGACGCCCTCGGCCTTGCGGATGCGTTCGGCAAAGGCCACCACCTCCGGTGCCGGCGCGGTCATGAACTTCAGCCGTTCATGGAACAGCGGGAAGTCGAGCTCGGCCAGGTCGATGAGTTCCGCGGTGTGCGCGGCGCTGCTGGTGATGTGGCGGTGCAGGTGCTGGGCCACGCGGTGGCTCATGCGGCCATCGCGGATGCTGGCGGAGAGGATGACGATGTGGGACATAGGGGGCGAAGATGGGCAGGGAGATCCGTTATCCGACCTTCACGCTGGTCATGGCAATGCTGCCCATCACCGTGCGGTCGTTGAACAGGCTGACGGGGTCCTTGCGGTCCTTGAGGCCCAGCACGTAGAGCAGCGGTAGGTAGTGCTCGGGTGTGGGAATGCTCAGTTGGAACGCCCGGCCTTGGGCCTTGAAATCCACAAGCTGGGCGTGGCCTTCGTTCATGATCAGTTCCTTCATGCGGCTGTTGGCCTCCATGGCCCAGTCGTAGCCGCCTTCAGGGTTGCGCCAGTCGATCACGCCCAGGTTGTGTACCATGTTGCCGCTGCCGATGATGAGCACGCCCTTGCGGCGCAGCACGGCCAGCTCGCGGGCCAGGTCGTAGTGTTGGCGGGGCGAAAGGCTGCGGTCCAGGCTCAGCTGCACTACGGGCAAATCGGCCTTGGGGAAGAGGTGGATGATCACGCTCCACGCGCCATGGTCGAGGCCCCATTGGTGGTCGATGCCGATGTGGGTGCTGGTGACGGCCTGCTGGGTCTGCTCGGCCAGCACCGGACTGCCCGGCGCGGGGTACTGCACATCGAACAGGGCCTGCGGGAACCCACCGAAGTCGTGGATGGTGCGCGGCTTCTCCATGCCCGTGACGAAGGTGCCGCGGGTCTCCCAGTGCGCGCTGATGCACAGGATGGCGTTGGGGCGGGGGAGGTCCTTGCCGATGCCCTGCCAGCCGCGGGTGAATGCGTTCTCCTCGATGGCGTTCAGGGGACTTCCGTGCCCCAGGAAGAGCACCGGCATGGGCGGGGTGGAAGGCAGGTCGGCCACCGTGCGGCCCAGTTCGCGCAGGCCGATGGCCGCTCCCAGCGGTGCGATGCTCATGAGTTGGAGGGCTTTGCGACGGTCCATGTCCGACGCAAAGGTAGGTCAATTGGTTTCCATGGAAAGTAAATAACGGACGTCAGCGGTCGGCACAGTGCTCACCGCCTTTTGCCCGCATCGCGCATCTCTTCACTATCCCATGCGTGGTCGGCGTGGGTGGGATCGTGGTGCAGGTCCTTGCGCAGCAGTTCCTCCTGCTCGGCGATCTTCTCCCGCACGCTGGAGATGTAGTCCACTTTGTCGCCACGCTTGGAAGCAAGTTCCTTCAGGGCGGCCTGGTCGTAGCGTTGGAAGGCCTGCCCGGCGCGCTGTGCGGTGTATCGCCGGAAGCCCAGTTCCTGCAACACATCAACGCCCATGCGCACGGCCGTATCCAGCGTTTCGCGGTAGATGTGCAGCACGCCCTGGTCCATGAGCTCATAGGCATCCATGCGGTTGCGGCTGCGCACATGCAGCTTCAGGTGCGGGAAGTGCTTGTGCACGGTCTCCACCAAGTCCGGTGCGGCCTCCGGGGCGATCGCACACACGAGCAGCTCGGCCTCGTGCGCACCGGCGGCCTCCAGCAGGTCGTGGCGTGTGGCATCGCCGTAGTACACCTTGAATCCCAATTTCCGCAGCAGGTCCACCTGGTCGCTGTCGTTGTCCAGGATGGTGGCCTCCACGCCGTTGGCGCGCAACAAGCGCCCCAGCGTGCTGCCGAAGTGCCCGAAGCCGGCAATGATCACCTTGTGCCGCACTTCCACCGCATCGGCGGGACGTTCCTCGGCCTGCACCGTGCCGAAGCGCGGCAGGATCAGCTTCTCGCTCACGAGCATGAACAAGGGCGTCAGCGTCATGCTCAATGCGGTGATGGCCATGAGCGTGTCGGTCCAATGGGCGTCGAGTATGGCCAGCTGCGCAATGAAGGCGAGCAGCACGAAGGCGAACTCGCCCACCTGACCGAGGCCCACGGCAAAGAGCACGTTCTGATCGAAGCCGAAGCCGCTGCGCCGGCCGATGAGCAGGAGCAGGGTCATCTTCACGAGCATTACCAGGAGCGTGATGCCGATGATGGTTCCGGGCGCGCCGCCGATGAGGTCGAAGTTGATGGAGGCACCAACCGCCATGAAGAAGAGCCCGAGCAGCAGCCCTTTGAAGGGGTCGAGATCGCTCTCCAGTTCGTGCTTGTATTCGCTGTTGGCCAGCACCACACCGGCCAGGAAGGTGCCCAGGGCAGGGCTCAGTCCCACGGTCTCCATCATCAGGGCGATGCCCACCACCAGCAGCAGCGACGAGGCCACGAAGAGCTCGCGCAGCCGGGTGCGGGCCACCACGCGCAGCAGCGGCACCACCACATAGCGCCCCAGCGCCACCACGCCGCCCACGGCCACCAGCACGGCCAGGGTGCGCTGCCAGCCCGGAAGGCTGTCTATCCAGTGGCCACCATCCGCGGCGTTGACGTTGGCGGTGGCCAACAGGGGCAGCAAGGCCAGGATGGGGATCACGGCGATGTCCTGGAACAGGAGCACCGCGAAGCTGCCCTGTCCGGCGGCCGTGTGCATGAGGCCTTTTTCCTTGAGGCTTTGCAGGGCAATGGCGGTGGAGCTCATGGCAAAGGCGAGCCCTGCGGCCAGTGCGGCCTGCCACGTGAGGCCCAGCATAAGGGCCGGTGCAGCGAGCGCCAGGGCCGTGGGCACCACTTGCAAGCTGCCCAGCCCGAGCACTTGCTTGCGCATCTTCCAGAACAGGGCGGGCTCCAGTTCGAGGCCCACCAGGAAGAGCATCATCACCACCCCGAACTCCGCGAAGTGCATGATGTCCTTGCCCTCTTCGCCAATGAAGCCCAGCACGAACGGGCCGATGACCATGCCGGCGAGCAGGTAGCCCAATACACTGCCCAGGCCCAGGCGCTTCGCCACGGGCACGCACAGCACGGCAGCGCCCAGGTAGACAACGGCATCGGCGAGGAAACTGGCCATGGGTTCAGTGCGTGGGTAGGGCGATCTGGTCCAGGCGGTCCAGTGTGGTCAAGGTCCGCGGGTCCATGCGGCCCTCCGCCAAGGCCAGCAGGAGGTCGCGGTAATGGCGGGCGGCCTGGTCCAGCTCTGCGTCGGTGAGGCGGTTGGTGCCGTGCACCGTGTAGGGCGGCAACCAGGTCATGCCACAGAGCGTGGCGGTGCGCTTCAACGGCAGCATGAACGCCGCGAGGGTGTTCCCGTGAAAGCCTTCTGGTGTGTAGGCTTCCTTCGCACCACCGGTGGTCAGCACATGGAACTGGGCCTTGCCTTGCAGGGCGCGGCCGTCAGGACCATAGGCCCAGCCGAAGGCGTATACGAGGTCGATGTATTGCTTGAGCAAGGGCGGCATGCTGTACCAGTAGAAGGGGTGATGCAGCACCACGATGTCATGCGCGGCCATCAGCGCCTGCTCGGCAACGATGTCCACGTTGAAGTCCGGGTACAGTTCGTACAGGTCGCGGAAGGTGATGTCCTTGTGGGTGGGCAATTGTGCGAGCAACGCGCGGTTGGCGCGGCTTTTCTCCAAGCGTGGATGGGCGAACAGGATCAGCAGGCGCGGCATGGTCAGCGTGCATCTTCTCCACCGAGCAGCAGTCGTAGCGCCTGCCATTCCGGTATCTCCTCGCTCACCAGCTTCAGGATGCTGGCCAGCGGCAGGAACAGGATCATGCCGGCCACGCCCCAGAGCAGCCCGCCCGCGAAAATGATGAGCAGCGAGGCCATGGTGTTCAGGCCCAGCTTGCCGCCCACCACCTTGGGGAAGATCAGGTTGGCCTCGAGGTATTGCACCACCGCCAGTACCGTGATCACGCCCACGGGGATCCAGATGCTGCCCGTGGTGGTCCAGGCCAGTGTGATGGGCAGCAGGGCGCTGAGGATGATGCCCGCATAGGGGATCATGGTGGCCACAGCGGTGAGCATGCCGAAGAGGATGGCGTTGGGCACGCCGAGCAGCAGGAAGCCCACGCTGTTCAAGGTGCCCACGATGAGGTAGACCTGCACCATGCCCATGATGAACCGGGCGTAGTTGCCCACCACTTTCTGCAGGAGCCCGGGCAAACGGGGCCTCCATTCGGGGGCCACTAATGCGGTCAGCGCGGCCACGTAGGTGTTGCGGTTGTAGAGCAACAGCGCGGCGAAGACCGGAATGATGAAGAGGTTGAACAGCATGCCGAACAGGGCGCTGAGCGCGGTGCCCAAGTAAGGGGCCATGCGGCTCGGTACGGAGTCCACCATGGGGCCCCACCAATCGTCGCGATGGGCCTCCCCAAGCTCGGCGACCTGCTGGTTCACCCAGTTCCAGAAGGCGCCGAAGCCGGTGCTGGAGCCTCCGGTGAGCTGGGGCAGGTTGGCCAGGAAGGTGTCCAGTTGGAAGAACAGGATGCCCGCCAGCGCAGTGAAGAGCGCGCCCACCACCAGCAGGCCCGCGCCAATGGCCGCCCAGCGCGGTGTTCCGCGGCGTTCCATGCGCGATACCAAGGGGTGCAGCACCAGGGCCACCAGCAGGCTGTAGCCCAGCGGGATCAGGATGTACCGTCCCAGGTACATCAGCAGTCCGATGCACAGGGCGATCAGCAGGTTACGCAGCAGGGGGGCGGAGGCGATGGGCATGGATCACGAAAGTAGGGGGCAGGCACCGAGGGTGATATCCCGGGTCGGGGGGCAACGAAAAAGCCCTCCGGTAAAGGAGGGCTCTTCCTTGGTTCCGTTGTGGTGCGATCACATCGCGGCCACCTTGTCCGCCCTGTAGGCGCCGGCCTCCAGCTTCTTCTTCACGTCCTTGAAGCTGTTGATGGTCCGCTGCACATCCTCCAGGCTGTGGGCAGCGGTGGGGATCAGGCGGAGCAGGATGGTGTCCTTGGGCACCACCGGGTACACCACGATGCTGCAGAAGATGCCGTGGTTCTCGCGCAGGTCGAGCACCACGTTGGTGGCCTCGGGGATGCTGCCCTTCATCAACACGGGGGTCACGCAGCTGTTGGTCACGCCGATGTCCAACCCGGCCTCGCGCAGTCCGTTCTGCAGGGCCTTGGTGATGGTCCAGAGCTTCTGGCTCAGTTCGGGCATGGTGCGGATCATCTCCAGGCGCTTGAGCGCGCCGATCACGATCGGCATGGGCAGGCTCTTGGCGAAGGTCTGGCTGCGCATGTTGTAGCGCAGGAACATGATCACGTCCTCGGGGCCGCTCACGAACGCGCCGATGGTGGCCATGGCCTTGGCGAAGGTGCCGAAGTAGATGTCCACGCCGTCCTGCACGCCCTGGGCATCGGCCGTGCCGCGTCCATCCTTGCCCATCATGCCGAAGCCGTGCGCATCGTCCACGAAGAGGCGGAAGTTGTACTTGGCCTTGCGCTCCACGATCTCCTTCAGCTTACCCTGGTCGCCGGCCATGCCGAACACGCCCTCGGTCATCACCATGATGCCGCCGCCGGTCTGCTCCACCACTTTGCGGGCGTTCTCCAGCTGCTTGTCCAGGCTGTTCAGGTCGTTGTGCTGGAACACGAAGCGCTTGCCCATGTGCAGTCGCGCGCCGTCGATCATGCAGGCATGGCACTCGCTGTCGTAAACGAGCACGTCGTGGCGGCTGAGCAGGGCCTCGATGGCGCTCATGCAGCCCTGGTAGCCGTAGTTGAGCAGGAAGGTGTCCTCCTTGCCCATGAACTCGCTGAGCTCATCCTCCAGCTGCTCGTGGTACTTGGTCTGGCCGCTCATCATGCGGGCGCCCATGGGGTACGCCATGCCCCAGGCCGCAGCGGCCTCGGTATCCACCTTGCGCACCTCGGGGTGGTTGGCCAGCCCCAGGTAGTTGTTCAGGCTCCACACCAGCACGGGCTTTCCACGGAAGGTCATGTGCGCACCCAGCTCGCCCTCGAGCTTGGGGAAGCTGAAGTAACCGTGGCTGTCCTTGGCGTGACGGCCGATGTGGCCCAGGTCTTTGCGGAGCTTGTCGAAGATGTCGTTCATGGCGGGTGCGACTGAGCGCTGTATTGGTTCGTGGCAACCCAGCGGTGGGGTGGTGGTACCGACCTGCGCGTGGGATGAAATGTTGGGCAAATGTAAACGGGCGGACATACCATGGAATGACGTGGGTCCGTTGGCTGTCAACAGGTCAGGGGTCATATCCAAGCGCCTATCTTTGCCGCCCTTCGGCCCATGCGGAAACTGCTGCCCTTTCTTCTTTCAGCCATTGTCCTGGTCGCATGCAGCGATTTCAACCGCGCCCTGAAGAGCACGGATGCGGCCTACAAGCTGCAGGTGGCGGAGGAGTATTACGGCAAGGGATCCTACGATCGGGCCATTCCCTTGCTGGAGGAACTGGTGATGGTGCTCAGGGGGCGTGCCGAGGCCGAAAAGGTGAACTACCTCTACGCCAAGTCGCACTACCTGATGAAGGATTACACGCTCGGAGGCTACTACCTGGGCAATTTCGTGCGCACGTTCCCCACCAGCCAGTACGCCGAGGAGTGCGCCTTCCTCACGGCCATGTGCTTCTACCGCAATTCGCCCGAGTACGAGCTGGACCAGGCCGATACCCGCGCCGCCATCGACCAGCTGCAGCTGTTCATGGTGCGCTACCCGAACACCACCAAGAAGGACAGCTGCAATTTGCTGATCGACGCCCTGCGCAACAAACTGGAGATGAAGGGCTGGAACAGCGCCTACCAGTATTACCACATGCGCAACTACCAGGCGGCCAGCGTCTCGTTCAAGACCTTTATGCGGGAATGGCCCAATTCCAAGCACCGGGAGGACGCCCTGTGGTTGACCCTGCGCTCCGACCATGCCATGGCCCTGAACAGCGTGGAGAGCAAGAAGCGCGAGCGCGTGATCGAAGCGATCCGTTCATTCCGTAATTTCGCGGACGCTTTTCCCCAAAGCGGCCTCATGCCCGATGCCGAGAAGATGCATCAGGAGTTGAACGCCATACTCGAAAAGACCAGCACACCCCAAGGACAATGACCATGAAAAGCACCGGCGCCGCCAAGACGACCATCACCCGTGATGTATCCCTGCTCGACAAGGGAACGGGGAACGTATATGAGGCCGTGGCCATCATGGGCAAGCGCGCCAACCAGATCAGTGTCCAGGTGAAGGAGGAACTGAACGCCAAGCTCGAGGAGTTCGCCGTGAGCGGCGAGAACCTGGAGGAGGTGTACGAGAACCGCGAGCAGATCGAGGTGAGCAAGCACTACGAGCGCATGCCCAAGCCCACGGCCCTCGCCATCCAGGAAATGCTCGAAGGCAAGCTGTACTTCCGCCGCGCGGAGGAAGGCCAGGACCAGTCCGGTCAGCAAGGCTGATCACCGACCATGGAACGTACCACCGTTCCCTCCCCATTCCATCTCAATCGCAAGGTGCTGCTCGGAGTTTCGGGCGGCATCGCTGCTTTTAAGGCGGCCCTGTTGGTGCGTGAGCTGGTGAAGGCCGGCTGTGAGGTGCAGGTGGTGATGACCCCCTCCGCCCGCGACTTCGTCACCCCGCTCACCCTGGCCACCCTGAGCAAACGCCCGGTGCTCACCGATCTGTTCGTGCACGACGGCAGCGGCCGCTGGAACGACCACGTGCACCTGGCGCGGTGGGCCGATGTGATGCTGGTGGCCCCGGCCACGGCCAACACCTTGTCCAAGTTCGCCCATGGGCAATGCGACAACCTGTTGGTGGCCTGCTACCTCAGCGCCACCTGCCCGGTGTTCGTGGCACCGGCCATGGACCTGGAGATGTGGCGCGATGCCTCCACCCGGGCCAACCTGGAACTGCTGCGCGCACGTGGTGTGCGCACCATCGGGCCGGAACAAGGGGAACTGGCCAGCGGCCTGGTGGGCGAAGGCCGCCTGACCGAACCGGCGGACATCGTGGCCGCCCTGCATGCCCACCTGGTCGGCACGAGCAGGCTGCGTGGAAAGCGCATCCTCATCAGCGCCGGACCCACCCAGGAGGCCATCGACCCCGTGCGCTACATCGGCAACCGGTCCAGCGGGAAAATGGGCTTCGCCCTGGCCGAGGAGGCCGCCCTGCGTGGCGCACATGTGGAACTGGTGGCCGGGCCGGTGGCCCTGCAGCTCGAACGGCCGGGCATCCACCGCACCGATGTGGTCAGCGCCGCTGAGATGGCCGCGGCCTGCAAGACCCTGGCACCCACCTGCGACGCCCTGATGATGAGCGCTGCCGTGGCCGACTTCCGGCCCGCGAACGCTGCGGAGCAGAAGGTCAAGAAAGGGAAGGGGCCATTGGAACTGGAACTGGAACCCACCGAGGACATCCTGGCCACGCTCTCGGCCGGCCGCAGGCCCGGGCAGAAGGTGGTGGGCTTCGCGCTCGAGACCAACAACGAACTGGAGCACGCCACGGCCAAACTGCAGCGCAAGAACCTCGACCTGCTGGTGCTGAACAGCCTGCGCGAGGCCGGTGCCGGGTTCGGGGTGGACACCAACAAGGTCACCTTGCTGGCCCCGGGCACGGATCCCGCGGAATTGCCGTTGATGAGCAAGGTGGAAGTGGCCCGTGCTATCTTGGACCGCTTGGAAACACTGTTGTAACAATGCGTAGGATCCCGTTGCTGCTCGCCGCCACCATGCTCGCTGTTGCGGCGCATGCACAGGAGTTCAACTGCCAGGTGAGCGTGATCGCCCCGCAGGTGGCCCAGGCCCAGCCCCGGGTGTTCCAGTCCCTCGAACTGGCCATCAAGGAGTTCTTCCAGAACCGCCGGTTCACCAATGCCAACTACGCTCCCGGCGAACGGATCGAGATCAACCTGCTGCTCACCATCACCAGCCAGCCCGCACCGGACCGCTTCGAGGGTTCCCTGCAGGTCATCTACGCCCGCCCGGTGTTCGGCACCGACTACAACAGCCCGGTGATCGATCTGGTGGACAACCAGGTCTCCTTCAACTTTCTGGAGAACACCCAGATCGAGTTCTTCCCGGAGCGGTTCATGAACAACCTCTCCTCGATCCTGGGCTTCTATGCCTACTTCATCCTGGGCGTTGATGGCGACTCCTTCGCGCCCCTGGGCGGCACGCCGCACTTCACCATGGCCCAGCAGGTGGTGAACAATGCCCAGAACACCAGCGAACCGGGCTGGAAGGCCTTCGAGGAGCAGACCAACCGCTATTGGTTGCTGGACAACCAGTTGCAGGCCGTGTTCCGCCCCCTGCGCGAGCTCATGTACAGCTACCATCGCGAAGGCATGGACACCATGACCGAGGATGCGGCCGCCGCCCGGCGCACCATCGCGGCAGGGATCGAGAAGCTGCGCACCGTGCACCAGGCCAAGCCCTCGAGCTACAACCTGCAGGTGTTCTTCAACGCCAAGTACAACGAACTGGTGGAGCTCTACAAAATGGGCGAACCCCAGGAGAAGTCCAAGATCTTCAACACCCTGCAGATCATCGATCCCGGGCACATCAGCCAATACCAGGCGATCATGCGCGGCACCTGACCGGCCGTGCCGGAATGTTCATCACGCTTCGGTCCTTCATGCGCTCGCAAAGCGCTTCCCTGCACCTAACTTGTCGCCGTCCGGAACTCCGGGTCTTTCGTCATGCTCAAGCGGCTTTCGATCTCCAATTACCTGCTTATCGACCACCTGGAGCTCGACCTCTCCACGGGGTTCACCATCATTACCGGTGAAACGGGCAGTGGCAAGAGCATCCTGATCGGTGCGTTGGGGCTGGCCATGGGCGACCGGGCCGACGCGGGCCTTGCACGCGACCCCGAACAGCGCTGCATCATTGAACTGGAGGTGGATGCGGCGCACCTGGGCCTCGAAGGGTGGTGCGAGGCCGCCGGTGTGCCCTACGAAATGCCGCTGCTCATCCGCAGGCAGTTGGACCCCAACGGCCGCTCGCGGGCCTTCGTGAACGATACCCCTGTGCGCCTGGAGCAATTGCGCGAACTGGGCGAACGCCTGATCCACGTGCACAGCCAGCACCACACCCTGCTGCTGAACGACCCCCGCTTCCAACTGGGCCTGGTGGACCATGCGGTGGGGCACGGCAAGCAGGTGGCGGCCTACCGTGCCGACCACAAGGCGTGGCGGGCCATGGCCGAGCAACTGCGCCACCTGCGCGACGAAGAGGCCCGGGCACGTGCAGAGCTCGACTTCATCGCCTTCCAACGGGATGAGCTGGACCAGGCCCAGCTGAAACAAGGCGAGCAGGAGGGGCTGGAGGCCGACCTGCAACGCGCCGAGCACGCGGGCGAGATCCAGCAGGCCCTGCAGACCGCCGACCAGGGCATTGCCGGTGATGAGGGCGTCCTTCAGGCCCTGACCATCATCCGCCAGCAACTGGCCCGCGCCGCCCGCCACGACAGCGCTGTGAACGAACTGCTCGGTCGGCTGAACAGCGTGGCCATTGAACTGCAGGACATGGGTGCCGAGGCCGCACGGTCCGCTGCGTCCATGACCCTCGACCCGCGCGAGGCCGAACGCCTGCAAGAGCGCCTGGACCTGATCCTGCGCCTGCAACAGAAGCACCGCGTGAAGGACACCGAAGCCCTGATCGCCTTGCGGGAAGAGCTCCGGGCACGCACCGACCACATGGGTTCGCTTGCGGACCGCATCCATGAACTGGAGCGCACGGAAGCCGCCCTGCGCGACCGCGTTCATGCAGCGGCCGAACGCATCAGTGCCGCCCGCCGGAAGGCCATGCCCGCACTGGGCAGGGATGTGGTGGCCCAGCTGAAGCGGCTCGGCATGCCCCATGCGCAGTTCGTGTTCGACCACCAGGTCACGGAGCCCGGCGCACAGGGCATCGATGCCGTGCGCGCCTTGTTCAGCGCCAACAAGGACCGCGAGCCCGAGCCCCTGGACAAGGTGGCCAGCGGCGGCGAACTGGGCCGCGTGATGCTGGCCCTCATCGGCCTCAGCGCCGAAGGCCTCGGGCTGCCCACCATCGTGTTCGACGAGATCGATACCGGCGTGAGCGGCGAGGTGGCCGACCGCGTGGGCGAACTGATGGGGGAGATGGCCCGCCAACGCCAGGTGATCGCCATAACGCACCTGCCCCAGATCGCCAGCAAGGCCGATGTGCACCTGCTGGTGAGCAAGGACCACGAGGCCAAAGTGGTCACCACCGACATCCGTCCGCTGCTGGCCGAGGAACGCGTGCAGGTGCTGGCGCAGATGCTTAGCGGACGCAAGACCACGCAGGCGGCATTGGAGAATGCGCGGGAGCTACTGAAGTGGAGGTAAGCGTCTTTCAGATGCTGGCAGTGCGCACCTTGATCGTTGTTTTTCTGACGGGTGGTCTTCCCTTCGGCACCGAAGCACAGAACCGATTGAGCCAATCTCGCCAAATGATCCTTAGCCTGGAGAGCAAGGATCCACATCAAACTTGGCTTGACTCCTCCGCGATCGGATCAATTCGAGTCGGCAGCGACCAGCAACCTATAGAACGTTACTATCACTTTGAAGACACGCTCTTCTCACCTTGGTGTGATAGCATTCACTATTCGTATGCCTGCGGCCCCTGTATGGATGATCACCTCGGGCAACTGCTTTCGAGCGAATGGTATGCGATCGGTAATGAGCGATACGTGCGTTTAAGGAATTGGGTAACGAAGAACACCTACAAAGGCGAGGTCGAATATGCGCTTAGCACCGTAACCGTTATCCGTGTCCCCGGTGAGGAAGTTTGCGGTCACGTCATTATTCATTTGACCACTTGGACCAAAGAGGATAGGAAGCGCATGCTCAAAGCCATGAGCAAATTGAAACAACCGCCCGCAAGCGCCAGGTGATCGCCATTACGCACCTGCTCCATATGCTCAGTGGCCGCAAGACCACCGCCACCGCCGTGCAGCACGCCCGCGAACTGCTGGCAGGCAAGGACCAGGTATCCGCTTGAACGAAGAAGGCCGCACCGGGACCCGGTGCGGCCTTCTTCATGAACACGTGCTGGCGCTCAGTACGGCAGCTGTTCAGCGCGGGTGTTCGTGGGCACCACGCCACCGATGTTGAGCAGGATCAGGTCGCGGTCGTTGTCCTGGCCGGTGTACTTCACCACGCCGCTCAGGTTCGTGTCCTCGCGGTAGTAGCCTGCCACCGTGCCCGTGGGCACCACGCCGCCCACCACCACCAGGATGGCATCGCGGTCGTTCTCGGCATTGGTGTACTTCAGCAGTTGCTGTCCACCGGTCGCCAGATCGCGGTAGGCGTTGCCGGCCCACATCATCCACACGCCATTGTCGTTCTTCATGGCGTTGGTGCCCCAGGCGGAGCCGGGTCCGGTGCGGAAGTCCACCACCGTGGCCACCGCGCTCAGCGTTTGTGCGCCCAGCGTCATGATGCCCAGGTGGTTCCTATGCCGGACGCTCACCATGTAGTTGCCTGCCGGGTTGTTGAACACCACCGGCGAGGTGCCGTTGGTGCCCACGATGTCGCCATCGCGCTGCAACAAGGCGCTGCGTGTGGCCACCACCGGGTGCGGGGCCACCGTGGAGCGCAGTTCCACCAGCACCCAGTCCACGATCGCGTTGGGCCCGGTCACCTGCAGCACCGATGTCGCCACCGTTTCGCCACCGCCGCCACCCGCATGGGCAAAGCCCAGTCCGGTGTACGGCTCGGTGGTGGGCAGGTAGTTGCCGGCGCGCAGGTCGTCGCGCATCAGCTGGTCCACCGCGCGGTAGGGGCCTTCCAGCCACACCTTGGGGCTCACGGCCACGGCGTTGGGCACGGACAGGCAGCCGTTCACGATGCTGGTGAGCACGTTGTTGGCGTCCTTGTTCACAATGTCCGTGATGTTCGCCAGGCACACCATGGCATCGGTGAGCGTGAGGTAGTTGATCCGCACCAGGGGCACGAAGTTGTCGTTCTTCACCAGCGAGCTGTCCTGGTAGGAGATGCCCACCACCTTGGTGCCGCCCAGCGTGGTGTGCAGGTTGATGTCGCCCACCAGGTTCGGCGCCAGGTTGGTGACGCTCTGGATGGTCAGCCCGCTCAGATCGAACTCATAACCCATCACGCGGCAGCTCGGGTTGCGGATCATCACATCCACTGTTTTCGCAATGGGGTCCAGGTTGGCCAGGCCCAGTTCCACCTGGTCACTGGTGCTCACCCATCCGCGGGGATAGTCGAACCACGGGTGGTAGTGCAGCACGTGCCCGGTGGCGTCGTGGGTGAGCTGCTGCGTATAGCCGTTCACCATCAAGGCCGCGTCGGTCACGCTGATCCGGTTGTCGGCGTTCAGGTCGTTGCAGCTGGTGGGGGAGAGGTCGTTGCCCATGATGCCCTGCACATAAGCAAGTGCATCGGCCTGCGACTGGTTGTTGTCCGCGTTCAGGTCGCCGCGCTTGGTGGGTCCGTTGCACACGCCGTTGCAGTCCATGCGGGCACTGCCATAGGCCTGTCCCACGCAATCGGTCCAGACCGGGCAGTCGGTGAGCTGCGTGAACGAGGGTACGTTCTGCGCGTTGCGCGTGATGTTGATGCAGGCCTGGGCGTAGTTGTTGGCCATGTTCATTTCATACCGGCCCAGCGCATCGGGCGTGTTCTGCCAGTTGGTGCGCAGCACCAGCGTGTAGGTGCCATTGGGCACATCGGTGATGTCGATCCAGTTGCAGGTGGTACCCGTGCCATATTCGTCGTAGCACTGCTTGCTGATGCCCATGTTGCTGCACCCGAACTGTCCGGTGCCACCGAAGCAGCCCACATCGATCACACAGAAGCCGTTCTTGAAGCCCACCGGGATGGCATTGCCGCCCTGGTCGAACAGCAGGTAGTCGGCATAGCCGGCATAGTGGGCATGGCCGTGGCAGTTGTTCGTGTTGAACATCTGCGGCTGGCTGCTGGGGCTGCCGATGTAGTAGTCGGTGGTGCCGATGTTGTCGATGCGCGTGGCGAAGCGGATCACGTAGCGCTGGCCCAGTGCCCGCACGCAGCCTTCAACGGGTGCACACACATCGGTGATGTTCACCGTGCTCATGGTGAGCGTGCTGCGCAGGCGCTGCTGGTTCATCACCAGGTCCGGGCCCGCCGGACAATCGGGGTTGCCCCAGGCCAGGCAGCAGCTGGCGCACGGCACGGTGGCCAGCGGGTTGTAGTTGCAGCTCTGTGCGTTCATGCAGCCCACCACCGGGCCCATGTAGATGATGCTCACCGTGACCGCACTTCCGCAGCTGCCCGCAGCACTGTTGTGGCCCACGCGCAGGCGGTGCAACGTGCCGCCCGGCATGTTCGCGTTCACCACGGCCTGCAGCCCGCAGCCGCCGTCGTTGTCATCGGCAAAGGTGGCCCCCTCAACGCCGTCGCTCAGCAGGATCTGGCCGCACGCCATGTCGTACAGCCACAGGCGCGTATCGCACGTGTTGGTGTTGCAAGTGGTGATCTGGTACTGCCCGGTCTGCGGCGGGGTGAAGTCGTACCACTGCTCCACCGCGGTGGTGGTGAAGGTGGTGAGCGTTTGCGGGTAGGTGCCCGAGAGCGGTGCCAGGCTCAGCGGCAGCGCAGAGGAGCAACTGAAGCCCGGCGGGCAGTTGAAGGTGGTCTCCTCGAACTGCCCGAACTGCCCGCCCTGCCGCACCAGCTGGCCGTTCAGCCACAGGTAGTAGGCACCGAAGCCGTAGGTGTTGTGGTAGATGCCATCGCCCGCCGTGTCGTTGATGCGGAACACCAGGCAGGTGTTCTGTGGCACGCACAGGGTGGTGCCCGATGCGTTGCCGCTGGCAATGGTGGTGTTGGTGGCCCCGTTCTTCAGCGTCCAGCTCGTTTCGCCGGGATAGCTGTCGTTGAAGATGTCGATGCGCACGCGCGACTGGCCGGCCGGGCACGAATAATCGCAGGTGCCGTTGTTCACGTTCACCGCGGCGTTGTAGTTCGCCGCCGTGGTCTCGTTGCAGCCGAACACGGGGTTCAGGTTGCCCACGAACACATCGTCCAGGGCCAGGTCGCTCAGTTCGCCGCTGCCCGTCACCACGCGGAAACGCACCCGCACGTTGGCCTGGCCCGCATAGGCCGCAAGGCTCAGCCAGCCCTGTTTCCAGTACAGCCCCTGCTCGCCGCTGATGCTCCACAGGTTCGTGGTCACCACGCCGTTCACACTAATGTCCACGTACAGCGTGCCCATCTGGCTGCCGCGCATGTGGTACCAGAAGGTCAGGTAGGGCGTGCTCAGCCCCGTAAGGTTGTAGCAGGGCGATTGCAGGATCGCCACCTTGCCCGGCGTGTTGGCCGCACCGCTGCTCTCCACGTACAGGTACTTGCCGTTGGCCGTGGTGTTGTTGAAGGTGCGGTCCGTAATGGGGCCGGTGTTCGCCGTGGGCGTGCCGTTGTTGTCCACCCACCAGTCCAGGTCGTCGCCGGTGATGTTCGTCCAGTTCGTGGGCAGCGTGCCGGGCGTGCCCACGGTGCCACTGGTAAAGGGCTCGTTCACCGGGAAGGTGGTCACGCACTGGGCGTGGGCGCCCACGGCCAATGCCGATAGGGCGAGCGAAAGGGTCAGGTTCCGGAGCATGTAAGGGAGCAGGTTGGGACGGTAAAATACAGGTGTTCGCGGTACCGGGCAAATCGCCTTGGCCCCATGCTGGGGATCCCGGACCGCTTTTCGGGCGACCGCTATCTTCGCCCACCACCAAACACCACGCACATGGCCCACGGACTGCTCAAAGGGAAGAAAGGCATCATCTCCGGCGCGCTCAACGATCAGAGCATCGCCTGGAAAGTGGCCGAACTGGCCCACGCCGAAGGCGCCTCCTTCGTGCTCACCAACGCCCCGGTGGCCATGCGCATGGGCGAGATCAACAAGCTCGCCGAGACCACCGGCAGCGCCGTTATTGCCGCCGATGCCACCAACGATGCCGACCTGGAGAAGCTCTTCGCCGAGGCCACGGCCAAGCTCGGCGGCCCCGTGGATTTCGTGCTGCACTCCATCGGCATGAGCCCCAACGTGCGCAAGGGCCGCGCCTACAGCGACCTCAACTACGAGTGGTACAAGCAGACCCTGGACGTCAGCGCCATCAGCCTGCACCGCATGCTGCAGGCCGCCCACAAAGGCAATGCCCTGGCCGACGGCGCCTCGGTGGTGGCCCTCAGCTACATCGCCGCCCAACGCGTGTTCCCCGATTACGGCGACATGGCCGATGCCAAGGCCCTGCTGGAGTCCATCACCCGCAGCTGGGGCTACCGCCTGGGCAAGGAGAAGCGCGTGCGTGTGAACACCGTGAGCCAAAGCCCCACCTGGACCACCGCCGGCTCCGGCGTGAAGGGTTTCGATGGCTTCTTCGGCTTCGCGCAGGAAATGAGCCCCCTGGGCAACGCCCCGGCCGAGGACTGCGCCAACTACTGCATCACCCTCTTCAGCGACCTCACCCGCTTCGTCACCATGCAGAACCTCTTCCACGATGGCGGCTTCAGCACCACGGGCGTTACCCAGGAGGTGATGGCCCGCTTCATGAAGGAGTGAGCACCCGCATGCGAAAGAGCCTGGCCGCATGGATCCTGGGGATCGGTGCGGCCTTTTTCGTGGCGTACCTCACCGGGGCCATCGGCAAGCGCGATCGACAGGGAGCGCGCGCGTTCGAGCCCATGGCCTGGCAGGCGGGCGACCGCCGCGTGCGCGGGGCCATGGCCAACGACCTGGAGCATAGTGCGCGCCTCACCGGCCTGCGGAAAGCACAGGTGCTCGAGCTGCTCGGTCCACCGGATGCCTCGGATACCAGCGGTCATGCCCTGAGCTACGTGGTGGACCTTGGGCTCCGTACCGGCCCTTGGGGCCTGGGCGGGCCCTGGCTGTTCCAGACCACCGTGTTGTTCGATACGCTCCGTGGCGAGGTGAGCGGGGTGAGGACGAATGACTGACCGGATAAGTGCGCTTCCCCTTTGGCGGATGGCTGCTTACCTTAGCCTCATGCCCGTGGTGAACGACCGTACAGAACTATTGCGCACCCTGGAGGCGCATGCGGCGCTGATCCGTTCGTTCGGGGTGGAACGGCTGGGGCTTTTCGGGTCCTTTGTGCGCGATACCGCTACGGAGAAGAGTGATGTTGACCTGTACGTGGAGTTCGGTACCGTCCAAAAAACACTCAAGAACCTGGTCGGACTTGCCCGAACGCTGGAGCAATTGGTGGGCCGCAAGGTGGAACTGGTCACGCCCGAAGCGCTGAACCCGTTCATCGGCAAATACATCCTCCAGGAGATCCAGTATGTCGCCCTCGCTGCTTGATTTCCTGCGGCACATCCTAAACCGCAGCAGGGTCTCCTGAAAGGGACCCTGCGCCCCCGTTCAGCTGGGTCTCCTCGTTCCTCGGAAGAGCCTGCTGAGGTAGGGAAGGAACCGTGAATGGACGGGGATGAACGGAAATGAACGGACCTTTCTGAAGGCGCGAATGGCATGTCCTATTGCCGTTCATCGGCGCCCGCCTGCCGGTAGGCAGGTTCATTACCGGTCGAAGCATTTCCCGCCAGCATGTGGCTGTTCCAGACCACCGTGCTGTTCGACACGCTCCGTGGCGAGGTGAGCGGGGTGAGGACGAATGACTGAAGGGATAAAGTAGCTGATGATGAGGCGGTCAAATGGCAGCGCGGACCGTTCTGGTCATACGGTCCGGGTCCACGATGACCACGTTCAAAGGGCCGCGAGCAGGTCGTGCAGCCGCAAGACGGTCCGCAGCAGGCGCATGGTCTTTTTCTGCGGTCACCGCTCACACGAACGCACCTGCACGGCCTGCCTTTGCAGGTGCAAGGAACACCAACGCGCTTGCGTAACGGCAAAGGGCAACGGCACGAGGTGGCTCGGAGCCTGCAGGCTCCCAGAGGGCAAGTGCAAGGCCCTGTGCGGCATTGGTGCACGTGTGTGGTGCGCGTGCAACGCCGATCAATGCGGACGTGCCACGGACCCGTGCAGGGGGATGTGGCGGACTTGCATAAGCAAGGCTCAAGCATGCAATGGCGCAAAGGCAGGTCGCAGTGGCAGGTCCCGGTCGTGCGCCTACCCAAACCCCCACTGCAGTGGCCTGGTCGGCGTGCGCATCAGCTTACAGCCAGATCGCACGTGCAACCCTGCGCAGGCCTATCGCGTAGGAAGGCCACCAACGCATGTTGACATGAACAAGGTGAAAGCAGGACTTCGGGGCCTTAACCCGCTGGAGAAGGCCACTCGTGCAGCCATCGTGTACAACCACATGAACGGGAACCCCGACTTCCCGAGCCCGTCCCCATCCATGGCCCAGTTCCATGCGGCCTATATCGAGCTGAAAGAGGCCAACCTGGCCGCGTTGGACCGTGGCCGCAGGGCCATTGCGCGCAGGGACAGCGCCGTGCAGCGCATGAACGAATACCTGACCCGCCTGGCCGGGTATGTGAACAGCACCTGCCTGGGCGATACGCTCAAGCTCGCGGGTTCCGGCTTCGAACTCGTGAAACGCGCAGAGCCCATCAGTTCACTGAACCGACCGGAGCAGCTCCAGGTGCGCCCCACCGCCTTCCCCGGACAGCTGAAGCTGCACTGGGAGCGCGTGCCCGGTGCGCTGATCTACCAGGTGGAACGCGCCCTGCATGCCCACGGCGAACCCGAGCAATGGGAGCGCGTGCGCCTCACCTCCAGACCGCAGCTCATCCTCGATGGCTTTGCCCCATATGTGCAAGAGACCTTCCGGGTCTGCGCGGTGGGCACCAAAACGCAGAGCCCATACAGTCCGCCGGCCTTCGGCAAGGCAGCTTGAGCCCGCCATCCCGCAGGTTCCATTACCGCACCACACCAGCAGGGTCGCCATGGGCAGACCCTGCTTTGGCTTTGGGACCTCCCTCATCAAGCCGATGATGGTCGTCAACGGGGAGGGGATGACCGGCATAAGCTCACCACGGCGCTGAGGATGCCCCACGGTACGGCCAGGCCATCCATCACCTGAACATCGCCCTCCGCTGCCCCCGCACCGGCCGCCGCACCCGCCCCAACGGCCACTGGCAACCCGTGCCCGACACCCACGTGCAGGCCCAGCTCGTGGGGCACTACGTGGTGGTGGTGGTCAGTTAGGGCAGGGGGGGAGCCCTCCGCCATGCCGCTGCTCTGCTAATTGCCTCGTGGCACTTGTCACTTGCCACTTGTCACTTGCCCCTCCGCCCATACTTCATCTCCCTCACTTCCGCAATGGTGAATTTTCACAGGGTCCCCTTATGGTGTTTACCACATCCCGATCCTCTTTCCGGCCTATAGCTTGCGCCCACCAACCACCCGCCACGCTACGACACATTTTGACCAAGTACGTGTACTATTTTAAGCCCCGTGAACAACGACCATGAACGCCTCTTACTGACCCTGCTGCGCCACAACACCAGCCTGGGCAACGGCAAGGCCCGCGAACTGCTGGGCTGGGACGAGGCCACCTACAACCAAGTGAAGGAGGCCTTGGTGGCCAGCGGCCAAGTGGCCATCGGCCGGGGGCGCGGTGACAGCATTTCGTTGGTGGCCACAGGCCAAGAGGCCAATAAGCCTAATAGCCCAGAGGCTGCTGAGCCAAAGGCCAGTAAGCCAAAGGCCGTGAAGCCTGAGGCCTCAAGCCGCGCAGCGGAAAAGCCATTAGGCCAAGAGGCCAATAGGCCTAAAAGCCAAGTGGCCTCTAAACCCCTAAGCCAAGAGACCCATGGCCTAAAAGCCAATAAGCCACTGGCCGGTACGCATGGGGCCCATGCACCTATTATACCTGTGACCAGGAAGTGCCAAAAAGCAGAAAGGCTTCTAGGCCCAATGGCTTACGGCATCAAAGACTTCGGTGCCACACCATATTCCATCAAATACCTAGCTGACGAGCTGCATGCATGACGACCTTTACTTTGGATAGCCCCATGTCCCTCATCAAATCCAAACAACGCGTAGCCGACCACGGCGAGGTCTTCACCCCTGACTGGATGGTGGAGGCCATGCTGGATCTGGTCAAGGACGAGACCGAGCGCATCGACTCGCGCTTTCTGGAGCCAGCATGCGGCCATGGCAACTTCCTCGTGCGCATCCTGAAGCGCAAGCTCGCGGCGGTGGAACTGAAGTACGGCAAGAACGAGTTCGAGAAGCGGCACTATGCCCTGCTCGGGCTCATGTGCACCTACGGCATCGAACTGCTTACGGACAACATCGCCGAGTGCAAGGCCAACATGCTGGAGGTCTTCGCGGAATACTTGCAGCTGGAAGAGACCGACGACCTATACCACGCCGCCTCACACGTGCTGTCCCAGAACCTGGTACATGGCGATGCCCTCACCATGCTCACCCACGAAGGCCAGCCGATGACCTTCGCCGAATGGGGCTACCTCGGTA